>NZ_RYDM01000006.1:0-210789 GCF_003984825.1 Flavobacterium sp. RSP46
TAGGGTGGTCAGTTTACTCCGGAACTGGTGGTCAATTTGCACTGGAATTGGGTGGTCAATTTGACCGGTTTTTCCACCTAATCATAGAACCTTACATCACTTTAAATCAAGTTTGTAATCACTAAATATATAGGTATCATTGTTTTTCCCAGACAGCCGTATACTTTTAAATTCAACGACTTCATCATTTTTGACTTCATAATTATAAACATCTATATCGTTAGTACTTTCTGAAGACTCGTAAAATTTACCCTCTTCGGTCCACCATTTCCCTTTTTCGGTAAAAGTCTCGACTTCACAGTCTTCCTTTGATGTAAACATTATTACATAAGTGCCGTCAGTAAATCTTTGTTGAATCCAATGTTTTTCAATTCCTTCTATTTGCCCATCTTTTTCAAAACCTTTCCAAATACCAACCAGCTTCTCGTCTTGCTCTTTTTTATCGATTGTAAAACTCAAAATTAAAACTGAAAATACTGCCAAAGCAACTATTTTAAAAAATGGGTATCTTTTTTTCATAACTATTAATTTGTTGGAATTTCTATTGTTTTCATATAATCATTTAAAAAAGCAAACAGAAAAGCATCAACTTGCTTATCCGCTTTAAACTCGGCTTCTTTTTTCTTAAGTGATTCGTTTTTTCTTCCTAAACCTGGATTCTCTATAAAAAAAGACCCGCTAGAAAGATTGGACTGCATCGATATTTCTTTAAAATCGTTAGCCTTTATTTTATATTCTTCGGTATGTTTAAAGTATTTAAAATAATCTCTTCTAAATTGATAAAACTCTCCCGCAGTCAATTTTTTGGATTTGAGATTGATTCCGTTTTTTATTTCTATAAGATTGTAGTTTTCAAAAAGAGAACTATACCCCATATGGACATATTGCACTATTTTTCCTGAAGGACATATTAATAAACCCGAATAATAATTGCATTCAAAAGTAACATTTGTCCCAAAAACATCTTTATAAATAGAGGTCAGAAAATAATCAGTCTTACCGTTGCTATTTTCTTTATAATCTTCTTTATAAATGTTTTCAACAACAAATTTTCCATCTATAAATTTAAAATAAGCAACATAACCTCTCCAATTGGCACTGGAAAGGTTAGTTATTAATTTTTCTGGAATTGGATGATCTTTAAAATACCCTTCTAAAGGATTTGATTGTATGGCTAAAGTATCTTTTTCGATAATTAAATAATCCGGAACCTGACCGGTTGCAAATGAGCTGACTGATACTAAAAAAGCAAAAAACACTTTTAAAAACTTCATAAAATTATTTTAATTCGCCACTTCGCTAATGAATTTTATTCGCATCAGACGCAATTCACAAAGATCATATTCACCGTCAAATTCCTTGAGCGCTGCTTCAATATTATCCGATTCGGATTCCATGAAATACTCGTGAATTTCTTCTTGTTGTTCATCGTCAAGCATGTCGTCAATCCAATATTTTATGTTCAGCTTGGTACCGGAATACACAATTTGTTCCATCTCTTTTATTAAAACATCCATCTTAATCCCTTTTGCGGAAGCAATATCATCGAGCGATAATTTTCTGTCAATATTCTGAATGATATAGAGTTTATTTACTGAATTGACTCCTGTCGATTTTACGACAAGATCTTCCGGACGCGTAATGTCATTTTCTACAACATAGCGGCTGATTAATTCCAGAAATTCCTTTCCATATTTTTTGGCTTTCCCTTCTCCAACCCCATGAATATTAATCAATTCTTCTTGAGAAACCGGATATTTCAAAGCCATATCTTCTAGTGATGGATCCTGAAAAACCACAAATGGTGGAACGCCAACTTTTTTGGCTACTTTTTTACGTAAATCCCGCAACATACCCATCAGAACTTCATCTGCAACTCCGGTAGATTTTGATGCGGTTACAATAGCCTCATCGACTGACTCATTGTATTGATGATCTTCCGACATCATAAAGGATTTTGGTTTTTTTATAAAATCCAGTCCTTTGCCGGTAATTTTGACAATGCCATAGGTTTCTATATCTTTTGATAAATAGCCAGCTACCAAAACCTGTCGCAGCAAGGCCATCCAATATTTTTCATCGTGTTTTGAACCGCATCCAAAAAAAGACTGCGCATCCGTTCTATGCGCCTTGATCACTGCATTGACACGACCAATCAAGGTAAAAACAACTTCTTTTGATTTGTATAAATGTTTGGTATCACGCACCACTTCCAGCAGTTGTACTACTTCCGCTTTAGCTTCTGTTTTTGTTTTTGGATTTCTAACGTTGTCATCCATATCTGCTCCTTCGCCCGTGACATCGTCAAATTCTTCTCCAAAGTAATGCAACAGAAACTTTCTTCTGGACATCGAAGTTTCGGCGTAAGCCACAACCTCCTGTAATAAAGCAAATCCAATTTCCTGTTCTGCAACGGGTTTCCCGGACATGAATTTTTCTAATTTCTCGACGTCTTTATAAGAGTAATACGCCAAGCAATGGCCTTCACCACCATCTCGACCGGCACGTCCTGTTTCCTGATAGTAGCTTTCTAATGATTTAGGAATATCATGGTGAATTACAAAACGCACATCCGGCTTGTCTATTCCCATCCCAAAAGCGATGGTGGCCACTACGACATCTACATCCTCCATAAGGAACATGTCCTGATGTTTGGCACGGGTTTTAGCATCTAATCCCGCATGATATGGCACGGCACTTATCCCGTTGACTTGCAACACCTCGGCAATAGCCTCGACTTTTTTACGGCTCAGGCAATAAATAATACCCGATTTGCCTTTATGCTGTTTGATGAACCGAATAATATCCGATTCAATATTTTTTGTTTTAGTACGTACTTCATAATACAAATTGGGTCTATTGAAGGATGCTTTAAAAGTGGTAGCATCACACATATCCAAGTTTTTGAGAATGTCTTCCTGTACTTTAGGAGTGGCAGTAGCCGTTAGTCCTATAATAGATAAATCACCCAGTTGTTTTATGATGTGTTTCAGGTTCCGGTATTCTGGTCTAAAATCATGTCCCCACTCTGAGATACAATGAGCCTCATCTATGGCTACGAAAGAAATGGGTACGGTTTTTAGAAAATTGACATATTCTTCCTTTGTCAACGATTCTGGCGCAACGTACAAAAGCTTAGTCAATCCAGAGGTAATATCCTTTTTTACTTGCACAATTTCAGTTTTGGTCAGGGAGGAATTTAAAACATGGGCAATCCCGTTTTCCGAGGATAAACTTCGAATGGCATCAACTTGATTTTTCATCAAGGCGATTAAAGGCGATACTACTATTGCAGTTCCTTCCTGAATTAAAGCTGGCAGCTGGTAGCAAAGTGATTTTCCCCCACCAGTTGGCATTATCACAAAAGTGTTCTGCTTATTCAACAGACTTTTTATGACTTGTTCTTGCAATCCCTTAAATTGGCTGAAGCCAAAATATTTCTTTAATTCTTTGTGTATTTCAATTTCGTTTGAATTCATTCTTTATTATGTGGTATTTTGTATAAATTTGCATCATCTAAAGGTACAAATTTCTTTTACACACACAAATTTTAATTATTCAGTTTTGATAACTACAGAAAATATATTGGCCAGTGCCAAAAAAACTATTTTATCGGAAAGCCAATCCATTGCAAAACTCGCTGATTTTCTGGATGAAAACTTTATTAGTGCCACACAAAGCATCTATAATACTGCCGGAAGACTAGTAGTAACAGGGATAGGAAAAAGCGCTATTATTGCCCAAAAAATGGTGGCTACTTTTAACTCTACCGGAACTCCGTCGTTGTTTCTTCATGCCTCCGAAGCCATTCATGGTGATTTAGGAATGATACAAAATGACGATGTGATTATTTGTATTTCGAAAAGCGGCAACAGTCCGGAGATAAAAGTACTGGTTCCGTTATTGAAGCGTTTTGGCAATACCTTGATTGCCATTACTGGAAATACGTCCTCTTTTCTTGCCAAAGGATCTGATTTTGTATTGAATACTACCGTCACCTCCGAAGCCTGTCCAAACAATCTTGCGCCTACAAACAGCACTACCGCACAACTTGTCATGGGAGATGCACTTGCGGTTTGCCTGATGGAAATGCGCGATTTCAAACCGGAAGATTTTGCAGTCTACCATCCTGGGGGCGCATTAGGAAAAAAATTATTGCTCAAAGTGAAAGATATGTTAGAGCACAGTCTCAAACCGATGGTTACTCCGGATGCTTCAATCAAGAAAGTTATTTTCGAAATTTCAGAAAAGCGTCTTGGCGTCACTGCAGTTGTAGATCAGCATAAGGTAATCGGAATCATTACGGACGGAGATATAAGAAGAATGCTCAATGAACGAGATAATTTCACTGATTTAACCGCAAAAGATATTATGACAAAAAACCCAAAAATGACTTCTTCGGAAGCTATGGTAGTTGAGGCATTCAACATAATGGAAGATTTTTCTATCACCCAATTAGTAGTGGTTGATCATGGCGAATACAAAGGAGTCTTACATATACACGACATTTTAAAAGAAGGAATACTATAATGGCAAAGAAAAACTTAAACGAAATGTCCTTTTTAGATCATCTTGAAGAATTAAGATGGTTATTAGTTCGAAGTACTGTGGCTATATTAATCCTGGCCACTGTTACATTTTTTATCAGTGACTATATTTTTGACGTTATCATCTTTGGACCAACCAATCCAAATTTTATTACCTACCGTGCTTTTTGTGATTTATCACATTATTTGGGTTTTGCTGATAGTATTTGCGTAACCGAAATGGCTTTTATCATTCAAAACACCAATATGGAAGGACAGATCAATGTATTGATCTGGACCTGTATCACCGCCGGTTTTATATTGGGATTTCCTTTTGTATTATGGGAAATCTGGAAATTTATAAGCCCAGCATTGTATGAAACCGAAAAAAAACACGCAAAGCTTTTTGTGATCACCTCCTCCTTGCTCTTTTTCATGGGTGTCCTTTTTGGTTATTTCGTAATTGTCCCCATGTCGATGAACTTTTTTGCTACATTTACCATAAGTGATGTAGTAAAAAATCAGTTTAGCGTTGATTCCTACATTGGGATGGTAAAAACCAGTGTTATCGCTTGCGGATTGTTTTTTGAATTACCAATAATTATCTATTTCCTGACTAAATTAGGCTTGGTAACCCCTGAATTTTTGAGGAAATACTGGAAATATGCCGTAGTCATCATCCTTATAGTAGCGGCAATTGTAACGCCTCCGGATGTGGTGAGTCAAATAATTGTAACCATCCCGATGTTGTTAATCTATGAAGCAAGTATCTTAATATCGAAAATAGTTGTAAAAAATCAAAAAAAAGTAAATGGCTGATATCATAAATGAATTCAACGAGTACCGTTCGAAAATGAACGAAAAATTATTGGCAGACAATAATAAAATTGTAAAGCGAATTTTTAATTTGGATACCAATGCGTATGCTCCAGGCGCTTTGGATGTAAAAACAAAAGAGCTTTTAGGCCTTGTTGCTTCAGCCGTTTTACGCTGCGATGATTGCGTAAAATACCATTTGGAGACGAGCTTCAAAGAAGGTGTCACCAAAGAAGAAATGATGGAGGCGATGGGAATTGCTACACTTGTTGGCGGAACTATTGTTGTGCCTCATTTGCGCAGAGCCTATGAGTTCTGGGAAGCACTGGAGGAAACCGCAACAAAATAATTTGTTAAGAAGTTCTATCGTTTAATTGTTTATTCGTTTATTTGACGATTAAACAATTAAACGATTGATGCGTTAAACGATTAAACCAAAAAAAATGAAATTACGAGCCGAAAATCTAATCAAAACCTACAAAGGACGCAGTGTTGTCAAAGGCATTTCGGTAGAGGTAAATCAAGGCGAAATCGTTGGACTCTTGGGGCCTAACGGTGCCGGAAAGACAACTTCATTTTACATGATTGTGGGATTAGTAAAACCCAATTCCGGAAATATATTCCTAGATGATTTGAACATCACAGATTACCCGATGTATAAAAGAGCACAGCAGGGAATTGGTTATTTAGCTCAAGAAGCTTCCGTTTTTAGAAAATTAAGCATCGAAGACAATATATTAAGTGTTTTGCAATTGACAAAATTATCCAAAGCGGAACAAGAAGCAAAAATGGAAAGTTTAATTGATGAGTTTAGTTTAGAACACATTAGAACCAATCGTGGGGATTTACTTTCCGGCGGTGAACGCCGCAGAACTGAAATAGCCCGTTGTCTGGCTACAGATCCAAAATTCATTTTATTAGATGAACCATTTGCCGGTGTCGATCCTGTTGCCGTTGAAGACATTCAGCGAATTGTAGCGCAATTAAAAAATAAAAATATCGGAATTCTTATTACAGATCACAACGTTCAGGAGACCTTAGCCATCACTGATAAAACCTACCTGATGTTTGAAGGTGGCATCCTTAAAGCCGGAATTCCAGAAGAATTAGTTGAGGATGAAATGGTACGTCGCGTGTATCTGGGGCAAAATTTCGAGCTTCGAAAAAGAAAGTTGGAGTTTTAGAAAAATCGCCTTTTTTTAATATTCAGTTAAAAAATGGAAAATGGAAACTAAGATAAAATCATCATTTTTCATATACTTACAATGCAAAAAACTTATATCTTTGTTATATGATTTTAATAAACCAAAATAAAGAAATGATAAAAAGATTATGTAAAACACATAATGTTGAAAAATTATATCTTTTTGGTTCTGCTACTACAACCAAATTTAATGAAGAAAGTGACATTGATTTCTTAGTGAAATTTAAATCTTTTGACCTTAAATTATACTTCTTAAACTACATTGATCTTAAAACTAAACTTAAACATTTACTGCAAAGAGAAATTGATTTAGTAGAAGAACAAACTTTAAAAAACCCCTACTTAATTAGTTCTATTGAAGAAAACAAACAATTAATTTATGGATAAAAAAATCCTTAAGTGGCTTTATGATGTTAAAGTATCCATTGATGAGATAAACAGTTATTTTATTGATGAAAAGATGGATTTTTTTGAATACAGAAAAAATTTAATGAGAAAAAGAGCCGTTGAACGGAATCTTGAAATCATTGGAGAAGCCATAAATAGAATATTAAAAAGTGATCATTCTAATACATTAAAAATTACCGATGCTACTGCAATTGTTGGATTAAGAAACCAAGTAATTCATGCCTACGATAACATATCGGATGAGACTATTTGGGCAATACTTACCAATCATCTTCCAAAGTTAAAAATTGAAATCAATACATTACTAGAAGTCACCTAAAGCATTAAGATACTACCATTTCTTAATCTGAAAACTGAGACCGAAAACCGCAACTAAAAATCTACTCTAAAGTAATATACCGCAACTGCTCCAAATCTCCATTGTAAATATTGACATCTACATTGCCATTTATTCCTGGAACAGAAGCTTTCTCCGTAAATTGCCAAAACAACCAGTCTTTGGCTATTTCCTCCCTGTAAAAATTATAATTGGCTATCCAAAAAAGATAATCGCCGAATTCCTCTTTCAAAAAATCATCGTAATAGCGCTCGCCGGTATAGATAATAGGCTTTACTCCGTAATGGGATTCTACAGTATTTAACCACCTTTTCAAGCCTAATTTAAGATTTTCAATCGACTGGTTTTTAGGTAATTTTTCAATATCCAAAACAGGCGGTAAATCTCCCTTTTGAAGGGTGACGGTTTTGATAAAAAGTTGGGCTTGTTCAATTGAATTTTCGTTAGGACGATAATAATGATAGGCGCCTCTAATCATTTTATTTTCTTTGGCACCCAGCCAGTTCCGCTCAAAATTTCGGTCTTTCCGGTCTTTCCCAACCGTAGCGCGAATAAACACAAAATGTAGTGGATATTTATTTTCTAAAGTATCCACATAAGTCCATCTGATTTTACCTTGGTATTCTGAAACATCTAAACCGATACTTTTTCCTTCGTGCTTTTCTAAAACCTGAAAATTTCGAACATCAGAAATGCGCTTGGCTTCGGTTTCTTCTTGTAGAATTTTATCCGATTTAAAACTAAAATAGTACGCTAAACCATCTCTATAATGATATCCAACAGCAGCCATCAGTGCTACTAAAAGAGTACCAATAGAATAGCGTAAAAACTTTCCGGAGAAAACAGTTGCTTTCTTCTTATGTTTACGGACAAGGGTAGTTTTTCTTCGTACGGTTTGTTTTCTCATTCAAAAATTACTTTTTGACTACTTTATTATTCAAAACCGACAGTAAAACATAAAACAGTATCAGTAATGGAATTCCTAAATAGCGAAAGAAAACCAACAATAGAAAAGCACAGATCAAAAAGACAATTTGAAGGGTGTTTTCTTTGAAACTGAACTTCTTGATTTTCAGAGAAAATAACGGAATTTCCGCATTTAGCATAAAGGCGCTCAATACGGTTAGCACTAATAAAAACCATGGGTTGGTCAATAGTTCAACAATAAATATAGAATCGGTATATTTCAAAACCAACGGCAGACTCAGAATAAACAGTGCATTGGCAGGCGTTGGCAAACCAATAAAAGAATCTGTTTGACGGGTATCGATATTAAAATTAGCCAAACGATAACAAGAGCCCAACGCAATTACAAAACCCAAATAAGGGAAAAACTGCAAATAACCTGCTGGTGCAGTTGTTGCATGACTAATCATCATTTGAAACATCACTAAACCCGGGACAACTCCGCTGGTCACCATATCTGCCAAAGAATCCAACTGCAAGCCAAGCGGACTTGACACCCTGAATAATCGGGCAAAAAAACCATCAAAAAAGTCCAAAAATATACCCAGACAAACAAAATAAAAGGCCATTTCAAAATCTTTATTAAAAGCAAATACCAGCGCAATGCACCCACAAAAAAGATTCAGTAACGTAATTAAATTCGGGATATGCTTTTTAATAGTCATCATAATAAAGTTTAAGTACACAAAGATGGCAAATTTAACATAATAAGTGAATGAAAAGTACGTTTTGTAATAGAGATTTAAACCGCTACAGCCAAGTAGCTTTTTAAGGACTCAAAACTCTGAAAGAGCCATTTCTAAATTATGTACAAATAATTCAAACTACAGCTGTAAAAAAGGTATTCTTCCTTTTGTAATTTACTATGATTCTAAAAAAATGAATAAAAACAAACTTTTCAAGTACTATCCGCGTGTTAGTTTAATTCTTTACGACCATTGTTACCCATAAATTTTTCAGCTCAAGGAACTAGAAGATCCAATAAATTCAGGACTAATCCACACTAAATTGATCCGCAATACTAAATTCAACAGCAAAATGAAATATCCTCAGTAAAAAATTATATTTTTGATAAAAATTAAACAGACTTTTAGTTCGTAAAAATGATGCCCTTAAAAAAAAGCTTTTTAGTAGCAATCCTCTTGGCAAGCACCCTCACGTATGGCCAAGCGGTTAGAAAATACTCCAATGAATTCATGAATATCGGGGTTGATGCGGCTGCATTGGGCATGTCAAATACTGTCGTGGCTTCAACCAGAGATGTCAATTCAGGATATTGGAATCCCGCTGGCCTGATTCAACTGGAAGACCATCAGGTTTCAGTAATGCATGCTAATTATTTTGCAAATATTGCCCAATACGATTACTTGGCCTACGCCAGCCCAATTGATGATCACAGTGCTTGGGGCATTTCATTAATACGTTTTGGAGTTGATGATATATTAAACACCACTGAATTAATCGATAGTCAGGGTAATATTGACTACAACCGAATCAGTCTTTTCTCTACGGCTGATTATGGATTTACCTTTTCCTATGCCAGAAAACTACCCGTTCCCGGATTTCAATATGGTATAAGCGCTAAAGTGATTCGCCGAATCATCGGGAAATTTGCTAATTCTTGGGGATTTGGTTTTGATGCCGGAATCCAATTCGAAAAAAACAACTGGCAATTTGGGCTAATGCTCCGCGACATTACAACGACGTATAACGTGTGGAATATTGACGAAGACGAATATAAAAAAATTGCTGGTGCCATTCCTGAAGAAAATCAAGAATTACCGGAAAGCACTGAAATTACTGCCCCAAAAGCACAATTGGGTATTGCTAAAAGGTTCATCATTCGGTATGATTACAGCATTCAGGCTGCAGCCAATGTGAATATGCGCTTTGCCAGAACCAATGATTTAATTGCAACTAATTTTATAAGTATTGATCCCGCTTTAGGACTGGAATTTGGCTACACTGATTTGGTCTTCGTTCGTGCCGGAGTGGGTAATTTTCAGAATGTACAGCAATTAGATCAGACGGAAAGAGTAGGTTTCCAACCTAATATTGGCTTGGGATTTAAATACAAAGGCATTCAGATTGACTATGCATTGACCGATTTAGGCAATCAAAGTACCGCTTTATACTCAAATATTTTTTCGGTGAAAGTAGATTTGGGAATGTTCCGAAATTAATTTAACAGAACCTTTATAATCAAATAATGCTGTGGATTCTGATTCCATTTTTTAAAAGTTCACGATACGTTACAAAACATGAATTCTGATTTTAACCACCAAACTTTCTGCTTCATTTTTGTTTCTTTGAGTATCTTTGGAAAACAAATACAATCAGTGCGGACGCAAATTTATTTTTTAAATACATAAGCGCCCTATTACCCTTTAAAAGCTAACGAATGCAAACCTCTTCTTTCAAAAAAATAATTTTCTTCCTGTTTTTATTTTTAACGGCACCGTGTAGTTTTGGACAAAACATCCAATTATCAAAAAACACGAAGATCAGTGTACTAACCTGTGGAACAGGCAATGAATCGTATTCTCTTTTTGGCCACACGGCAATTCGCGTTCAGGATACAATAAATGCAATTGATGTGGTATATAATTATGGAGCTTTTGATTTTAACACCCCTAATTTCGTGATGAAATTTATAAAAGGAGACCTACAGTATTTTGCTGTAGCAAATTCCTATCCAGATTTCATCAATCAATATCAGTACGAAAGAAGATCTGTTTATGAGCAGGAGCTGAATATTCCTAAACATTTAAAACAAAAACTGTTTGACAACCTCAATACATCCTTAGCATCAGGAGAAAGTTATTACACCTATAAGTTTATCGATAAAAACTGCACCTCGATGGTTGTTGCCATTATCAACAAAACACTAGACACAACCGCTATTGTAAAAAATGCTGATACTGACCTCACCTACAGAACTATTTTGTGTCCGTATTTTGACGGTCATTTTTATGAGAAACTAGGAACAAGTATCATTTTTGGAAAAAAAGTAGATCAATTAGGCACGCAATTATTTCTTCCCTTTGAATTGCAAAAAAGCCTAAAAAAAGTTTTTTTTCAAAACCGACCGCTGGCACCGGAAAACAAAACCATAATCGAATTCAAAAATGAAGTTCCCTTCTCTTGGTGGAACAATCCGTATACCTATTTTTTACTGCTTGCTCTAATCATTTTTATAAACAAAAAGGGTATCAATTTGTTGTACCTTATTCTAATGGCAACAATAGGACTATTCTTTACGTTTATTGGGTTTTATTCAGATCATCTTGAGCTGGGTTACAACTACAATATTTTGTTGTTTAACCCAACCTTAATAGGGTTATTGTATTTTTATTGGAAAAAGAGCCAAAAAGGGATCTATAATTTGGTTTTATTTAATCTGCTCTCGGTTGTACTCTATTTCTTTTTGATAATCAACAAAGCACATTTAGTAATAGTTTTACCCTTAATGGTAACCAGCGGAATTATTTTAGTGCGACTGGCCATCCAAAATAAAAAAAGAATTCCTACACTATTGTAACATCTTAATTTACTATACCTGAATTATTCTAAACAAATATTAAAATTTTTTAACTACCAATTTAATGGTTTTTTAAAATTTTAAAAAAACATGTAATTCGTCACTGAAATAAATATGAAAACAAAAGTACCTTAAAAGAATAGTTTAAGCTCAATGCGCCTTTGACGTCACTATTTTGGCTACTAACAGAAAATAGAGTTAGTGAAATCATCTGTTCATTTGACACAATATTCATTCAAATATATTTATCAATACTTCTTTTTGAAAAAAAAGAATCCTTTATTGTCATTTGTACCAGATGCCTGATCGTTTGTATTTCTTTGAAGTTCCCAAAGGAATGCTTTTGTGTGGGATAATTGTACGGGGTTTAATAATAGCACCTAATGTACACTGGTTTTTCTTGATATTACAGAAATCGCAACTAAATCATCCTATAAAAAGAGATGAAAATCAAACGTCAAGAAAACCAAAAGACATAAAAAAACCGGCATAAAGCCGGTTTCTATAGGGAATACTAATTTAATTAATATCCTGCATTTTGTTGAATAGTAGGGTTTGCATTCAAAAACACATAGCTATATCCACAGATACTCATTACTTCATTTTTAGTTGTATTTTTTACGATATTAGTAATAAAATCTTCTACATCTTCCAATGAATTATAAAATTTATTAGAAAACTCACGTTTGTATTTTGCCCACATTTTTTCAGCGGGATTAAGTTCTGGAGAATATGGTGGCAGAAAAGCCAAAACAATATTTTCAGGAATGATTAATCTTTTAGCCTTATGAAACCTTCCATTATCCAGTACCATTATTTTGAGTTCTCTCGGATTTTCTTTTGAGAAATTATTTAGAAAAACTTGAAAATTATCAGCATTGCAATGCGGGAGTATTAATTGAAAATGATCCCCAGTTATGGGTGAAAAAGCTCCAGAAAGCCAAGTTGATTTAAAAACTTGTTGAAAAGTACAAATCGGTTTAACACTAATAGCAGTAACTGATTTTCCATTTCGAGTAAACAAACCAAAACGTGATTACTCATTCTTTATTTAAACTTTGGTTTTCGTGATTGCTTCGCAGTTCATCTTGAAAATATAAGTTTACAGAGTTAAAGTCACCAACCGAATTTAGTGCTATTTCTTGACAGATTCGCCCGAAGTCTTTTTAAAAGAGATTCCCTAATCTTCGTCTTTTTTGACATGACTTTTACGGGCTACTTTTACACTTGATTTAAAATTTCTGATGCAGTAATAAAGCAAGGTGTTGTAATTGAAAGTCTTTTCTGATTCCTTTTCAATCAATCTTTAAGCTCAACATAGCCTTGAAGTCCATTTTTAGAGTCGTTGAGTTTTGCTTCAAACATATTGCGTTCAATAGCATTAAAAGCCGATGGCTTAAAACCTGTTTTTTAATGCTTCATCAAACCCTCAATTCCAACATTAAGGTACAATGTTCTCCAATTCTGAACGCTATTAGGGTGAACCCCCGCTAATTTAGCGACCTCACGTTTAGAAATCCCTGCTTTTTCGTTTTGCTACAAAATCAGAAGAACTCTCAAACGTTGCCCAATAAATGGAATAGATTGTTTGAGCCGTTTTATTATTTCTTTTTCGGTTTCTTTAATTACCAAAATATTCGCATCTGCCATAATTACTTTAATAGTATAGCCCAAATGTAAAATAAAATAAAAAACAATTATCAAAATTGGTATATATTACATTTTCGTTTGGTATTAATTTAATTGCTCTCATTCAAAATAATGGATTAGTTGGAGTAATGATTTATTGATTTTACAGGAACTATTAACATCGTATATACATTGAATGAAAAACACCAATTATATCATATACATATAACCATAAAAAAAAGTTGCAAAAAATAAATCTTGCAACTTTGATAAAATATTCTGATTAAAAAATCAGTACTGTCTATTAAGACATTCTATGATTAGTAACCGTCGTTTTGCTGTATATCAGAATTACCATTTACCTCAGCTTGTGGGATTGGCAAAGCAAATTTAAAACTACTTAAAGGCAAGTTAGATGGATTACCCGCTGGAAAATTCCAAGCACTTGATGCGTACTCAGCTGCATCTCTATCTAAACCAGCACCTGCAAGAGTACCAATACGCTTTAAATCAATAAATCTAAAACCTTCAAAAGATAATTCCTTTCTTCTTTCGTCCAAGATACCTTTCCATGCAGCTTGCGGATTTGCAAATACAGGAGCAGCTTGAGCCGTTGGGAAACGAGCATCTAATATTGCTTTCAAATTCGTACCAACACCAACTAAATCACCAGCAGCAACTCTCGCCTCTGCTCTAATGAAGTACATTTCTGACAGTCTAGACACCATGAAATCTGGATTGAAACCATTTGCTGCCGTAACTGCAGATTGACCACCGTGTTTTTGTAAAACAATAATATCACTGTTTCTAACATCCGTTGCAGTAGCGTAGTTAGGATCAATTAAAGATGGACTAGTACCTGTTAAATGAACGATAGTGTTAAGTCTAAAATCATTTGGAACTGCAGTAAGTTTGTTATATAAAGCTCTACTCACTTCATAAAATGGAGAACCATTTCTTCTATTAGCAACAGATACCCAACCATTATTTAGGTTGGTAGTTTGAACATTTTGCTGAACGGTCCTTCTGAATCTGAAAATAACTTCTGTATTTGCAGTCTCATTGTGCGTATGGAAAACATTATTATATTGATTCTGCGTATTAGCTAATGTAATTCCTGATGTATTAATCACAGTACTTGCAAAAATTTCTGCATTAGGATAATCTCCTTTAAGTGCAAAAGCACGAGCTTTAAGCGCTTGAGCTAAAACTTTAGAAGGATAATACGTTTTGTTAGCATACGCTGTAGCTGTATTAACATTAAAAATAGCAATTGCAGCATCTAAATCAGCATGAATTAAAGCATAGAACTTAGCATTGGTAGTTCTTTCTGGCTTATCCGTAGTAAGTATAATTCTGTCCGCTAAAACTCCAGCTAACGCAGCATCATCCTTAGGGTTTGGAGAAAAATAAGATAATATCTTAATGTGTGCTAATGCTCTTAACACTAAAGCTTCCGCTTTAGACCTATTAATAAGCTGCTGATCAGCAGGACTAGTAGCAACCACTTTATCAGCAAAAGTAAGAACACGATTAACTCTTGCTAAACCGAAGTATTGAGATTGCCAAATTAATCGAGCAGATTCATTATCAACATTCATTAAAAAAACATAATCTTCAGTAATTCCCTGACCACCATTATTAAATCCGGGCGCAGCTTCATCAGTAAAAATAGAACTAAAAACATATTCTGCTCTATTAGTCATTAAATTCATTGATGAATTTACCAAATTAACTAAATCACTACTCTTAGTTACAGCGATTTCTTCGGTAAGAGAACCGGGCGTGAAAGGCTCTAACAAATCATTTGTACACGAAACAAAAAGTGCCAATGATACTATTAATATTCCAAATATTTTCTTCATAATTTCTCTTTAATTAAAATTTAACATCTACACCGAAAGTGTACAATCTTGGTGTTGGATACTGATAAACATCTGCAGTTCTACTACTTTCAACATCAAACCCTTTCCATTTAGAGAATGTCAATAAGTTTTCTCCTTGTAGAGAGAATGACACAGCAGTCATAAAAGTACCCTTTAAGAATTTTTGAGGAACATTGTATCCCACTTGAACGTTTCTCATACGAATATAAGAAGCATCTCTAAGAAAACGATCAGAATTACCACTCAAACCAAGATTGCTTGCATTTAATCTTGGAACATCAGTATTTGTATTTGTTGGAGTCCAAGCATTTAATAAATCATCTGTAACATTAAACTGTCCAATATTGCCTACAGAATACAAGTTACTTAAATCATAATCAAATCGAGCCACATCGTACGCGAAAGTAAATAATGTGGATGCATAAAATCCTTTGATACTGAAATCAAAACCAAAACCACCCTGATACTTTGGTAAATTATTCACACCTGCTCTTCTTTTATCAGCTTGAACCGGAGCTTCTGTTGGATTTCCTGCTGCATCTTCAAATAATAAGTTTCCGTTTACTGGATTTACTCCTAAATATTTATAAACAAAAGGTTCGTTAATACCACCACCATTCTCACTAACATAAAGACCACTACCTGCAAAAATTTGTCCAGCACCTGTAACATCAGATACAATATTTGTGTTAAGTGAACCGTTAGCTTTAACTGTTAAAGATATTTCTTTCTCTTGATTTCTAATGATATCATAAGACAAGTTTAACTCTAAACCTTTGTTAGTAACAGTTACATCAGTATTTTGAGTTAAAGTTGCTGCACCCGAAGTTGAAGTAATCGGATTTTCTAAAAACAATTTAGTTGTTGCTCTATTGTAATAATCAGCTGCTCCTCTAAGTCTTCCTTTAAACATTTCGAAATCTAAACCAGCATTCCATTGTGTAGTTATTTCCCATTGTAAATCAGGATAACCAAAATTAATTGCATAACCTGTTCCACCATTATAAGCGTTATTCGCAATACTATATATGTCAGTAAAACGAGGGGGATTAATACCTTGATAAATATCTCCTGGTACAACTCTTTGATTCCCTACTGTACCGTAAGATCCTCTTAATTTTAATACATCTATAAAAGACACATCATCCATAAATGCTTCTTCGTCAATATTCCATCTACCTCCTACAGAATAGAAAGTACCCCATTGTTTTTGGTCAACAAATCTTGAAGAACCATCTGTTCTAACAGATCCAACAATACCATATTTACCCTTGAAGTCATAATCAAATGAACCAAAATAAGAAATCAAATCATTTCTATTGTTACGCGCTGAAATTCCCGGTACATAAAAATCATTAGTACCAGTATCAGCAGCATAACCAGCTCCTGTATTAGGAACGAAAACACCTTCTATTAGACCTCTTTGTCTAATGTTATTAGTATACAAACGAGAGTGATTGTATTCCATGTTCGCATTCACATTGAAAGTATGATCTCCTAACGTTTTACCATAATTGATTTGCCATAAATTGTTAAAATACCACTCTCTTCTTGAGTTTATATCCTCAAAACCGGTAAAAGTTTGACCTGCAGCTTGAAACAATAATGCATTGAAAGAGTTTGGAAACTCTGATTGAAAAAATCTAGTGTCTAACAATTGACCATTTAATCTACTACGTACTGTTAAATCTTTTGTGATGTCATACGAGAAATCTGTAGCAACATCAATACGTACTTCATCCGTTTGATTTTTGTACTGTTGTAGTTTATCTACTAACATAATAGGAGTAGCCAATAAACCCGGAGTATTATTGTAATAATCCAATGCTGAACGAGGGCCAGTATAAATACTTGGAGAAACATAAGGAGCTGATAAAAAAGCACCTAAAACATAATTTCTATTAATAGCACCGTCACCTAAAGAAGTCGCTTCATTGTTTTTACTGAAACCAAATGCAGTATTAACTTGATATTTAAACTTTTCATTTGTAGATCTACCATTAACATTATTTCTTAATGTAAATCTTTTTAAACCAGTAGTAGCTAAAATACCTTGCTGCTCAAAATAACCCAAAGAGGTATAAGAACTAACATTTTGACTACTGTTTTCTACAGCTATGGTATGTGAAGTTGTATTTGATTGAGTAAAGAAATAATCAACCCAGTCCGTATTGATATCATACGCTGCAATTTGTGCATCGGTTAACGTAGCTCCCAAACCAGAACCAAAATTTTTCTCAATCTTCAATAACTGTTTAGAGTTAGCGTAACTGTATTTTGGTTTTTGCAATTCTCCAACACCATACTGAGAGCTTGCTCTAAATGTAGTTTTAGACTCACCAAACTTAGCTCTTTTAGTTTTAATAACTATAACACCATTTGATCCTCTGTTACCATACTCAGCAATTGCCGCAGCATCTTTAAGTACAGATGTAGACTCAATGTCATTAGGGTTAATAGAACGGAAGTTGTCACTGTTAGAAGGAAAACCATCAATCACATATAATGGATCTGAGTTTCCTGTAATCGTTCCTACCCCTCTAATAACAACTGTTGATTTTGCTCCTGGTTGACCAGTACTAGCAGTGATATTAACCCCCGCTAATTGACCTTGAAGTGTATTAATCGCATTTGCATTAGGTCTGTTTTCAATTGTTTTACTAGAAACAGTCGCATCTGATACAACAGCCATCTTTTTAGTTACTGTTCTATACCCTTGAACAACTACCTCAGCTAACATCTTAGCATCATCTTGCATCGATACGTTGATGGTACTTGCAGCACCAACTGTTTTTGACGATTGGCTCATCCCCACGAACGAGAAAACCAGCACATCGCCTGTTTTTGCTTTAATAGAATATTTACCATCAAAGTTGGTTTGTACTCCTGTGCTTGTACCTTTAATTAAAACATTTACACCAGGTAAGGATCCCGTGGCATCAGACACTACACCTGTAACAGTTTTCTCTTGTGCGAACACAAATTGCATTGACAAAGCCAACAGCAACGAAAAAATCCATTTGAATTTTGATCTCATATTAAATTTGTTTTTTGAATTAGTTATTTTACAAATTTCTTAATAATTTCTTAAAGAAACAAGCTTTTATAAAATTTAACATATTATATTTTTGACACCATTCCTTTTCAAAAAATAAACATACCAATGAAATTTAGTTATTATGGCACAACAAACTGCAGATAATCACTTCAAAAATTATATTTTTGTCAAAATTAATTTAATGTTAAGTCCTTTTTTTTAACGCCATATTTAGAAACTGGAGCGGATTTAATTATCAACAATTATTAGGTCCAAAAACTGAAACTATTCTTTAAACATGAGACTATTTGAATCTTGTATGCCTGAAACAGTTCAAAAGACACAAAAATCAAGTATTTTTTATCAAGACACTCGACATAGTAAACTTGACAACCCATTAGAAAAACCAAACAGAAAAGTTGATTTAAAAACTTATTGAAAAGACAAATTGGTCAAACTTTAATATCAGTAACAGATTTTTCATTTTGAGTGAACAAACCAAAACGAGCTTCATCTTGAAAACATAAGTTAACTTAGTTAAAATCACCTACCGTATTTAGTACTATTTCTATATTATATTTTCGTTTGGTATAACTCAATGAATTTTCTTATCAAATAAGCCATGAATTTTTACCTTTATAACGCTGAAATACTAAAAATCATTAAATAAAAAAACCTTCCACAATCAAAATGACTGGGGAAGGCTCTCTCTTGTTAAAATATGAATCTACATTACCAGCCTGGATTTTGCTGAGCAGCTAAAATTTTATTAGTTGTTGTTACCAATAATGGTATTGGCCATAAGAACCTAAAATCACTTCCTGGGATCGCAGCATTTGTTCTTGGGCCTGTATACGGTGTTCCCAAAGTAAATGAACCAGCAGGAGGATTACCATTAGCTAATTTAGAAGGAATTCCATCAATTGGAAACAAATCATCCCCTTGTAATCTGTGAATATCTGACCATCTTCTTCCTTCACAAATAAATTCTATTCTGCGTTCTTTTAATATTGCACCAACTAAATCTTTTGCTGTTGCAAAACTTGCTGTAGTATAAGTTTGAGTAGATGGAACAGCTAATGATCTATTTCTTACTCTATTCAACTGTGTCAAAGCTGATGTTAAATCCGGCGAAGTTTTTCTAGCATTAGCTTCTGCCATATTCAAAAGTACTTCTGCGAAACGAATTACTGGAGCGGGATCAGTTGAATTTGTAATATCAGTATATTTGTTTGTTAAAACATTACCCGCATTGATCGTTGTCATCACACCATTCTCTCTTCTTTTATCATCATTTAACCACATCGCGTCTCTCCAAATGATTGGACTAATACAAATTAAAGCTCTATTTTTATACATTGACGCAAGTGAACCGTTGACACCAGGGTTTTGACCAGCTGTGGCACCATGTTGAATTGAAAAAATAGTTTCAACATTCGTACCTAACGTAAAAGCACCGGCTGGAGTTGGAGCTAAAGAAAGAGCAGATAATTTCGACCCTTCAACTACAACATTATCCCAATCTCTTTTTTGCAGATACACTCTAGTTTTAAAAGCGATAGCAGCTTCTTTTGTTGCTCTAAATTTATTAGTACCAATGAGGTTGCTCTCAGCAAAATTCAAATCAGCTAAAACTTTAGCATAGCACTCCGCTACTGAATTTCTTCCTTGCGCTTTTTCGCTCTCTACTTCCGCGTCAGTATCAACACCTACCTCTCTGTATGGTAGACCGGGGTGACTAGCACCGACAGTAAAATTGTAAGGCCTTGCGAAATAATTCAACATTTCAAAATGTGTTATTGCTCTTAAAAATCTTGCCTCCGCTATGTAACTATTTCCAAGCTGAGCTGTAATAACATTTTTACTTACAGCATCAGTTACACCTTCAATAATTAGATTACATCTGTTAATTAATCGGTAACCATCAACAAAATAATAGGTGTTGTTTGCCGTACCAGCATCGTATGTACCTGTATATGTTAACTGATAAAATCCGGCTAAATTAATTACATCTTCTCCTCTATTATCTCCTTGCTGAACAAAAGCTGCACCCCAGATATAACCTCGACCACTATTCGGATTGTTTGCTGTATTATTAAAAATACCAACCGAAGCCGCGTTATACATACCGTTCATTGAAGCCGTTATCAAAGTAGGTGTTGTGAATGCAACATCAGACGCTACCGCATTTATAGGAGTTAGTTCCAATATTTTCTCATCTGAACAAGAAAACAATCCCATTACTAGCATTACACTAGTTACTATTTTTATGTATTTTTTCATTTTTTTATAAATTTACGTTAATACCAATTGAAAAAATTCTTGCTCTTGGTGTACCGTTTAAATCAACTCCAGAAGTTTCTAATTCTGGATCTAATCCTTTGTATTTCGTTATTAAAAATAAATTTTGTACCTGAGCTGACAATCTCACTCCTTCAACGCTTATTTTTTCGGTTAAAATTTTTGGAAACGAATACCCTAAACTTATGTTATCTAAACTAATAAAGTCTGCATCTTCTACAAAACGAGTTGTTAGATTACTTGCTTGGTTAATAAATGGATTTTGGTTAGCAACTAATCTAGGCGTAACTCCGTCACCAGGATTTGTTGGACTTTGCCATCTACCAAGGATTTCTGTGCTATTGTTGCTTAAACCTAAATTAAGTAAATCTCTTCTAGTACCATTAAAAACTTTGTTTCCACCACTGAAACGAATCAAGAAGCTAAAATCAAAATCCTTATAGCTCATTCTAGAATTAAATCCACCAAAATAAGTAGGAAGTGAATTTCCCTGAATCTTTTTATCGGCTTGTGTTAAAGACGATGCAACGGATACATTTGTGGGATCGGCTGGATTAAATACTTTGTAATTAGCTGTTGCGATATTTCCTTGAACCAAGCTACCATCAGCTTTATAATAGACCGGATTACCGTTTGCAGCGTTTACACCCCAATATGTAAATCCATAAAGTGAGTTTAATGATTCACCTTCCCGAATAATGATATTTGGCTGAATATTTATATCTCCTGAGCTTCCACCAATGATATCTGCACCATTATTTGGCAAATTGTAAACTTTATTTTTCTGTAAGGTTAAATTTGCATTGACATTCCACTTGAAATCTTTAGTGTTTATAACACTATAATCTACTCCAAATTCATACCCTTTGTTTAATACATTTGCAGCATTTCTATCTATTGCATTTCCTGGAACGCCTAATGAAGGATCTATCGGAAACTGAAGTACTACATCTTCAGAGGTATTCTTGAAATAATCAAAGTTTAAAGTCAAACGATTATTAAATAAAGACAAATCTACTCCATAATCAATTTTAGTACTTGTTTCCCATTTTAAATTTCTGTTTGCAAAAGTTGTAAATGCGATACCATTGTTTGGTCCATAAAATGAAGGAGAATATGTACTCAAATAAGGATAATTACTTCTTCCCACATTTGTGTTACCCGTTAAAGAGTAAGACCCTCTGATTTTGAATTGAGAAATGACACTTTTAAAATTTTCCATAAAACTTTCATTCGCAATATTCCAACCTCCAGAAACACCAGGAAAACTTTGGTAGCGAATATCTGAATTAAATTTCGATAGTCCATCACGTCTTATAGTACCTTGAACAAAATATTTTTCTTTATAATTATAACTTGCTCTTCCAATATAAGAAATAATACCTTCTTCGCTGACACCACCCCCTGATTCTTGAGTACCAAAAGCCCCTGTTACCACATTTTCATTAAAAAATGGATCAGTTATATTGGTACCAGTACCAAAAAAACCTTCATTTCTCTCTTTTTGAGCTTCATAAACTGCTGTCAAAGATAAATTGTGATCATCACTAAATGTTTTATTGTAGGACAAAACATTTTGAACATTCCAACGAGTTAAAGTATTATTATTATTACTTAATCGTCCATTAGTTCCACGTCCATCACCATGTAATGGATTCCAATATAAAAATCCGTTTGTTGAAGCGTTATCAACTCCAATTTGGAAACGATAATTTAAACCTTTAAGGATATCAGCGGATAAAAAAGCACTGGATATAATCCTAGTTACCTTAGATTCAAACTTGTTGTTTGCTAATACAAAGCTAATATTGGATAAATTATCCGTGGCTTGTGTAAGATTTGTACCTTGACCAATATTTCCGGATGCATTAAGGTTAAAACCTGTTGGGTTTGTTGCATCAAAAGGAGAAGTATTAGGCAACTGTCTTATTGCACTAAAGATATTTCCTGAAATAGAGTTCCTTCCTGTATTCAATCCGTAAGTATTAGTTTTGGTAACCCCAATGTTAGCTCCGGCTGTTAACCATGACGTCACTTCATGTTCTAGATTTGACCTAAGAGAATAACGATCTAAACTGTTTGACTTCGCAATACCATCTTGAGTAGAGTAACCTAAAGACATGAAATATCTAGTCTTGTCAGAACCTCCACTAAAAGATAGAGAATGATCTGTTTGAACAGCACCTTTATTCAAAACCTGACTTTGCCAATCAGTATCAAAATTACTTCCAGCTGCCCAAGCCGCTTGACCAGCATTTAATCTTTTTTCGTTATTAATAACTAGAAAATCAGCAGTTTTAAGTAAATCAAATCTTTTTGTTGCTGAAGCAAATCCAGTAACATTACTATAAGAAACTTTCATTGTTCCTTTTTTACCTCTTTTAGTAGTAATTAAAATCACACCGTTTGCAGCTCTAGAACCATAAATTGCAGTCGCAGCACCATCTTTCAAGACTTCGAAAGACTCTATATCGTTAGGATTAATATCGGCCAAACCATTGGTGTCAGCAGAACCTCCAATATCTCCAGAGTAAATTGGTAAACCATCCACTACATACAAAGGTTGAGTACCACTATTAATGGTAGCCACACCTCTAATTCTAACCCTCGGCGCTACACCCAAAATCCCGTTTTGTGTAGTAACTTGCACACCTGCAGCTCTTCCTGCTAATTGACTTTCAAAACTAGGTGTAATTAGACCTTTTATAGCTTCTCCACTAATGGAGGAAATCGAACTAGTAAGGTCTTTCTTTTTCTGAACACCATAACCTACAACAATAACCTCTTCTAAGGCATTATCTGCTTGTAACATTTTAATGTTAACCGTGGATGAAGCTCCAATATTTGCTGTCATATCTTTCATACCAACAAATGAAAATACTAAAACTTCCCCATTACTTCCTTTAATGGAATATTTACCATCAAAATCTGTTTGTGTGCTTCTATTTGTTCCTTTAATAATAACATTCACTCCAGGAATAGGTCCTGTAGCATCAGACACTACACCTGTAACGGTCTTTTCTTGTGCGAACACAAATTGCATTGACAAAGCCAACAGCAACGTAAAAATCCATTTAAATTTTGATCTCATATTAATTTGTTTTGAATTAGTTATTTCACAAAAATCTTAATAATTCTTTAAATAAACAAGCTTTTATAAAATTTAACACTTTGTGTTTTTGACACCATTCCTCTTCAAAAAATAAACATACCAATGAAATTTAGTTATTATGACACTACAAACTGCGGATAATCACTTCAAAAATCTTATTTTTGTCAAAATCAATTTAATGTTAAGTCCTTTTTTTTTAACGCCATATTTAGAAACCGGAACTGATGAGGCCGGTCGGGGTTGTCTGGCGGGCCCCGTGACTGCAGCAGCCGTAATACTACCTGCGCATTTCCAAAATGAGTTATTAAATGACAGCAAACAATTGTCTGAGAAAATAAGAGAAAAATTAAAACCTATTATAGAACAAGAATGTGTTTCATTTGCCGTAACCCATCTGGAACCGTTGATTATTGACCAAATAAACATTTTGAACGCCTCCATAAAAGCAATGCAGGAAAGTATTTTAAAACTAAATCCAAGACCTGAATCCATTATTGTAGACGGAAATAGTCCGTTGATTCCTAAGGGAGGGATTAAAAATCGCGGAGGAAAGATTTTTACCGATGCTGAAATTGAAATCCTACATTCGATTCCGAATGCCAGTATCATAAAAGGAGATTCAAAATTTATGAGTATTGCCGCCGCTTCCGTATTAGCAAAAACGTATCGGGATGAATATATGAATCGGATTCATGAGGAATTCCCAATGTACAATTGGAAACAAAATAAAGGATATCCTACCAAAGAACACCGGGAAGCCATTCGGAAATATGGGGTTACAAAACACCACCGAATGACATTTCATTTGTTGCCGGAACAGTATTGTTTTGATTTTTGAATTTAGATTGCTTCGCCAGTTCGCCTTACAGGCTCGTGTAACGATTTTTGAGTGCAGGTTTCTCAAAAGTGGCATCAAAAAGAATGGCAAAATGTTTCAGGATTTTTTCTTTGACTTCTTGTTCATTCACTTTGGCTACGCCTAGTTCTACGTTCAAAGAAGTTACGGCTTTACCGCGAATCCCACAGGGAATAATATTGTCAAAATAACCCAAATCAGCATTTACGTTTAAAGCAAATCCGTGCATAGTGACCCAACGGGAAGCGCGAACGCCCATTGCACAAATTTTTCTGGCAAATGGTGTTCCTGCGCCTAACCAAACGCCAGTTTCGCCTTCGCTTCTGCCACAAACAATTCCATATTCTTCAAGGGTAAGAATAATAGCTTCCTCCAGAAACCGTAGGTATTTATGAATATCCGTAAAAAAATTTTCTAAGTCTATAATAGGATACCCTACGATTTGTCCAGGTCCGTGATAGGTAATATCGCCACCACGATTGATTTTATAAAAAGTAGCTCCTTTAGCTTCCAATTGTTTTTCAGACAAAAGTAAATTACTTAAATCACCACTTTTGCCTAATGTATATACATGCGGATGTGCTACAAAAAGGAAATAATTGGGTGTTTGTAAACTCGTTTCTTCTCTCCTATTTTTAATTTTTAAGTCAACTATTTCTTTGAACAATTCTTCTTGGTATTCCCAAGTTTCTTTGTAACCTTTAGTTCCTAAATCTTGAAGTTGGATGTTTTTATTCATGTGTCATTGCGAGGAACGAAGCAATCCTATTTCGTTCACTTATTTTTGAATGACAAAGGTACAACGTTTTGAGTTTACTGTTTTTTCCTATAAGGTTTTTTTTCAAACCTTGCAGGTATGATATAAAATTATGAATCAAAAATAATTAGTCTCGGACTTGAACTAATTTCGATGTTTTATCAATGCGCCAAAAAAGTCACCTACAAGATTTGAAAAAACCATTGAAGGATTAACTCATATTTCTGTCAAATTGAGCGCAGTCGAGACTAACCAAATGAGTCTCGACTGCGCTCGACTTGACCATAAGGCGATTATTTAAGTTCAATATTATTATTCCAAAACAACTTCAAGATTTATACTCTCCGGGTTTTTAAACAATCTGTGATTAGAAATTGCATTTCCAGTGCTTTTTTGTCATCGCTTATTTTTGAATTTATATTTGAACCCGATTTTATTTTTCGAGGAAAATGATATTTCAAAATAAAATTTTGAACGGCTTTAAATTTATGGAAGCGTATTTTTAATCTTTCAATTTCTTCTTGTTGCTTTTTTAATTCTACTGCGTCTGTAATTTTGACAATTCTTTTAAAAGTACTTCCATCAAAAGTAAAGCTAACACTATAATAATGTTCTTCGGCAACCAATGCATAATTATTTTCTATATCATCCGCCTATTCTTCGGTTTTGTATAAATCAGCAACTTCGGCTATTGTATTAAATTTTTGACTGATTATTATGCAAAATTCTTTCTCGAAGGAACTTTTCTTACTATGGACTTTTACCGTAGTAATTTTTTTAAAAATGGCTTTTTCGGATGCTGGTAATTTGGAAAACGTCTCGGAATTTTTGGTTATCAGATCTTTAAAAACATAAGTTGTATCAAGAAAAACGTCTTCTTTGGAGTGATTTTCAGCTATAAATTACATACAACGATGTTCATCGCGGAGTAATTCTGTTTCAATTTCTCCGGTTCCGTCTTGGTTTAGACAAATGGTTTCTGTTACTTGGCAACTGATCAAAAATAATACTAAAAGCAGTAAATCGTGTTTTTCCATTTGGTAATTTAAAATACTTATTGGTTTCTATATATGTTATTTGTACTATTTTTCATGTTGATTTAAAAAAATAAAAGTCGTAGCATAGCCCCGATAGCAGTGGCATCCTTTTTTTCTTGTTTTTTTTTTGAACAAGAAAAAAAGATAAAACGAATAGCGGGACGGATCGTCTTGAAGAAACAAAATATTCTGCTCCAAAAAACGGTACATTTTAAACTTTAAATTTTAAAACTTATATAGTATCTTTGCGCTCTTAAAATCAGCATAAAATGGCATTATCCGAACAAGAAATATTACGTAGAGAAGCACTTACAGAATTACGCAATTTAGGTATTGAGCCTTATCCTGCAGCCGAATTTATTACAACCGCATATTCTAGCGAAATTCTAGCTGATTTTGCAAAATACGAAGGTAAGGAAGTGGTTTTAGCGGGTCGTTTGATGGGGAAGCGTATCATGGGAAAGGCGTCATTTGCCGAATTGAAAGATGCTGAAGGGCGTATTCAAATCTATGTTTCGAGAGATGATATTTCGACAGATGAGGAGAAAACCATGTATAATGTCGTTTTCAAAAAACTGTTGGATATTGGCGATTTTATTGGGATTCGCGGAACGGTTTTCAAAACGCAAGTGGGAGAAATCTCGGTTCATGTTTATGGATTGACGGTTTTGGCCAAAGCCTTGAAACCACTTCCTGTTGTAAAAACGGATGCTGATGGTAAAACACACGATGCTTTTGCTGATCCGGAACAAAGATACCGTCGTCGGTACGTGGATTTGACCGTGAATGATCATGTAAAAGAAACGTTTATCAAAAGAACAAAATTGTTCAATGCAATGCGTTCTTTTTTTAATGACAAAGGATATCTTGAAGTAGAAACGCCTGTTTTGCAACCAATTCCCGGTGGTGCTGCAGCGCGTCCTTTTATCACGCATCACAACTCGCTTGATATGCCTTTGTACATGCGTATTGCGAACGAATTATACTTAAAAAGATTGATTGTTGGTGGTTTTGAAGGGGTTTATGAGTTTTCGAAAAATTTTCGTAACGAAGGAATGGACCGTACCCACAACCCAGAATTTACTGCCATGGAAATATATGTAGCCTACAAAGACTACAACTGGATGATGAAATTTGCCGAAGACCTTTTAGAACATTGCGCGATTGCCGTAAATGGAAGCTCAGAAGTTACTTTTGGAGAACATACCATCAATTTTAAAGCGCCTTACGCCAGAGTGACAATGACGGACTCTATCAAACATTTTACTGGATTTGATATTTCAGGAAAAAGTGAAACAGCGTTATTTGATGCTGCCAGAGGAATGGGAATTGATGTAGATGCAACCATGGGGAAAGGGAAACTGATTGATGAGATTTTTGGCGCGAAATGCGAAGGAAATTACATTCAGCCTACTTACATCACGGATTACCCAAAGGAAATGTCTCCGCTTTGCAAGCAACACCGTGACAATCCAGAATTGACAGAACGTTTTGAATTGATGGTTTGCGGAAAAGAAGTGGCAAACGCCTATTCTGAATTGAATGACCCAATTGACCAAAGAGCCCGTTTTGAAGACCAAATGAGATTGGCTGAAAAAGGAGATGATGAAGCCACAGGAATAATTGACGAAGATTTCTTGAGAGCATTAGAATACGGAATGCCTCCAACATCCGGAATGGGAATTGGAATGGATCGATTGATTATGTATTTGACAAATAATGCTTCTATCCAGGAAGTGTTGTTGTTCCCACAAATGCGCCCAGAAAAAACTCAAGTTAAAATTGAATTGGAAGACGATGAGAAATTGATTATTGACCTTTTGAAAGTCAATGAAAACCAAATGGATTTTGGTTTACTAAAAATCAAATCGGAACTGAGCGGTAAAAAATGGGATAAAGCCATGAAAAATTTATCTTCTTTAGGATTGACCGAAGTTGTGGTAAATGGCGACAGCAAAGCGTGTCGATTGAAAGCCTAAGTGTATTATAGAGCTATATTTATAAAAAAGGAGCTTCAAATTGAAGCTCCTTTTTTATAAAGAATATTATTTTTTATGACTGTCCGTAACTGATACCAAGTTGTTTCTAAAGCAGTAATCATCAATCTAACCCGATATCGCGGATTTCATAGCAGTTACTTTTTTGATTCAGACCCAAATATATACTTTTTTGCCATTGATACAAGTAACGTATAGTCATATAGTTTAAATAGGACTTCAATGGTTACTATCCAAGGAATTCATCCATTTACGACTTGTGGTAAAAGCCAACACATTGAGTAACTGCATTAGCAATTAAAAAAGATGTCTGATTATTTTTTCCAAGCTCTTCCGGCAAAAGCATCATCTAATTCAGGATTTGTGTTGTGATTAGAATAGTTACTAATTGTTTTTACCGCAATTCCGGCAATAATACCTAAAACATGCGTTTCTGTATATCCTGCGGCTAAAAAGGCATCAACTTCTTCTTGTGCAACATTCCCGCGGTTTGCAGTAAGCGAACGCGTTAGTTTTGATAAAGCGGCTAGTTTTAGATCTGGCACTTCTTTTCCATCGCGAATGGCATTGGTTACTTCAGTGGGTACTTTTGACATTTTATCGGCAATAAAACTGTGAGCAGCCGTACAATATTCACAATTATTTTCATAAGCTACCGAAAGAAAAACAACTTCTTGTTCTACAGAATTAAAACCTGAATTGGCTCTAAAGCTGTTGTATCCATAAATATAGATATCTAACAACGCTGGATTTTGCCCCATGCCTTTGTACATATTAGGTACAAATCCTAATGTTTTTTGAGTGTTGTCAAAAATTGCTTGAGATATTGGAGAAACTGGATTATTTTCTAATTTTAAATGTGCCATAATTTTTGTTTTATATTAATTAGTATTTGTTATTCAACATTACAAAGGTGCAACAAATAAGAAGCTTAGACTTTTGTAATTCGTTCAACTATTTGGGTAATTGGTTCAAACGGAAATTTGATGGCGTTTGACTGTATTTTTCGTGAAAAAGTGTCGAAAAATTGGCTAAATCATTGAAACCACAATCGAAAGCAATGTTTGTAATGCGTTCATCAGATATTAATAAAAGTTCAGCTGCTTTTTCTAATTTTTTATTTCTAATATAATTGGCTGGACTATCGTCATAATTTTTTTTGAATTCTCTCTTGAATGATGAAAGACTTAGGTTGGTCATTTGAGCCAACTCTTCCGAACTTATAGGATTGTATAAACTATTTTCTATAATTTGCTTAAAAGTATAACTAGTAGGAGAAAAAAGTTGAGATAAAATTTGTTGAATAACAGGCGCATTTTTGGTTTGACATAAAAGCAGAATTATTTCTTTTAATTTAATGACTAACAAATCTTCGTTAATAAGTGTGGGATTGTCAAAATAAAAAAGCAAGCCTTCTATGTATTTTTGGATTAGAAAATCGTTATTGATTTGGGTTATATCAATAGTTTGATCGACTAATTTTGGTTGCTGAAAAATCTTAGGCAGATCGGTCTCATAAATTTTCTTGAGTATTTCAGGATGAAAATGGACAAATACGATCTGACTTTTTTTAGAAAGAGTATTGCCTTTCATTTGACTGAAGTAAGTACCACATTTGAGCAAAACCGCTTCGTTTACGGGTACTGATATACTTTGATGCTGCATTTTGTAGTCTACTTGCCCTTCGAGCATGTATAGAAAACAAGCTTCATTAGGCACTGGATTTGGGATTTTGAATGGTGCTTCTATTGTCACTTTTTCAAAAATTATATTTCCGAATAATTGGTATTGTTTTCTTTCTGTAATCATTTGAATAGTGTTAAGAGCAAACCAACATCTCGTTTATTTTTTCCGAGACGAAAAACAAAAACCTAGTTTTAGAGTCAAATGGAATTAATCCCTTTATAAATTCCAGCTTCCTCTTTTTTTAGCGATTTCCGTCAATGGCTATTCGTTTTTGTTTGTCGCTTTATAATTAGCTAAAGTACTATAAAATTTAGATTTCAAAACCATATCTAACTCTTTTACTACGATATTTAGCTTTTTTTTGATAGTCTTTACCATCGAGTCTAGAGTTAAATTACTACTGTTTTAGGGGTGCAAAAAAACAAATAATAAACCATAGTGATAGTTTTTTAGAATTTCACAACAAATTAACGATTGAGTTATCGCATTAATTATAAGTAAAGCTATCCCAAATCAGGATTTTAAATATGATTTAAACCTTTACTACCCTAAAATCAAACGATAATTTTTTGTTAAGGATTAAACTTTTTAGGTCTATTGTTATCTTATATACATAGAACTTAAAACAAAACAAATGAAAAAATTATTTATCGTTGCATTATTAGTTGTCGGAATGACAAGCTTTGCACAAGAAAAAGAAGCAAGACCGGAAAGAGCTCAAATGGAGCAATTAACTCCTGATCAAAGAAATCAACTGCAGTTAAAAAAGATGACTCTGGAATTAGATTTGAATGCTTCACAACAAAAAGAAATGAGTACAATCATCGCGGAACAAAGTACTAAAAGAGAAGCTAAAATGGCCGAACGAAAAGCAACTAAAGATTCAGCTAAAAAACAACCGACTTCTGACGAACTTTTTGCTAAGAAAAGCCAAATGTTAGATGAGCAAATTGTGATGAAAAAACGAATAAAAAAAATTCTTTCAGCAGACCAATATAAAAAATGGGATGAAATGAAAGGGAACAAACATCACGGAATGAAAAAAAGAATGATGCATCATAAAAACAAAAAACCAGTAGAAACGGGTAATAAAAAATAATCCTTTCACTTAAACTAAGTAATAACCATGGTATAATGTCGTATTTTAAAATCAGGATAAAATTATATAACAATCTGATTTAAAGCTATTTTACTTAAAGTTAATTCTTTTGACTTTACGCCTTTTAAACTTTCGACTTACTTATTTCATCTTACTTCATAAAAAAGCCCCAAAATTTGGGGCTTTTTTGATTTAAAATGTTTTCGAAACTTTAGCTATCGCTTGAATGGTGAAATCTAAATCTGCATACGTTAATGCATCCGTAATAAACCATGTCTCATAGGCAGATGGCGCAATATAAATTCCTTCCTGCAATAATCCGTGAAAGAATTTCTTGAACGTTTCGTTGTCGCCGTTTGCAGCCGTTTGAAAGTCTACAACCGGAGCCGCATCAAAGTGAACCGAAATCATTGAGCCAATAGTGTTGATTGTAAATGTAACATGATTTGCTTTCAGCACTTTATCAATTCCTGCCGCCAAATACGCTGTTTTCTCTTCTAGTCTTTTAAAAATAGTACGATCACTGTCTAAAGCTTGTAACATGGCTAATCCTGCGGCCATTGCCAATGGATTTCCAGACAATGTTCCTGCCTGATACACAGGACCTAACGGAGCAAGATAATTCATGATTTCTGCTCGGGCGGCAAATGCACCAACAGGCAATCCTCCACCGATTACTTTCCCAAAACAAACGATATCAGCCGTTACATGCAATAATTCCTGAACACCACCAGCGGCGAGTCTGAAACCGGTCATTACCTCATCAAAAATCAAGAGAATTCCGTTGTCGGTACACAATTGGCGTAAGCCTTCCAGAAAGCCTTTATTAGGCGGAATACAACCCATATTCCCCGCAACAGGTTCCACGATTATAGCAGCAATTTCATTTTTATTCGCATCTATTAAAGTGGCTACGTTTTCTAAATCATTGTATCGTGCCAGCAAAGTATCCTTGGCCGTCCCTGCTGTAACACCAGGACTGTTTGGCGAACCAAAAGTAATGGCTCCACTTCCGGCTTGTATCAAAAACGAATCCGAATGTCCGTGGTAACAACCTGCAAATTTGATTATTTTATCTTTTTTTGTAAAACCACGAGCCAGCCGTACAGCGCTCATACAGGCTTCGGTACCAGAGTTTACAAATCTAATTTTATCGATATTTGGAACCATAGCAACGGCTAAAGCAGCAATTTGTGTTTCTAATTCTGTGGGCATCCCAAACGAGGTTCCCAACTTCGCTTTCTCTATCACGGCGTTCACAACCGGTTCGTAAGCGTGTCCTAAAATCATTGGTCCCCATGAATTGATATAATCAATCAAACGGTTGCCGTCTTCATCGTACAAATAAGCACCTTTGGCACTTTTGACAAAAATAGGAGTTCCTCCCACTGCTTTAAACGCTCTTACAGGTGAATTTACGCCACCGGGAATTACTTTTTCTGCTTCAGCAAAAAGCTGACTACTTCTTTTATATAACATGTATGAAATTATGAATTATCGTTATTTTAAAATTATTTTACTACCAGTTTTTGTCCAATAGAAAGGGCATTGTCCGAGAGGTTGTTTTTTTGTTTTAAATCCTCAATCTTTAATTCGAATTTTTTCGAAATAGAATATAGCGTATCGCCTTTTTGAACCACATAGGAATCCAGCCCCTTAGGGATTGTATTTCTGGATTCAACCGTTAATTCTGTTATCATTTGTTTTTCATTGGACACATAATTAATATCCAGAACCTGATTGTCATATTCATGCAAATTGTAGCGTTCAATATACGAAATCAATTTATCCGGATATTTAGGATCTGTGGCATATCCGGCGGCTTTTAAGCCTTTGGCCCAAGCTTTATAATCGCCTTTTGAGAATTCAAATAATCCAGCATAGCGGCTTCTTCCTGTTAAAAATAAAGCGTGATCTTTAAATGATTCTGATGGATTGTCATATTTTCTAAAACATTCCTGTGCAGCATCGTCATCATGCCTGATACTTTCACCTGTCCAGCCTACATGACATTTTATACCAAAATGATTGTTCGCATTTAAAGCCAAATTACCCTTCCCGGCACCAGACTCTAAAATGGCCTGCGCTAAAATAATACTTGCAGGAATACCATAATTCCTCATATTGCCCATTGCAATATCTTTGAATATGGAAACGTAGGTTACAATCACATCATTTGTAACTATTGTTTTTGAAGTTGAAACAATCTCTTCCGTTTCACTATTATTCAGCTCTTTACTAGATGATTTTCCTGCGGTGGCACGTACTGTTTTGGTTTTCTTTTCATATCCCTTTTTAGCCGTCGTAGCAATTTTTGATTTTGAAGGCGCTTTTTTGGTAGTAACAATAATTGGTTTAGTGGCATTACAACTCACCAAAGTTATTAGTATAAATAGCAGTAGGATTTTCTTAATCATTGATCTCAATTATTGGTAATTGTTTATTCCGAAGTTTCATATTCATTCCCTGAATTCCCTGAATTCCGCCCGTATGAATTAGTAAAATTTTTGATTGGGCAGGAAAATAGTTTTTTTGAATTAGATCTATAACACCAAAAACCATCTTTCCCGTGTAAATTGGATCTAAAGGAATCTTATTTTGCTTATAAAATGAATTGATAAACCCGATTAATGCTTCATTAACTTTTCCGTAGCCCCCAAAATGATAGTCTGTAATGAACTCCCAGTTTTCATTTTGTACAAAACTACGAATTTCTTCTTTCAAAAAGTCGCCTTTTAAGGCCGGAAACCCTAAAACTTTTTGATGCGGCAAAGCACTGTTTATGATACCGGAAATGGTACCGCCAGTTCCTATCGCACAACAAATATAATCAAATTGAGCATCTTCCTGAGTTAGAATTTCCTCACATCCCTTGATAGCAAGATCATTAGTCCCGCCTTCCGGCAGGAGATAAAAACGACCGAATTGTTGTTTTAATTTCTCCAAAAATGAGTCATCACTTTTTAACCGATACGCGTCTCTTGAAATAAATTCCAGTTGCATTCCACAATTTTGAGCGAAAATTAATGTTGGATTCTCTGAGATTTTACTTTCTAATTCCTCACCACGGATAATCCCGATGGTTTTAAATCCTTTTTCTTTTCCCGCATAAGCCACAGCTGCTATATGATTGGAAAAAGCACCTCCAAAAGTAAGCAATGTGGTCTGCTCGTTTTTTTTGGCTTCAAGCAAATTGTATTTCAGTTTTCTAAACTTATTTCCGGAAACAAAAGGATGAATCAAATCTTCTCGTTTGATGGTTACTGAAATAGAGTTCGGAAATGCTGTAATTACCTTTTGATTCAAACGAATATCTTTTGACACAAAGGTAAATTTATATATAAAAAAATACAACCTTTATAGATTGCATTTTGTATTAATTCTTTTCAAGTGGATTTAATTTTTAATTATAATTTTCTGACCACCTCTATTTTGTCTTTTGTAGCTAATTTTACAATGTAAATACCATCGCGAAGACCCGCAGTAGAAAACGCATAGCTGGTATTAACTCCCGAATTTTCTTTCTTAAAAAATCAATTTTCCGGCTACATCATATAAACCACAAGCAACAAGATCCAATAACAAGAGATTACTGATTTTTAGATCTTTTGCAGAATTGTTTTGATAAATTACAAAATTTTTACGCACTGCCTCTTCAACTCCTAAACGGGAATTGTTTTTAAAGGTAATTTCAAACTGGGTATTATTGACACCAGCTGGAAGTGACAACTCATGGAAATCGTTTTTCATCTCTAATCCATGATATCCTTTTGGAATTAAATATTTAGAAACAATCAGAAACATTCGCTATAAAATTATAAATTTGTACTACTAAAATGGTGCTTTTTAATGAAAAAGCGCAATCATTTGAATCCCAATTTAGCAATTGAACGAAATCGAATGACGCCTGCAATCGCACAATACCAAATATGATGGACCAAAGTACTGAAAATAAATTAATAGAAGGGGAAGATTTCTATTACACACCCGAAGGCTATAAATGTTTTACTGAAAAACACCATTTAAAACGGGGTTATTGCTGTAAAAGTGGCTGTCGTCATTGTCCGTATAAAAGCCCGCTAACCCCCAAAGGGGGAAAAAGAAGAGATTATGAATAATAAAAGCTTACATTACTATGACTAATTCACCTCACATAACTCCTACCACAATTCCGATTTCAGAAACCAGGACCCTTTTTCAAGAACAAATACAACAAGGAATCCCATCGGTTTTACCAAAACCAAAACCATACGATATAGACATCAATCACGCACCAAAGCGTAAAGAAATCCTTTCGAATGAAGAAAAAAAATTAGCCCTTCGTAATGCTTTGCGTTATTTTGAACCAAAACATCATAATGAGCTAATAAAAGAATTTCGACAAGAATTAGAAATATACGGCCGTATTTATATGTATCGCTTTCGTCCCGATTATGAAATGCGTGCGCGTCCAATAAATGAATATCCTGGAAAAAGCGAACAAGCCAAAGCAATTATGCTGATGATTCAAAACAATCTGGATTACGCCGTGGCACAACATCCGCACGAATTGATAACCTATGGCGGCAATGGAGCTGTATTCCAAAACTGGGCACAGTATTTATTGACGATGCAATACTTATCAGAAATGAATGATGAGCAAACATTGACGATGTATTCCGGGCATCCAATGGGATTATTTCCCTCGCACAAAGAAGCCCCTAGAGTTGTAGTAACAAACGGCATGGTAATCCCTAATTATTCTAAACCGGATGATTGGGAAAAAATGAATGCTTTAGGCGTTTCTCAATACGGCCAAATGACCGCCGGAAGTTACATGTATATTGGCCCGCAAGGAATTGTACACGGAACAACTATCACGGTTTTGAATGGTTTTCGTAAAATAAAACGCAGTCCAAAGGGCGGATTATTTGTTACTTCTGGTTTGGGCGGAATGTCTGGCGCACAACCTAAAGCCGGAAATATTGCCGGTTGTATCACCGTTTGTGCCGAAGTAAACCCTAAAATTACACATATTCGCCACAGTCAAGGATGGATTAATGAAGTGATTGAAAATATTGATGCGCTGGTAAAAAGAGTCGCTTTGGCGCAAACCAATAATGAAATTGTGTCCATCGGATATCTTGGAAATGTGGTTGAGGTTTGGGAAAAATTTGACCAGGAAAACATCCATATTGATTTAGGATCAGATCAAACTTCGCTACACAATCCTTGGGCAGGTGGCTATTATCCTGCTGACATTTCCTTTGAAGAAGCCAATGAAATGATGGCATCAACTCCTGATTTATTTAAAACAAAAGTACAAGAAACATTACGACGTCATACGACAGCAATCAATAAACACACTGCCAAAGGAACGTATTTCTTTGATTATGGAAATGCTTTCTTACTGGAAGCTTCCCGTGCCGGTGCAGATGTCATGGCAGAGAATCACATCGATTTCAGATATCCGAGTTATGTACAGGATATCATGGGACCCATGTGTTTTGATTACGGTTTTGGCCCTTTCCGATGGGTTTGTGCTTCGGGAAAACCAGAAGATTTAGCCAAAACAGATGTAATTGCTTGCCAGGTTTTGGAAGAAATATCCAAAACAGCTCCCGAAGAAATTCAGCAACAAATACAAGACAATATTCATTGGATAAAAGGCGCACAAGAAAACAAATTGGTTGTAGGCTCACAAGCACGAATCCTTTATGCAGATGCTGAAGGACGCGTAAATATTGCCGAAGCTTTCAATCAGGCTATTGCCAATGGCGAAATAGAAACCGTAATTTTAGGTCGCGATCACCATGATGTTTCCGGCACCGATTCTCCATACAGAGAGACTTCTAACGTTTATGATGGCTCAAGATTTACCGCCGATATGGCGATACAAAACGTCATTGGAGACAGCTTTCGTGGCGCCACTTGGGTATCCATTCACAATGGCGGTGGCGTGGGCTGGGGAGAGGTAATAAACGGCGGATTTGGTATGGTTCTTGATGGTTCAAAGGAAGCGTCAAGACGTTTAGCATCAATGCTTTTCTGGGATGTCAACAACGGAATTTCCAGAAGAAGCTGGGCTAGAAATGAAGGAGCAGTATTTGCAATAAAAAGAGCGATGCAAACGGAACCTTTATTGAAAGTAACCATCCCTAATATAGTCGCTGACAATTTGTTGGATTTTTAAAAATTTGAACGTATCTTTAATAAACATTTAGTAATCAAAAAAACAGGTCATGAAAGCAATTAAACTCCTTCTCGCATTTCTACTTTTAGTATTTGCCTCTTGCGCTTCCGTAAAAGTATATTCTGATTATGATAATAATGTGGACTTTAGTCAATACAAAACGTACGCTTTTCATAAAAAAGGCATCGATCGAGTTGAAATATCAGAATTGGACAAAAAAAGAATACTCAATGCCATAGATCGAGAATTAAGTAAAAAAGGAATGACCAAAAGTGAAAATCCAGATTTGCTGATTAATATATTAACTAAAGAAAGAGAACGCATTGACGTAAATCAGTTCAACGCAGGATGGGGTTACGGATGGGGTTGGGGATGGAATCCTTACTTTTGGGGAGGCCGCAGCAGTTTTGTTTCCTCATCAACGGAAGGGACATTGTATATTGATTTAATTGATGCCAAGAAAAAAGAATTGGTTTGGCAAGGAGAAGGAGTTGGTTATTTGACCGAAACCCGAAGTGAAAAAGAAAAACAAATCAACGAATTTGTGGCAAAAATTCTTGAACAATTTCCGCCCAAAGTAAAATAGTTTACCATCACATTTCAACATAAAAGCCTACCTTTGCGTAGGCTTTTTTTATACCTAATTATGGCACAATTTAACGACATTTCCACATTCGAAGATATCAAATTACTAGTGGATACTTTTTATTCTAAAGTTCAAAAAGACGAATTTATCGGACCCATATTCAATGAGAAAATAGGCAACCGCTGGCCCGAACATCTGGAAAAAATGTATCGTTTTTGGCAAACTATTTTACTTGAAGTGCATTCCTATTCCGGAAGCCCATTTCCGCCACACAAACAATTACCGGTCGCCAAAGAACATTTTGACCGCTGGATGCAAATTTTCACTGAAACAACTGACAACTTATTTTCTGGTCCATTAGCCGACGAAGCTAAACTTCGGGCAAAAAATATGGCTGAAATGTTTAATTACAAAATTGACTACTTCCGCAATCTTGAGAAAAGTCAAACGGACAATTCATAGTTTTTAAAGTGGGTTTAATCCAAAATATGTTCCTTTTTGCAAACAGCAACAAATTATTATATGCGCAATTTATTATTACTTGTCGTTTTACAAGCTTTCCTCATTTCTTGTTCCAATTTAAAGCAAACAGCTGACAACAAGTCAACCCCAAGTTTAAAACTAATCAGTTCCATTGAAATTCCTTTTGAGGAAACGTTTCAAAACACAAAAGTGGGCGGATTGTCCGGAATCGATTATGATGCCAAGAATGATTTGTATTATTTGATCAGTGACGATAGATCCATGTTTAACAATTCAAGATTTTATACGGCAAAAATTCATTTGCTCGAAAATAAAGTTGAACGTATTGATTTCCAAAGTGTCACCACTTTAAAAAATGCAACTGGGAAAGCGTTTGGCAATTGGAATACCATGCCAACTACTTCAGCAGACCCGGAAGACATCCGATTCAATCCAAAAACGAACACTTTGCTTTGGAGTAGCGAAGGCGCTCGAGTGCTAACAGCAGATAAGGAAGTTTTACAAGATCCTTCTCTAAATTTCATGGATTTAAAAGGTGATTTTCTAGGCAATGTCACCTTACCGGAAAATTTAAAAATGCAGAAACTGGAAAAAGGTCCGCGAAACAACGGCACTTTAGAAGGAATTACTTTTGACAAAAACTATAAAAATGTCTATACCAATATTGAAGAACCATTATTTGAAGATGGCGACCAAGCCAATACTAGCAAAGGCGGTTTGATTCGGTTGTATCAATTTGATGTCAAAACAAAAAAGAACACCGCTCAATACGGCTATAAACTGGAACCTATTGCTCGTGAGCCTAATCCGAAAGGGGCATTTGGTGTAAATGGCGTTTCGGCAATTCAGTATTATGATAAAAATCAATTACTGGTTGTGGAACGCTCCTATTCTACCGGGACACAAGCCTGTACGGTTAAAGTATTTATGTGTGATTTAAAAAAAGCAACTAATATAAAAAACTACAGCTCTTTGCAAAATCAAAAATTCGAATTGGCTTCTAAAAAACTGGTACTTGACATGGATGATTTGGGAATTTTTATTGATAATATCGAAGGACTTACTTTTGGTCCAAAATTGGCAAATGGTAATCAATCTATTATTTTCATTTCAGATAATAATTTTTCAGATAAACAAAAAACGCAGATTTTGGTGTTTGAGTTGGTGAAGAAGTAAATCCAAAAAATAGCTATCAATCCTCTATCCAGTTCGCCAAAGAACATATTCAGTACCAACAAAAATGAGAATGCACAATGTTTAATTTAGCGGAAGTCAATGAAACATAATTGGAGAATGTTTGAAATTATACTATCTGGAATTCAGATTTGCCTCGGTATTTTAATATGGTTTTTTGTCTATTTAACTTGCAATCAATATTATACTTTTTTGTGGAAAAATCCATTAATAGACCATCATAGCATTGTTCAAATGGCTGTCAGAAAAAATATAACTTTAGTAATTCTATCACTTATTGCTATTTCATCAGCAATACTTTTAATCAAAAACTTATCTCAAGGCTGGGTGATGAGTGTTATAACTTGGATTATGCTTACAATAACATTGATAATTAACTCCTATCGATTAAACCAAAGCAATCCTAATGAGTTAGATTTAATTTCTATATTTATTATAGGAATAATTACATTTGTTTTTATAGCTATTGTATTCGCATTAAATAATATAGAATTCAAACGGAAATACAGCCCAACCATAAAAAACTGGATTTTCATAGCAATTTCTATTGTTGTACTGACAGCTTTAAAATTTTTATAAGCTTAAGCGAGAGTGTGACGAACTGAGCAGACTTTGTACGTGTAATGTATTGATGAGATTGCTTCGTTCCCCGCAATGACTGAACGCAACTAAATTATGTTGAATTATCTAATCTCAAATTAAACTTCAACTCCCCTAGCCCCGATTGCAATGAAAAGCTTTTTGTGAAAGCCGTTTTGATTTTTTTTGTTTATAAAAAGCGACTCCTCTCCCCAACCCTCTCCAAAGGAAAGGGAGAAAAGAGGAATACCCCCCTTTTTATTTCTCCTGCCGGAACATTAGAAAAACAAACGGGTTTGCAAAAACTTGCAATGAAAATCGGGAAATAGCTCCTGAAATTTGTACTTTTGCAGTTGAACTACAAGGTTTTCGATATGAACTCAACTATAGAAAGCAATCCGTTATTAGACCGATTGCCAAAGCACTTAAAACAATTCATTAAACCTCAGGATTACAGCGATTATACGCCCATAAATCAAGCGGTTTGGCGTTATGTGATGCGCAAAAATGTAGCTTATTTATCAAAAGTGGCGCATAGTTCCTACCTGGAAGGATTGAAAAAAACAGGAATCGAGATTGACAACATTCCGAGCATGTATGGAATGAACCGCATTCTGACTGAAATAGGTTGGGCGGCGGTTGCGGTAGATGGATTTATTCCGCCCAATGCTTTCATGGAATTTCAGGCCTATAATGTGCTTGTAATTGCTTCTGACATTCGCCAACTTGAACATATAGAATACACTCCTGCTCCGGATATTATTCACGAAGGTGCAGGTCATGCTCCCATTATTGCTAATCCGGAATATGCGGAATATTTACGCCGTTTTGGAGAAATAGGCTGCAAAGCGCTCTCTTCACATAAAGATTATGAAATGTATGAAGCCATCCGACTGCTTTCGATCGTAAAAGAAGCTGAGGGAACTCCCCAAGCTGTTATTGATGCTGCCGAAAAAGCGGTAGAAGATTTGCAAAACAATATGGGTGAATTATCAGAAATGGCGCAAATTAGAAACCTGCATTGGTGGACTGTCGAATACGGACTCATTGGAACCGTAGAAAATCCTAAAATTTATGGTGCCGGTTTGTTATCTTCAATAGGCGAAAGTGCGCACTGCATGACAAACGAGGTCAAGAAAATTCCGTATGACCTATCAGCAGCAAACCAGAGTTTTGACATCACAAAATTGCAACCGCAACTTTATGTCACACCAACATTTGCTTATTTAAACCTAGTTTTAGAGGAATTTGCGAATAAAATGGCACTCCGAACAGGCGGTTTATCCGGAATAGAAAAACTGATAGACTCAAATGCTCTGGGAACAATTGAATTGAGTACAGGCTTGCAAATTTCGGGCGTTTTTAGTACCGTAATTGCACACGAAGGCAAGCCTATTTATATACAAACCATCGGAAAAACGGCTTTAGCTTCTCGCCAAAAAGAACTGGTTGGTCATGGAACTTTGACACATCCTGAGGGTTTTGGGAGTCCTATTGGGAAGCTGGAAGGAATCAATCTGGCAATTGAAGACATGAGTCCAAAAGATTTGAATGCCTACGATATACTGGAATCTAAAACGGTCAAACTGGAGTTTGAAGGTGGCATCACTGTTGAAGGTGAAATCATAACCGGCTCCAGAAACTTACAAGGCGAAATTATTTTGATTCGCTTTAAAAACTGTACTGTGTCACACGGAGAAACAATTTTGTTTCAACCAGAATGGGGAATTTATGATATGGCTGTGGGCAAAAAAGTGATTTCGGCTTTTTCAGGCCCTGCAGATGTGAATAGTTTTGATTTGATTTCGCATCTTCCCTCGAGCAAAACCATTAAAGCGAAACATACCGCAGAACGTGATGACTTAGAGGTTTTGTACCAAACTGTTAGAAATAGCAGAGAAACCAAGGAGACAGAAACAGCCTTGAAGCCTATATTCGAAAATTTACAAACCAATCACCCAAAGGATTGGTTATTAGCTGTTGAAATCACCGAGCTGCTAAAAGAAAGAAATGAAATGAAATTATTACAGGAAATATTGGTTTATCTCGATCAATTAAAACAAAAAAGACCTGAAGTAGCGCATTTGATTACTGGTGGTTTGGATTTAATCTTTGACAAAGAGAAAGCTTAGTTTTCCAATTTAGGTTTATCAAATCGAGCGCAGTCGAGATTTTTCAATAGGCTTAAACAGCTATAAAAATGGTTTCGACTGCGCTCAACCTGACAAAAAAACTATTATAATTTTATTTTTTGTCCAAAATCTTTTTCGCTTTCGATTACTTTTCCTTCGTATTGTAATTTCCAGCCCATTGAATTACTCAAAATTAATATTTTGGACAATTCGCTGATTAATCGGTTTTGAGCATTGGTTTTCAGTGAAGACTTTTCTATTTTCTTGGCGAGATTTGCTTTGACCGATTTATTGATCTTATTATAATCATCTCCCGTAAACGGATTCAGCTTGCTTTGTTCTACGTTATAAAACTGAATATCCGGACTTATTTTTATTTCTTCTTTTGGAATACTAACAATAGTGATGGTTTTATTTTTTTCATCTATTTCATATTTCATTTGGCGCAAATCATAAGCAACTGTAACATCAGCATTGACTATTACCAATGCTTTTTTCTCAAAAGAAAGCATATCCAACAAATATTTTTGTTGATTTTTATAGGTAATCACTTCGGAGAAATGACCTTCAGTAACTACTAATTTTCCAACATTTAGAATTTGTTGCTGAATGAGATTTGTGTTGTACTGGATATCTTCATCGTCGTTTTTCTTAAAATCGCAGTATTTGAATAATAAAAATATTCCCCCGATAACTACTATTGCAATACCTATTCTTCTTAACATAATTAAAATTTCATAAATGAATATTCTGATTCCAATTTAGTGATTTTTTCTCTGACTTTAGACTCAAATTTTAAATGACTTTCAGATTTCGGATTAAAAGGCTTGTGCGAAAGACTTTTTTGAATAGTTGAAACTTCATCCATTGTAGCAAAAGCAGTTTCAGAAATTGTAGTTTCCTTGAAACGTTTCCAAATATAATCGATTGCCACTGGATTGGGATGCAACATATCTTCAGTATAAAAACGGTAATCTCGAAGTTCATCCATCATGATTTCGTAGCTGGGAAAGTACTCTGTGTTCAATTTGCAGTGTTCAGTACCTAGAACACTGTGAATAGCCGAAATCAAGTTGGCTTTACTTACTTGATTTTCGACAAAACCATCTTTGATGTGACGCACTGGAGAAACGGTAAAAATAATGGTGCAACTAGGATTTACAACATGAATTAATTTCAGTGTCTTTACTATACTTTCTTCTATTTCTTCAACAGAAAGTAATTCTTTCTGAAACAGCTTTTGCGGTACTTTATGACAATTAGCCACAACACAATTGCTTTCTATATTTCGATATACCCACGAAGTTCCGTAAGTAATAATAATATGGGAAACATGCTGCAATTGCAGTTTTGTAGCTATCAGTATTGCATTTAAAGAAGCTAACAATTCCTCTTTACTAGAACTGCTCAAATCCGAATGCACATCAAAACAATGCCAGCGTTCGTTGTAAAAAAAAATGTCGCTTTCTGTAAGTTGCTTTCCGGAAACAGCAAAATCAACTAGTTTTTCAATCGCTATAGGATGAAACAAAATGCCAAATGGATTACAACTATTTTGAAATTTAAAATAGTCCAGTTTCTGCGCCATATTTACCGCAAAACAAGAACCCAAAGACATGATTTTAGAAGTATAACCAATAGGAAACTTACTTTTAGGAATGGGAACTTGGGTTCTGAAATTCATATCTATTTCTCGCAAAGCCGCATAGGTTAAAGGTTATTTACAATTCTTGTAATTCCTGTTTTAATTAGTGGTTCGTTGAAATTAATTAACAAGCCAAATTTCATTCCTGTAATTTTCAGATACGTTTAAAGTTGTATTGGATGAACATTAGCAATTTGTTCAACTGATTTTATTTCTAAAATAACTTTATTTTCTATGATTAAGTCAGTTCTGAATCCAATATCTAATTTTACTTAATCCCAGACAACGGGAAGTGGTTTTTGACTTTCAACTAGTAGTCCTCTTTTCGTTAACTCATAAAACAAAACAACTTCATAAACTGATTTTAATAACCCTGGACCAAACTTAGTGTGTATCTTTTAACAAACATCAACAACAATTTTTGAAATCTCGTTTTCAGTCATTTTTTTATTTCTCGCTAATATATTAAAAAAATTACGATATAATTACTTTACAAACTCAATTGCTTTTTCTAAAGCTTGCTGAATTCCTGCGACATTCTTCCCTCCTGCTGTTGCAAAAAACGGCTGTCCTCCGCCTCCACCTTGGATAAATTTACCCAATTCACGAACCACTTGTCCTGCATTTAGGTTTTTCTCCGCAACTAATTCTTTAGAAATATAACAGGTCAACATTGGTTTTTCTCCCGAAGCTTCGGGATTCACTGTAGCCAAAACTAGAAATAAGTTATTTCCTAAATTTCCTAATTCGTACGCCAAATCTTTTGCTCCCTCCGGATTCAAATCGACTTGTTTTGCCAAGAATTGAACGCCATTAATTTCCTGTATCTCAGCGATTAAACTCGCTTTAAGATTTTTGACTTTATCTTTTACCAAAAACTCAATTTGCTTAGTCAATTTGACATTTTCTTCTTGCATAGAATGAACGGCTTTCAGAATATCCTGAGGATTTTTTAAGGCTATTTTTACTTCATTCAATGTGCTTTCATGCGAAGCAAAATGTGCTTTTACCGCATCACTTGTAATCGCTTCTACACGACGAATTCCTGCAGCAACCGCTCCTTCTGAAACGATTTTGAAATGCCAGATTTCAGCTGTATTTTTCACGTGGATTCCACCGCATAATTCCATGCTTTCGCCAAATTTAATCGCACGAACCTCATCTCCATATTTCTCTCCAAAAAGTGCCATCGCTCCTTCTTGAACTGCTTGCGCGAAAGGAATATTTCTTCTTTCAATTAGTGGTAATTGCTCTTGAATTCTTGCATTTACAAAATCTTCCACTTGCTGCAATTCGGTTTCCGTCATTTTAGCAAAATGAGAAAAGTCAAAACGCAAGTAGTTTGGATTTACTAGCGAACCTTTTTGTTCTACGTGTGTTCCAAGAATACTTCTCAAGGCTTGGTGCATTAGATGTGTCGCCGAGTGATTTCTGGAAGACAAACTTCTCAAATCTTGATTTACTTTGGCTACAAAACCAGCATTTATATTTTCCGGTAATTTTTTTGCAAGATGTAAAATCAGGTTGTTTTCTTTTTTCGTATCGATGATTTCGATAGTTTCATTTGCAGACCCGAGCGTTAGCGAACTGGCGGAGCAAACTAACGTTCCTTTATCACCCACCTGTCCTCCACCCTCTGGATAGAAAGGGGTCTTATCTAAAACGATTTGGTATAAAACACCATCTTTTTTACTGTCTACTTTACGAATGCGAGTGATTTTCACGTCACTTTCTGATTGGTCGTAGCCTACGAATGTTTCTACATTTCCTGGAACTAATAGCAACCAGTCTTCGGTAGAAACTTCTGATGCGGCACGGGAACGTTTTTTTTGTTCTTGCATGGCGGCGTTAAAACCAGCTTCGTCCAGTTCGAATCCTTTTTCTCGAAGAATTAATGCGGTCAAGTCAATTGGAAATCCAAACGTATCATACAATTCAAACGCTTTTGTTCCAGAAACTGTTGAACCTTTAGTTTCGGCAACCACATTTTCTAATAATTGCAATCCTTGGTCTAATGTTCTCAAGAAAGAAGATTCTTCTTCACGAATTACATTCGTAACCAATTGTTGTTGCGATTTGATTTCCGGGAAAAACTCTCCCATTTGATTCGCTAAAACAGTAACTAATTGATTGATGAACGGTTCTTTTATATTAAGAAACGTAAATCCGTACCGAATGGCACGACGCAAAATTCTACGAATTACGTAACCAGCACCTGTGTTTGATGGCAATTGTCCATCGGCAATAGCAAAAGCAACCGCACGAACGTGATCGACTACTACCCGAATAGCGATATTTATTTTTTCCTCATCTGCATTCGGTACGGACAAGTCTCGACTTGTACCTACGGAATTTGATGTGTATTTTAATCCTGTAATTTGCTCTACTTTTTCGATAAGTGGCATAAACACATCCGTATCATAATTGGATGTTTTTCCTTGTAATGCCATACACAAACGCTCAAATCCCATTCCGGTATCAACGTGTTTTGCTGGCAATTTTTCCAGAGAACCATCGGCTTTACGGTTGAACTCCATGAATACATTGTTCCAGATTTCCACTACTTGGGGATGATCATTGTTAACCAAACTTTTTCCTGAAACTAAGGCTTTTTCTGCTGCAGAACGAATGTCAACGTGAATTTCTGAACACGGCCCGCAAGGTCCTTGGTCTCCCATTTCCCAGAAATTGTCTTTCTTGTTTCCAAGAATGATACGGTCTTCGTCAATTAATGCCGCCCAAATATCCCAAGCTTCCTGATCGAATGGTACGTTTTCACTTGGATTACCTTCAAAAACGGATACGTATAAGTTTTCTTTTGGAATTTTATAGACTTCTGTCAAAAGTTCCCATGCCCAGTTGATAGCTTCTTTCTTGAAATAATCTCCAAAAGACCAGTTTCCCAGCATTTCAAACATGGTGTGATGGTAGGTATCAAAACCTACATCTTCCAGATCATTATGTTTTCCTGAAACACGAAGGCATTTTTGCGTATCAGCAATTCTGTTGCTTTTTGGAGTTCCGTTACCTAGAAAATATTCTTTGAACTGGGCCATCCCTGAATTGTTGAACATTAGTGTTGGATCATCCTTGAGAACTATGGGTGCCGATGGAACGATTAAGTGTCCCTTTGATGCGAAAAAATCCAGAAATTGTTTGCGTACGTCTTGTGATTTCATTTTTTTATTTAAATATTTAAAGATTCAAAAATTTAAAGATTAGTTAGAATTGAATTTTTCAATCTTTTAATCATTAAATCTTTTAATTTCTTTTGCCCCAGATAGTAGTGAAAAGCTTCGAGATTTATACATTTATTTTTTCTTGAGGTGGCAGAGCGACCGAAGGAAGCTCCTGCTAGCTCATTAGAAAAAAAATGTATAAACGAGAACTTGCAACAAATAGCTGGAATAGGCACATTATTTTATTTATTATTGAAAAAAGGGTGTAACAAATGAAACATTTCTTAAATTTGTTCGTCTAACCTTTTACAGTGTGCAAAAATAGGGTATTTTAAAATATGTCGAAAGTAAAATATTATTACGATTCTGAAAATTTAGCGTATAGGAAAATAAAAACTCGAAAAAGAAGAAAATTTGGTGTTATCATTCTGTTTTTGCTGGCCTCGATATTATTTGGTTTTTTGAGTTTTATTGTATTATTGAACACCCCTTATTTTGAAACGCCTAAAGATCGGTTGCAGGCTCGTGAAATTGAAAATTTAAGATTGAATTATGCGATTTTAAATAAAAAAATGGATCAGGTAAATAGCGTAGTTGAGGCTCTTGAAGACAGAGATAATAATTTGTATCGGGTATATTTCAATAAAACAGCAATTCCTGACTCTGTCCGGAAAGCGGGATTACCGGGAATAAACAGGTATAAAGTACTAGAGGGATATGACAATTCCCAGTTGGTACTGAATACCACCAAAAGAATTGATGTATTAAGTAAGGAACTCGCCATTCAATCCAAATCACTGGATGTCATTTTGAAAATGGCAGATGCTAAAAGTGATTTTTTGTCTGCCATTCCTGCCATTCAGCCAGTGCGAAATGAAAATTTAAAACGACTGGCATCTGGTTTTGGTTATCGAACAGATCCGTTTACAAAAGTAAGAAAAATGCATGAGGGAATGGACTTTACGGCCAAAACAGGAACTCCAATTTATGCCACTGGAGACGGAATTGTAATAACCGCCGACAATAGGGCCTCTGGATATGGAAATCATATTGTAATTCGGCATGGATTTGGATACGTAACATTATACGCGCATTTGAGTAAATATAAAATACGAGCTGGACAGCGTGTAAAACGCGGAGATGTCATAGGATATGTGGGAAGTACCGGAAGATCTGAAGCACCGCACTTGCATTATGAAGTTCATAAAGACAACAAAGTGGTAAATCCGCTTAATTTTTATTATGGAAACATTTCGGCAGTAGAGTATGTTGCTATAGCACAATTAGCGAATCAAGAGAATCAATCGTTAGATTAATGCTTTAACAAAGTGTTCAGTATTCAGTCGTAACAGTTTATAAAAGAAGTGTTTAGAAAAGATTAAAATAAAAAATATGCACATTGAACTTTCTAAAGATAAAAGATATTACAGCATTGGCGAAGTAGCCAAAGCATTTGACGTGAACGCCTCGCTGATACGTTTTTGGGACAATGAATTTGATATTTTGAAACCAAAAAAAAATGCCAAGGGCAATCGCATGTTTACACCCGAGGATATCACTAATTTGCAATTGATCTATCATTTAGTCAAGGAAAGAGGTTTTACGCTGGAAGGGGCTAAAACCCATTTGAAGGAAGGACAAAAGAAGGCTTTGGACAAGTTTGAAATAATCAGGAAATTAGAAACGATACGCACACAATTAACAAATATTAAAAACGAATTGTAATCCCAAAACAAAACAGGGATCCTACTATTTACAATTAAAATTAAACAACAAACATTAAATTAAACAAAGATGAAAAGATTTTTGCCTTGGATTATCGTAGGAGTTATTATTATTGGTATGTACAGCTGGATTAAAGGGATCAATAATACTGCGGTAACAATGAACCAAACAGTAGAACAATCATGGGGAGATGTGCAAACGGCGTACCAAAGAAGAAATGACCTGATTGGAAATCTAGTAAATACTGTAAAAGGTGCTGCTGATTTTGAAAGAAGTACCTTGACTGCTGTTATTGAGGCACGTGCCAAAGCTACCTCAACTACTATTGACCCAACGAACATCACACCGGAAAAATTAGCTGAATTCAACAAAGCACAAAGTGGTGTAAGTAGTTCTTTGTCTCGATTGTTAGTATCAGTAGAGCGCTATCCTGAGCTGAAAGCCAACCAGAATTTCTTGAAATTACAAGATGAATTAGCTAGCACAGAAAATCAAATTTTAACGTCAAGAACGCGTTTTAACGAAGCAGTTAAACCTTATAATTCACACATTAAAACGTTTCCAAACAGCTTATTTGCAGGAATGTTTGGATTCAAAGACAAAGCATATTTTACTGCTGTTGAGGGAGCGGATGCACCTGTTGAAGTAAAATTCTAAAGTTAGATTATTAGACTTTTTATCTTTTTAGAAGTCAAAATAAAATAAATTTAAATTAAAGAAAAAACCTTTAAAAATTAACAATTTTTGATTTCAGGTTCAACAATTCTGAAATCAAAAATCGTTAATCTTAACTCAAAAATATTTCAATGTCAAAAGTAGCAGAATTATTAACCCCGGAAAACGAACAGGAGATTGTTGAAGCTATTCGCATGGCTGAAAAAAACACTTCTGGTGAGATTAGAGTTCACATAGAAAAAACAACTTCCATGGATGCGTATGAACGAGCCAGAGACGTTTTTCATGAACTTAAAATGGATGAAACCGAACTTAAAAATGGTGTTTTAATATATTTAGCTGTTGATGATCACCAATTTGTAATTTGTGGAGACCAAGGCATCAATGATGTTGTTCAAGATGACTTTTGGAATTGTACACGGGATCTAATGGTCGTTCAGTTTAAAACCGGGAATTTCAAGCAAGGACTTATTGACGGAATCACCAGAGCCGGTGAACAATTACAAAGTTATTTTCCTTGGCAAGAGGGAGACACGAATGAATTATCAAACGAAATATCTAAAGGATAATGCTATTACAAAAAAAGAATACCCTAATTTGCCTAAAGTTGTTTGTTTATCTGTTATTTACACAAGTTAGTTTTGCGCAATTTACCATACCTGAAAAACCAACGTTACAAACCTCTGTTTACGATTATGCCAAGGTTTTAAGTGCCACAGAAAAAGCACAATTAGAAGAAAAACTGATTAAATACTCTGACTCTACCACAACGCAAATTGTAGTGATCACTATAGAAAGCCTAAAAGGGGAAGATGTAAGTCAATTAGCTACCCGGTGGGCACAAACTTGGGGAATTGGAGGAACTGCAAAAGAAGACAATGGTGTCATTATTTTACTCTCTAAAACCGAAAGAAAAATTGCAATAAACCCTGGTTATGGTCTAGAAGACAGGCTTACCGCAGGAACTGGTGGAGAAATAATCCGGAATATAATCATTCCAGAATTTAAAAAAGGAACCTATTACAGTGGATTAGACAAAGGAACAGATGCCTTAATTGATGTTTTTAAAGGCAAATACAAAGGTGTTCGCAAACAAACACCAAAAGAAAAAGAATTCCCGATCCTTCCTATTATAGTTATTGTGATCGTGATACTGGTATTAATATCCCGAAATAAAGGGGGTGGAAATTCAGGAAATTCCGGTGGCGGAGGTCCAAGTCTACTCGATGTCATTATTTTAAGCAGTCTTGCCGGTGGCAGAGGTGGCGGCGGTTTTGGCGGTGGAGGCTCTTCTGGAGGTGGTTTTGGTGGCGGTTTTGGTGGCGGGGGATTCTCTGGTGGCGGATCAAGTGGTAGTTGGTAACTTAGGGCTGGGATGTGTTTCCGCATTAAAACCTTGTTTATTAAACAAATACAACCGTGATTAATACCCAACCCAAAAAAGTAGATTTCTTTTTAAATACCAATAATTTAGCTCATTTTTTTGAAACCTATTTACAGAATAGCAATAATCCAAATTAGTAGCCAAATTAACCAATCAATGACATTACATGCTTTCACATAAAGCCAAATATGCGCTAAAAGCACTGCTGTTTTTAGCGCAACAAGAAGAAACCCATATTTCTCGAACTATCGAAATTGCCGAGGCAGCCTCTATTCCAAAAAAGTTTTTGGAACAGATTCTATTGGATTTAAAGCGTGGCCATTTCGTAGGGAGCAAACAAGGGAAATTTGGCGGTTATTATCTTTTAAAATCTAAAAATGACATTACTTTAGCCGATATTCACAGGCTTTTTGATGGTGCAATTGCCCTGCTACCTTGTGCCTCATTGAATTTTTACGAACGTTGTTCTGATTGCGTTAATGAATCGGAATGCCTACTAAGACACGGATTGATTAGTATTAGAGAAGAAACTTTAAAGGCTATGGAAGGCATCACTATTGCTTCATTGGTAAAAAAATAAAAAATATTATTTAAACTCTACTAATTTTATAGAATTAACTATATATTTGCCTCGAATTTAATATATCATTAACAATACAAATTTAAAAGTATGAAAACGTACCGAAGTAAGTTTGCTTTTTTGAATAGAAAATCCCGCAAAAATCAACTAATTATAATTACAAAAAAGAGCTCTCAAATGATGTGTATGTGTTAGTAAAAAAAATTTAAATTAAATTCTACTAATTACATATACTTACTTTAAATGAAAAATTATATAAATAATACCCTTGTAATACTATCCGTTTTAACGTTCTCAATATCATTTGCGCAAAACATTGAAGGTGTAATTACAACAAACCTAAACATACCATTAGAAGCCGCAAATATTGTACTAAAAGAAACAACTTCTAACACAATTACAGATTCTAGCGGAAAATTTACGATTGACTCTAAAGGAAAATTCCCTTTAACTCTTTTAGTTCAATATGTGGGATATAAAACCGCAGAAATAGAAATTACTTCCTTACCGATATCTACATTACAAATAAATCTTACTGAAGAAAATGTATTGGTCGAGGTGGTCGTTTCTTCAAGACGCCGGATAGAGAAAGTACAAGATGTGCCAATTGCAATCTCCGTAATAACGGGAAAACAGGCAGAACAATCTGGAGCTTTTAACGTTAATCGCATAAAAGAACTTGTCCCATCCGTTCAATTGTATTCATCAAACCCCAGGAATACGGGAATTAATATTCGAAGCCTAGGTTCTCCTTTTGGACTTACAAATGACGGAATCGATCCGGGTGTTGGTTTCTACGTTGATGGCGTTTATTATGCACGTCCAGCTGCAACCACTTTAGATTTTATCGATGTCGAACAAATTGAGGTATTGCGTGGTCCACAAGGATCTTTGTTTGGTAAAAACACCACTTCGGGTGCCTTTAACATTACTACACGTAAACCAAGTTTTATATCAGATGCTACCTTTGAAGTAACCTACGGAAATTACAACTTTTTGCAAGCTAAAGCTTCGGTTACTGGAGCTTTGAGTTCAAAAATCGCCGGTCGAATCTCATTTTCAGGAACGCAACGTGACGGTTTAATCCATAATGTTGTTACTGAAAAACCTACAAACACATTAAACAATCAAGGAATTAGAGGACAATTACTTTATACTCCTTTTGAAAGAACAAATATCATATTAGCTGCAGATATCACAATACAACGTCCAGATGGATATGCTCAGGTAGTTGCGGGTGTCGCACCAACAGAAAGAGCGGCTTACCGTCAATTTGATGCTATTATTGCTGATTTGAATTATCAATTGCCAAGTTTAAACGCGTTTGACCGTGAAATTGATCACGATACGCCATGGCGTTCAGGACAAGATATGGGAGGAATATCTCTTAATGTAGATACAAAAATTGGCAACGGTACACTAACGGCAACAACAGCTTGGCGTTTTTGGATTTGGGATCCATCAAACGATAGGGATTTTACAGGATTACAAGTATTAGCCAAATCGCAAAACCCAACCAGACAGACACAAATAACACAAGAAGTACGCTATGCAGGTCAGCTTACCTCAAAATTAAGCGGTGTAGTAGGTTTATTTTTTATTGACCAAACATCACAAACAGATGGTACAGAAGAATCCGGTAATGCACAATGGCGATTTGCGCAAAGTACTACCAGTAATTTATGGAAGACACCTGGCCTATTTGAAGGATATGGGATCAAAACCGATGCCCGCATTAGAGCTTCCAGTGCGGCAGTATTTAGTCAGTTAGACTGGGTAATAACAGAACGTTTACATGTATTACCAGGTTTACGTTATAATTTTGACAAAAAAGACGCTACTTACAACCGTACAACATATGGAGGACTTCAAACGAATGATCCAGCCTTAATTGCCTTGAAAAAATTAGTTTATACGGATCAGTCTTTTTTATCTAATACTAATAATATTAATTTTTCTGGAAATATAACCGTTTCTTTTAAAGCAACTGACAAGATTAATGTGTATGCGACTTTTGCAAAAAGCTACAAACCCGTTGGAGTAAACGTAGCTGGATTACCTACTCTTGCCGGGCAACCAATTCTTGAACTTGCAGTAATTAAACCGGAAGAAGTAAATCATTATGAAATTGGAGTAAAAACAGCACCGTTTAAAAACTCAATATTCAATTTTACCTTCTTTAATACCGATATCAAAGATTTTCAAACCAATGTACAGGCCGCTGAATTAGGTATAAACCGTGGCTATCTTGCCAATGCAGATAAAGTAGAGGTAAAAGGGGTAGAATTAGACGCCAGTTTTGTAATCAACAAACATTTAACCATCAATGGAGCAGCGACCTATACAGACGGTAAATATGACAAATTTATAAATGCACCCCTTCCGTTAGAACAAACAGGAGCAGCAGTATCCTTTAAAGATGTTTCCGGAACTGCTTTACCTGGTGCTTCAAAATGGGCAGGATCTTTAGGAGGTGAACTTTCAGATAATGCCAAATTTTTTGGAAATACAGGAAAAATATTCTTTGGAATCGATTCTTATGCCCGTTCTGAATTCTCTTCTAGTCCATCAGCTTCAAAATATTTAGTCGTTCAGGGTTATGCCTTATTTAATGCTCGTGTAGGTTTCCGGGCAACAGATGGTTTGTCGGTACAATTCTGGGGACGTAACCTTTTAGACAAAGAGTACTACGAACAACTATTACCGGCGGGTGGAAATTCAGGACAATATGCAGGGGTATTAGGCGATCAAAGAACGTATAGTATTACACTTCGTTATTCGTTATAGTAGCACTAAATATAAACAAGCACAACAGCACCAGTAAAACTGAGTTTTGATTGTGCTAGATATGCAAATAAAACGAACCGTATTAATTATTTTACATTTTTAAACCTTTAATGTTGAACTATTTTGTCCTCTAAAGCAGCATATACTCTGTTTTTTTTTGTGCGGCATTTGTTATACAAAAAAACTGCCCCAAAAAAGCGACTAACTTTTTGAGGGCAGTTCAATATACATAGGCTCATTGAAAAAACCATTGAAGGTTCTTATTTTTTAATTAACTTCTGACTGTAGCTTGTACCATCTTCTAATTTTATAGTGACAATATAAACCCCTTGAACCAGATTACCCGTGTCTACCCTAGATTGGAAACCTAAGTCCATTTTAGACTCTATTAATTGTCTTCCGTTCATATCAAATATAGAGACTACAGCCTTCCCCGCATTTTTATTTGATCTGATAAACAGCTCAGAACTCATTGGATTAGGATAAATGCTGAATAAAATTTCTGTGTTGTCCAAAAGGGTTAAATTACCACAAACCCCTATTAAAGGAACGTTAACAGTAAAATCTTCCACCTGATCATTCCTTCTTTCTGAGGTTCCTTGTTGCGCTAAAGCCCCAACCCCTCGTCGGGCAAATACCGCACGTATCAAGCATTCATTTGCACCACCATAGAGCACAGCATCAGCCTGTATAATTGAATTTCTTCCCTCTACAAATCCAACATTACCACATGTAATTAATTTTAAACCATCCATTACTAATTGGATAGCCATATTATTTCCACCTGTACCATAATAAATATCCGGATCAAAACCATACTTACCGATAAAAGCCCAATACATATCCCAAATCATAGTTGACCAAACAAATCCTACACCATGAGGTACGCTTATTGCAGGATTCGCAATATCAGCATAAGTATAATCATTGATTGACATATCAGTAGAATATGGAGAAGGACGTATACCAGGCCCTTCGATACCCTGAAACTGTACATAGGTTCCAATCCCTCTTTTTTGTTCGGGGGTATCGTTTATTTTTTGGGTCATTATAAGTCCAAAAAAGTCAGACCAACCTTCTCCCATTTGCTCTTCATAAGCTTGACTCAATAAACAATCAAAACGATTTCGACCTCCAACTAACCGTGTTGATATTCCATGCCCATATTCATGAGCAATTATTCCTTGATCCAAATCACCATCTCTATTGATCAAATTAGCAAGAGGACCTCTGTCAACTAACCGACCGAAAACAGGTTCTGTTGCCATTTTGTCTAGTAATATCTTTCCGTCCTCAAAAGATAAACCTACTGTGGGGATTGTAATCGTTTTGTATGGTACACCGCCTCCATTTACTGGACCAGCGTTTGGAGCGTTGTTAATGATTATGACACCAATAGCACCATTGTCCTGCGCTATTGTAATTTTATCAACAAATGGACAATTACCACGGATGATAACAGCAATTTTACCTTTAACTGCAACCGCACCAGCAGCTGTATAAGCTGTACATCCATCCCTAGGATCAGGACTCTGCGCTGGTGTACCGGGGGGAGTGGAGTTAGTTGAAACCCATGGAGTCCCGTCATCTTCTACAAGAACTAATCTGCTGTCAATAGAAGGATCCCCTTCTCTAGGAATAGCTACAAATGGAAAGCGCACGGATGCATATGATTTCCGAAGTTCAGTTGCACTTGGAGGAATGACATCAAGAAACTCCCCAAAAGGAGATGCGCCCCATAAAAACATTTGCATTGTTGGCTCAAATCCATCAATCAAAGTACCAAAATTAGCATTATTAAGCCCACTACCGTCCTGAGCTTCAGCCTGTACTTCATCTCCATCCCAATCATTAATGGTTGCGCTGGTAGGTCCAGCAAAACGATCGTAATCACCCTCCTGAAAATTCCCATTCGTTTCGTCAAAACCATAGGCATAGGAAACATCATGCATGTAGTTGTTCCAAACAAATAAATTGACAATTGCAGCTTTTTGATAGGCTATCGGAGCCTTGCCTAAATCTAAAGGGTAGTCAAAACTCAGCGTACCTATACTGCTGGGCGCAGCAAAAGAATCTTCGGTCGCTGGCCCGTTAATCTTGCCCCCATCTTCATAGGACTGGACGTTATTACCAACCGTCTTGGATTCTATTTTTCCACCAAATTCATGCCAGCCTTCCGGTGAAGGGACAGCACTTCCTGCTTTTTGTGTACCGATACGTGCTGGATTATTAATCATAGTCCTGCTGCCATGATTGGGAGTCTCAACACCCAAAGGAAAAGCATTGTATTTAGATCCATCCGTAGCAGAAAGTGCTACATTAGATTTCGAATCGAGTACAATAACATTTTTACTATCTTTTTTAAAATTAAAAAAAAGATTGTCTTTTTCATAGCTATGGCTGTGATTCTTGTGACTCCTTTGATTCACAGGTTTCTCATCAGTTACAACAGGTATATCAAAATTACAACTGATCATTAAATCGGATTTCTCTAAAAGTGTCCCATTAGAAGCATTGATCTTTGTTTGCCACCAATGCGAGGCTGGATCTTTAACAATAATCTCATAGGACAATACGAAAGTACCGGTAGAATTCTTAAAATAATTTAATGGAGCTTCAAAATTGCTTGTCTCTAGCTCCGAAGGCTTAAGATCTGATTTAGTAGCATAATTCACTACACTAACTCCGGCAGTATTGCTCAATCCTAACTCACTGATCGCCTTTCGTGCGGACTGAGCTGCGGTCAAACTAGCATTGCTACTACTGATGTTTCCGTATATATTTTTCACAAAAGTATGCTTAAAACTAGTAACCACATTGTTTTTTAAAAGCACTGTGGCTGCTGTATTTGCAATTTTAACCCCTCCTACCTCTTGTTGCAGATACGCAATTAAATAATCCGGGTTTTTAAGCGTCCCATAACTGGTTATGGTAAATTGATTGGCATCTGTAGCAGATAAATTTAAACTTGCAAAATTCACAAGCAGATAGTTTTTTATAATATCTTTTTTATCTTGACCATGACCTATGGTGCTCAGTGTTAAAAAATAACAAAACAAAAAAACAGAGTAAAGGTTTCTCATAATTAGCAGATTTTTAATTACTTAATTCAAATCTAAAACGAATGTAAATTATGAAATTTGATTTAATAAATTTTAGCTTATAATTTGAAATAAAAAACTAATAATTTATATTTAAACGTAAAAAATCAGGTAAATAGCAATTTATTACACTAAAATAAAAGAAAAAAATATTTTTCAGCAATGCCAAAAACATATTTGTACACGTTTATAAAAGGCAATTTTAGGCTATTCAAAATTCTAGCGATTAAAACTAAAGGCTAAACTTACCTATCCGTTTTATTTCTTTTAAAAACAAACTGATTTATACTGTTTTGAAGACTACAAAATGCTATCCACATCTAATGCAACAGTGTTAAACAGCTATATACTTGGCCTCAATGAGTACAAATGACATAAAACCACTGGTTCTACACCCAAGTTTTCATAAGTTTTACCTGCACTATAACGAAGTAAAAAAGTATTGATGAATTACTTACAAAAACATTAACGCACTTAATTATAACCAGATTGTTAGTACCTTATTTTGAATGCATACCAGTTTTAAAATATTTCATAAAATAAAATAAAATATCTCCTATAGAAATACTAGACTTTGTTTAAATTTGCCTTAATTGAAATAAAATTTAGTGAAAACCATTAGAATTATCTTGTTTTTATTTGTGTCACTGGGCTGCCAAGGACAAAGCAGCAAAATAGTGGATCATCAAAGTATTCTTTGGACACGCTATTACAACCAATTATCGTTAAACGAGAAGTGGTCTCTGCATTCCGAATTTGACAATCGTCTTTTTGTAAAGCCTATTGCTGAAAATTTATATGTTATTCGTGTTCAAGGACGTTATAAAATTAATGATCATCTGGAAACTGGAGTCGGTTTTGCTTATTTCTCTGTTGACACGCAGGTTCCTGAAATTAATTTTGATTTTGAAATCCCGGAATATAGAGGGCAACAGGACATTACATGGAAAAAAATCATAGGTAAAGTAACTTTCCATCAACGTTTTCAATTAGAAGAACGTTTTATTCATAACGCTAGCAAGACTGCTTTATCGCCGGGAACCTCGTTTTCATGGAGGTTCAGATATAGACTTCAAGGGGATTATACCTTTTGGAAAAAAGAAAAACACTTTGTCAAAGCAATATTATCTGATGAAGTAATGGTTAATTTTGGAAAAAAAATCATCAAAAATACGTTTGACCAAAACCGAATTTACATCGCTCTGCAATATGGTTTTAATCCGAATATTGCTTTAGAATTGGGCTATTTAAACAGTTTTCAGCAGCGATCCAACGGAATTGATTATTTCAATAGAAATATTATCCGATTCAGTATATTGCATAAAATAAGACTCCAAAAAAAGAACCGAAAGAACTATTAGTACGTATATATTTTTACAAAAATACTAAATAATCATATTTTAAGTACTGATTATAAGTATATTAACTAAATATTTAGAATTTAAGATGTGTCTTTAATTAAAAGATATAGCCATGAAAAATTTCGCAATTAAACTCGTGTGGTTTACCACCATTTACGTTTTTGTATTTGCCGGTTTATGTCAAACCACTATTCCTTTGCCAATTTTAATGATCCGACATTGCAATCCTATTTATGGTTTACACCGTTCTAGCTGACGATTAAAACTATAAAAACATTCAAATATTGGTACAGTGACCATCCTACGGAAACTTTTGAAGAAGAAAAACGTTAATTGCTCAAATCCATTTTATGCAAAAAAAATCCCGATAAAATCGGGATTTTTTTTATTTTTCTCTGATATAAATATCGATTGGAACGCCTGAAAAGTCCCAGTTTTCTCTAATTTTATTCTCCAGATAACGTTTGTATGGTTCTTTTACATATTGTGGCATATTAGCAAAAAATACAAATTGTGGTGTAGGTGTTGGCAACTGCATGCAGTATTTAATTTTTACATACTTCCCTTTTGTTGCCGGTGGCGGGTAGGCTTCAATCACTTTCAACATAAATTCGTTGAATTTTGAAGTTGCAATATGCTGTTTTCTGTTTTCAAATACTTTGACGGTTGCTTCTAATGCTTTTAACAAACGCTGTTTGGTCAAAGCCGAAACAAAAAGAATAGGCACATCCGTAAATGGCATCAATTCTTCTCTGATTTTAGCTTCATAATCCCGAGTTGACATCGTTTCTTTTTCGACTAAATCCCATTTGTTTACTAATATTACAACTCCTTTACGGTTTTTCTCAGCCAACCAGAATATACTTTGATCCTGACCTTCAAATCCACGCGTGGCATCAATAATCAAAATGCAAATATCCGCATGCTCAATCGCACGAACCGAACGCATTACTGAGTAAAACTCTAAATCTTCCTTCACTTTCGCTTTACGACGAATACCCGCAGTATCCACTAAGTTAAATTCGAAACCAAAACGGTCAAATTTTGTATCAATTGCATCCCGAGTTGTTCCCGCAATATCTGTAACAATATACCTGTCTTTACCAATTAAAGCATTTATAAAGCTTGATTTTCCAGCATTAGGACGTCCAACCACTGCAAAACGAGGCAATACAACTTCTTCCTGAGTTGGCTCTGGTTTTATAGGAAAAGCATCAATTAATGCATCTAATAAATCACCAGTTCCACTTCCTGAAATACTGGCAAATGTATAATATTCTCCTAAACCAAGGTTGTAAAACTCAATCGCATCTTTCTCACGCATGGAATTATCTACCTTGTTTACAGCCAGTAAAACTGGTTTTGTCACCTTACGCAACAATCGTGCAACGGCATCATCCATTGGAGTAATTCCTTCCTCTACATCTACCACAAAAATGATAACATCAGCCTCATCTATTGCAAGTTCGACTTGTTTACGGATTTCTCCTTCAAAAACATCATCAGAACCACGCACGTATCCGCCGGTATCAATTACAGAAAACTCTTTTCCGTTCCATTCGCTTTTTCCGTAGTTTCTGTCACGGGTCACTCCCGAAACAGAATCTACAATAGCTTCTCTTCTTTGTATCAGCCTATTGAAAAGGGTTGATTTCCCTACATTAGGTCTTCCTACTATCGCAACAATGTTATTCATAATCCTATTTTCAAATATTTTGCAAAGGTATGCTTTTTTTAGTTTGTAGTGACCAGTTTTGAGTATTCAGCAAAAAAGCACACTAACTGCACGCCTTCAAACTAAATTTCAATGCCTTTTTAGGAGCTATTTCCAGCTGTCCACTCTATCTTTTATGTTTTAAAGAAAAACATAAAAGGATGCCGTTCCCATCTGGGCTAGGGCATTTCGAATTCTAATATTATTTATCGGAAAGTTTTTAGAGCTGAGCGCTAATAAACTGAACACTGAACTTATTGATTATACCCAAATCGTTTCAACATATTAACGTTGCTACGCCAGTTTTTGTTGACTTTTACGTACAATTCAATATGGATTTGTTTTCCGAAAAACTTCTCCAAGTCGGCACGAGCTTCCATTCCTACTTTCTTCAAAGCAGCTCCTTTATGTCCGATGATGATTCCTTTTTGAGTTTCGCGCTCCACCATAATCAAAGAACGGATTCTGATGATGTTTTCATCCTCAAAAAACTCTTCGGTAACAATTTCTACGGCGTATGGAATTTCTTTACTATAATTCAATAATATTTTCTCCCGGATGGTTTCATTCACAAAGAAACGTTCTGGTTTGTCTGTCAATTGATCTTTCGGGTAATACGCCGGTGATTCCGGTAATAACTCAATGATACGTCCAAAAACTTCCGGTACATTAAAATTCTGCAAAGCAGATATTGGAAAAATTTCTGCGTTTGGAACTTTCGCTGCCCAAAAAGCAACTTGCTCTTCTAGCTGTACTTGGTTTGAAGTATCAATTTTATTCAATAAAAGCAGAACCGGGATTGTGGCGTGAATAATTTTATTAAAGAAAGCTTCATCTTTCAAATCCTGCTCTCCAATTTCGACCATATAAATCAAGATATCAGCATCTTCAAAAGCAGACTTCACAAAATTCATCATAGATGCCTGCATTTCATAGGCAGGCTTTATAATTCCTGGCGTATCTGACAAGATCAATTGAAAATCTTCCCCGTTTACAATTCCAAGAATTCTATGGCGTGTTGTTTGTGCTTTTGAAGTAATTATGGACAATCGTTCTCCAACAAAGGCATTCATTAATGTTGATTTCCCAACATTTGGATTTCCTATGATGTTTACAAAACCTGCTTTATGTGACATTTCTAATATAATTTATTGTGCAAAGGTAGACATATCAAGTCAATAGACGAAATAAAACATTTTTTAAAATTTATGTTTGAATTTATTAAATTTGGTTGTACATTTGCACTCGAAACAACGCGGGATAGAGCAGTAGGCAGCTCGTCGGGCTCATAACCCGAAGGTCACAGGTTCGAGTCCTGTTCCCGCTACTAAGTTAATCGTATTGAGATTACAAACGCACATCGCGGGATAGAGCAGTAGGCAGCTCGTCGGGCTCATAACCCGAAGGTCACTGGTTCGAGTCCAGTTCCCGCTACTAAGAGAAACCCATCAATATTTTGATGGGTTTTTTCATTTTTACTACCTTCCTCAACCCCTACAAAAACTGAGATTAACTCAAATATGGCAAGCCCTACAAGGAAAGTTCCTCTATTGACAGCAATCAGACCTTGCACGAAAGGCTCTATTATAAAGAGATTTTATTCCTTGGTCGATGGTATGAAGTAAATGTCAATTTGCATTTAGAGAACTCCTTATTTAAATCACTAGAACAAGGCGAGGAACAATTACTGGATAAAGAGCGCCAGGTAATTGTTAGATAAAGACACACGGGGAAAATTAAAAAAGGTCATTTGAAAATACAGACTGGCTTTTGTCTTAAGAATATGCTTTTTTTAGTTTTTAATTTATTTTTTGGAATGCTACTTTTTGAACTTCAAAACAGAACCTCATGGAGTAAGAAACCTATCCACTAAAGAAATAAGTCTAAGCTAACTAATGGAGAACTCATTTTGAAATGGAAACATCAAGAAAGGTGTTGACCGATTTGTTTTTTCATTAGAATAACCAAAAACAACTAAGAAATTCAAACAATAGAGATCCAAAAAACTTCCCAAATATTTAAAAGGAATAGATCAAAACAGACAACTAATACACGAATCCGTAAAGCATTTTAAAACTAAAAAAAACCTGCGTGATAAGTCACACAGGTTTTTTACCAACTACGTTTACTAAAATCAACCTATCCAAAATCAACTAAATTCAATTTATTAAAAGATACTAAGCGGTTATTTTATTTAAAATTAATCCTCCGAAACAATAGCTGAGTTTCTATTGGTCGTAACTTCTAATAGCACTGCAACGCCTTTGTCATTCAACATTGTCATATTTAACACATCTAAAACTGCTAAATCTTTAGACACTACTCCATTAAATCTATTGTATGAAATATTCATTTCTTTAAGATTTTCTAATTTTTCTAATTCTATTGGCACTTGACCGTTCATTTTGTTGTCAAATAAACTAAGATTTTCAAGTGCTGTCATGTTTACCACTTCACTACTTAATACTCCCGAAAGTTTATTACTATTTAAGAGCAATATTTTTAACGTTTTTAAATCATATAAAGAATTTGGAATTTCCCCTATAATTTCGTTGTTAAATAATGATAGTATTTCTAACTGTTTCAAGGATCCTATTTGCATGGGCAATTCCCCTGAAAGCGCATTCATATACAACTCTAAGTCTTTCAAATTACTCATTTCACAAATAGAGGAAGGAATTGTTCCTGACAACTTATTAAAAGAAAGGTTCAATACTTTCATTTCTTTTAATTTTCCAATAAAAAAAGGAATCGAACCTGATATTTGGTTCTTGTGTAAATCCAACTCTTGAAGACCTACGAGATTAACAATTTCAGCTGGAATTTCACCCACTAAATTATTATCAGCTAGATGTACTGCAATCACTTTTTCGTCTTGTACTTTTATGCCATACCAAGTGGTAACAGGTGATGATAAATCCCACTTGACATGCCACTGACTTCCACTAGTGGACTGGTACAGTTTTACTAAGGCATCTTTCTCCTGATCAGATACATCGGCCAACATTGAACATGAAAAAAAAATGATTAAAAACAGAGTAGTTACACTTTTCATCCCTTTAAATTTAGTCTTTTACATTCCTAAAATAGATGGTTTCTAGTTAATCAGCAAATAAAACCGATGAAATACATGTTTTATAATTTTAAATAGAGATATCTCTTACAGCAAAATATTTTTTAGAGTGCGTTCTATAAATACTCTGTCAATGATTGAACTTCCTTTTTCTTAGAACAATTCTAATTAAATTTAGCTTCATCAGGACAAAATAAATTACAAAACACCTGACTGGCAGTATATTTTGGATGGATATTTCACAAATATAGGAGTAGTAATTTACCTCAAAATTCAACAACAACAACAACAACAACAACAACAACAATAAAACTACATTCCCTAAAGCTCTTCGATGGCTTTTGCCAAATCAAGATCCTTATCCGTTACACCATCTGCATCATGAGTAGTCAGTCGAATGGTTACTTTATTATACACGTTGCATAATTCCGGATGATGATTTTTTTTCTCCGCTTTTATTCCTACTTGAACTATAAAACCTAAGGCTTGAGTAAAATCCAGGAACATATACTTTTTCTCAATTCCATTATTAATATACTGCCAGTCTTTCAATTTTTTCAACTCTGATTGAATGGATTGTTCGGTGTACCTTTTCATACTTTTATTTATTTATGGATTGATCTGCCTGTAACTTGCTGATGTAAAACAATATTCAGATTAAAACAATTATGAAGATCCAAATTTCAGGAATATAAAGTTAGTAAATTTTGATATATTGAAAAATAATTTAACTTTATTAACTAATTTTGGCGAAAAATATTTCTTTTTAATTTGAATTCAGCATACTCCTTTAAAATTTATACTACTACTGCGCAGCTCCATTCAAACTGGGATGACATGGCGATTTCGACTGTTTTTTTATCCAAAAAATATCTGGATGTTTTAGAAAGATCATCCCCTGAGAACATGATTTGTCATTATATTGGACTCTTTGAAAATGACACTTTAGTAGGGATTGCGCTTTCCCAATTTCTGGATTTAAACAAACTGGAATCTTTTGGAGAACGCGATAAGTGTATCAAGACAGCGGTACGAAATTTTGTTTTCAGGAACTTTGGATCTCATGTACTGGTTATTGGCAACAATATGTTAACCGGACAAAATTCTTTTGCTTTGTTAGACACCATTGATAAAAAGAGAGCTTTACAAGTATTGAATACTGCTGTAACTGAATTAAAACAACGCTTTAAATCCAAAGGCAAAAAAATTCACATTACCACCTACAAAGATTTCAATTGCGAGGAAATCAAAACCTTCCGTATTCCGGAATTCAAAAATGAATATCCGTTTTCGACACAGCCTAATATGGTTTTCACCATTAATGAAGCCTGGAAAACAGAACAAAATTATATTGACTCTCTTTCAAAAAAATACCGGGATCAATATAAAAGAGCAAGAAAGAAGGCAGATCAGATTGAAAAAAGAAAATTACACCTGGAAGACATCATTGCCTTGGAAGAAACGATTTATGATTTGTACCTTCATGTGGCTAAAAATGCTCCCTTTAATACTTTTTTTCTTCCAAAAAATCATTTTAGGATTTTTAAAGAAATTTTCAAAGACAAATTTCTTTTTTATGGTTATTTTTCAAAGGACAGACTGATAGGTTTCAATACTTTGATTAAAAACGGTTCCATAATGGATACCTACTTTCTGGGATATGATGAAAGTGTTCAGCGCGAGAAAATGCTGTACCTGAATATGTTATATGACATGATTGCCTATTCAATTAATAAAGGCTTTCAGGAAATTATCTTTGCAAGAACTGCTTTGGAAATCAAAAGTTCTGTTGGCGCTAAGCCCATAAAAATGTATGGATTAATAGGCCACAGCAATAGGGTTGCCAATCATTTTATGCCAAAGATATTCAAATATTTAGAACCTAAAATCAAATGGCAAGAACGCAATCCGTTCAAATAAATCCATAATCTGGATCAGTATATGGTACGGCAACTTTCATGTGTTTGGGTAAAATTTCGACATTTAGCTTAGTTTCGGATCCACAATATTCACCGTCAACTTGAAAGCTAACCGGCACACTAGTCGTGATTAAAGCATTTTTTACTGATATTATTTCTATATCTTCTGCATCATCTGTTGTTATATTTCCGGTAATAATTTTCCCAAGCACTACTAAATCTAAATTTTTCAAGATCACTAATTCAAATTTCCCATCGTCCATTAGTCCGTTAGGATTAATAGAAACTCCTGTTCCATATTTTTTTGAATTGGCAATAACAATCATTCTCGCTACACATTCAATAGTGGGAAAATCACCTGTTATTGTGGCAAAAAAAGGCTCATCTAAATCAATCAGAGTAGACACCGCTTGCAAAGCATACCCCAGTTTTCCCCGAATCGTACTTTTTTCATAGTTCTTAATCAATTCTGCATTAAGTCCAATATCACTTAGGTGAACACTTTTTTTTCCATTAATAGAAATCATATCAATCATCATGTACTCATTGTGAAAAGCAATTTCTAAGTTTTCCTCAAGTGTGGCAGGTAAATTCAAGTCTACTGCCAATCCATTAGCTGATCCGGCGGGTAAAATTCCTAAAATTACATCTTGATTTTCCATTGCTTCGGCTACCATTTTTATGGTTCCGTCACCCCCTGTAATAATAATTCGTTGTGGTTTGTAGGTTTGATACAGCAACTTTATTTTATCAATATCATTTACTCCCGAGGTATTATAAATTACCGGATTAAAATTTTCTTTTTCAGCAAAAAGTGCCACAGCATCAATAAATTCAGATTTATCAATGTCACCGGAAATAGGATTAACAACAACAATAATGTTATTTCTCAAACTTTATCTTCTTTTATTAATTAAAATTAATTAAATTCATCTCCAATCAAAAGTACTACAATAAATGAAACCAATTTTAAAATTATATCGTGGCTACGCTAATGAGCAAGAATTAATTGTCATGGGGCATGTGTTCAAACCAACAACAGTTAAAGAATATAATTTTCAAAAAAAGAACTTTAAAAATGCTACTTCAGTAATCAAAATGTTTCAAATAAAGACACAAGCAAATGCTGATGTGTATTTAGAACAAAACAATTCCAAAATCCATACCAGAACACTAAATGATGGTTATTTTAAGTTTTGCGTGCCACTAGATCAGGATTCTAAGTATGGCTGGATTGATTATAAAGTGAGTATTACTCATAATAACGAAACCATTACGGCCAAAGACAGTTATATTCGTCCACACAAAGGAAATCTGGGAATCATCTCTGACATTGATGATACTTTTTTAGTTTCTCACACGCTGAATCCTTTAAAAAAATTATATGTTTTATTGTTTAAAAACATATATAAAAGAAAAACTTTTGATGATGTAGTTACCCATTATCAAGCCTTGAGTTCGGCAGGAAGAACAAACAAACACGAGTTAAATGCGTTCTTTTATGTTTCCAGCAGTGAATGGAATTTGTATCGTTTTGTCATACAATTCACTGAAATTCATAAGCTTCCAAAAGCCGTTTTATTACTGAAAGACATCAAGACGAGCCTGGCTGATTTTTTCATCACCGGAAGTGGGGATCACAACCACAAGTTTGACAAAATAAAACACATTCTAGAGTTTTATCCCAATTTAGAGTATGTACTTCTAGGGGATGATTCACAACATGACCCCTATTTATACGAAGCTATTTGTAAAATTTTCCCAGTTACCGTAAAAGCAGTTTATATCCGACAAACTGGGACTTCTAAAAAAGAAAAAATAATTACAATTATGGAAAATTTAGAAACCTTAAAAGTTTCTATTTGTTATTTCAAAAACAGTAGTGAAGCTATTGCACATTCAAAATCTATTGGGATTATTAAATAAAAAAAGAGCTCCAAAACCGGAACTCTTCTTTTTTACACAGTATCAATTTCTTCCTGAACAGCTTCCCAATCTAAAAGAAATTTGTCTAACTCAGCCTTTTTCTTATTGTACGCCATAAAAAACTTAGCATCCTCAATATGTTTATCATAATTAGAAGCCAGCATTTTATCATCTTGCTGAATGTCTTTTTCTAATTGCTTGATTTGGCTTTCGATCTTGCTTAACTTGTTTTGTAATGCTTTTCCTTTTTTCTGATCTTCGTATGATGCTTTATTGCTTTCTTTAGGTGATGCTACTTTCTGAGCCTCTTTTTTTTCTACTTCACGCATGTTTTCCATATTGCGTTGTTCTAAAAAATAGTTGATATCCCCTAAATATTCTTTTATTTTTTGGTCTTTAAATTCATATACTAAATTTGACATGCCCTGCAAGAAATCCCTATCGTGAGAAACCAGTAATAAAGTACCGCCAAATTTTTGAAGAGCGGCTTTTAACACATTCTTCGATTTGATGTCCAAGTGATTAGTAGGCTCATCCATCAATAAAACATTAATAGGTTGCAACAATAATTTACACAACGCCAAACGGTTTCTTTCGCCTCCGGAAAGGACTTTTACCTTTTTATCTACATCGTCACCACGAAACAAGAAAGAACCCAGCATATCGCGTACTTTCATTCGGTTCGTATCTGCCGCCGCATCTTCCATCGTTTGCAACAAAGTGATTTCGCCATCCAGATATTCAGCCTGATTTTGTGCAAAATACCCCAATTGTACATTATGTCCTAACTTGATATTTCCTTTATACTCGAATTCGTCAACAATAGCCTTAATAAAAGTTGATTTTCCTTGCCCGTTTTGCCCTACGAAGGCTATTTTACTTCCACGCTCCACTAATAGATTGATATCTTTCAAAATCGTTTTGTCCCCGTAGCTTTTGGTCACATTTTCAGCTTCTATAACTACTCGTCCCGGTTCTTTCGAAACTGGAAAAGTAATATTCATAACGGAATTGTCATCTTCATCTACTTCAATACGTTCTATTTTGTCAAGTTTTTTAATCATCGATTGTGCCATGGAGGCTTTAGAGGCTTTGGCACGAAATTTTTCGATTAATTTCTCTGTTTCTTCTATTTTTTTTGCTTGATTTTTTTGCGTAGCCAATTGTTTTTCACGAATCTCATGACGCAATTCTAAATATTGAGAATATGGTTTATTGAAATCATAGGCTTTACCAAGGGAAATTTCGATTGTTCTGTTTGTCACATTATCTAAAAACATTTTATCGTGCGAAACAATTACCACCACACCGGGATAATTGCGAAGAAAACTTTCCAACCAAATGATACTCTCAATATCCAAGTGATTCGTGGGCTCATCCAGCAGCAAAACATCATTGGCCTGCAATAATAACTTGGCTAATTCGATACGCATTCTCCATCCACCGGAAAAAGTTTCGGTTTGATTATCAAAAACATCTCTTTTAAATCCTAAACCAAGTAAAATTTTCTCCGTGTCCCCCACATAATTATAACCGCCCAATAATTCAAAACGATGGGTGTAATCCGATAAGTCTTCAATGATTTGACTGTATTCATCACTTTCATAATCCGTTCTGGTAACCAATAAGTGATTGATTTCTTCGAGCTTTTTCTCTACAATTTTAATCTCTGTAAACGCTTCATATGCTTCTTCCAGAACCGTTCTTCCTTGTTCAAAGTCAATATCCTGACGCAAGAATCCCATACGAAGGTCTTTCTCTTGAGAAATAACACCTGAATCTGGAGCAAAATCTTTTGCTAACATTTTAAGCATGGTCGATTTCCCCGCTCCGTTCTTTCCTACAAGACCCACGCGGTCTCCGGCACCCAATCGAAAGGTAACTTCTTCAAACAAATAGGAACCACCAAATGAAACGGATAAATTGTGTATATTAAGCATGTATTGTGATTTTATTCCTTTTTGAATGCGTAAATTTGTAACTCCAAAAAAGGAAAAATTAAATTTTTTGCAAATGTTAAAAAAAGGATCCAAATTATATAGCATTTTAACAGGAACTTGTCCTAAATGTCAGAATGAGAGTATGTATTTAGATAAAAATCCGTTACATCTAAACAAAATATTGAAAATGCACGAAAATTGCAGTCATTGTGGTTTAAGATATCAAATTGAACCTTCTTTTTTTTATGGCGCTATGTACGTTAGTTACGGATTAAATGTAGCAATAGGAATTGCTGCTTTTGTCATCTCTTTTGTTCTCTTCGAATCCAGTCTAAAAGTTGCATTCCTTGCAATAATAGTATCACTGGTTATTTTATTCCCTTTTGTTTTGCGATGGGCAAGGAATATTTACATCAACATGTTTGTTTCGTATGATCACAAATTAAATAAAAAATAACACTATTTTTTTCCTTTAGATACAAATCGATTGATGTCAATTACAGTGTCTAAAGGAATTTTATTTTCAATAGTGTCAAATAAAGCTTTTGCCATTGCAGGACCTAACATAACTCCTCGTGTGCCCAAACCATTCAAAATATGTACTGAATTATAATTTTGATGTGTTCCTACGAGTGGTCTTCTATCTTTTACCGTGGGGCGAACTCCGGCAAAATGAGCCACAATTTCAAAATCACAAGTAATAATCTCTTTTATTCTTTCCACTAATTCCGTTTTTCCTTCTGGAGTAGGTAAATCTGTTTTATCTTTCCAATTGTAAGTGGCTCCTACCTTGAACAAATCATTTCCAAGAGGCAAAATAAAGACACTTGTATTGACGATCACATCTAAACGCAAATTAGGTGCTCTAATGACAAAAAGCTCACCTTTTGTACCGTCTAATGGCAAATGTTTAAAATAAGGATTTCCATGCATTCCAAAGCCTTCGGCAAAAACAATATGTTTCGCTTGAATGTCTTTGTACCGAATACCATTTGAGTCAACCTGAAGCGCCTCATAATCAAAAGACTCCTCCTGAAACATCTTATTATGGATAAGATAGTCTCTGTATTTACGCAACAACAATGCGGTATCAACATAACCCGTCTGCAAAACCTCACCGTATCCAAAGGGAGAATCAATTCCAGAAAATTTCTCAAAAATCAATTTTGTGGATAAAAATGGCGAAAGATTTATTTTATCCGAAGCTATAAACCAATTATTCTGTTCTTCTACGGAGAAAAATTTTCTCAAAATAGGTCTCTTAAAATCTACGGTACATTCTAATTTTTTTTCCAACAGCGCATAAAATTCATTCATCAAGACTAATTGCTCTTGTGCCTGCCAAACCTCACTGAATCGTTTTAAAATAACAGGGTTATACAACCCCCCGGCGATTCTTGAAGAATTTTGAGAATTATTATCCAGTACTAAAATACTTTTATCATTTCGCAGCGCAACCTCTGCAAATGAAATACCCGCTAAACCTGAACCAATTATTAAATAATCAATCATTTGAAGAAATATAATTTAAACTAAAGACAAAGTAAATACATTAAAACACAAAACTCTTACCATCACAGTAAGAGTTTTGTGTTTATAGTAAAAAAACTGAAATTAATAATTCCACATATCAGATTCGAAATTGCGAATTTTCTCTTTCACTCGATCGGATTCTAACAACTGATTCTGGGCATTATCTTTCATATACTCTTCAATGGATCTGTCTCCATAAACATTTTCTTCTTTGTAAATAAAACTATTAAAACGTCTTGAATTTAAGATTTGATCAAATGAAATCGGCATCGCTGAATTTTTATCATTGAATGCTTTGGCATCATGCAACACATCTCTTGCTGCTGGAAAAAACACCCAAAACAACTCAATATAATCTTTTTGATCACTATTCATCGTATAAACATCCGGAGTCACTGGACAAATACCCAATAAACGATACTTTAATTCACTTTGCCTTTTATCAAAATACCAATACCCCTTAATTTTATACTGTGTTACGTCCTGAGCAGAAAGATCCTGTCTCAGAATATACTCTTCTGATATTTGATTCCCTGCATTTATTTGTTCTCTACCGGCGTCTGTAGTATCTATTCGAGTTAATGAAGCTTGGATGTCTTTAAATGATTTTTTAGTGTTAAAATAACTATCTGTATACACTTCTGTTAATTCACCACTTTTTATGGCTTTAGTCAGCACATCGTATAACGAACGCCTATCCGAACCAATATTTGCAGTATCTACAGGAAAATACAATGAAAAATTAATCTTTTCGTTTAAATCGATTATTTCCCAGGTTGTTTTTCCCATTAAAACATCTCTATCATGCACATATCCATAGGACAAAGGCCTATCGTTATCTGAAATTAATTGTGCATCAGATTTTAGACCTATCTCGTCAGGAGTTTTTGCATTAAGCAAATTAGATTGTGCAACCGAAGCAAGACTTCCTGTGGAACAGACTATAGCGATTAAAAAATTTCTTACATTCATCATAGTATCATTATAAGATATTGAAGTAGGTTTATATAAAACCGTACTAATTATTGTATTTCAAAAATTACTGGAGCTGTTCTTGGCAATAAGTAGCTTCCTGCACCAACAAGTTTGGTTTTAATCTCAGAAATAGTCACTTGATCACCTCTTCCTGCTTTTGATAATACGGCCTTACATTGCGCATTTAATCTGTTTCCTGATACAACTACTGTCGGCTGTCCGGTAACTTTTAAATTAAAACCAACTACATTTAAACCAACTTCAAAATCAAAATCAACTAATTTAGCTCCGATTGTAGCTATCTCTAAGTTTGATTTAGGACCTTTGACCACTCCCATTTCTCCCCTAATAGTTCCAGCTGGCCCCGGAATACCTTTGATTCTGAAAACTTTTTTATCAGTAGCCACTTTTCCGTCCGACATTTTTCCTGATACGCTGACTATAACTTCATTACCACCACCAGGATTCATAACGTATTTACCGTTGCCTACCTTTGATAAACCTGGAGCAGAAGCATTAACAGCATTATCCGGAATACCTGCAAAGGAAATAGTCATAGGATTGGATACGCCTCTATAAACGACATTCATCTTATCTGCTGAAATTGTTGCAGAATTAGGTCTTGGCACAACAACATACTCACCTGTGAATGTTAAAGGGATTGTCTTACCATCCTCTACAAACGTAAATTGTCCTGCAATATTTTGTTTACCAACACCACCAGCTGTTAAAGCAATCTTTGCTTGTCCCGTAGCCGGATCTAATCTTGCACCAGTAACACTTGTTGGTTTGGTATTCTCGTCATAACGTCCCAAAACTACTTTACCTGTAACCTGTTCGCCCTGGAAATAAGCATTTTTATCCAATACAACGATAGCTTGATAATTACTGTAAGATGCCGCTGCAACCGCCGCTTTACCTAATGCCGTACTGTACACATCTGATTCTGCTTTTTTAACATCATTCTGCCAAGCAGATAGTTTAGCTAAAGAAGCAACTGCTGGAAAGCCTTTAAAATGATAATCTAAATAGGCTACCGAAATACCGTCTTTATTCTTAACATCTGCCAAACTAAACTTAGCTTGAACTTCAGATAAAATTGGCGCTAATTTTTTATTATCACCCAAAGCCAACTTCATGTCCGATTTATACTTTTCAACTGTTGAAATAACTTCTTTTCCTTTAACGGAGTAACCTGCGGGACTGAACCATAAATTATCAATATTATCTCCTTTGTCCATAGCCTCATACGGTAGTTTACCCGTCTCCGGATCCACTTCGGTTCCTACTAAAACTTCCGCTTTTATTTGTCCAATATAATCGTAAAAATTTTTTGTTATCACTTCTACTTTATGAGCTGTTATGGCCGCTGCAGCAAATTCGCCACCTGCTTCCGCTGCTTTCGCATCTAATCCAGCTAACATTTGAGCGTTTGATTGTTGGGCTGAAGCGTTTGACCCTTCAAATTTTTCATTCATTAATCCAAAAGCAGACAACACTTCTTTGGACATATTTAATGCTAACATTGCGATGAAAACCAAATACATTAGGTTAATCATCTTCTGTCTAGGGGTTAGTTTTCCTCCTGCCATATTTTCTAAATAATTAGTTTAATATTTTTTTATAGTTTGAAACTAATTATCCTTTATTATTCATTGCAGAAAGCATTCCACCATATACATTATTCAAAGAGGATAGGTTTGAAGTCAATGACTGCATTTGATCTTTTAATTTTAGGTTGTTTTCAGCAACTTCTTCATTAATTTGTACATTTCTGGAGGCGCTTTGTAGTTGTATTTTATACAGACTGTTCAATGACTCCATTTGGGCTGCAGCCAAAGTCAACTCCTCGCTGTATTTTTTAGTAGATGTAATAGAATCTATTGTTGGGGCAATTCCCTTTGCTGCTGATTCGAAATTTTTGATGCTATTACCTAAACTAGCCATTAATTCCCCATCAATTTTGGCATCTTTTAACATCATATCTAATTTTTGAGACAACAATCCTTGTGCATCAGATGGTGTTTCTACTTTTTTAGTTGCTGGTTTAGCCTGACCGTTAGCTAATTCCGGATATACTAAAGTCCAATCCAAATCATTATCAACCGGTTCAAAGGCAGAAAGCGCAAAAATGGCTGCTTCTACAACAAGACCTATAGTTAGCATTAAATTTCCTGTAATAAAACCAAATTCAATATGGGTGATTTTGAATAGTGCGCCTATGATTACAACAGCAGCTCCCATGCCGTATGCGAAATTCATTGCTTTCTTACTTAATAATGCCATAATAGTGTTTTTAAAAAATGAATAGATTTGGTTTGTTTTAATTATCTCTTTTTTCCGATTCCGGTAGTTTGAACTCCCATGTAATCCTGAACGGTTCTAAAACCTATATAACTCCTGGCTGAATCAGCATATTCATAATCTCTTGTACCTACCTGTAGGAAATAAGCAACATCTTTCCATGAACCACCGCGCAGTACTTTGCGTTTATTTGAAGTATCCTGAACATTTGGATTCATTGACGATACATACTCATACGCATTTGGATCATAAGAAGAATCGGTCCATTCCGAAACATTTCCTGCCATATTATACAAATTATAACCATTTGGTTCATACGATTTTGCTTCAACAGTATACAAGGCTTCATCTGCTGCATAATCGCCCCTGTTGGGTTTGAAATTTGCCAAGAAACAACCTCTGTCGTTTTTAGTATATGGCCCTCCCCAAGGATAAGTAGCAGATTCTAAACCTCCTCTGGCTGAATATTCCCATTCTGCTTCGGTTGGCAATCGAAAAGAATTGATTAAGTCTTGTCCTTTCTTTTTTGATTTGATATGGCTGTTTTTATATAATGTTCTCCAGGCGCAAAATGCTTTCGCTTGAGTCCACTTGACCCCTACCACAGGATAATCTCCGTAGGCTTTGTGCCAAAAATAATCATTATGCATTGGCTCATTGTAGGAATAGGCAAAATCTTTAATCCAAACGCTAGTATCGGGATATACATTTATTTCTTCGGTTTTGATATAGTCTTTTCGTCTTCCGTCTTTTGCTTTGGCAGCAGCCTGAATATCCATCCAAGAATAACGGAATTTCAATTTATTAACATCAATAGTGCGAAGACCATTGTATGATTCTTCTATTGGCAAATACATAGAATCCATTACTTCAGTATAATATTCATCCGGATATAGTTTCGTATCCATTATTAATTTTACTTTTTTATTCAGCTTTCTACCGGCATAAGGATCGTCAGCGGTTCCTACACTATAATAATTATCATACATGTATTTGTCATAGGCTGTCATTTTCTCTGGATCCGAATCATTAAAAGCAAAGTCACCTATGCTTCCTGCATTCTTACCTTTAGCCGTTGAGGCATCAGCAGTTTGCCCTACTTCATCAGCTAAAATGGCTAATCTCACCCTCATTGTAGAGTCTTTTACCCACTCTACAAACTGACGGTATTCACTATTGGTAATTTCCGTTTCATCCATATAAAAGGAGCGAACCGTAACTGTTTTTGTTGGAGCGTCCTCTACATTGGCTAAATCAGCATCTGACTTACCCATTATAAAAGCGCCACCTGGGATTAATGCCATTCCAAGAGGTTTTTCCGGATGCCATTTCCCTCCATTAATACCAACTAGTTCTCCTCTGTCGCTTGATTTACCACAGCCAATTAAAAGGGTCAAAATTGACGTAAATGCAATGAACTTCTTCATATAAATTTGGTTATATATTCATTATTTTTAAGGGTGTAAACCTATTTATTATTTTTTAAAAAAACAATTTTTTTAAACTAAACAAACTCTATTTTATAAAAAAAGAATAAATAAGCATAAAATTATCCTAAATGATGTTTTTCCTCTGCGCTTTCCACCATCTTTCGGGCAATTCCTGATTACAAGCCATTAAATATTCTTCATAAGAACATGGTAATAACGTGTTTCTTTTTAATTTATTATTAACATTTGAAATAAATGGAATTTCGATCCACCATCGGTCTGTTTTATCACTTTTATAAAAAACAAGATCCTCTTCTTCCATGGGAACTATATATTTCAAGTAGTTTTCTTTACTTCCAAAAGGATACTCATGCGAGCGATAATGAAAGCCTTCTATGAAATACCAAATTATTTGTGCTATGATCACTGATTCTTGTGCGGAATTATTGTGATTAAAGATCCCCAATGCGGAAACTTTATCACTTATTCCTGCATATCGTGACAGCGCGCATATTTCTTTCCCGTTAAAACCATTGGGTGCAAATGAACTAAAATTGCCGGAATCAGATGATTTTACAGCATTTAAATCAATACTGACCACATCTGCATCTCTGAAAACAGGTTCAGATATAGCTATATTATTCGAAACCTCCCCTAATCGATAGGCATCAAAAAACAATTTCTCTATCAAATCTATTTCTTCTTGCGAATTAAAATACGTTTGATAGCCTATGTTACAATAATTAAAGAGATTGTTCGGCTCGTCTATAATTATTTTTGTCAAATAAGAAGTGGCTGAGGCCTGTTCATTCTCTTTTCCAAAATCAAACTTATTATCGATAGCAACTAAATTCACCATCTGTTCTAAATCATCATACGCTCTGTACAAAGCATAGGTCAGATCCTGAGAACCCCCAATAACAATAGGAATAATCTTCTTTTTTATTAAACTTGCTGTTACTTTTTTTAAGGCAAAGTAGGTATCTTCCGTAGAGCTTCCAGCAAGAATGTCACCTAAATCAGCAATAGATGCATCCCAGTTTCCAGGAAATAATCCATATAATTCTTTCCTAACCGAGAGTAAATCAACAGTGGACACCGCATTGGCATTGCCTCGGTTTTCTAAAACACCTAGTACGGCAATTTTAATCTTGTTTAAATCAGGGAATTGTTCCTGGGTATGCAACACAATTTTACCGCCCAGTTGCTGTGAAGTCAATCCATTTATATATTCCAGGATTTCATCATCAACGGGCTTTAGAAAATCAAATTCCATTTTTATATTTTTTTCCCTTAATCACAACTCTTAACAAAGAGCGATGAAACCGGAATTAGTGACTAATTACTTTTTTGCGACAGGTTTCTTAACGGCTGTTTTTTTGACAGCTGCTTTCTTTGCTGGTGCTTTTTTGGCGGCTACTTTTTTAGCAGGCGTTTTTTTGGCAATCATTTCTTGGACTTCCGCCAATGTTAATTTGGCAGCATCTACGTCTTTACTCAATTCAATTTTGAGTTTTCCTTTGGTGATTACAGAGCGACCCCAGCGGGCTTTCTCGACCAGAATACCTTCATCCTCCCAATTATGCAATACTTTATCGATATTTTTTTGCAATTTATCTTCAATCAATGCTTCTATATCAACTTGAGACAAATCATCAAAATTATATTTCTTACTTACATTAATAAACAAGCCATCCCATTTGATAAAGGGACCAAAACGACCAACGCCTTTTTGAACACCTTCGCCTTTATAAACGGCAATTGGAGCATCGGCAATAGCCTTTTCATCGATTAATTCCTGAGCCCTTTCAAAATCAACATCCAGTGGATTTTCTCCTTTTGGCAAAGAAACAAAAGCCGCACCATGACGAATATAAGGGCCGTAACGACCATTACTTACCTCAACTTCTTCGCCTTTATATTCTCCAAGATTTTTTGGTAATAAAAATAGATTCAGCGTTTCCTCTAAAGTGATGTTCCCAATATTTTGATCATTCATCAAACTGGCGAACTTTTTTTCATCATCATCAGCGGCACCAATTTGAGCCATTGGTCCAAATTTTCCTAAACGAACCGAAACCGGCTTTCCTGTTTTTGGATCGGTTCCAAGAATTCTCTCCCCGCTTTCACGATCTGCATTGGCCTCTACATCTTTCACTATAGGGTGAAATTTATCGTAGAATTCCTGCATCATTTTAGTCCACTCAATATTTCCTTCCGCTATTTCATCAAAATCCTCTTCGACTTTTGCAGTGAAATTATAATCCAAAATATTTCCGAAATTCTTTACCAAGAAATCCGTAACAATTGTTCCAATATCTGTAGGAACTAATTTTCCTTTATCAGATCCGGTGTTTTCTTTCAGCACCTTCTCTGCTACTTTTCCGGATTGCAACATCAATTGCACGTAATTTCTTTCTTGCCCGTCCAGATTTCCTTTTTCTACATAATTCCTGTTGATAATCGTAGAAATTGTTGGCGCATAGGTAGACGGACGACCAATTCCTAACTCTTCTAATTTTTTTACCAATGAAGCTTCGGTATATCTTGCAGGCGCTCTAGAATATCTTTCGGTTGCTGAGATGTAATTGTTTTGTAATTTTTCATTGACTTTCATTGCCGGCAACATGCCTTCCTGCTCTTCTTCATCGTCATCATGCCCTTCAAGGTATACTTTCAAGAAACCTTCAAAAAGCAAAACCTCTCCGGAAGCCGTGAATATTTCACCATGATTATTCGCTTCAATTTTCACGTTAGTACGTTCTAATTGTGCATCACTCATTTGCGAAGCCAAGGTTCTTTTCCAGATCAAGTCATACAAACGCGCTTGATCTTTGTCTATATTTACCGTATGACGGGACATATCCGTAGGACGAATTGCCTCGTGTGCTTCCTGTGCTCCCTTACTTTTATTGACAAAAGTTCGAGGTTTAGAGAACTCTTTTCCGTAGGATTTAATAATTTCAGCCTGAGCCGCTTCCATCGCATCTTTAGATAAATTCACGCTATCCGTTCTCATATACGTGATCAGTCCGGCTTCATACAGGCGTTGCGCCAGTTGCATGGTAATTCCTACCGGCAAATACAATTTACGAGCGGCTTCTTGTTGCAATGTTGATGTGGTAAACGGACCTGTTGGTGTTTTTTTGGTAGGTTTAGTCTCCAAATCGGCTACCTTATATGTAGAACCTATATTTCTATTTAAAAAATCTTCGGCTTCTTTTTTAGTATTGAAATTTTTAGGCAGTTTGGCTTTGAATATTTTACCGGTTTCATTAGTAAATTCTGCCACAACAGAATACGTAGCTACAGCATTAAAGTTTTGAATTTCCCGTTCCCGTTCCACTATCAAACGAACTGATACTGATTGCACACGGCCTGCCGAAAGCCCTCCCTTTATTTTTCTCCAAAGTACAGGAGATAATTCATAACCTACCAATCGATCTAATACACGACGCGCTTGCTGCGCATTGACTAAGTTATAATCAATTTCTCGTGGATTATCAATGGCTTTTAGAATTGCAGTTTTAGTGATTTCATGAAAAACAATCCGCTTGGTTTTGGTCGCGTCTAATTTTAATTCTTCGGCTAAATGCCAAGAAATAGCTTCTCCCTCGCGATCCTCATCACTTGCTAACCATACCATTTCAGCTTTTTTAGCAAGTCCTTTTAATTTAGTAACCAATGCTTTTTTATCAGCAGAAACTTCGTATTTGGGTTTGAAGCCATTTTCTACATCAACACCAATTTCCTTAGACGGCAAGTCAGCAATGTGCCCATAACTTGACTCGACCTGAAAATCTGCTCCTAGAAATTTTTCGATTGTTTTTGCCTTTGCAGGTGATTCCACTATAACTAAATTCTTTGCCATATTCCGATTGTTTATGTCGGCAAAAGTAGAAGATTTTTTTAAATTTTAAGTTTTTTAAATTTTAAAAGTCAATTTAATCATTCAGTTGCAAGTTTTGAATGATTTGAATCCTATACTTTAAAAAAAATAAATCACTGCGGTTTTATTAAAAATACTGCCTTTTTATGATCTATTTCCTAAAATCCAACTGCAATTAAGTATGTGAAAAGTTTAAAAGTCGTCAAGTCAAAACAAAAAACATAGCCAATAGTATCTTAAAATCAACTTGTTCCATCATTTTCTCTAATTTTAAAACACCCCATTATACAATGATTGTTACTTAAAACTTAAAAGAAGCCCTTTTACACAACAACGACATTCAACCCCATTTCTTCCAGTTTCGTTTTAGTTTCGATATCGATACCTTCATCGGTAATTAAAACATCAATTTTTTCTACATTGCAGATTTTACCAAAACCCCTGACATTCATTTTAGTTGAATCGGCCAAAACAATTACTTTTTCGGCTACATCAATCATCGCTTGATTCAAATGAGCTTCCATAGCATTTGAAGTACTTAAACCAAACTCTAAATGAAGCCCATCAGTTCCAATAAATAATTTATTACAGGAAAACTGGCTCAAAATTCCTTCAGCAATAGCACCCACAACTGAAGTTGATGCTTTTCTAATATCACCACCCAGTTGAATGGTATCAATTTCCGAATGTTTGCAGAGCTCTAAAGAAACTTTAAGCGAAGGAGTCAGTACAGTTAATTTTTGAAAGCCCCCCATCACTTTAGATAAATTATGAATCGTAGTCCCGGAGCCCATAATGATGTAATCATTGTCATTAATGTAACTCAAAGCCGCTCTTGCGATAAGCTTCTTTTGCTCTACCTGAAGCAATTCTTTATCACTTACATTTCTTTCAAACGCATAAATGGGCTGTTTACTAGCGCCTCCATGGGTACGATGCAACAGATTCTTGCTTTCTAAAAAACTCAAATCCTTCCGTATGGTTACGGACGAAACCTTGTGTGTTTCGCACAGCTCCACCACATGAACATACCCTTTTTGATTTAATTCCTCTATTATTAGTTCCTGTCTGATATTAATTATAGTCATACTACTGTTTAAATATTGAAATAAAGATAGGTATTCTTTTAGAAATAAAAAATAAAACAGGTTATTTTGAATAGTTTCATTTTGTTTCGATTTATTTCGTTATGTTTGTAAAACGAAATATTGTGTTACGGTATAAAAACAATAAAATGAAAAGATCAGAACAATTAATTCAACTTACACAAACCAAAAATTGGGATGTAATTATCATTGGCGGTGGTGCTAACGGATTAGGAATAGCGCTAGACGCAGCTAGCAGAGGTTTCAAAACCATACTGTTGGAATCAATTGATTTTGCCAAAGGAACCTCCAGTCGAAGCACAAAGTTAGTTCATGGTGGGGTTCGGTATTTAGAACAAGGAGACATTGCTTTGGTACGCGAAGCCCTAAAAGAAAGAGGCCTAATGGCACAAAACGCTGGTCACTTGGTGAAAAACCAATCCTTTGTGATTCCAAATTATAATTGGCGGGGCGGTTATTTCTATACCGTAGGATTAACCATATACGATATGTTAGCCGGACGATTAAGCTTAGGCGCTTCTAAATATGTGTCCAGAAAAAAAACAATAGAATTGCTTCCGACCATTACACAAAAAGGATTGGTTAGCGGCGTTGTATATCAAGACGGACAGTTTGATGATTCGCGTTTGGCAATCAACATTGCGCAAACAGCCGTTGAAAAAGGAGCTACGCTTTTGAATTATTCGAAAGTGATTAATTTATTGAAAGACGATAAAAACCAAGTTACGGGAGTAGAATTTGAAGATAAAGAAACCGGCACCAAATATAAATTAAACGGAACTGCCGTTATTAACGCTACCGGGGTTTTTACCAACTCAATCATGAAAATGAATGATTTGGAATACAAGAAATATATTGTTCCAAGCCAAGGGATTCACTTGGTTTTTGACAAATCGTTCTTACCAAGCGAACATGCTTTAATGATTCCAAAAACAAGTGACGGACGCGTTTTATTCGCAGTGCCGTGGCATGATAAAATTGTGGTAGGAACCACCGATACTTTGGTTAAAAAATCGAGTCTGGAGCCAATTGCCTTGGAACAAGAAATTGATTTCGTTTTAGAAACTGCTCAAAGATTTCTAGAGAAAAAACCAACAAGAGGCGATGTTTTATCTGTATTTGCAGGCTTAAGACCTTTGGCAGCGCCAGAAAAAAAAGGACAAAGTACCAAAGAAGTTTCCAGAAGTCATAAAATAATTGTTTCGGATACCGGATTAATCACCATCACCGGAGGAAAATGGACTACGTACCGAAAAATCGCTGAAGACGTTATTGACAAAGCCATCAAAGTCCATAATTTACCTAAAAACGGATGTAAAACGGAACACATCGCTATCCACGGCAATAAAATAACTTCCGTAACAGACCGAGAGAATCATTTATACATTTATGGAACTGACATTCCTAAAATACTGAAATTACAGGAAGACGAGCCTTTATTAAAAGAGAAACTACATCCTGATTATGATTATACCATGGCAGAAGTGGCTTGGGCTATTCGTTTCGAAATGGCCAGAACCATTGAAGATGTATTGGCCAGACGCGTGCGACTTTTGTTTTTAGACGCCAGAGCAGCGATTGATTCTTCTAAAAAAGTTGCTCAATTATTAGCCAAAGAATTAGGCCGTGACACCCCTTGGGCCGAAGCTCAAACAGCTGAATTTAGAACTCTGGCCAACGGTTTCCTTTTAACAGAATTTCAAGTAAAATAATATACAACTCTATTAACATAAAAACACCCAAAATGAAAAACAAACTAATTCTTGCCCTTGACCAAGGAACTACCTCCTCCAGGGCAATTGTCTTCAACCACGATGGAGAAATTGTCAACGTGTCTCAAAAATCTTTTGAACAAATTTTCCCAAAACCAGGATGGGTAGAACACGATCCAAACGAAATCTGGTCCTCACAAATGAGCGTAACCGCTGAAGTTATTGCAAAAGTAGGAATCTCAGGAAAAGAAATCGCCGCCATTGGCATCACCAATCAAAGAGAAACCACAATTGTTTGGGATAGAGAAACCAGTATTCCAATTTATAATGCCATTGTTTGGCAAGACCGGAGAACTGCAAAATATTGTGACGCATTGAAAGCTCAAGGGCACGGAGATATGATCAAAGAAAAAACAGGACTGGTTTTAGACGCTTATTTTTCTGCCACAAAATTAAAATGGATTTTAGATAATGTGGAAGGGGCTCGTGAAAAAGCAGAACAAGGAAAATTGTGTTTTGGAACTGTCGACACTTGGCTTATTTGGAAATTGACCCGAGGTAAAATGTTCATGACTGATGTTTCTAATGCTAGTCGTACGATGATGTTAAACATTCATACTTTAGAATGGGACCAGGAATTATTAAATTTATTCGATATCCCGCAATCGATATTGCCAGAAATAAAACAAAGTAGTGAGGTCTATGGAGTAACCTCAACCACGCTGTTTTCTACAAAAATCCCTATAGCAGGCGTTGCAGGAGACCAACAAGCAGCTCTTTTTGGACAGTTGTGTATCAATCCCGGAATGGTAAAAAACACGTACGGAACCGGTTGTTTTATGCTAATGAATACTGGCGAAAAGCCCGTTTATTCTAAAAATAATTTATTAACAACCATAGCCTGGAAAATTAACGGAAAAACAACTTATGCATTGGAAGGCAGTGTTTTTGTGGGTGGTGCGGCCGTACAATGGCTAAGAGATGGTGCTAAAATGATTGATGCTGCCCATGAAATTGAAGAACTAGCAGCCAGCGTTCCGGACAACGGAGGTGTGTATTTTGTTCCCGCATTAACAGGTCTAGGAGCTCCTTACTGGGACCAATACGCTCGAGGAGCCATAGTTGGGATAACCAGAGGAACCACAAACGCGCACATTGCGAGAGCAACTCTTGAAGGAATAGCGTATCAAGTCTATGATTTAGCAAAAGCCATGGAGGCCGATTTTGAAAAAAAAGGAACAGAACTACGAGTGGATGGCGGAGCAGTTGCAAATAATTTATTGATGCAATTTCAATCGGATCTTTTTAATTTCAAAGTGATTCGCTCAAAGACATTAGAAACAACAGCCCTAGGAGCAGCTTATTTAGCCGGTTTAGCTATTGGATATTGGGACAGCGTAGATGAATTACAAAAACAATGGACAATAGACCGTGAATTTTCACCCGAAATGCCCAGAGACACTGTCACTGAATTGGTAAAAAACTGGGATAAAGCGGTAGGCCGAGCTGGAAACTGGATAGAAAATTAATCATTAAAACCATACATTATGACTCCATTTATTGCAGAAATTCTCGGTACCATGCTAATGATTTTATTAGGTAATGGCGTAGTTGCCAATGTAGTTCTTAAAGGAACCAAAGGAAATAATTCCGGATGGATTGTCATCAGTACAGCATGGGGTTTTGCCGTTTTTGTAGGCGTTGCTGTTGCCGGTCCGATTAGCGGTGCGCATTTAAATCCTATTGTCACCTTAGGCTTAGCACTCATAGGAAAATTTGCCTGGTCACAGGTTGCTTCCTACATTTTGGCTCAATTCATTGGAGCTATGCTAGGAGCCTTTTTAGTTTGGCTTTCCCATAAAGATCATTTTGCAGCCACAGAAGATGAAGGCGGAAAACTTGCTTGTTTTTGCACAGGACCTGCGATTCGGAATTACTCCTCCAATTTAATGAGTGAAATCATCGCCACTTTTGTATTAATTTTCGTGATATTCTATATTGCCGGTCCAGAGCTGATCATGAGTTCTGATACTGGCGCTGCAATTGGACTTGGAACTGTTGGCGCTTTACCGGTCGCTATTTTAGTTTGGGCTATAGGATTATCCTTGGGAGGAACCACAGGGTATGCTATAAATCCTGCAAGAGATTTGGGACCTCGAATCATGCACGCTATTTTACCCATAAAAGGCAGCAGCGATTGGAGATATGCCTGGGTTCCTATCGTTGGCCCTATAATAGGTTCCTGTTTGGCCGCAACCTTATATATGTTACTTCTCTAACCTTCTTTTTTAAAAGTAAAATCATGCGAAAATTATTTTTTACCACTATAATCTCTATTATAGGGCTAGCTGGATATGCCCAAGAAACTCCTGTTGCCGATACCATTCCAGCAGCTGTAGCAAACACAAAAACGAACCGACTAGATTTTGATGTAGAATTAAAAACGAGCCACCTCTGGAGAGGATTGGTTATCAACGGAAGCATGACTGCCATGGGAAACATTCATTATGCTTTGGACAAAAAACGAAATCTAACCGTGGGTCTTTGGGGCGGGAATGGGTTTGATGGCGAGTACAAAGAAATTGATTATTACATTCAATACAAAAAAAATGGTTTTTCAATCGCCTTATGGGACCTATTCAATACTACAAATATTGAAAACCCTGCCGTTTTTAATTACGATCGAAAAACAACCACGCACATTCTTGACTTAAGAACATCCTATCAATTTCCTGACCGATTTCCTTTGCGGATAGAAGCTGATTTTCTGCTTTACGGTAATGATCGTGAATTAATGAATAACCTCGATTATAAAAACAGATATTCCACCTATGTTGAATTAGGATATCCGTTATTGAAAAATCAAAAAATCACTTTAGAGGCCTATTTAGGAGCCGGATTTGCCTTAAACGGAGAATCCCATTTATATACAAATGATCCCAACAGTAATTTTGATATTGTAAATACCGGAATCAGGGCGTATAAAAACATTCACATTCTAAATTACAAACTTCCTGTTTCCGCAGTAGCCATGTGGAATCCAGCCCTTAAAATTGCCCGAATTCAATTGGGTGTGGTATTGTTCTAATTACAACAACAACAACACCTGGTTTGATAACGAAAACGTTCTTTTAGAAACAAAAGAACGTTTTCGTTATTCCAAAATTAAAACCCAAAATAGTGTTAATTCTTAATCTGACATCTTGTCATATTTATTTCAATTGCGTTATCTTTGCACTTTGAAAATATGCAATGGAAAAGATAATAGAAGAAAGCAAGCAGGGAGAAAGTCTTGTTTTAGAAAATAAACCCGAGAACACGAAGAAACTTTTTATTGAGAGTTACGGTTGCGCAATGAATTTTTCGGATAGTGAAATTGTAGCTTCTATATTATCCTCAAACGGATATAATACGACGCAAATTCTGGAAGAAGCCGATTTAGTTTTGGTGAATACCTGTTCTATTCGGGATAAAGCAGAGCAAACAATTCGCAAACGTCTGGAGAAATACAATGCCGTAAAACGCATTAATCCAAAGATGAAAGTGGGCGTTTTGGGCTGTATGGCAGAACGTTTGAAAAGTAAATTTCTGGAAGAAGAGAAAATTGTTGACCTCGTTGTAGGTCCTGATGCCTATAAAGATTTGCCGAACCTTTTGCAAGAAGTAGAAGAAGGACGTGATGCCATTAACGTGATCTTATCGAAGGATGAAACTTATGGCGATATTTCTCCTGTTCGATTGATGAGCAACGGAATTACGGCTTTGGTTTCAATTACTCGTGGTTGCGATAATATGTGTACGTTTTGTGTGGTACCTTTTACCCGAGGACGCGAACGCAGCCGTGAACCACAAAGTATAATGAAAGAAATTCAGGATTTGTGGGACAAAGGCTTCAAAGAAATTACACTTTTGGGACAAAATGTGGATAGTTTTCTTTGGTACGGCGGCGGATTAAAAAAAGATTTTGAGAACGCTACCAAAATGCAAAAAGCAACTGCTGTTGACTTTGACCAACTCCTTGAAATGGTAGCCGTAGGTTTTCCTAAAATGCGTATTCGATTTTCAACCTCTAATCCGCAGGATATGCATGAAAGTGTGTTGCACGTGATTGCAAAACATCCTAATATTTGCAAACACATTCACTTGCCTGTCCAATCTGGAAGCAATAGAATTCTGAAAGAAATGAACCGTTTGCACACGCGTGAAGAGTACATGACTTTGATTGACAAAATCAGGACTATTATTCCAAATGGTTCCATTTCACAGGATATGATTGCTGGTTTCCCTACAGAAACCGAACAAGACCATAAAGACACCTTGAGTTTAATGGAATATGTAAAATATAATTTTGGGTATATGTATTCGTATTCCGAACGTCCGGGAACTTTGGCTGGAAGAAAAATGGAAGATGATGTTACCGATGAAACAAAAGCAAGAAGACTGCAAGAAATTGTCGATTTACAACAAAAACATGCTTGGTTCCGCAGTGAAGAATTCATTGGACAAACCGTAGAAGTTTTAGTAGAAAAAGTTTCGAAAAAATCGACTGAGGAGTTTTCCGGCAGAAATTCACAAAGTATTACCGTAGTTTTTCCGAAAGAAGAATATAAAATAGGAGATTTTGTTTTGGTTAAAGTTGAAAGTTGTACAAGCGGCACTTTGAAAGGGAAAGCGCTTGGTTTGAGTGAAATGAATTAATAAAATTAGTGGCTAATTTTTAATTCATTAGAAATAAAAGAATTTAAGTAATTATTAATGAGATTGCTTCGTGCCTCGCAATAACAATATGGAATCAGTTCAAAACATAAAACAACGATTTGAGATTATCGGGAATGACCCGAAGCTTAATCGTGCGATAGAAAAAGCCATTCAAGTTGCTCCTACTGACATTACCGTATTGGTAGCCGGAGAAAGCGGAGTTGGAAAAGAGAATATTCCCAGAATTATTCATTCGCTTTCGCACAGAAAGCACGGAAAATACATTGCTGTAAACTGTGGCGCCATTCCAGAAGGAACCATTGACAGTGAGCTTTTTGGGCATGAAAAAGGCGCTTTTACCGGAGCAACAGGAACTCGGGAAGGTTATTTTGAAGTGGCTGATGGAGGAACTATTTTTCTGGATGAAGTGGGCGAATTACCCTTGACCACCCAAGTGCGTTTGTTGCGAGTTCTTGAAAATGGTGAATTTATAAAAGTAGGTTCTTCACAAGTACAAAAAACAAATGTCAGAATTGTGGCGGCCACAAATGTCAATTTGTTTGATGCTATCGAAAAAGGGAAATTCCGTGAAGACCTCTATTATCGTTTAAGTACGGTGGATATTACTTTGCCCCCTTTGCGCGATCGAAAAGAGGATATTCACTTATTGTTTAGGAAATTCGTCGCTGATTTTGCCCATAAATATAAAATGCCGCCTTTGAAACTGGATGAAAGTGCTGTGCAATTATTGCAAAAATTTCGTTGGAGCGGAAACATCCGTCAATTGCGAAATGTAGCGGAACAAATATCCGTTTTAGAAACCAACAGAGAGATATCTGCAGTGACATTACAATCCTATTTACCCGTACAAGGAAACAATTTACCTTCCGTTATTAAAGACCAAAAAAACGAAAGTGATTTTAGTACCGAAAGAGAAATTTTGTACAAAGTACTTTTTGATATGAAAAGCGATCTAAATGATTTAAAAAAACTGACCTTAGAACTCATCCAGAATGGCGTTTCTAAAGTCCAGGAAACAAATCAAAACTTGATCAAGAAAATATATGGATCTAAGGAAAATGATAGTGAAATTGATTTTGAAGAAGAACCAAGAGCAACTTTAATAGCTGTAAAAAACAATGACAACGATTATCAGGAAAGGGATGATACTTATCTTTTTGCCGAAACTGTCGAAGAAGAGGAAACCTTGCGTCTGGAACAAAAGGAAATAGAAATGATTAAGAAATCATTAGAAAAAAATAAAGGAAAACGAAAAGCCGCTGCAGATGAATTGGGAATTTCCGAAAGAACTTTATACCGGAAAATCAAACAATTTGATTTATAATGTAGTCCGAAAAATACAACTTGTTTAATTGAAAATGAATATATTTGACCCGAACATTGGTGAGCCGGCGAAGCAATTTTTAAAAAATAAAATGAAATATCTAAAACGTATACTTCTCTCCGTACTTATAATAAGCATCAACAGCTGCTCGGTTTACAACTTTACAGGGACGGGGAAAATTGATGCTGAAACATTTCAAGTGGGCTTTTTTCAGAATAATGCTGAATTAATTGAACCCGGAATTGACCGGACATTTACACTAGAACTTCAAGATTTGATTCAGAATCAAACCAATTTAAACTTGGTACAAAATGGTGCAGATTTAACCTATGAAGGAGAAATTGTTGATTACAGAATTAGCCCTATGACAGCAACGGCAGACCAGCAAGCTTCTCAAAACCGTTTGACAATTCGTGTGAATGTTCGTTTTACCAATAAGAAAAAAGAAACAGATGATTTTGAAAAACCATTTACTTTTTTCTTTGATTATCCTGCACAACAACAATTGACAGGCGCAACCTTGAATGCTGCTTTAAAAGATATTTTTGAAAGAATAACACAAGATATATTTAATGAATCTCTGGCTAAATGGTAAATAAAGAAATATCCAGTTGGCAGTTTTTAGTATTCAGTGCAATATACTAAAACTTGAAGCCTGATTGTTGAACATTGATTACTGAACATCGAACACTTGAAAAATGAATGTAACTGATTATACTTATTTGATTAACAAACCTGATGTTGTACATCAAAAGCAAACAGAAGCTTTGGAAAAAGTATTAAACGAATTTCCTTATTTTCAGAGCGCCAGAGCACTTCACCTAAAAGGCCTGTACAATGAAAACAGTTATAAATACAATGGTGCTTTAAAAATAACGGCTGCTTATACAACGGACAGATCCATTTTATTTGACTTTATTACCTCCGATGTTTTTACTTCAATTCACAAAAGTCTCTTTACTAAAAAAGCACTTGAAATCCTTGACATTCCGGTAATTGAAAGTGAAATTATTTCGTTTCAAGAAAAAAAAGAACCCAAATTAAATCCTTTAGAACAATCCATTCTTACCTCAATAAAGGAAGCTTCTCCAACCGCCCCAATCCAAACGAATTCTATACCAATAGCAGAAAAAATGGATCTTGGAAAACCGTTGGATTTTTCGGCAAAAGAACAACATTCCTTCCAAGAATGGCTACAGCTCTCTCGTACAGAACCTATAGAAAGAGAGAATGAGGATTCTAAAAAACCGGCTGCTCCAATGGACGAGGAGAAAAGAAAAAAATTAGACTTAATCAATAAATTTATAGAAACAAGTCCAAAGATTTCTCCTGTAAAACACGGCGCTGCTTCCTCAGTATCCTTAGACCTAAATGCACCAGATAACTCGTACTTGATGACCGAGACTTTAGCCCGAGTTTACTTGGAACAAAAAAAATATCAAAAAGCGATACAAGCTTATGAAATATTAATTTTGAAATATCCAGAAAAAAGTAGTTTCTTTGCAGACCGCATAACGGATATTAAGATTTTACAACATAATAATAATTAAACAATGAGCACATTTTCAATTTTTTTAGTTTTAATAACTATAGTTTGTTTTCTATTAATCGTAGTAATCATGGTTCAAAACCCTAAAGGTGGTGGATTATCCTCTACAATAGGTGGTTCTCAAATGTTAGGCGGGGTACAAAAAACAACTGACTTTTTAGACAAAAGCACTTGGACATTAGCAACTATATTAATCGCACTTATATTACTTTCAAGCTTGAGCTTTACAGGAACATTAAGTGATACTGATTCTAAAATCATTGACAATATGGGAACCGCTACACCAAGCACAACTACTCCTGTAGCAGTACCTGCTCAAAACACACCAGCAGCTACAAATCCAGTAAAATAAATCACTTCTACATATTCTAAATGCCAGCCTGTCAAAGCTGGCATTTTTTATAAGAAAATGTGTCAGTTTGATTAAGATGGCACAATTTCTGAAATCTTCATCTTTATTAATTAATATTGAATACTAAAAAATATAAAATCATGGATTTAAACATTAAACCTCTTTCAGACAGAGTCCTTATCGAGCCCGTTGCTGCTGAAACAAAAACGGCGTCAGGAATCTTCATCCCTGATACTGCCAAAGAAAAACCACAAAAAGGAACTGTTGTTGCTGTAGGAAACGGAACAAAAGACCACACTATGACAGTGAAAATTGGTGATTCTGTTTTGTACGGAAAATATGCTGGTACTGAATTGAAACTAGAAGGAAAAGATTATTTGATCATGCGTGAAGACGATATTCTTGCAATTATCTAAATTAAAGTACGGACAAGTCGTGACTTGTCCCTTCAAATAAACATTAAACAAAATTTAAAATGGCAAAAGATATAAAATTTGATATAGAAGCACGTGACGGATTAAAACGTGGTGTTGATGCATTGGCAAATGCAGTAAAAGTAACTCTAGGGCCAAAAGGTCGTAATGTTATTATTGGAAAAGCTTTTGGCGGACCAACCGTTACTAAAGATGGTGTAACTGTAGCAAAAGAGATTGAATTGAAAGACCCACTAGAAAATATGGGCGCACAAATGGTAAAAGAAGTAGCCTCTAAAACGAATGATTTAGCCGGAGACGGAACTACAACTGCAACCGTTTTGGCACAAGCGATCGTAAAAGAAGGATTGAAAAATGTTGCTGCCGGAGCCAATCCTATGGATTTGAAACGCGGGATAGACAAAGCAGTTGATGCTATTGTTGCTGATTTGGCTAAACAAGCCAAAGTAGTAGGTACGGATTCTGAAAAAATCAAACAAATCGCTTCAATTTCTGCTAACAATGACGAAGTAATTGGGGAGTTAATCGCTGCTGCTTTCGCAAAAGTGGGAAAAGAAGGGGTTATTACTGTTGAAGAAGCTAAAGGAACAGATACGTATGTTGATGTTGTTGAGGGCATGCAGTTTGACAGAGGATATCTTTCTCCTTATTTTGTTACCAATTCAGAAAAAATGGAGGTAGAACTAGAAAATCCATACATCCTTTTATATGACAAAAAAGTTTCTTCTTTAAAAGAATTATTACCGGTTCTTGAGCCTGTAGCACAATCTGGGAAACCATTATTGATTATTGCTGAAGACGTAGATGGGGAAGCATTGTCTACACTAGTGGTAAATAAATTACGTGGAGCCTTGAAAATCGCTGCTGTAAAAGCGCCTGGTTTTGGAGACCGAAGAAAAGCTATGTTAGAAGACATCGCTATTTTAACTGGTGGTACTGTAATTTCAGAAGAAAGAGGATACACTTTAGAGAACACAACTATCGAAATGTTAGGTACTGCTAAGAAAGTGACTATCGATAAAGATAATACTACAATTGTAAGTGGTGCAGGTGATGCGGATATGATCAAAAATCGTGTCAACCAAATCAAAGGTCAAATGGAAGCTACCACTTCTGATTATGACAAAGAAAAGTTGCAAGAACGTTTGGCTAAATTAGCTGGTGGAGTTGCTGTACTTTATGTAGGTGCTGCATCTGAAGTAGAAATGAAAGAGAAAAAAGACAGAGTAGATGACGCACTTCACGCTACTCGTGCTGCAGTTGAAGAAGGAATTGTTGCTGGTGGTGGAGTTGCTTTACTGAGAGCTAAAAATGCACTTAGTGCTATTAAAGCAGATAATGCTGACGAAGCAACCGGAATTCAAATTGTATCTCGTGCAGTGGAGTCTCCATTGAGAACTATTGTTGAAAACGCAGGTCTTGAAGGGTCTGTAGTTGTTGCAAAAGTCGCTGAAGGTAGTGGTGATTTTGGTTATAACGCAAAAACAGACGAATATGTCGACATGCTTAAAGCAGGAATTATTGATCCTAAAAAAGTAACTCGTGTAGCTTTAGAGAATGCAGCTTCAGTTGCCGGAATGATATTGACTACTGAGTGTGCTTTGATTGATATTAAAGAAGATAATGGTGGTGGAAACCCAATGGGTGGCGGCATGCCAGGGATGATGTAATCTCAATTCTTTTCAAATAAAAAACCGTCCCGATAAAAAATTGGGACGGTTTTTTTATGAGTTATAATTTGTTTATTCTTGAACTTTAGCTTTTTTGCTAAACTTATAAATTACCGGCAAAACAGTAATCCCTACTAAAATCAATACAATTAATTCGATATGCTCCTTTAGATCAATCTGATAATTCTCAAGTAAAAAACCATATAAATAATGTCCGGCAAAAATTAGGGTGAACGACCAAATAAAAGAACTTAAAATATTATAAAACATAAACTTCTTCTTATCCATTGAAACGATTCCGGCAACTATTGGTGCAAAAGTCCTCAATATTGGAAGAAATCGAGCAAAAATAATTGCCTTACCTCCGTATTTTTCAAAAAAATCTTTTGATTGAACCAAGTACTTTTTCTTAAACCAAAAACTATCTTCCTTGTTGTATAGATAATACCCGCTTTTAGAACCAAACCAGTAGCCTACTACGTTTCCTAAAATTCCTGACAATGCGACAAGTGTGGATAAGAGAACCACATTTAGAAAATCGTTATTGATAACTAAAATATTCTCTATCAATTCGCGACTGTAAATTCCTGCCAAAAACAATAAACTATCTCCTGGCAGAAAAAAACCTGCAAAAAGACCCGTCTCCGCAAAAACAATAAATAAAACTATATAAATACCCAATTTAATTCCATTAACATCAAAATGAATATAAAAAAGTGGGTCAATTAAATTCTTCCAATCAAAATCGTTCATTCTAAGGTGTTTTATGCTAAAATTATTCGTGCGTGAAAGTACGGATAATATATCTCAACCACAATTTATGATACTATTTTAAAGTTTTATTAACTATTTAAAGTAGCAGAATTATCTTTACATTATTTACAGCCAAAAGTTGTTTATAAAAATCCTGATTTTAGTTATGTGTATAACCGTTTTTCATAGTTAACAACTACAATTTTTACTCAAAAAAAATTAAAGTATGGCATTAAAAAAACCAAAGTTTTCACTTTGGCGTTTCTTTAAAATTATTTTCGTTTATATTGACAACAAGCATGAAGACTGTCATAATCTTCCTTTAAAGCCCTGGCTCCCTCTGTGTCGTGACCTACTTTCGCAATCGCTTTTTGAATTGTTGGAACATTCGTTTTTTGTTCGTTTATAATCAGATATAAAGTACCACAATCCATATGCCATTCGGCAGATTTCACACCAGAAACACTAAATGCCACTTTTTCAATTCTCTTTTTGCACATGTCACAATTCCCGCTCACATGAAATTCAACCTTAGCATTTTTGCTTTTCCCTTCTTGAGCCTGAACCGTAAACCCAACAAAAATCAGTAACATTACTAGTGTTATATTTTTCATCATTTAATTTTTTTTAACCTATTTAATTTTAAAACGTAAACCCGCATAATACATTTGTCCAAAAACTGGACCATAAACTATTGACGCGTCAAAAGTAGGTCCAAATGGATTTTCATTACCCAAGATAACATTGTCCTGCTTGTAATTACCAATGTTTTCTCCGCCAATATAGATTTCGAAAGTTGGAGAAAAAGATCGTGTAACCTGTATATTCATCACAGAAAATGAAGGTGAAAATTCAGGCAGCCTGTCAACTTCAGGATTGATTGACGTATTGGGTAATTGTTGTTTTCCGAGCCAGTTAAGCGTATAATCAAACTTCCATTGTTTTCCTTCTTCTAATATTTGCGTTTCAAATCCTAAATTTCCAAAGAAACGATGTTTTGCCTGTAGTGGTCTTTGATAGGTTCCTGATAAATAATCCGTTTGAACATCATAGTATTTGTAGGCTGTTCTCAAATTAAAACGCTTTATTGGTTCATAATTAAATTCTACTTGCAAACTATTCGCATACGATTTTCCGTTCAAGTTATAAAACAAAACCTGTTGCGGACTTTGCATTATATCAACAATTGCTTGGTTCTGAAAATCAGTTCTGTAGAAATCAAAACCAACATCAGCACTTTTGCCAAAAAACAAAAAACCCTGCATAAAACTCAATCCATAATTCCATGCAATTTCAGGATTTAAACCGTATATTTTTCCTTTGGTATCTAAAAATTCAAAAGTTCTTGAACTAGCTAAAAGCTGTTGGTTTTCAGCAAAAACATTAGCACTTCGTTTCCCTCTACCTGCTGAAAATCGCAAAACACCTTTCTCCCAAGGATTGTATCGCACATGTAATCTTGGCGTAGCAAAAGTCCCTAAACGATTGTGATTATCTATTCTGCCGCCTAGAACTACGCTAAAATTCTCCGTATTATCATACGTATATTCAAAAAAAGCACCTACTGAGTTATCAATTCTGCTGTAATCATTCACATTGACAAACTCACCGTATTTATCATAGGTAAAGTTTAGACCTGTAGAAAATTTATGCATTGTATTATTAATAATCGAATTGAAAATCAGGTTCGAATAATAACTTTTTTGTTCAATATTATATTGATTTAGTCCAAAATAAGAGTTTTGATCGTGACTGTTAAAGGCATTCTGAAAACCAATACTTTGATATGACATGTCAGGAAAAACATAGCCTAATTTAGCGGAAACATCAAAACGTTCCGTATTGATTTCGGAACCCCAATAATTTGTCGTTCCCCTGTCTCTATCCGGATCAAAATTTAATTCTCCTGTTTGTTTTTGATCATTCATATATCGGAAATTGATGAAACTCACCCACCCTTTTTTGGCATTGGTATATTGCCACCGATTTAAAACATTGATTTGTTTTGCTAATGGATTATCAAGAAAGCCATCGTCATTCATATCGTTTTTTGCAACTCTGGTATTTCCGTGTACAAATAAACTACTGCTCCATTTATCAGAAATTTTAGTATTGAAATGTGTATTTAATTCAAATCGAGAATCTGTCGAACCATAGACATTTAGAAAAAATGGAATATCGCTGATTGGTTTTATTAATTCGGTATTAATTTGTCCCGAAATACTTTCGAAGCCATTGACAACACTTCCTGCACCTTTGGTAATTTGGATACTTTCTACCCAAGTTCCTGGTGTAAATGACAACCCGTAGGCTTGAGAAGCACCACGTACCGAAGGAATATTTTCCTCGGTAATCATCAAGTAAGGACTCGTCAATCCTAGCATTTTTATTTGTTTCGTTCCCGTCAAAGCATCCGAAAAATTAACATCAATTGAAGGATTTGTTTCGAAACTTTCTGCCAGATTGCAACAAGCGGCTTTCAGTAATTCTTTGCTTGTCAGTGTTGTAGTATTAGTTGTTAGTTTGTACGATTTTTTTAAACTTTTGCTGCTGCCTTGTATTTTTATCTCTTGCAAAGTATCTTGCGAATAAGAATTAAAAGCACATAAAAGAAACAATAAAAATATTGAAATTTGTTTTTGCATGATTGATTTTTAATGTTAGAATAATGTAAAACCACTAAAGTGTGATTCAAGTTCTACTAAAACATTAAAAGCTACGCGTAGAAAATATATTGGTGGTATAATTTAAAAAAAAGCGGCGCATTTGTATCGAAACAATACGACGTAAATTGGCTGTTTTGAAAATTTGAAATAAATGAAAAGACATAAGGATTCCATTCTTTTATTGAAAATGTAAAATCTGTATCGGCAGAAACTGTTTTTTGAACTAATTTATCAGTCTTCTTTTGAAAATTAACCTCTTTGTCTTCGCAACAATTTGATTTTTTTTCAACAACATTACAACATTTTTTTTCTAATTTTTGATCTTGAACAGGAGTTTTAAGAGTAATAGACGAAATTTCATTTCCGCAATAACGCAGATTAAATGCTACTCCTACATTGGAAACCAATAGGAAAAAAGCAAGAAGAACACTAACCAGTCCTTTGAATTTCATCATGCAAAAGTAGTGATTTAATCAAACTCCAAAAGCTAAATTCAAGTTAAAATCAACAATTCAAGTTCTTGTCCTATCAAAGGAACTTTACATTCAAAACTATATTTTTCCTGGACTTTGATACGGAGTTCATCCAGTGGCTGATTTTCACCATGCGCTGACAACCTTTTTATTTCCTGAATTTTTGCTTTTACCGGATAATATTACCCGCGAATATTAATTCCTTTTGCCCCTTGTATCAATTTTCTTTCTCGTGTTCCTTCGGCGTGATACCCCACTGTAATTATTATAAATCCCCTCCATGGCTTCCTCATAATCCGAAACTCATGAAAACATTTTACTCATTTCAGCACATTCTCCTAGCGGTAACTTGTGCCATTTTTTATTAGTAGAAAAAAGATTCAGTGCATTGATTCCCAATGAAGTATCAATAATATATGGGATCTTGGAGATTCTGTCTTCTTCCTGAATTTTAGCGCTATCCAGAAGGATTTAAAACGAGACCGAATATACATCGGAACTTTCACATCCGTAGCAACCTCTCGACCCGCATGATACTTACATTCGACCATAGCGATCGTTTCGTTTTTTTGACCAGCACATCTATTTCATGCGAGACACATTTACCTTGTAAGGTCAAATTATTTATTTGATTTATAATGCTACGCGAAATAATTCGTCCTATATATTTTTCAAAAAAAACTGTAGTACCTAAGAGTCCAATTGTTTCTCTTAAATTATAACGTGTGGCATGAAAATCAGCTTTTTCTTCAATAATAAAAAAGCCATTTTGTAGATTTCCTTTGTAGAAAGACCCTCATACATCTGCTTTTTTATGGCCTGTAAAATTGCGTCAACCGCCATAGTGCTAGCACCAGATTTGATCAGTGATTTTTTAAGTTTATCCGAATTAAATTAGGCTATATAGTCAGAATGTTTCACTATTTTAATAGCAATAGAAATTTGATTTACAGACACTTAAATCGACATTGAAGACAAACAAAAAAGACTACTTATTTTGTTTCTGATAATAAAATCCAGGAACAAACAATAATAAAAAAATAGGCTGAATTAGAAACCGACGGATATAAAACAATATCCAATTGTGGTTTCCCCAAGTAAAATAGATGATATAGAAAAAAGCAACCATTAAAATCATAAAAAGAAAATAATACAGCACAAAGGCGAATTTCACCATCATTATTTCTTTAAAAAGCACATAAATAATCCCCAATGAAATAGCGGTATTTAATGTATAACGAAACAATAGCCCATAAAATAATTGGACTGCATTGAAACTTGGCAACGGTAACTTCGCAAAATCTTTCTTGAAGAAATCCAGAAAAGGATCATAAAACAACTGATTTTCAAAAGCACGAATAAGCACCAGCAATACAACAAAAAAAAGGAATTGCAGTACGCAAACTTTGTTATTTAGAATCTTTTGAAGCATATCTTGAAAATTTACGAACCCAAATTAACCACAATACAAAAACTAAACTATAAATGTACAAAGGAAAAAGAACTCCGTGCAAGAAGGGTTCCTGTTTTGGAAAATAAAAAATAAGTGCGCTTAAAACAGCTATTCTCAAAACATTCAATACATAAATAAACAGACTTCCTCCAAAGATAAAAAGCAGCGTCGTTAGTAGTTTTCCAGAAAAAGCCACGACAAATGAAATAAACAAAATAATTACGCTAATTGCATTACATCCTTCTACAATTCGGGCTACATATTTCTGGTTATAAAACAACTTCATATAAGGAGATGCAGTGCTCTCTTCAATTGAAGATTCATCATTAAATAACTGCAGCACTTGCTCTGTATTTTCACTTACCATTCTGGTAATAGAATCTATTTGATTTTCTTCAAAACCATTAAGAAAACGCTGATACAAAAAAGTCAGCACTATATAAGTTAAAAAAAAAGTACCTAGAAAAATCAAAAAAGGCTTGTAGAGAATAAAATATTTTTTCAAAATCTATTTTTTTAACAAATTTATGTAATTTTTAAAACTGGCTTTAAATACTTTTGTACAAATAAAAATAAAAAAACATGACATTTCAAGAACTACAACCAAAAGTAACAGAAATCACATTAAATACAACGTTGTCAAGAGACGAAAAACTATTGTCTATTTGTGAGCTGCTTAGTAACTCTGTTGCCTATTATAATTGGGTAGGATTTTATTTTGCAAATCACGAGTCTAAAACATTACACTTAGGACCCTATGTGGGAGCAGCAACAGACCATACGGTAATCCCTTTTGGAAAAGGAATTTGCGGACAAGTGGCTGTTTCAAACGAAAACTTTGTAGTTCCTGACGTTGCAGCGCAAGATAATTATATTGCTTGTAGTTTTACCGTGAAATCAGAAATCGTTGTACCCCTTTTTGTAAACGGAGAAAACATAGGACAAATTGATATTGACAGCCATGTCATAGATCCATTTACAAAAGAAGACGAAAAGTTCTTAGCCTTTGTGAATGAGGAAATTGCAAAATTGTATTAAGATTTAAAATAATTCATAATTCATAATTCATAATTCATAATTATTTTTTACTTTTGCACCCGTCTTACAATAGCTGTAAGGCATACATAAAAATCATTAAACAAATATTGGAATGTATTTAACTAAAGAGATTAAAGAAGAAATCTTCGCTAAACACGGAGAAAAAACAAACACTGGAAAATCAGAAGCTCAAATTGCTTTGTTCACTTTCAGAATTAGCCACTTAACGGAGCACTTGAAAAAAAATCGTCACGATTATAATACAGAGCGTTCATTAGTCTTGCTAGTAGGTAAAAGACGATCTTTGTTGGATTATTTGAAGAAAACAGAAATCAACAGATACCGTGAAATTATCAAAGTATTGAATATCAGAAAATAATCAATATGTAAAGAGGCGCGAGAGTGCCTCTTTTTGTTTTTATATTTCCGCGTCCAAAGTTCATTTTATAATCCTGACACAAAAGGGATTAGAATTAAGACCGCATTATAAGGTAAGTACCAATTTGTATTTGCAAATAAAAAAGTTTCGTTTTTCATTGGGTTTTAAGCATTAACTACGCAAAATAACTACAACACAACTAAAATCCATTGTTTAATCAAGAAAATACAATTATGATTCCAAAAGTTTCAAGAGAAATTATCGATTTAGGAGATGGGAGAAGCATCTCAATCGAGACCGGAAAATTAGCCAAACAAGCTGACGGTGCCGTAGAAGTACGAATGGGAAATGCAGTGTTGCTGGCAACAGTTGTATCTGCCAGAAAAGCAAGCCCAGGAATTGACTTCTTGCCCTTAACATTAGATTATCGTGAAAAATTTGCTGCCGCCGGGCGTTTTCCAGGTGGTTTCTTTAAAAGAGAAGCAAGACCAAGTGATAATGAAATATTAACCATGCGTTTAGTGGATCGTGTATTGCGTCCTCTTTTCCCAAAAGATTATCATGCAGAAACGCAAGTGATGATTCAATTGATGTCGCATGATGAAAACGTAATGCCAGATGCATTAGCCGGTTTAGCCGCTTCGGCAGCTTTATCTTTATCTGATATTCCTTTTTCAACTTTAATTTCTGAAGTTCGTGTAGCCAGAGTTGACGGTCATTTCATCATCAACCCAAGTCGTACTCAATTAGAATTGTCTGATATTGACATGATGATTGGCGCTTCAAAAGAATCTATCGCAATGGTAGAAGGTGAAATGAAAGAAATTTCAGAAGCCGAAATGGTTGAAGCGATTAAATTTGCGCACGAGGCAATCAAAATTCAGATTGCTGCTCAAGAACGATTAGTTGCTGCTTTTGGTAAAAAAGAAGTACGAACTTACGATCAAGAAAGAGAAGATGTGGCTATTTATGAAAAAGTAAATGCTGCAGCTTATGACAAATGTTATGCAATTGCAAAACAAGGAACAGCAAAACACGAAAGAACAGCTCAATTTGCGGAAGCAAAAGAAGCAGTAAAAGCATTGTTTACTGAGGAAGAATTAGCTGAAAACGGTGATTTAGTTTCAAAATATTTTGCTAAATCCAGTAAAGAAGCCGTTCGTAATGTAACCCTTGATTTAGGCACACGTCTGGACGGTAGAAAAACAAATCAAATTCGTCCAATTTGGGCTGAAGTTGATTATTTACCTTCAGTTCACGGATCTGCTTTATTTACACGTGGAGAAACTCAAGCATTGGCAACAGCTACTTTAGGAACTTCCAGAGAAGCAAACCAAATTGACTCTCCATCACAACAAGGCGAAGAAAAATTCTACTTGCATTATAACTTCCCTCCTTTTTCTACTGGTGAAGCAAAACCATTAAGAGGAACTTCAAGAAGAGAAGTGGGTCACGGAAACTTAGCACAACGTGCTTTGAAAAACATGATTCCTGCTGATTGTCCTTATACCATTCGTATTGTATCTGAAGTATTAGAATCAAATGGTTCATCTTCAATGGCAACCGTTTGTGCCGGAACATTAGCTCTTATGGATGCCGGGATTCAAATGACCAAACCCGTTTCCGGGATTGCAATGGGATTAATTTCTGATGAAAAAACAGGCCGATTCGCTGTATTGTCTGATATTCTTGGTGATGAAGATCACTTAGGAGACATGGATTTTAAAGTAACCGGAACCGCAGATGGAATTACCGCTTGTCAAATGGACATCAAAATCGAAGGATTGGCGTACAACATCATGGAAGAAGCTTTAGCTCAAGCTCGTGAAGGTCGTTTGCATATTCTTGGAAAAATTATAGAAGTTTTAGCTGCTCCAAAAGCAGATGTAAAAGCGTATGCTCCAAAAATCATCACAAGAACAATTCCTGGCAACTTTATTGGTGCATTGATTGGACCTGGTGGAAAAGTGATTCAAGAATTACAAAAATCTACAGGAACTACTATCGTTATCAATGAAGTAAATGAGCAAGGAGTTATTGAAATTCTAGGAACAGATCCTGCCGGAATTGAAGCGGTATTGGCTAAAATTGAGTCCATCACTTTCAAACCACAAATGAACGAAGCTTACGAAGTGAAAGTAATCAAAATGCTAGATTTTGGTGCCGTTGTAGAATACACAGCTGTTCCAGGAAACGAAGTTTTATTACACGTATCCGAGTTAGCTTGGGAACGCACTGAAAACGTTTCGGATGTGGTCAATATGGGCGATGTCTTTATGGTGAAATACCTTGGACTGGATCCAAAAACCAGAAAAGAAAAAGTGTCCAGAAAAGCACTTTTACCAAGACCTCCTCGCGAGGAAAGAAAAGAGTAATCAGATCTTAGTTTACTAAAGGTTTATTTATAGGGAATCCCGTTTCATGAATTTGAAACGGGATTTTTGTTTTATATAAATTTATTTTAAAACAATTGTAACTTTTAGGCAACTTCATACGTATAACCATTTGTACACTTAAAATTTAGGAGACAAAAAAACATGAGACAACTAAAAATCACCAAGCAGGTAACCAATCGTGAAACCGCTTCATTAGACAAGTATTTACAAGAAATTGGTAAAGTTGACCTTATTACCGCAGACGAAGAGGTAGAATTAGCACAAAAAATTAAAGCCGGCGACCAGAAAGCATTAGAAAAATTGACGAAAGCCAATTTACGTTTCGTAGTATCTGTAGCCAAACAATACCAAAATCAAGGATTAACCCTTCCCGATTTGATCAACGAAGGAAACCTTGGACTTATAAAAGCAGCACAACGTTTTGATGAAACACGTGGTTTTAAATTCATCTCGTATGCCGTTTGGTGGATTCGTCAATCGATTCTACAAGCTCTGGCAGAACAATCTCGTATCGTTCGTTTGCCTTTGAACAAAATTGGTTCTATCAATAAAATCAACAAAATGTACGCTTTATTAGAGCAATCTAACGAGCGCCCACCATCTGCTGAGGAAATTGCAAAAGAACTTGATATGACCGTAAATGACGTAAAAGAGAGTATGAAAAACTCTGGCCGTCACTTATCCATGGATGCGCCTCTTGTAGAAGGAGAAGATTCTAACCTTTATGACGTTTTACGTTCCGGCGAATCACCAAATCCAGACAGAGAATTAATCCACGAATCATTGCGTACCGAAATCGAGCGTTCCCTAGAAACATTGACTCCAAGAGAGGCTGATGTAGTTCGTTTGTACTTTGGTCTTGGTGATCAACACCCAATGACCTTAGAGGAAATTGGCGAAACTTTCGACTTAACTCGAGAACGTGTTCGTCAAATCAAGGAAAAAGCAATCCGAAGATTAAAACACACTTCAAGAAGCAAAATACTAAAAACCTATTTAGGATAAAACAGTCAATTTTTTAAAAATCAAAAGTCATAACGTTCTACAACATTATGACTTTTGATTTTAAACTTGTGACTAATAGCTAACGACGGTCTGATTAACTGTTCGTTTTTTGATTGATGATTGAAACTCCGGCTGATTACCGGAGTTTTATTTTTATAATCGGAATTCACTTTTCAATTTTCACTAATATGGCGTAACCCTCCGTAAAAACTTCGGGTCGGGCTATCGGCTGTATCTCTCCGCTACGCTACGAGGATGCCGCCTCTATCCCTTACGCGCAATGTACGGACAACTCGCGAGTTGTCCCTTCTAAAAAAACTTTCACCAATTGCTGCAAAAAAACTACTTTTGCACAAACAACACAAACTGTAAAGATGCACTACAGTGCATCTCTATAAAACAACTACACAATGAAAAATACTCTTATTGCACCATCAGTACTTGCGGCCGATTTTGGAAACCTGCAACGCGATATCGAAATGATCAATGACAGTGAAGCCGATTGGTTTCATATTGACATCATGGATGGTGTTTTTGTACCTAACATTTCGTACGGAATGCCCGTTTTGGAAGCCATAAACCGCCATGCAAAAAAAACAATCGACGTTCACTTGATGATTGTAGATCCAGATCGCTACATCAAAACTTTTGCTGAATTGGGCGCCAATATTCTAAGCGTACACTACGAAGCTTGCACCCATCTTCACAGAACCCTGCAAGCCATCAAAGCCGAAGGAATGAAAGCTGGAGTCGCCATTAATCCACACACAAATATTGACTTGCTAGAAGATGTAATCATCGACATTGATTTGGTTTGCATCATGAGTGTAAATCCAGGTTTTGGCGGACAATCATTTATCGAAAATACCTATGCTAAAATTGAGAAGCTAAAAGCTTTAATCACTAAAAAAGAAGCAAAAACAATTATTGAAGTAGATGGCGGTGTTACCAACAAAAACGCAAAACAACTTGTAGAAGCCGGAGCTGATGTACTGGTAGCCGGAAGTTATGTTTTTAAAGCAGAAAATCCAACAGCTACAATTGCTGATCTGAAGAAATTGACAAACCTATAATACTAAAAGTCCCGATTCAATAGTTATTAGATCGGGACGGGTTTAAAATGAAAATAGCAATTACAAAAACCAACTAGAGGCTGTCACGGTCAATGCAACTTTTATAAAGGAACGCTCTGAAAAACTCATTGAGCGCTTTAAAGACAAAATAGAAAAAGCTTAAACAAACAATTACGGATTTAAAAGACCAATCATCTAAATTTTCTCGCTGTGGTTTAAGGTTGAAACTGCAACTAAAAACGCATTACTACTTACTTTTTCTTCAAACTACCATACCATTCCTGTAGCGAAGGATAAATGAATCCAGCTGTTTTTTGGATTGGATTATAAAAAAGAGAATTATCCAGCGTCTCTTTTTTGGCCAACAGATGGTTGTAGTTAATCTTCTCGAAAACCGCGAAAACAATACCCAGAATCAAAACAGTTTTCAGCACCCTGAAAAAACCACCTCCCAAAGCATTCAACCAGCCCAAAAAAGCAAAATCAGCTACTCCTGTCAGGAATTTACCTAAACCTGAAACCACAACAACTACAATAATGAACGTAAGAACAAAAGCTACTACTTGAATGGTATTAGGATTCCATTTGACAAATCCCACTAAAATATCCCGCATATAGGAGGAAAATTGTACTGCAATATAAATACCGGCCAGTAGTGAAATTAGTGATGCTAACTCCACAAAAAGACCGTTTTGAAGGCCTTTGTAAAAAGCAAAAGCAAGCAATACACCCAAAATGATATCAAAAAATCCCATACTTAATTAATTTGCAACGATCAAACAGCAAATATAAAAGAATTATTCTTTACCATAGTCAATTTTCAAGTTCTTATCTTTGCGAAAAATAATTTTATGACAAATGAATTAATAACTCATGACTCATAATTCATAATTCAACAAAAATGTCAAGAGACACACAACTTAAAGAACGCTGGGAACAGCTTGTAAATATACTTTCCAATCAATTTTCTCAAGGGGAAGATTTAGATTTAGACGCTATTATTTATCTAATTGGCGTACAAGAACTCGGGAAAGTACATAACGAATACAAGAAAGACGAAAAACTAAACCTAATGCATATCGCGATTTGCAGGTTATTAGAGCCTTATGGATTCTATGAATTTGAATTTTTTGACGAGGAAGGTTGGCCACATTACAAAGTAAAAGAGGAATTACCACCGCTAAAAGCTGGAGAACAATCCGTTTTAATGAAAGAAGCCATTGTGAATTATTTCCTGGAGAAGGAACTTATTGATTGATATTATTTATTGTACGGGCCAGTCGTGACTTGTCCCTATCAACAAAAATCACTAAATTTGCATAATTAATTATTGGAATGAAAATGATAGATAAGATAAAAGAATATATTGGCGAAGCAAATGCTTTTTCAACACAAAACGCAGCAGAACTAGAAACGTTCCGAATCAAATTCTTAGGAAGCAAAGGGCTTTTAAAAGACCTTTTTGCGGAATTCAAAAATGTGCCTAACGATCAAAAAAAGGAATTCGGACAAGTAATCAACCTGCTCAAAGCATCTGCCGAAGACAAAGTAAAAACCCTTCAGGAAGCTTTAGAAAACAAAGAAGAAACCAAAGGCTTTTACGGGGATCTCACGCGTTCGGCTGAACCAATAACTATCGGTTCCCGCCATCCTATTTCATTGGTGAAGAACCAAATTATTGATATCTTTTCAAATATTGGTTTCAATGTTTCCGAAGGTCCTGAAATCGAAGACGACTGGCATAATTTTACCGCATTGAACCTCCCGGAATACCATCCGGCACGCGACATGCAAGACACATTTTTCATACAAACCAACCCTGATATTTTGTTGCGCACACACACGTCTTCCGTACAGGTACGTTACATGGAAGAAAATAAACCGCCAATTCGGACCATTTCTCCGGGAAGAGTTTTTCGTAATGAAGCCGTGTCCTCTCGTTCTCACTGCATTTTTCACCAAGTGGAAGGGCTGTATATAGACAAAGATGTTTCTTTTGCCGACTTAAAACAAACCCTTTTGTATTTTACCAAAGAGATGTTCGGAAAATCAAAAATCCGTCTGCGTCCCTCCTACTTTCCTTTTACGGAGCCAAGCGCTGAGGTTGATATTTATTGGGGACTTAAAACAGAAACTGATTATAGAATAACCAAAGGAACCGGATGGTTAGAGATCATGGGCTGTGGAATGGTGGATCCAAACGTTTTGAAAAATTGCGGCATCAATCCTGAGGAATACAACGGATTTGCCTTTGGAATGGGAATCGAAAGAATTGCCATGTTGTTGTATCAAATAGGCGACATCCGTATGTTCTACGAAAATGACGTACGTTTCTTAGAACAATTCAAATCAAGTATATAAAAATTTAAGAGCACTGATTTTTGATTTTAGAAGTTTAAATCTGAAATCAAAAATCGGTAATCATCACTCAACAATCAAATGAAATCCGACATCATCACCCCCGAAGTAGAAAACGTATTCCTAGCTGCAGTCCAAGAATGGAGCGACGATTTCATGGAAAAAGTATGGTACGCCTATTTAATAAATGACAGTGACTTTTTAATCGAAAGCGTCATGGTTGTTTCTAAGGCATTTGGAACCATCAACGGTGAAATGAAAAAAACATCCCTCTTGCGCCACGCTTTTGTAGCAGTTCCGCCAGTTTCAGTAATGAAAATCGAAATGATTGAAAAAAGTGTTTTAGCACTCAACAATGAATTCATGCTGACTTTCTTTATCGGAGACAAACTATACGATAAAAAATACATTTTCAAAGCACAATCCATCTGCGAATCAGCAGTCGAAGAAGTGCCTATTTTATTTATTGATGGTATTATCGTGAGATAAATCAGCACTATTGTCGCGTTTATTTTTTTTCTTCCAATTTAAATATCCTATTACAAATATTCCGAATAAGACGAAATAAAGCGTTCGGAACAGGTTTCTTTTGGAGAAAAAAGCATCTTCAAAAGAGCGTTCGAATAAGTCAAAAACGAGCAAGCTTAGGGAAAGAATAATTCCCCAACGCATCCCGTTTTTAATCTGAAATCGCCACCTTTTACTCATAAAAATGATTTAGCGATTTTGTTGTTTAACTTTGGATTTCCATGTAAAATAACCTAAAACAAAAATCCCTACACCGATATAAGCAGCTGCTCGAATATAAAAATTAGGCGTAGCGACTTGTACTGAAAAAGGGATTTCTTTTATGTCGAATAACACATTGAAAACTGTCATAAATACACCCCAAATTCCGCCAGTTTTAATTTGATATTTCCATCTTTCGCTCATGACATGATTGTATTTTGATTATTAAATATATAGCAGAATTAATCCAGTTTGTCGGTCAGTTTCTTAAATATGGTTTTCGCATCTTTTCCTTCGTATAAAACCTCATAAACGGCATCAATAATAGGTGTTTTGGCACCATAAGCCTGATTTAGCTTATAAGCACTTTTAGTAGCGTAATATCCTTCAGCAACCATGCTCATTTCCATCATTGCTGATTTCACCGTGTAGCCTTTACCTATCATATTACCAAACATTCTGTTCCTCGAAAAAACGGAATAGCCTGTAACCAGTAAATCGCCTAAATAAGCAGAATCATTGATGTTGCGTTTCATTTTATGAACTTTCTTGATAAATTTTTTCATTTCCCTGATCCCATTACTCATCAATACGGATTGGAAATTATCTCCATAACCCAGTCCATGGGCCATTCCTGCAGCAATGGCATAAATATTCTTTAGCATCGCAGCATATTCAGTTCCTATAATATCATCTGTAATTTTAGTCTTAATGTAATTTCCAGCAAGAGTATCGGCAACAATTTTTGCCTTATCAGAGTCGCCACATGCGATTGTCAGATATGATAACCGCTCCATAGCCACTTCTTCTGCGTGACAAGGACCAGAGATTACACCAATGTTATAATAAGGAATATCATATTTTACATGGAAATGTTCCCCTACAATCAAACTGGTCTCAGGAACAATCCCTTTTATAGCCGAAAAAATAATTTTATCTTTCAACGAAACAGTCAATTTTTCTAATTCACCCTCTAAAAAAGCGGAAGGAATAGCAAAGATAACGTAGTCCGCATAGGCTACTGCTTCATTGATATCATTGGTTAGCTTCAATTTTTGGGTATCAAATTCAACAGAGCTTAGGTAATTTGGATTGTGTTTGTAGGTCTTGATGTGTTCTATAGCAGCATCATTGCGCATGTACCATGAAATTTCGGTAAGATTTACGCATAACATTTTAGCTATGGCTGTTGCCCAGCTCCCACCACCAATTACTGCAAATTTTATGTTTTCAGTCATTTTTTATTGAATTTAATCAAAAGTACTTAAAAACTATGAATCAAGCCAAAAAAGCACCGCCTTAAATCTGGGATTCACAGGGGTTTTCAATAATAATATCACAATATATTAAATTAAATTTAAAACATTTGATTTTCAAACACAATATAAACACATTACTACCGTTATTCTTTTATTATAGTTACTGTTTTAACAAAAAAAACAGAATTGAATTAGTTAGTTATAATTTGAATTTTAAAAGGCGTTCCCATACAAAATGAGAACGCCTTTTTATTTAAAAATACTTCAATCGGTAATCTGATTATTTGAATTAATAACTCATTTCTACAATTGATTTCACTTTTTCTAAAGTGATATTTTCTTTTTCTCCTAATCCCAGCCAACCTCTTTCTTTGAAGCGGTTTACTATAAAATCAGCCGTTTTATCATAGTCTTTGGTGTAATCCGATAATTTAGTCTCCATTCCCATTGTATGGAAAAACTCAACTGTTTTATTGATCGCTTCGTTTGCTATTTCATCCTCAGTTCCAGTCAAATTGAAAATACGTTTTCCGTATTGTGCCAGTTTTCCTTTTTTGGTTTCAAACATCACTCGGTATAAATTTGGACCTACAACCGCCAATGTTCTAGCATGATCAATTCCGTACAAAGCGGTTAATTCATGGCCAATCATGTGTGTAGCCCAATCCGAAGGAACTCCTTTCTGGATTAATCCATTTAGAGCCATCGTACAACTCCACATAAAGTTAGAAGCCAAAGCATAATCTTTAGGATTCTCAACAACATCAGGACCAACTTGAATCAAGGTCTGTAAAATACTTTCGGCAATTCTATCTTGAAGATATCCTTCATGTGGATAGGTTAGATATTGTTCCAAAACATGGGTATAGGCATCAACAACTCCGTTTTCCAATTGTCTTTTGGGTAAAGATTCAATGACGGTTGGATCGCAAATAGAAAATTTTGGAAACAAGGCGCTACCACCAAATGATAATTTTTCTTGTGTAGATTCAATGGTAACTACACCGCCAGAATTCATTTCACTTCCCGTTGCCGGTAACGTTAAAACTGTTCCAAAAGGAATAATTTTAGATACATCTTTAGTTAATACTCGTTTTTGAAGAATATCAATAGGGTTTCCGTCAAAGTTCACGGCAGCCGAAATGAATTTTACCCCGTCAATTACAGAACCTCCACCCACAGCAAGGATAAAATCGATATTTTGCTCTTTGATAATCGCAACTGCTTTCATCAAAGTTTCAAAATGTGGATTTGGCTCAATTTCCGAAAATTCGACGATTTCAAAACCTTTTAAAGCATTAATTACCTGTTCATGGATTCCATTTTTGAAAATACTTCCGCCTCCATAAGCCAAAAGAATTTTTGCGCCCTGTGGAACTAAAGTAGAAAGTTTTTCAATTTGTCCTTTTCCAAAAATTAAATTAGTAGGATTGTATAATTCGAAGTTTAACATGTTTTTATTTTTTTAAATTCAATTGATTTAATAATTTTTCTGCAACGAGTTTAGATGAAGCCGGGTTCTGACCTGTAATCAATAAGCCATCTTCTACTGCATACGGTTGCCAATCCCCTATTTTTGAATATTTGGCCCCGTTAGCTTGCAACGCATCCTCTAATAAAAATGGTACGACATCAGTTAAGCCTACAGCTTCCTCTTCCGTATTAGAAAATCCGGTTACTTTTTTTCCTTTTACCAAAAAATCCCCATTTACTTTTACGTTTTTCAACACTGCTGGTGAATGACATACAAAAGCGACAGGTTTATTATTCGTATAAAAAGCTTCAATCAAAGCGCTTGAATTTTCATCCGTGGCTAAATCCCATAACGGTCCATGACCTCCTGGATAAAAAACGGCATCATAATCCGATTCTTTTACATCGGCTAATTTGTGCGTATTTTTCAGTTTTGCCAATAATTCAGTATCAGCATCAAATCGTTTAGTATCTTCAGTTGCTGCAGATGGATCTTCACTTTTTGGATCTATAGGTGGTTGTCCTCCTAACGGGGTAGCAATATCAATAACAACTCCTTTATCTACTAATTCATAATATGGCGCGGCAAGTTCTTCTGTCCAAAATCCTGTTTTTTCTCCCGTGTTACCTAGTTTATCGTGACTCGTAACAACAAATAATACTTTTTTCATACTTTTTTTATTTTGTGCAGTTGCTGTAATGCAACTTACTGTTAATGCTATAATGGCAAAGAATGCAATTTTCTTCATTTCTTATTTTGTTTCTACAAATTTAGTGCGAATATGCTATTAGTAAAAATAATTTAAATTATGTTTGTGATAAATATATTTATATCATGGTTAATCTCGAATGGTACAGAACGTTTAAATCCGTTTATAAAAACGGTAATTTTTCGTTGGCTGCCAAGGAATTATTTATCAGTCAACCCGCTGTAAGTCAACAAATATCAATGTTGGAAGCACATGTCGGATATAAACTTTTTAATCGAAAGTCAAAAGGTGTGGAGCCAACAGAATATGCTAAGTTACTCAATAATCTAATCATCGAGGCGTTGGACCGATTGGAAAATGTGGAGAATGGTTTTCGTGCCAAAGCGTTTGATGCGAATCGATTAATATCCATTGGCATCTCGAAACACTTGATGATCAGTTTGGGAAATGCCTTAATTTCAAAATTTGATTTTATAGATTTTAGTTTCCATGAGAACGACACACTTTTTGAATTGGTCGATTCTAAAAAACTCGATTTTGCTATTGTTACCAAACAATATGACACGTTTGACACCATTCAGAAAAAGGTTGGCGAAATCAAACAAGTGATTGTTGGTTCCAATAACATTGATGCTTCTGAGTTAAAATCTAATATCAAAATAAAGAATTTCTCTGCAACTGAACAGTGGTTAAACGACCAAAAGTGGTTCAGCCACAATGCACAGATTCCGCATATAAAGTTGTTTTGGCTGCATGTTTTTAGTAAAAAAAGGCCCTCGATGATTCCCAATTATATCATTCCGTCCGAGTATGAAATGCTTGAAATAATTTCGAAAAATACCGGAATAGCCGTTGTTTGGGATATAAACGCAAAAAGTTTAATAGCAGAAAATAAAATCCAATTGATGTGGAACAGCAAGCAAATGCCAAGTACAGAAGTATATGTGTTATCCGGTAAAAATGATAATTTGAGTCCTGTTTTTGAGAATATTCAATTGGAATTAAAAAGAATTCTGGCGTAATTACTTCTTATAAAAGTTATTGTGATCAATACATTCCCAAACTTTAGCGGGCAATAAAGGCTGTACATTTTTCCCTTTTTTGATATTATCCCGAATAAATGTAGATGATATTTCAACAACCGGAGCGTCAATCAGGTGGATTTTTGGGTGATTCTTGAAAGTTAGATTTTCTACTTCCAAAGAAATAGCTTCGCCGGTTTGGCCTTTGGTTTCGAGTCTAGGATACACATAAATCTCGTGATGCGCCAGAATAGCTTCGTAGTTTTTCCATTTGTACAACGACCTTAGATTGTCTTCGCCCATGATTAACGAGAATTCGTAATTGGGATGTTTTTCCTGCAAGTGAACTAAGGTATTTATTGTATAATTGGGCTGTGACAATTTAAACTCAATATCCGAAGGTTTGATTTTTAGATAATCCTCGGTGGCAAGATGCACCATTTGCAACCGATGGTAATCTTCGAGCAAGGTGCTTTTTTTCTTCAAAGGATTGTGTGGCGTAACCACCATCCATACTTGGTCTATATCTGCGTGCTCGGCCATGTGATTGGCAATGATGAGATGTCCAATATGAATGGGGTTAAACGTTCCGAAATAAAGTCCTATTTTCATAATATTTTGTTTCACGAAGATTCACAAAGTGTTTATAAAATTTTCGTATGAGCCTATTATTTCCTTTGTGCCTCTTTGTGTTATATTTTAATCCTTTACAAAATTCTTTACCAATTGATAAGCTTCTTCCAAAGCAATATTTAAATCGTAGTTTTTTATAATCACATCAAATTGTGGCGCTGTAGCCAATTCAACAGAAGCTTTAGCGATGCGCATATTGATTTTGTCATCACTTTCGGTAGAACGTTCCTTTAATCTTCTTTTTAGTTCATCTACGCTTGGTGGTTTCACGAAAACGGCTAACGTTTCTTCCGGGAATTTATGCTTGATGCGCAATCCACCAGAGACATCAATATCAAAAATTACATTTTTTCCTTTTGCCCAGATGCGCTCCACTTCACTTTTTAAAGTTCCGTAGAAATTATCGCGGTACACTTCTTCCCATTCCAAGAAGTCTTCGTTCTTAATGTGTTTTTTAAAGTCTTCGGTAGACATGAAATAATAGTCTTTTCCGTTTACTTCTTCGCCTCTTGGTTCGCGGGAAGCTGCCGAAATAGAAAACTCCAGATTCAAATCTTCTTTGCTTAATAAATGCCTAACTATGGTGGTTTTCCCAGATCCTGATGGTGCCGAAAAAACGATTAATTTTCCTCCTGTGCTCATTTTATGCTGAATTTATTTCAGTATCTATATTATAGAACGTTCAATACCTGCTCCTTTATTTTTTCCAATTCGTCTTTCATCTGAACGACTAATTTCTGCATTTGTGCGTGATTGGATTTAGAACCCATCGTGTTGATTTCACGTCCCATTTCTTGGGTAATGAAACCTAATTTTCTACCGTTAGCCTCCGTTCCGTTGATGGTTTCCAAGAAATAATCCAGGTGATTCGTCAAACGTACTTTTTCTTCGGTGATGTCTAATTTCTCCAAATAATAAATCAATTCCTGCTCAAAACGGTTTTCGTCTACATTCACTTTAAGTTCAGCAATTGCAGTTTGCAAACGGTCTTTTATTGCCTGAACACGTTCTGGATCAAGCGCCAAAGCTTCCGTCATATACTGCCTAATGTTACCAATTCGCAATTGAAATTCTTTTTCAAGAGACATTCCTTCATCTCTTCTAAAGGTCAAGATGTTTTGTAAGGCTTCTTCGATAACGGTTTGGATTTGTACCCAGTCGTTTTCATCGATTTCATCACGTTCTATTTTCATAGTGTCCGGCATACGGATCGCCATTTTCATCAGTTCCGTTTCATCTGCATCAGCATACACTTCTCTTAACTGATTGATGTACCCTTTTACAATGGGCACATTTACTTTCGTAGAAGTTTGTTCGGCGGTAGTTTCGATAAAAATAGAAAAATCTACTTTGCCTCTTTCCAGCTTAAGTGCGATTTGGTTGCGTAAACCCAATTCCATTTCGCGGTACAGCGAAGGCATTCTCACATTCAAATCCAAACCTTTACTGTTTAAAGATTTCACTTCTACCGTGATTTTTTTGGTTGGTAATTGCAAAGTAGCTTTACCAAAACCCGTCATTGATTGTATCATATAATTTTCTAAAAGAGGTCAAAGATACTAAAAAAGTGGTCAGTGGTCCGTTTTTAGTAAACAGTGACTCGGCATAAGTACATATTTAGTAATCAGATTTTAATTTTTGAGTTGATATAAATAGCCCAACGAACGTTATAAAAGACAATAACCTGCAATTTAGGCGCTGAACACTAACAGCTGATTACTGCACACTCTTTTTCTGTGTCACTAAATAAACGCCGATAAATATCAAAACTGCCGAACCAATTTTTACCAAACTCAATTCGTCTTTGCCCAAGCTTATCGCAAAAATAGTGGCAAATAGCGGTTGCAAATAAATAAAAACGGCAACCGTCGTTGGTTTTAATTCTTTCATCGAAAGCAAATTAAGCAAATAGGTCAGAAATGTAGAAATGACGACAACAAATCCAATTTTCCAGCAAATATCCATGGGAACCAAAGCCCAGTCCACCGTTTGAAATTGACTCCAGCCAAAAGGCAAAACCATAATAAATCCAAATAAATAAATCCATTTTACAAACGTAAACGCATTGTATTTATCCATTAATTTCTTGACGATAATCAGGTAAAATCCATAGGAAATAGCATTGACCAATACCAGAAAATTTCCCAACCCGGCGTTTGTGGCGCTGCCAATGGATTTTCCGTACAGAATAAGAAAAGCAGTCCCTATCAGACCAAGTATAATTCCAAAAACCATTCGTTTTTGCATGCGTTCCTTCATGATAATAGCCGAAAGCGTCAACACAATCATTGGTGTCGAAACCATGATAACTGCAGCACTAATAGGCGAAGTAAGGCTTAATCCTTTGAAAAATGTAAGCATATTAAATGCTACGCCAAAGAAAGCTGCGGCAATAATTCGGGGAAAGTCATTGGAGGCAATTTTTTCCTTCGGCATAAAAAGCCAAAAGATCCAAAACAAAATCATTGAACCACCTACGCGCAACAGTATAAAACCATAGGCATCAATATACAACGGCATGACATCTTTGGCAATAGTAAACGTGACTCCGTAAATTATGGAAACAATTGTGGCACCAATTAGTGCAAGATTTCTTTTGGACATTATGCCAAGGCTTTCATTACCTGCAACATATTTTGTTGGGTATTCCCGATATAAATCTTGTCTTTGATGATAAATACAGGGCGACTCAAAAACGTGTAATGTTCCAGAATGTATTTTTTATAATCGTCTTCGGTCAAGGATTTATTTTTTAAATCCATCGATTTGTACAGTTGTGCTTTTTTGCTAAAAAGCGCTTCATAACTTCCGGAAAGTTTGTGCATTCGTTCTAATTCGGCAACAGTAATTGGATCTTGTTTGATGTCGTGAAACTTAAAATCATGCTCTTTAGGAAGTGATTTTATGATTTTTCTACAGGTGTCGCAAGAAGCGAGATAATATATTATGTCCATATAAATAGCAATTTCTTTGTGCAAAGAAAATTCATTTGACACGGAAAATGATTATTTTTATCAAAAAATAAAAAAATGAATCAAATATTAGACATTACTTTAACCAGCCGAAAAATAGTTTCACAGTTTTTAAAAGGATATACTTTAGCGCAACTTAACACGATTCCGGAAGGATTCAACAATAACCTGATTTGGAACATCGGTCATATAATAGTGACACAGCAAGTATTAGTGTATAAATTATCGGGTTTACCGATGATGGTTTCTGAGGAAATGGTAGAAAAATATAAAAAAGGAACTAAGCCAGAACATATTGCAACACAAGAAGAATTAGCCGAAATGAAGGATTTGTTATTTGAAACTATCAATCAAACTAAACTTGATTTTGAAAATAAAAACTTCAAAAACTTCACTGAATATCCTACATCAACAGGGTATACGCTAGAAAGTGCTCAGGATGCAATGGCTTTCAATGATTTTCATGAAGGGCTTCACATTGGGATTATGATGAGCATTAGAAAATTTATTTAATCACTTTTGGCAAAAGAAAAATTCCCTGTTACTTGCTTTGTTTTTCATTAAGACACAACCCTGAAAAGGAAGCACAAGCAGTTTAGTTTTTTGTACTTGAATACCAAAAAAGGATTCTTTTTTATAAAAAAAGTAGTAATTTGTATAACTCACAGCGTATAATAATAGCAACATGCAAAGACCTTCATTTTCCATATACGATGCATCAGCTGGATCCGGAAAAACCTATGCGCTTGTCAAAGAGTACCTCAAGATTATTCTTGTTGCAAAAAAAAATGATGCCTATCGCACTATACTGGCCATTACGTTTACCAACAAAGCGGTGCACGAAATGAAAAGCCGAATTGTGGGTAGTCTTTCTGAATTTGCAAAAGACGAGCCCAGCCACAAAGCCCAGGACTTGATGCAGGATTTAGCAATAGATACAGAACTTTCGATCCTCGAAATCAAAACTAAATCACAGCAAATTATCAAGCATATTATTCATAACTACGCTGCATTTGATATTTCTACGATTGATAAATTCACCCACAAGGTAATTCGGGCCTTTGCGCATGATTTGAATTTGCCCATGACTTTTGAAGTCACCCTGGACACTGAAAATTTATTAATTGAGGCTGTAGATGCTATAATTGCTCAGGCCGGTGAAGATGAAACGTTGACAAAACTGCTCATCGATTTCACGATGGAAAAAACTGACGATGATAAATCTTGGGATATTTCCCGTGAAATTCTAGAGACAGGCCGTTTGATCCTCAATGAAAATAACAGAAACGAAATCACGCAGTTTCAGGATAAATCCATCGCTGAGTTCGTTGCAATAAAAAAGAAATTAGTAGAAGCCAGTAAAGATTTAGAAAAACAGACTGTTGTTTTTGCAACAGCGGCCTTGTTATTAATTGACACCAATGGAATTGATGTAAAATCGTTCTCGGCAGGACATTTTCCCAAACATATCAATAGTATTCAACAGGGAAAATTCAATCCGAAGAATAAAATTTTTCGTAAGTTGGATGATATAACCATAAATAAAACGGCAAAAGATCGTGCGATTATTGAAAACATAATTCCAGATTTATTGCAATTTTTAGACAAAGTTTACAAAGCTTTCGAAAAGATCCATTTTTATAAAGCCTTCCTGAAAAACATTACACCACTTTCCTTATTAAATACGGTAAGTAATGAATTAGCCAAAATACAAAGTGAACAAAATGTACTTTCCATTTCAGAATTTAATGCCATAATCCATAGGGAAATTCAAAACCAGCCGGCGCCTTTTATATACGAACGATTGGGGGAACGCTACCGCCATTTTTTTATCGATGAATTTCAGGATACTTCGGAGATGCAATGGCAAAACCTGATTCCGCTTATTGATAATGCCCTTTCCGGACAGGATGATTATGGAGAAAAAGGAACCTTGATGATTGTGGGCGATCCCAAACAGTCTATTTACAGGTGGCGCGGCGGAAAAGCCGAACAGTTTATTGAATTGAGTAAAGATCAAAACCCGTTCAATAATCCTGATAAAAAACTTGAACATCTTGATAAAAATTACCGAAGTTATTCGCAGGTAATCGAATTTAATAATGAATTTTTTAAATTGTTGTCCGGTGAATTTGCTCATTTAGATTACAAAGAGTTGTATGAAAATCACAGCCACCAAAAAACCAATGACAAAACAGGAGGTTATGTGAATATTTCTTTTATCCCAAAAGTAGAGAAAACAAATGATAATCCGGAAGCTTCTGGAGACGAAGAAGCTTTAGATAAAACTGATTTATATGTTTTGGCCACGCTGAATACGATTCAAAAAGTAATTCAAAAAGGATTTGAATACAAAGATATTGTCATTCTTACCCGGAAACGAAGTCAGGGAATTGCGATTGCGAACTATTTGACAGAGCAAAGAATACCGCTTTTATCCTCGGAAACGTTAATGATTCAAAATGCTACTGAAGTACGATTGATTATTCATTTATTAAAATACCTGAAAAACAACGCTGATTTAGAAGCTAAGGCGAATTTCCTTTACTATATAGGAACGCATATTCAGGACAGATTACCTGTTGCTGATTTCATTGCCAAAGGAATGGCATTGTTTCAGGAAACGGATTTCGAAAATTGGCTGGTGAGTTTTAATATTTCATTGTCGTTTCAAGACATTAGAAAAAAATCATTGTATGAAGCGGTGGAGGTTATTATTGCAAAGTTCCTCTCCCCGGCCCTCTCCAAAGAAAAGGATGACGAAGTGGTTAATCGTAAGGATAAATTCCATCTTATTGAATCAATACATGCTGAGAAAATTCTTTGGATGGAGTTTAAATCTAGATCATTTGAAGATTATAAATTCAGGCAACACCATTTGATAGCTGATTTTATTGTTCATTTTGTTTGTTTATCGAAAAAACTGGTTGTTGAAGTGGATGAGGATTATCATTTTACCGAAGAGCAGGTTCAGTTAGATAATAATAGAACAATTACCCTGAATAAATTAGGGTATAAAGTCATTCGATTTACCAATGAACAGGTTATAAAGAATATTTCGGAAGTTTTAAAACGAATAAAAGAAGAATTAATTCAACGAGAAGAAATTCAAGACTCCAACTTATCGGTGTCGGCTCCTGCCGCTTCGGGGAAGGTTAGGGAGGGGAATGCCTACGTCCAATATTTTTTAGACATAGTTCTGGAACGTGACATTCGCAACCAAGCAGGAATTTCTGACTTTTTAAATTTCTGGGATAAAAATGCACAAAAATTTAGTATTCCTTCACCAGAAGGAAATAATGCCGTTCGGATTATGACAATTCATAAATCAAAAGGATTGGAGTTTCCGGTAGTCATTATGCCATTTGCAGAGGAAGATTACAACAGGAAACCAAAAGATAAATTGTGGCTCAATGCTGAAGGAGGAATTTTTGGCCTGTCAAAAGTATTAATTGATAACAATAGCGCCGTAGAAGGATTTGGAGAGGAAGCGGCTGAGATTTACAATCAAAAGAAACAGGAAGAATTATTAGACAATATCAATGTGCTTTATGTGGCTTTGACCAGAGCGGAGGAACAGTTGTATGTGATTTCAAATATGAATTTATCCAGTAAAGGGGAAGTTCCAAAAAATAATATGTGTGCTTTTTTTATTAATTATTTAGAGAGCAAAGGGGAATTCGATACCGATAAATTGGAATATGATTTTGGGGATATCGCTAAATTATCAAAAGAAAAAAAACACATTGATACCTCCAAAACAATTCCGTTAGTTTTGGAAATTTTGAATCCAAAAAACATCAAAATTGCACAAAGAGAAGCATTGATGTGGGGAACACAACAACAGGAAGCCATTGCCTATGGAAACGTCATTCATGAGATTTTATCTTTTGTGAAAACGAAAAACGATATAGATTTAGCTATAACAAAAGCGATTGAAAACGGACTCATCGTTTTTAAACAAAAGGAAGCCGTTTACAGTACCATACAGGAAATTGTCACTCATACAGAACTAACCGATTATTTTTCGGAAGGGAATGAGGTACTGAATGAACAAACAATTATTCAAAAGGAAGGAAAGACTATAAAACCGGACCGAATGGTTTTGACAAAAAATAAAGAAGTGTTGCTGTTGGATTATAAAACAGGAACACATAATCCTAAATACCACTTACAATTAGAAAAATATCAAAATGCAATTGAATTAATGGGGTATAAAGTGGTAAAAAAAGCACTAATTTATATAGGAAAAGAAATCGATGTAGTAAATTTGTAGCCTAAAAAATGAATTATTCGCAAAATTGAATTTTAAAAACATAAAAAATGTACGGAAAAATTAAAGACTATTTACAGTCAGAATTACAAACAATAGAAGACAATGGAATCTTCAAATCAGAGCGCATTATCACCTCACCACAAGATGCAGAAATAACCATTTCGACAGGAGAAACGGTTTTAAATTTTTGTGCCAATAATTATCTTGGCTTGTCATCCCATCCAGAAGTTGTTCAGGCTGCAAAAGACGCTCTTGATACGCATGGTTTTGGAATGTCATCGGTGCGTTTTATTTGTGGGACACAAGACATTCATAAAACTTTGGAAAAAAAGATTTCTGAGTTTTATGGCACAGAAGATACCATTCTTTATGCGGCCGCTTTTGATGCAAACGGAGGTGTTTTTGAACCCTTATTAGGAGATCAGGATTGTATTATTTCGGATAGTTTAAATCATGCCTCTATTATAGATGGTGTTCGTTTGTGTAAAGCGACGCGATATCGCTATGAAAATAGCAATATGGGAGACCTGGAAAAGCAGCTGATTAAGGCTACAGAAGCCGGTACCCGTTTCAAATTAATTGTTACGGATGGTGTTTTCTCCATGGATGGCGTTGTAGCTCCGTTGGATAAAATTTGTGATTTGGCCGATAAATATGACGCAATGGTTATGGTTGATGAATGCCATGCTGCTGGATTTATTGGTGCTACCGGAAAAGGGACACTTGAGTTAAAAGGAGTCATGGGAAGAGTAGATATTATTACAGGAACCTTAGGAAAAGCACTTGGTGGCGCCATGGGCGGGTATACGACCGCTAAAAAAGAAATTATCGAAATATTACGTCAACGTTCCAGACCGTATTTATTTTCAAATTCCTTAGCACCAGCAATCGTTGGAGCTTCCATCAAGGTTTTTGAACTCTTAGAAAAAGATACAACACTTAGAGACAAACTAGAATGGAATACTAATTATTTTAGAGATGGGATTAAAAAAGCAGGTTTTGATATCATTGATGGGGATTCTGCAATAGTACCGGTGATGTTATATGATGCAAAATTGTCTCAAACTATGGCAAATGAATTATTAAAAAGAGGAATTTATGTAATAGGCTTCTTTTTTCCAGTAGTTCCTAAAGATAAAGCAAGAATTAGAGTACAACTTTCTGCGGCACATACAAAAGCGCATTTAGATCAGGCAATAAATGCCTTTGTAGCGGTAGGAAAAGAGTTAAATGTTATATAATTCGCACTTTTAGCCTTGTTTGTAGGTTTTTTTTAACATAATATTTTGTAGTTTAAAAATTACGTCCTATTTTTGCTTGTAATTAACTAAATTGTAATTAAAAAAATTAAGTATGAAACATCTTAACAAAATTTTAGTTGCTGCGATGATGGTGATGGGTTTAAGTTCTCACGCACAAGACAGTAACAACCCATGGGCAATCTCTTTTGGAGCAAATGCCGTAGACACTAGAACTAGTGCTGGTGGAGGAAATAATTGGCTAGACCGTCATTTTTCGCAACCTTTTGACGCGAAAACAAACTGGAACGTCCTACCTTCTGTATCGTATTTAAGTGTCTCAAAATACGTAGGAGATAATTTCTCTTTTGGTCTTACTGGATCTGTAAACAAAATAGATAAGTTTGTAACTTTTGCTCCAGGTGCTGTAGGTCATGACTCCAGAGGATATCTTGTCACTAATCCTGGTGATTTAATGTATTATGGTGTTGATGCTACGATAAGATACAGCTTCATGAATTTAATTAAATCTAAAGTTATAGACCCATCTCTTTCTATTGGTGGTGGATATACATTCTTTGGAGACAGTAGTTTTGGAACTTTAAACCCAGGTGCTGGTTTAACTTTATGGTTTTCCGAAAATGTTGGTTTCGAACTTGCAACTAGATACAAAAAATCTTTTGGTGATAGAGTAGATGCTTCTAGAACTCCTGATGCTCCATCTCATTTTCAACACTCTGCTGGTATTATCTTCAAATTTGGTGGAAAAGATACAGATGGTGATGGAATATATGACAAAGATGATGCTTGTCCAGAAGTTGCTGGTTTAAAAGAATTCAACGGATGTCCTGATACAGATGGAGACGGAATTCAAGACAGTGAAGATGAGTGTCCAAATGAAGCTGGTCCTAAAGAATTAAAAGGATGTCCTGATACAGATGGAGACGGTGTTGCTGATAAAGATGATGCTTGTCCAAATGAAGCTGGTCCTAAAGAATTAAAAGGATGTCCTGATACAGATGGAGACGGTGTTGCTGATAAAGATGACAAATGTCCTACAGTTGCAGGTCCTAAAGAAAACGGTGGATGCCCATGGCCAGATACTGATGGAGATGGTGTTCTAGACAAAGATGATGAGTGCCCTACTATTGCTGGCCCAGCTAGCAACAAAGGATGTCCTGAAGTAACTACTGAAGCTTTAGACAATCTTAAAATTCAAGCTAGAGCAGTTTACTTTAATTCTGGTAAAGCAACTTTCAAAACTGGAGATGTTCCAGCTAGATTAGATGCAATGGCAGAAATCCTAAAAAATTATCCAAATGCTAAATTTAGCATTGAAGGACATACAGATAGCGATGGTTCAGATGAATACAACCAAAAACTTTCTGAAGATAGAGCTAGTATCGTTAAAGAAGCTATGATCGAAAGAGGAATAAAAGCTGAAAACTTAAATACTGTTGGTTTTGGCGAAAGCACTCCAGTTGAAACAAATAAAACTGCTGCAGGTAAAGCTAAAAACAGAAGAACTGAATTGTTATTGCAAAAATAATATTGTTCAAAAATTTTTAGAAAACGCCTCGATTTATCGAGGCGTTTTTTTTATTTTTATAAAATGACAAATACTTCTTTTCTAGATAAAATAGCTTCGGTTTTAATCGCAAAATACGCTGACACTCTTTCCAATACGATTGTTGTTTTACCAAACAAACGAGCTAAAATATTCCTGATTGAAGCCTTAAAGAAACAAGTCGCAACCAACATAATTTCACCCGAAATTATAAGCGTTGAGGATTTTGTTCAAAACATAGCTGGTATCCGCACTATAGATCCTATCGAATTATTATTCGAATTCTATGAAGTGTATTTATCTATTACCGCGACAGCAAATCAACAATCCTTTGAATTATTTGCCAATTGGGCCAAAACACTCCTGCAGGACTTCAATGAAATTGACCGCTATTTACTAGATCCATCCCATGTTCTTTCCTATCTGAAAGACATTGAAGACATCAAAAAATGGGGAATTGAAGTAGAAAACAAAACGGCATTATTAGAAAAATATATTGATTTTTGGAAACTACTGCCCAACTATTATCAATCATTGTACGCTCATTTACTGAACAAGGGAATCGGCTATCAAGGATTAATCTATCGTGAAGCAGTGCATAACATAAATCATTTTTCGAATTCCCTACATGACAAAAAATTCGTCTTTGCGGGTTTTAATGCATTGAATGCAGCCGAAGAAAAAATAATCCAACACCTCATCGCTTCTGATCAAGCCAAAATATATTGGGACGCAGACCAAACCTTTCTCAATGATCCCTATCATGATGCTGGTTTATTTGTAAGACGTTTTAAAGAAAATTGGAAACATTATAAATTACATCCGTTTGAATGGATTGTAAATGATTTTTCTCAAACTAAAAACATTCAGGTCATTGGCACACCCAAAACAATTGGTCAAGCCAAAATAGCCGGGAGTATTATCGAGAATATCATCAATGAATCACAAAGCCTAGGAACTGATGGAACGCTAGATAAAGTTGCTGTGGTTCTGGGCGAAGAAAATCTTTTGGTACCGCTTTTATATTCATTACCCTCAAGTGTTGGCGCTTTGAATATTACGATGGGATATTCTAGCAAGAACAATCCAGCGCAGATTTTGACTGCTAAATTATTCAAAATGCACACAAATGCATTGTCCAGAAATGCTAAAAGCTATGTCTTATACTACAAAGATATCTTAGATATTTTAACCCACCCTTTGGTGGAACCATACGCAAAAACCAGCGCGCTAGTCCAAACCATTAACCAAAATAATTATACTTTTATTACGCATCATAAATTGATGGAATTGAATGGAATTCCAAGTGAAATATTTCTTTTATTATTCCAAAAATGGGAAAAGGGTTCGATTCCAGTTTTAGAGACCATTTCAAAATTATTGCAAACCATCAAAGGAAATTTAAGTAACGACAACGAAGAAGAAAAAATCACCAAAGCTTTTGTTTTTGCTATTTTTAAAGTCATTAACAAACTAATTAATTATTATTCAAAGCACGAACATATCGATAAAATCGAAACTCTTTATGCCATTTACAAACAAGTTATTGATTTGGCCGAGGTTTCATTTGAAGGAGAACCGCTCAATGGTTTGCAAATTATGGGCGTTTTAGAAAGCCGTGTATTAGATTTTGACACCGTTATTGTCACTTCGATGAATGAAGGGAAATTCCCGGCCGGAAAATCGCAAAATTCGTTTATCCCCTATGATGTAAAACGCGAATTAGGCTTGCCCACATTCAAAGAAAAAGATGCAATTTACACCTATCATTTCTATCATATATTACAAAGAGCAAAGAACATTTATTTAATTTATAATACCGAGAGTGAAGGATTGGATGCCGGAGAAAAAAGCAGATTCATCACGCAACTGGAAGTCGAAAAACAAAAAAATCATACGCTGACTCACGAAATTTATAATGCCGTGCTACCCGAAACAGCGTATCAGCCTATGGTGATTCCAAAATCGGAACGTGTTATGCTGCGATTGAAAGAAATAGCCGAAAAAGGGTTTTCTCCATCGGCGATGACGAGTTATATCCGGAATCCAATTCAGTTTTATTTCCAGAAGATTTTACGCATCAGCGAAGTAGAAGAAGTAGAGGAAAATATTGCCTTGAATACCTTGGGAACTATTATCCACGAAACTTTGAAAGTTTTATACGAGCCTTTCATTGATAAATTTATATCAGAAAGTGATATTCTAAATTGTTTCAAACAAATAGATACAGAGGTTTTGAAACAATTCAAATTGGTGTACAAAGAAGGTGAAATCAAAAAGGGTAGAAATTTGCTGGCATTTGAAGTCGCCAAGCGCAATGTTTCGAATTTCCTGAAAGTGGAACTGGAAAGTATCAAGAATGGTGATGCAATAAAAATTATAGCTTTGGAACAAACATTCGAGCGAATTATAAATCATCCTAATTTGCCTTTTCCGGTATTGATAAAAGGAAATGTAGACCGGATTGAAGAGCGCAACGGAATCATTCGAATTATCGATTATAAAACCGGAAAAGTAGAAAAAGCAAGCGTTACACTGAAATCATGGAAAGGACTTACTGAAGATATTAAAAGCGACAAAATCATTCAGGTGCTGGCGTATGCTTATATGTATGAGCATGACGCTAAAGGAAAACCAATTGAAGCAGGAATAATTTCTTTTAAGAATTTAAAAGCAGGTTTTCTTGCGTTTAAATTCTTAAAAGAAATCAACGAAATAAATGCAATTATAAATGAAGAAATATTAGGTAATTATTTAGAGCAAATGGTTCTTTTATTAAGCGAAATTTTAGATGAAAACATTCCTTTTGAAGAAAAACTAATTTAAACAAAATTCCCAATCAGAAAACTAGCCAATATCTTCGAATTTTACAAAAGCACCTTAACAATTAACATGTCAATAAGCACTTTAGCATGGGTTTTTGGCGGATTTGAAACCTTCAAATACGCCCTTATTATTTTTGGTTTCTTCATTAGCCTTTTGATAAAAGAAGTGAATGCTAAAAACGAATATCTGTTTTATTACAACAACGGAATCTCTAAATTGCATCTATTCATTTATGGTTTTCTGATGAATTTTGTTTTTTCGCTAATGCTGATTTTAGTCATTAATGTAGTATTGAAATTCGTATGACTAAAAATATTTTAGAAATAGATAGTATCCAAAAACAATATGAGGGGAAAAGTATAGTTTCTGATGTGTATTTGAGATGTGAAACTGCTGATATTATTGGGGTTTTAGGAAGAAATGGTTCCGGGAAATCGACCTTGTTAAAAATCATTTTCGGAATTGTAACTGCTGATTTTAAATTTGTTCGGGTAGATGGCGTCGTGAAATCAAAAACTAGTGATTTGCTAAACGAAATCAGTTATTTGTCTCAAGATAATTTTATTCCAAATTCATTTTCGATAAAAAAGACTATTCAATTGGCTATTGCCAAAGATAAATTACAGGATTTTTATGCTGACGATATGATTCAATCGATGATAGAGAAAAAAATAAAACATTTATCTGGCGGAGAATTACGGTATTTAGAAATTAAATTAATCCTGAATAATGCATCGAAATTTGCTTTACTAGACGAACCACACAATGGCTTATCACCCATAATGATTGAAAAAATTAATGAATTAATCACTGCAATGTCCAGCACAAAAGGCATTATTATCACGGATCATAATTATGAAAATGTGATAAAAGTCTCCACAAAACTGGCGTTGATGAAAGAAGGAAAAATGTACCATTTAAAAGACAAAAGCGAATTGGTGGAAAAAGGGTATTTGAAACCTGGAATGAATTAGATGCTTTTGAAAAAAGCTAATAATACGTTCAACAATTCGTCTTGGTTTTCAATGTGACTCATGTGTCCGTCCGGAAAAGTCACCAGTTTCATGGCTGTGCCTTCTATCTGTTCTTTGGTTTCTTCGTAATTTAGAACCGGGTCTTTTTCGCCCAGAATCAAAAGTTTAGGAAAAGGTGCCAAATGCAACAACACTTCTCTGTCTTGTCGTATTTTCATTCCTTCCAGTGAGGCAACGATTCCCTGAAGGGGTGTTTTTAAAGCTTCCTTCTTTACGCTTTCAATTACTGATAAAAGGCGCTCTCTGTTGTTTTCACTGAATAAATTTGCAATAGAAAGTGAGATGAAATTGACAAAAGATTGTTTTACTGCTTTTATAGCCCGATCTCTATTTGTTTTTCGTTCCTCGCTGTCGGCTCTTGCGGTCGAGTTTAATAAAACCAATCCTTTTATCGTGTCCGGATACAATTCGGCGAAAGCCAAAGCTACATAACCGCCCATAGAATGCCCTACAAAAATGGCTTTACGGATGCGTAGTTCCGATAAAACAGCGTGCACAGCATCAGCATTATCCTCCATCGTTTGCACGTAACTCAAACATTCCGTTTCGCCATGTCCCAATAAATCAATGGTGATGATGCGGTTTTTTTTAGCAAACTCCGGAATATAAAAATCCCACATGCCTTTATTTTCCAAGAAACCGTGAAGTAAGACAATAGCGGTTCCCTTCCCGGTATCGGAATAGGAGATGTTGGTATTTTTAAAGAGAATTTGTTTCAAGGTTTTTTGTTTAAAGTACTAGATTCAGCTAATTAATGTAACTTTATAAAAAAGACATTTCCGCCCTTTCGTTCAAATGCAACAAATGTTATTTATTTGCGCCTGACAAAACTTAAAAATAAGGAGCCCCGTAATCCGCGAACAAAGATACATAATCAGTGTACTATTTAGAACTAACTATAAAAAGCAAAATAGCAATTTTAGATTGAGACAAATCTGTCATAACCCAATAAGTAAAGTGCAATTGTAATTTATGTATTGAAAATCAATTCTTTACCGTGTTTTTAACAAAAAATCCGTCTGTTGATTGAACCAGACGGATTTTTAATACGTAATGAGAACGTTTTATTATTCTATTTCAGAAACTCTCAGGGTGTTTACCATCCCCTTTTCCTTAATAGGCATTGCTGCTAAATTGATAAGGAAATCTCCTTTTTGTACAAAGCCTTTTTGTTTTACAATTTCATTTATGTCCGTTACGGTATCATCTGTGCTTACATCTTTAGTGTACATGAAAGATTTTACACCCCATAATAAATTAAGCTGAGTAAGGATTCTCTTATTTGAGGTAAACACTAAAATGTGTGCATTTGGTCTCCATGCAGAAATTTGAAATGCGGTATACCCACTATTTGTCAAAGTACAAATTGCTTTTGCTTTGATTATATTAGCCATGGAGGCAGCGTGGTGACAAATTGTTTTAGTGATAAATCGTTTTGTTTTTATCTGTGGCGTATTTTGTGGCACTTGGATTAGCGGTGAATCTTCTACAGCTTCAATGATTTGAGTCATTTTTTGAATTACCTGAACCGGATAATTTCCAGTTGCTGTTTCTCCCGAAAGCATTACGGCATCAGCACCATCCATAACGGAGTTAGCAACATCATTAACTTCGGCACGAGTTGGTGTAAGAGACGTAATCATTGTTTCCATCATTTGCGTGGCAACAATAACTGGAATTCTAGCCGTTTTGGCTCTGCGAATAAGTTCTTTTTGAACTAACGGTACTTCATGAGCAGGAAGTTCTACTCCTAAATCTCCGCGGGCAACCATCAGACCATCACAATAAGCAACAATTTTGTCAATGTTTTCTAGTGCTTCCGGCATTTCGATTTTGGCAATAATTGGAATTTTATGTTCTGAATGTTTGGCGATTAATTCTTGTAATTCTTGTAAATCTTGTGGTGTTTTCACGAAAGATAAGGCAATCCAATCTACATTTTGGCCAATGGCAAAAATGGCATCTGCAATATCTTTTTCGGTCATTGCCGGTAGGGATATTTTTGTATTAGGTAAATTTACCCCTTTTTTTGATTTCAATTCGCCACCTTGAATTACTCTTGCTATAACTTCTGATTTTTTATCCGTCTCCACGATTTCGAAAATGAGTTTACCATCATCAAGCAAAATTCTTTCTCCAGGATTTACATCATTTGGAAAGTTTTGATATTTCATGAATACTTTCTTAGCAGTTCCAAGAATATCTTCGGCAGTTGTAAATGTAATTAGATCCCCATCGTGTACGACGACACCTTCCTCCATAACTCCTACTCGAAGTTTTGGCCCTTGTAAATCGCCAAGAATAGCAGTTGTATAACCAAACTCTTCATTTAAACCTCGTATAAGGCTTATTTTTTCTTTTACATCATTGTAGTCCGCATGCGAGAAGTTTACTCGGAACACATTTACGCCAGCTTCGATCATGTCTTTTATGATCTCTCTTGTACTGCATGCAGGCCCAAGTGTGGCTACAATTTTAGTTTTTTTGTTTGTAAGCATTTGTATTAAAAAATTAAATTGTTTTTAGATTTTATTTTATTTGTATCTACTATATAAACAGTAGATATGCTGTTTATGGTATTTAATAGGAGCTGCGTTTGGGACACGTTTATGGCATCTTCGTGATGTTCTATTTTTAAAAAATAATCTACTTTTTTGAATTCAGGAAGTAAAAAGACTTTTGTTGAAACTTCCATGGACACGTTAGAAAATAGATTTTGGTTATTTCCTTTATTATACTGGATGACCTCATTTTTATTTTGAATCAAATTCCAAGAAATACCGCTTTCGATGTCTTCATAATAAAATCTGGAAAAACCTGTTTCTCCTTCTTTAATATTAATTTGAATTTCACTTTTACTTTTACTAAGATTCACAGGCAGCATTTGATTAATAAAAAATGCCAAACGATAGTCCTCTAATGAAGTATGAATCGCAATAAGATAGTAATCTATTTCGTCAAATTCGCCCAGATCAAGTTTAAGAATAGCCATTTCATGAAAAAATAAGATGTAAATATAGTATTTCTATCGAAGTATTGACCGTTCAAAAGGTGATGTTTTTGTTAATTTATAAACGAAAACGATATAGTTTTATGTATATTAAATTATTTTCTGTCCATTTTTTCTTGAAATGCAAAATAAGCGCGTTGGGATGCTTTTTCTTCTGCTTTCTTTTTTGATGTGGCTCTTGCTTTAGCAATCACTTTATTGTCAATGCTAAGTTTTACACCAAACAGACGTTGCCCGTCAATGGCATTGTCCTCAAAAATATCATAATGAAATATTTTTTTTTCTTTTTGACACCATTCAATCACCAGACTTTTGTAGCTGATTACTTTTCCTTCGAGTCTTGCAATATCTACATAAGGCACTACTACTCTTTTTTGAATGAATTTTTCGCAATATACATAACCTCGGTCTAAGTAAATCGCTCCCACCAATGACTCAAAAATATTACCATGGATGTTCTCGCCAAAATGCTGAAGTGGCACTTTGCTTTCTATGTATTGCACTAAATTTAAGTCTTTCCCTAATTCGTTCAAATGCTCCCTACTCACAATTTTAGAACGCATTTTAGTCAAATATCCTTCGTCCCCAGCGGGTGCTTTATTGAATAGATGAGCCGCAATAACGGAGCTTAACATTGCGTCTCCCAAGAATTCTAACCGTTCGTAATTGATTGGATTTCCTAAAATATCAAGGCGATTAGAGGAACGATGGGTGAATGCTTTTTTATAAAAATCAAGATTTAAAGGGGCAAATCCTAAAATTTTCTGAATAGAATCAAAAAAAATCCCGTCTTCTGGAGAACGGGATTTTGAAAATATTTTTCTAATTATACGCATTTATAATTAGATTTCTAATTTTTTTACTAGTACACAAGCATTGTGACCTCCAAAACCGAAAGTATTACTCATCACTACATTCATTTCTCTTTTCTGAGCTTTGTTGAACGTAAAATTTAGTTTAGCGTCGATATTTTCATCATCTGTGAAATGATTTATTGTTGGTGGCACTAGTCCATGTTTTAAGGAAAGTATCGAAGAAATTGTTTCTACTGCTCCGGCTGCGCCAAGTAAATGGCCCGTCATAGATTTAGTCGAATTTAAATTCATCGTGTAAGCATGTTCCCCAAAAACATGAAGTATTGCTTTAGATTCTGCCATGTCACCAAGTGGCGTAGAGGTTCCGTGCATATTCACACCATCTACATCAGTTGCTTGTAAACCGGCATCTCTCAAACAGTTTAACATTACATTTTTAGCGCCTAATCCTTCAGGATGCGGTGCCGTAATATGGTAGGCATCAGCTGACATTCCGCCACCGCCAATTTCGCAGTAAATATTTGCTCCACGAGCAATAGCGTGTTCGTATTCTTCTAGGACTAATGCGCCAGCTCCTTCGCCTAAGATAAAACCATCTCGATCTTTATCCATTGGTCTTGAAGCGGTTTTAGGATCGTCATTTCTGGTAGATAAAGCATGCATGGCATTAAAGCCTCCCATTCCTGCTATTGTCACCGCAGCTTCAGAGCCTCCGGTTATCATAGCATCAGCATGACCTAATCTTATATAGTTGAAAGCATCAATAATAGCATTTGTAGAAGAAGCACAAGCAGAAACAGTGGTAAAATTTGGACCTCTGAATCCGTATTTTATAGAGATATGTCCTCCTGCGATATCCGAAATCATTTTTGGAATAAAGAAAGGATTAAATTTAGGAGTACCATCACCTGCAGCAAAGTTCAACATTTCAATTTGAAAAGTTTCTAATCCTCCAATTCCAGAGCCCCAGATAACACCTACTCTGTCTTTGTCTAATTTTTCAAAATTGAAACCGGCATCTACAACCGCTTCATCAGAGGCAACCATAGCATACTGCGCATAGCGATCCATTTTTCTGGCTTCTTTTCTGTCTAAGAAATCTTCAGCATTAAAATTTTTCAATTCGCACGCAAATTGAGTTTTAAATTTTGAAGCATCAAAATAAGTTATTGGTGCTGCTCCACTAACGCCATTAATAAGTCCATTCCAATATTCTTGAATGTTATTTCCAATAGGAGTAAGAGCACCTAAACCTGTTACAACAACTCGTCTTAATACCATAAATTCTTTATTTTTTGTTATCTTTAAACAAATAAAACCCATGCTTTCTTTACTGTATTTTTACAAAAAGAGCCATGGGTATTACAATAAATATCTTTTTGATTGAAATCCAATCTCGAATTTAATTTCAAAATAATAATAACACCCGCTTACAAGATTGTAAACGGGTGCGTATTTATTATTTTTTTGCTTCCTCGATGTAAGAGATTGCTTGACCTACAGTAGCGATGTTTTCTGCTTGATCATCTGGAATTTGAATGTCAAATTCTTTTTCGAATTCCATAATAAGCTCAACAGTGTCTAATGAGTCAGCTCCTAAATCATTAGTGAAGCTTGCTTCTGTTACAACTTCGTTTTCGTCAACACCTAATTTGTCTACGATAATCGCTTTTACTCTTGATGCAATGTCTGACATAATCTTTAATTTTAGAATTTAATTTGTTGGCAAAAATAAAAAACTTTATTTGAAAACAACTATTTAGTTAATAAATGTGACAACTAAATTATGAAATTTATTTTAACAAAGCTGCCACAATGTTATTTATTTTCATTTTTTATCCCTTTTTTTGCATCATTAAAACAAGCTAGGTTATGAAAAAAATTGTCGTTTTTGCTTCTGGATCGGGTACTAATGCTGAAAACATCATAAAGTATTTTGCAAAATCTAAACTTGCAACGGTTCAAGCAGTCTTTGCAAACAGCTCCATCGCCAAGGTGCTTGACAAAGCAAAAAACCATGGTGTTGCAACGAATATTTTTACTAAAGAACAATTTATTGAAGGGGAAGTATTACATAAAATAAATACAATTCAGCCTGATCTGATTGTTTTGGCTGGTTTTTTATTGAAATTCCCTGAAAATATCATCACATCCTATCCGGATAAGATCATAAACATACATCCTGCCTTGTTGCCAAAATATGGTGGTAAAGGAATGTACGGGATGAATATTCACCGAGCCATTGTAGAAAATAATGAAAAAGAAACCGGAATTACCATTCATTATGTTAATGAAAATTATGACGAAGGAAATATTCTTTTTCAAAAAAAAATAATTTTATCAGGGCACGAAACTCCAGAAGAAGTTGCCCAGAAAATTCATGAATTGGAACAAAAGTATTTTCCGGAAGTGATTGAAAGATTATTAACTCATAATTTATAATTTTGAATTCTCACGACGTACACATATACACAGACGGTGCTGCTAAAGGCAATCCAGGTAACGGTGGCTATGGCGTTGTTATGGAATGGGTAGGAAAACCTTATAAAAAGGAATTCTATGAAGGTTTTCGTCGAACCACTAATAACAGAATGGAGTTGTTGGCAGTAATTGTAGGTCTCGAAAAGCTAAAAAATCCTAATACTACCGTTTTGGTGATTTCGGATTCTAAATATGTGGTGGATTCAGTAGTAAAAAAATGGGTTTTGGGTTGGGAAAAAAAAGGTTTTGCAGACCGGAAAAATGCTGATTTGTGGAAACGATTTTTAATTGTATATAGAAAACACAAAGTAGATTTTAAGTGGATCAAAGGCCACAACAATCATGTCCAAAACGAAAGATGTGATGCCTTAGCTGTTATGGCTTCAATGCAAAAACAACTTTCTATAGATGCTTTTTACGAAAGTACTTGTGAGTGATTATTATATTTGAGTAATTGCTAATTCGCTTTTTTTATATTTATTTGAAATCAAATCTTTGTTTATTGTGCTGTGAATGATTTTGGCTAGCGCTTCAATGGTTCTGATTTTTGCATAAGGACGGTGGTAAATAATACTCATTTCACGAACCGGAATAGGAGCGTTAAAAAAACTGACTTGTTTTTTTCTTTCGGTAGAAAGGGTGTTGTAATATAATTCGGGAATCAAAGTTAATCCGCCAAATTCGTCAATCATATTCAATAAAGTATCAAAAGAACTTGCTTCAAGTTTTAAATTTTCAACCATTTTTTCTTTTTTCTTTAAAGAACATAATTTAATAAATTGTTCTCTAAGGCAATGACCTTCTTCCAAAAGCCAGATTTTATGATTTCTAATTTCATCGGGTAAAATATAGTTCTGTACCGGGTCAATGTCGCCATACACCATTAAAGTTTCATAAAATAACACGATATCTTCAATTTCAGTGTCATGTAAAGGTGTCGCAACAATTCCCATGTCAAGTTGCCCTTCTTTCAGCTGTTTTGTAATGGAGTTGGTTGTTTGTTCTGAAATTTCTAGTTTTAAGTCAGGAAAGTTTTCTAAAATAGGTTTTAAAATTTTTGGAAGTAAAGAGTTTGCTATTGTCGGGATGATTCCAATTCTAATTTTTCCTTCAATTTTTCCAATACTCTTTTTGGCGTCGTCTTTTAAAAGCTGGCTATGAAGAACTACTTTTTTTGCATTTTCAATAGTTTCTATTCCAATTTCGGTTGTTTCAGTTGGATTTTTCTTTCGGTCAAAAATCACTATTCCAAGCTCTTGCTCTAATTTCTTGACCATTGCGCTCAATGTTGCTTGAGTTACATTGCAATACTCTGCGGCCTTAGTGAAATTTTTTAAGCGATCTACTGCAATTATATATTCTAATTGTTGGATATTCATATATAGATATTGTCTATAACAAAGATATAAAATTTCAGTTATGTCAATATGATTTTTGTCGATATTTTTGCATGAATTAAATAAAAAAATAATCTTATGAAACAAAAAGCATTAGTCTTATCAATAGCGATATTGATAACTCAGCTAACATTAGGTCAAACGTTGACAACAAATTCCGGAGCTCCAGTAGGAGACAATCAAAATTCAAAAACAATTGGACAAGATGGACAAGTCCTGCTTGAAGACATTCATTTGATTGAAAAACTAGCTACATTTGACCGCGAACGTATCCCGGAAAGAGTGGTTCATGCTCGAGGAACTGGTGCATTTGGAGAATTTGTTGCTGCCTCTGATTTTTCGGATGTTACGATGGCAGATTTCTTAAATAAAGCGGGTAAAAAAACACCATTGTTGGTTCGGTTCTCAATGGTAATACATCAGGCAGGTTCTCCGGAAACGTACCGTGATCCTCGAGGTTTTGCAGTTAAATTTTATACTGAACAAGGAAATTATGATTTAGTAGGAAACAATTTGCCCGTTTTCTTTATCCGTGACGCAATGAAGTTTCCAGACATGGTTCATGCCTTTAAACCGTCCCCAATAACAAATGGCGCATCAGATCCGAACAGAGCATTCGATTTCTTTTCCAATGTACCAGAATCAACGCACATGTTTACTTGGGTATTTTCTGATTATGGAATCCCTGCTAATTTTCGCCAAATGGAAGGAAATGGAGTACATGCTTACAAATGGGTAAATGCGAAAGGCGAAGTAACCTACGTAAAATACAAATGGGTTCCGCAACAAGAAGTACGTAATTTATCGCAAGCCGAAGCTAATGCAATTCAATCCACACAAATTGAGCATGCTACTTTGGATTTGCGCAATGAAATTGAAAAAGGAAATTTTCCAAAATGGGATTTGTATGTTCAAATGTTGAAGAAAGAAGATTTTTTGGCTTTGGATTTTAATGCTGTTGATCCTACTAAAATTTGGCCTGAAAAAATTGCTAAACTGATAAAAGTAGGAACGATGACTTTGAATCAAAATCCATCAAATTATTTTCAACAAATAGAGCAAGCCGCTTTTTCGCCAGCAATTTTAGTTCCAGGTATTGAGCCTTCAGAAGATAAATTATTACAAGGGAGATTGTTCTCATATACTGATACACAACGCCATCGTTTAGGAGGGAATTTTCAACAAATTCCAGTAAACATGCCTAAAAACGGAGTGAACACCTACAATGAAAATGGGTATATGTCGTTGCGCCCTCAAACTGGTGATGTAAATTATCAGCCTTCAACAAATAAACCGGAGGTAAAGGATGATGCAAAATTCAAGTATTCAAAATCAGAATTTGCAAACGTAACTACTGCACAGTCAAAAATTTCGAAACCAAATGATTTTACACAAGCGGGAGATTTGTACCGTTCTTTTTCTAAGAAAGATCAAGATGCATTAATTTTTAATTTATCAGGTGCTTTAAAACAAGTAAAAAACAAAGTAATTGTTGCTAAGATGATTGCTCATTTTTATCAAGCGGATAGAGAATACGGAATGCGTTTAGCAAAAGAGCTTAAAATGGATCGTAAAGAATTAGAATCTTTAATGATGCAATAATTGTAAGGAAACTTAATAAAGGAGCGTTTTTAGCGCTCCTTTACTATTTAAATTTTAAAAAAATGAAAAAAATAATTTTCACCTTATTGATTTTAATTTCTGGTTTTTTGAATGCGCAAAACAGAGATGTTTTTGAGGCGGCAAGGACCAATGATCTAAAAACGATTGAAAAATTTGTACAGGAAGGGAATGATATAAATTTATTAAATTCCTCTGGTTATAGTTTGCTTATTCTGTCGGTTTACAACAATAATTATGAGGTTGCAACGTATTTGATTTCGCAAAAAGCAAATTTAGATATTCAGGATTCCTCCGGCAATTCCGCTTTGATGGGTGCGTGCTTTAAAGGGTATTCTTCCTTAGCAGAATTGTTATTGGCACACAAAGCAAGTCCAGACATAATAAATTACAATAAGGCAAATGCGTTATTTTTTGCTGCCACTTTTGGTCAGGAAAAATGTGTAGAAATTTTGTTGAACTATAAAATTAATACGCATCAAACAGACATTTTTGGAAAAACAGCTTTGGATTATGCGGTAAACCAAGAAAATCAGGCTATTATTGACTTATTAAATAAAAATATTTTGGTTAAATCATAAATTCAAATAAGGATAACAACTCTAATAATTATGGCGTAAATTAGTCTAGGACTACCTCTTAATTTGGCAAAATTTTACACCTCAGACTCTTTGCAACTTCACAAGTTATACCCTATCTTTGCGCCTTAATTTGAATCTACATAAATGAATAAATTATTGATTGTTGGAAGCGTTGCTTTTGATGCTATAGAAACGCCTTTTGGCAAAACGGATAAAATTTTAGGTGGAGCTGCACCTTATATAGGACTTTCGGCTTCTTTTTTTAATTTACAATCTGCCATAGTTTCTGTCGTTGGCGATGATTTTCCACAAGAATATTTAGATTTATTGACAGCAAGAAACATTGATATTTCTGGACTTGAAGTAGTAAAAGGTGGAAAAACGTTTTTTTGGAGCGGTCTTTACCATAACGATTTGAATTCAAGAGATACATTAGCAACGGAACTTAATGTTTTGGGTGATTTTCAACCGAAAGTCCCTCAGAATTTTAAAAATGCAGATATAGTAATGTTAGGAAATTTACATCCATTAGTACAAAGTAGCGTAATTGACCAAATGGAAACTAAACCAAAATTAGTGGTGCTCGACACTATGAATTTTTGGATGGATTGTGCTTTGCCTGAATTATTGGATGTGATGAAACGTGTTGATGTGATTACAATCAATGACGAAGAAGCAAGACAACTTTCGGGAGAATATTCTTTAGTGAAAGCGGCCGCTAAGATCCATAATATGGGGCCTAAATATGTAGTAATTAAAAAAGGTGAACACGGAGCACTTTTGTTTCACAATAAAGAAGTTTTCTTTGCGCCAGCACTGCCATTAGAAGAAGTTTTTGATCCAACAGGAGCAGGAGATACTTTTGCGGGAGGTTTTGCAGGATATTTAACACAGAGTGAAAACATCTCTTTTGAGAATATGAAAAATGCGGTTATATACGGTTCTAATTTAGCCTCATTTAGTGTGGAGAAATTTGGAACGGAACGGATGGTTAATTTAGATAAAGAGGAAGTTGTGTCCAGATTAAAACAATTTAAATCATTGACACAGTTTGACATAGAATTATAATACATGGAAACCTCGGAAACGGGGTTTTTTTGTTAAAAAAATATAAGAGATACCAAACTGGTTTGATTATTGCCCACATATAAATCAGTCCAATTCATTTTTTAGAATAACACAACAACAAACAACAACACAATGAGCGACGCTTTACAACACGAATGTGGAATAGCACTAGTTAGACTACTCAAACCGCTTGAATTTTACAAAGAGAAATACGGAACGGCTTTTTACGGAATACAAAAAATGTATCTCCTTATGGAAAAGCAGCACAATCGCGGGCAAGACGGAGCAGGTTTTGCAAGTATTAAAATGGATGTTGAACCTGGTGAGCGATACATAAGTCGCGTGCGATCAAACCATTCGCAGCCTATTCAAGATGTATTTAAACAAATAAATGAAAGAATAAATGAAGAGATGGCAGCTCATCCTGAATATGCGGATGATGTAGCGCTTCAAAAAGAGAATATTCCTTACCTAGGCGAATTGTTTTTGGGTCATGTGCGTTATGGAACTTTTGGAAAAAATAGTATCGAAAGCGTTCATCCATTTCTGCGTCAAAGCAATTGGATGCATCGAAATCTGATATTGGCCGGGAATTTCAATATGACCAATGTGAAAGAACTTTTTCAAAATTTGGTAGAATTGGGTCAGCATCCAAAAGAAATGGCAGATACGGTTACGGTTATGGAAAAAATCGGACATTTTCTGGACAAAGAAGTGATGCAGTTGTATCAGGATTGTAAAGAAGAAGGTTTGTCTAAAAGAGAAGCTTCTCCTGTAATTGCCGAACGCTTGGATATTGCTAAAATTTTGAGACGTTCTTCTAAAAATTTAGATGGAGGATATGCTATGGCTGGACTTTTAGGTCACGGTGATTCATTTGTCTTTAGAGATCCTGCCGGGATACGTCCAGCTTATTTTTATCAAGATGACGAAGTAGTTGTTGTTGCTTCTGAAAGACCGGTTATACAAACCGTTTTCAATGTGCCTTTCGAAAAAGTTCAAGAAATAGAACCTGGAACTGCATTAATAATTAAGAAAAACGGTACGGTTTCCATGGAAGAGATTCTTCCTCCAACAGTAAAAAAAGCCTGTTCTTTTGAACGAATTTATTTCTCAAGAGGAAGTGATGCTGAAATATATCAGGAAAGAAAAACATTAGGAAGACTGATACTTCCGGCGGTGTTAAAATCAATTGATCAAGACACAGACAATACGGTTTTCTCTTATATTCCAAATACTGCCGAGACGTCTTTCTACGGATTGGTGGAAGCAGCTCAAGATTTTCTGAATCAAAGAAAGAACAATTATATTCTTCAAAATAGAAATACCTTAACTAAGGAATCATTACAAGAACTCCTTTCTGTCAAAATTCGTACGGAGAAAGTAGCGATTAAAGACGCAAAACTTAGAACGTTTATTACAGAGGACAGCAGCCGTGATGATTTGGTTGCCCATGTGTATGATGTTACGTACGGCGTCATAAAGCCAACGGATAATTTAGTAATTATCGATGATAGTATTGTTCGAGGTACAACCCTGAAAATGAGTATCATCAAAATGATGGATCGTTTGAATCCAAAAAGAATTGTAATCGTATCCTCTGCACCGCAAATACGGTATCCGGATTGTTACGGTATTGATATGGCAAAACTAGAAGGATTAGTAGCTTTTAAAGCCGCTTTAGAATTGCTAAAAGAAAGAAACATGTATCATATTGTTGATGAGGTATATGTGAAATGTAAAGCACAGGAAAACTTCAATGACACCGAAGTTATCAATTATGTAACAGCAATATATGCGCCTTTTCAACCGCAAGAGGTTTCGGATAAAATTGCACAAATGTTAAGCTCACCGGAGATAAAGGCCGAGGTAAAAATCATTTTCCAAACGGTAGAAGATTTGCATATTGCCTGTCCTAAAAATTTAGGGGATTGGTATTTTACGGGTGATTATCCAACGCCAGGAGGAAATAGAGTCGTTAATAGGGCTTTTATGAATTTTTATGAGGGGAAAGATGCTAGAGCATACTAATAATTGGTGCTGATAAGGTTTTAATCGGTTTTCCATGTTATTCATCTAATTTATTTGTAAGGGTAGTAACAACTAGTATAAATTTGAATCACCATAACATTAGTAGGTTAAGGTTATGGTAAATTTGGGGCAAAAAAGGTGGAAGAGATTCCACCTTTTTTATTGGAATGAAGTCTGAAAAAAGAGCATAGAAGAAAGAGAACAGAATAAAGAAAATAGAAAAAGACAAATAAGCCAAGAGTTTATTCGTCTTTTTTGTAGTAAAATGTGGGCGAACTATAAGGCATAAAAAAAACTATTTCTCTAAAGTAAATCTTCTTGATACTTGAGTGTTTTTGCTGTGCCTTTTAACTAAAATTTTATGCCGCAAGCCAAAGAAATATTTGTGATGGTATCTCCATTTGAATCAATTTGAAAACCCGCGCTGGGGCCGGTGTATATTTTATTAGAAATAGAATAGTTATAAAATAGTTGAAAAGTACCTCCAAGAGCTACGGTGTTCTGAGGGTTTTCATTACCAATAATAGTAATTGGCACATTAAATCCGGTTCCGGCGGCAGGAAATATAGTATTTATATCGTCAGGGGTAGAAGATGATTGGTAGCGTACTAATGGTCCTAGTCGTAGGCCTAGGTCATTTTTTTTATTTCTAAAAACACTCAATCCAATTTTACCAGCTAATTGAATTCCTGCTGTAGTAAATCTATACGATCCATCAATGTTTTTTCCAAAATTGTCAGTGTAGTATAAAGCGCTAGAGCCATAGTGAATGCTTGTTCCAATTTCTATAGTGTAGGAGACTTTTTTTCTGAAATAGTGCGTATAACTCGTATTTAATGTTAAACCAGCAAGATCGCCACTACCATGCAACCCAGTACCCATATCTACTTGTAAGGATTTGTTTAATAGTGCTGTAGTGTCTTGAGCACAAAGTAATGCTGGAAGAAAGAATAATAATAGGGCTATTGATTTCATGTGTTGAACTGTTGTGTTTTATTATTTTCTTCGTTTTATATTAGCATAACTAATATTGTAAACTTGATCAATATTATCAGAAAATTGGATGGTTGCTAATCCAAGGTCATTATCTCTGTCTTCTGAAGGGATATTTATTGTAGTTGTTGGGCCATTGCTACCTGCTGGTGGTGGAATTGAAACAGTTATAGATGCAGATTTCCCTCCATCTCTTTCTATCCATTTTTCATACATCCAGTTTCCAAACGTACTAGTGTTCCAATTGCCTACAAAATGGTTGTAGTCATACCATTTATTATCTTTAAAATTAGATCTTTTTCTTTTGGGAAATTTTCTATTACTAATGATTACACCATTAGCACTCATTACAACAATTGTAAATTCTAGTTTGCCACTAGTCCAAGGTTCAACTTCATTTAAATCAGTTACTTGTATGATGCCAGCATACTCAGCTTGTCCTTGGGTTCTTAATGATGTGTTAACTGCTACTGGAATAAATGAAGGTAAATCTGTGTAAGATAAAGAATAATCGTTAGTGTCTTCTTCTAATCCTATTACCCAAACATCATTTTCCCACGCAAAATCCTCAGTAATTTCACCATGGTATTGCAATGTTCCATCATTTTGAATAATGTAGCCTGATGCGGTAAATGAGGGGGTTAAATCGGAGTCGTATATGCCTATTACTAATGGCTCTCCATTACTAGTCCTAAATCTTTTTTTATAAGCTATATTCTCGATAGTTTCGGCTTGTGGATAAAAAAGCAATGGCTCTATACCTCCATTTATCTTCATCATATTTGATCTTAATACTGATAATGAGTTAGCAAATTCACTTTTTTTTGATTTATATTTCTCAATAATTGTTGAAAAATAGACATTGTAATCTCCATGACTTTGTTTTAAGCATTCCGTTAAAATGAATGATTTAAATTCAGAATCATTACTCATACTTAAAATTGTAGTAATAGCCTTTTTTTTTAACTGAGTTAAATTTTTAGTTAATTGTTGTTCCGGTATGATATCGTTAGTAGGCTCTGAGCAACTATTTAAGAACGGAACAGAACAAAACAGAACAAAACAGAACAGAACAGAACAGAATTTTTTTGATTTTTTTCATGACTAATATTTTATGGTTAATATTTGTAAGTGAAATTACACTAAATTTATTCTAAAAATATTTTTTTTAACATAAAAATAACACTATTTATATTATTTTTAAAAACCATGTGCTTATTTGTTAGTGTTTTAAGATTATAAGTCACTACAAACTGTCATTGTTGTTTAAAAGAATTGAGCTGTATTTATAAAGTATAAAACTGTGGAATAGGAAAGTACTGCGAAGACAATATTTGTAGAAAAACTCTAAATAAACTGAGTAAAAACTAGAGTGATAAAGTTTATAACTTTTATTTTTAGAGTTACTTTTTTATTGGAATAAAGTGAGGTAAAAAGAAAGTAGAAGGAAGAGAATAGGAAAAAGACGAATAGCCAAGAGTTTATTCGTCTTTTTTGATAGAAAGTGTGGACAATCTATGAGGCATAAAAAAATAGACAAATTAACTTTTAAGTTATTTTGTCTATTCTCTATATTCTATTCTCTTAAAAGACTATTTCTCTAAAGCAAATCTTCTCGCCACTTCCGTCCAGTTAATTACATTGAAAAAGGCTTCGATATAATCTGGTCTTCTGTTTTGATAATGCAAATAATAAGCATGTTCCCAAACATCCATTCCTAAAATTGGAGTTCCGCCACAACCTATGCCTGGCATTAATGGATTGTCTTGGTTAGGAGTTCCGCAAACCTCAACTTTACCTCCTTTATGAACACAAAGCCACGCCCATCCAGAACCAAATTGAGTTGCTCCAGCTTTGCTGAACGATGCTTTAAATTCTTCAAAAGTTCCAAAAGCAGCTTCAATTGCAGCCAATAAATCTCCAGTTGGAAGTCCGCCACCATTTGGCGTCATTACCGTCCAAAACAAATTATGATTGTAAAAACCACCACCGTTATTACGAGCAGGCATGTTTTTCATGTCAAGATTAATCAAAATATTTTCGATCGTCTTTCCTTCCATATCCGTTCCTGCGATAGCAGCATTAAGATTGGTAGTATACGCATTGTGATGTTTCGAGTGATGAATTTCCATCGTGCGGGCATCAATATAAGGTTCTAATGCGTCATACGCATAAGGTAATTGTGGTAATTCAAAAGCCATAATATGATTGTTTAATGATTTATAAATATTTTATCCAAATTTAATCATTTAACTTTGGAAATGGAAATTCTATTTCGTTATAATTTCATTAAATTAATTAATAGTGCGCTCTTTGGAGTTGTAACATACTTGTTTTCAGGAGCTCTTTACTTCGTCTGTTCCAATCTTTTATCCACCGAAAAGGCGCATAAAAAGGATTTTTACTTCAAACAAAGTTCACCGAACTCCTATAAGAGTAAAAGTTAGGTGAAGTAATCAGCGCTAAAAAACGACTGTGCTTTAAGGTATCATTCTGTTTTAAATACATGTTTTGGAACCGAAATATCCAAATTACGACTGCGCCATCGCCATACAAACAATACTGATTTTTGCACCCGGTATTTTAAGTATAGCCCGGGAACAAGCTTCTAAGGTGGCTCCGGTTGTAATAACATCATCAATTAAAAGGAAATGTTTGTTGTGATTTTTTTCAGTAAAGGAAACATCAAAAATAGATTCGATTCCTTCCGTTCTGCCTAGTAAATTTTTCTTGGATTGCGTTTTTGAATACACATTCCGAATCAAAAGTGAGTCATTGTAAGCTACATTTAAACGAGTGGAAAGTGCTTTTCCAAAAGCAGTAACTTGGTTGTATCCCCTTTCTTTTAGTTTCCTTCGATGCAATGGAACTGGAATAATTTCATTTACAGTTGTTAATAATTCAATGTTTTTCAAATCCTCAGCGTACCATTCCCCAAGAATTGTTCCTATTTCTTCGTGTCCTTTGTATTTCAAATTATGAATAAGCACTTGGACAATTCCCTTTTTATGAAAATAAAACAAAGCAGAAGTATGCACGACAGGAATTCGTCCGTAAAATTTTTTGAAAGCATCATTCTCTGGATTCAAATGATGATTGGTCAACGGAATATCGTGTCTGCAAACCGTACAAATCACATTTTCGTTCGCAATTAAAAAGGCGTTGCAACCGGAACAGACCTTTGGAAAAAAAAGATTAATAATGCTTTCAAACATGTAATCAGGGATTTGTTTATAAAAATAGACAAAACAATGCTTCAATCTTTAACAATTTCCTTTTTTTTAAGTTCACTTTTTATATTTTTGCAGTATTATGGCAAAACAAGAAGATTTATTTAAGAATGTAATTTCGCATGCAAAAGAATACGGATTTATTTTTCCGTCAAGCGAAATTTACGATGGTTTAAGTGCAGTCTATGATTATGCACAAAACGGAGTAGAATTAAAAAAGAACATACGCGAATATTGGTGGCGCGCCATGGTTCAAATGAACGATAACATTGTAGGTCTTGATGCCTCTATATTGATGCACCCAACTACCTGGAAAGCATCGGGTCACGTAGACGCGTTCAATGATCCATTGATAGACAACAAAGATTCAAAAAAAAGATATAGAGCCGATGTTTTGATTGAAGATTATGCTGAAAAACTCAACATAAAAGCAATCAAGGAAATCGAAAAGGCAAGAGTGCGTTTTGGTGACACCTTCAATGAACAGGAATTTGTGACTACAAATCCTCGCGTTATAGAGTATAAATCCAAAGAGAGAGAAATTCTGGAACGATTGGGACGTTCTTTAGGAAATGAAGATTTGGAAGATGTAAAAGCATTAATCGAAGAACTGGAGATTGCTTGTCCGGAAACGGGTTCCAGAAACTGGACCGAAGTGCGTCAGTTTAACTTAATGTTTGGCACCAAATTAGGCGCATCCGCAGATACAGCAATGGATTTATATTTGCGTCCGGAAACGGCACAAGGTATTTTTGTCAATTTCCTAAATGTTCAAAAATCAGGACGAATGAAAATTCCTTTTGGAATTGCACAAACTGGAAAAGCGTTTAGAAATGAAATCGTAGCCCGACAGTTTATTTTTCGTATGCGGGAGTTTGAACAAATGGAAATGCAATTTTTTGTGCGTCCAGGCGATGAAATGAAGCATTATGAATTCTGGAAAGAAGCCCGCTTGAAATGGCATTTATCACTTGGTTTAGGAAGAGAAAATTATCGTTTTCACGATCATGAAAAATTAGCCCATTATGCCAATGCAGCGGCTGATATTGAATTTAATTTCCCGTTTGGATTCAAAGAGTTAGAAGGAATTCACTCCAGAACTGATTTTGATTTGAAAGCACACGAGCAGTTTTCCGGCAGAAAATTACAATATTTTGATGCTGAATTAAATCAGAATTACGTTCCTTATGTAGTGGAAACTTCAGTTGGATTAGACAGAATGTTTTTGGCTGTTTTTGCCACTTCATTAAAAGAAGAAACATTAGAAGATGGCTCCACAAGAACTGTTTTGAAATTACCTTCGGTTCTGGCTCCAACTAAAGCAGCAATTTTGCCATTGGTAAAAAAAGACGGATTGCCAGAAATCGCACATAAAATCATTGACGATTTGCGTTGGGATTTTAATGTGACGTATGATGAAAAAGATGCCGTAGGAAGACGCTACAGAAGACAAGATGCGCTTGGAACGCCGTTTTGTATCACAGTAGATCATCAAACTATCGAAGATCAAACGGTTACTATTCGTCACAGAGACACGATGAAACAAGACCGTGTGGCTATTGCAGATTTGAAATCAATTATTGAAAATGAAGTTTCAATGAAAAACTGGCTGATGAAAATATAATTATTTGTAGTCTATATTCAAAAAAAGCTTCTCGATTGAGAAGCTTTTTTGTTTAAAATCGGTATCCTAACGTTATTCCGCCACGTCCTACTATCTCTGGACTATTATCACTAAATAAATTGCGTCCTATTCCAGCATTAAATTCAAAGACGAATCCTTTTCTATGAATCCATTTGGATCCTAGACCAAAACCAAGTGCGAAATCAGCTCCTACTTCATCTGCTACAAAATTAGTTATTGTCGTTCCATTATCGTAATAGTATGTTGTGTAGCCGTGATCTATATATGAATTTAACATTGCAAAACCTTCTACAAAAAATCCAGCAGCTGGTTTTTTTCCAAAATAAGCGCGGTAGTATGGAGTAAGACTAAAGTTAGTGTCAAATTCATCTTCAGCCACAAAAAAGAGTGAAATTCCTAATCCAGTATCCTCATTAATTAGTCGTTCATAAGTTAATTCTACCGCTCCTAGAACTAAAAATAGCGCATTCCCTTTTAATTCATTTCTTCGAAAATCAATTGTTTCTTTTTCTTGGCTAAAACCAAATAAAGAAGAAGTTAAGCAAATTAAGACAAATAATTTTTTCATAGTTTTTGTTTTTTGGAATAAAAGTAAGATAAATTTTTAAAAAAAATATTTTTAACAGTTACTTTTTGGTGGTTAATTCGGACAAAGTTATTATCAATCGACATTCATGCTCTTTGAATCATCAGCACAACAAGTAACAGCTTCACTTTAGGAAAGTTTTTATGCTGACAACTAGAGGTGTTTACGAAATGAATTTAAATTCAAACGTCTATTAAAACAGTAATCATGTTCTTAATCGGATAAATCTGCATTTCATCTTAATGTATCAACATTTGTTAAAAACATATTAACAAGACCTATAAAAAAATAGTTAAATGCTTATTTTTAGAATGTTAAACACAAGTATTTTAGTCATTTTTTGATATTATTGTTTCATTAAATTGCTAAAACACCCCACCTAATTTAATAAACCAAAGTATATTTTGCTTTGGAAATCGGATGTAATGCTTAACAATCCCAGGAAAAGCAATTGATGAATTATTCGTACATTATTATTGACGACAATCAAGAAAGTGTTTTGAAAACAAAAGGCATTGCTGATGGTTTTTCAGAACTAACTTTTGTGGCCTCCGCAAATAATTATACTGATGGACTACATCTAATTTTAGAACATACGCCACAATTAGTTTTTCTTGAAATCGATCCTGTTGATACAACTAGCAATTTGTCTTTGGCATTGATCAATGAATTGCACCGTTACCTAAAAATAATCCCTAAAATTATTATTACCACCCGTAAAAAAGAGTTGGCTTTTGAAGCAATACAATATGAAGTGATGGATTATTTATTAAAGCCACTGGTACCAATCGATGTAATAAAATTGATTTTAAAATTAAATAAATCGGAAGTAGAAAGCGAGGTTGCTTTAAATGAATCGATCATCCTTGAAGAAAAGCCAACGTTCCTGCCACAACCTGAAACAGTACATCAGGGCCAGTCACTCACTTTGTGCATTAAATCATATGGGGATTATCGCTATATTGATGCAAAAGACATCTGTTACCTTAGAGCCGATAATAATTCAACGGACATTCATTTAAATAACGGGGAAATGATTACGGCTTTTAAAACATTGAAACATTTTGAAGGGGTATTGTCATATCCCTTTATTAGGATTCACAACAGTTATATTGTAAATAGGAACTATATTTCCAGAATTCACAGCGGAAATTCTGTGTGTTACATAAAAAACAGTACCGTAAAACTTCCTTTTTCTAAGTCTTACAAGACAAACATCGACCTTATTATCTCTGAATTTGCTAACGGAAATTATTTAGAAATCTAAAATTGTCCGTTCACCCGGATTTAATACCCATTCACTATCATTCGGGCAGGTTCTACCATATACCCCTTTTTTTGTAGGAAAAAATTAAGTTGTCTGTGTAGATTTACAAAAGAATTCCACGCTAATGTGGTTCTAGAAAAGTAAAATCAAACAACAATATAAAATTCCCAAATTATGAAAAAAGCAATTTTAACAATCGGATTATTTTCTTTAGTAATGGTATTAACTTCATTTACTTCAAATGAAGAAATTACTTCAACAACAAAAAATGATAACAAAGCAGAAGTTTTCAAAATTGAAAACGTACAACTAAATCTTGCTGGAAATGGATCAACAAGTCAGGGGAATAAGAAAATGGACTAACAAAATATTAGTAAATATATTGATTTAAGAAAGCTGTCAAATTTTTGGCAGCTTTTTTTATGCTAATACGTTTATTTTCTTATTTTTGATGGTAAAACTTTTTGCTATTGAAACATCCTATATATACAACACTTTTTTTTATTTTTTTATTTTGTGGATGTACTCAAAAAAATACTCCAAATAAAATTACTTTAGATTCTAAAGACAGCCTTTCTACATATTTTTTATTGTCCAACGATTTTGATTTGCCGTCTGAGCAACGAGAAAAATACGTAAAAAAAGCACTTCAAGTCATAACTCCCCAAGAAAATGATTCTTTATATCGTGTAAACCTGTTCAAAATTGCTAATCGCTATTATAACTTAGAAAATTGGAAGGAGTATAAAAGAACGGTACGATTGGTACTTGAAAAATCTGCAATGCAGCAGGATGCTTTTAGTATGGCAAAAGGGAATAATTATTTAGGAGATTATTATGACTCTCAAGGTATTCCGGATAGTTCTTTTTTGTACTATGACAAGGCAGAAAAAATATATATTGAGCTAAATGACAACTATAATCTGGCAAAAACGATTATAAGAAAGGCAAACATACAATTTAATCAAAGTGATTTTTTAGGGGCTGAAAAAGCGGCTTCTAAAGCTTTAAAAATCATAAAGAACACAAACCAAAGCGACATCTTGTATGATGCTTACAATTTATTAGGATTAATTTATAATGAACTAGAGGATTATAAAAATGCAATGCGGTATCACAATAGAGCTTTAGCCAGTATTGATGACGAGTTAATGGCCTCTTTTTATCAGCCAAAAGCGACTTCCTACAATAACATTGGTTACCTCCACCTTAAGACGCAAGACTACAAGCAGGCGAAAAGATATTTTCAAAAAGGACTAGATCAAAAAAATGTATTTAAAGATAAACCCTCATTGCACGCCATGTTATTGAATAATTTAGCGTATTCTAAATTCAAGCTTAATGAAAAGGAAGGGTTGCCAGATTTATTCTTTCGGTCATTAAAAACCAGAGATAGTTTACAACTTAGTGCGGGTGTCATAGCCAGTAAAATAAATTTATCCGAATATTTCATTTCAAAGAATGAAACTTTACGAGCAAGTCAGTTTGCCAAACAAGCCCTTGAATTATCCAAAAAAACAAACAATTATCGTAATGTTTTAAATTCGCTGAAGCAATTATCAATTATAGAGCCACAAAACGCTGCAGTTTATGGAAACGAATACATTAAAGTCAGCGAGAAATTACAAAAATCAGAACGTAAAATGGGTAATAAATTTACCCGTATCGAATACGAAACAGAGGAAATAAAAAACGAGAATAAGGACTTAGTACAACAAAACAGGAATTTAGTTTATATTTTTAGTGGTTTAGCAATGCTTGGTTTATTTTCCTTTGTCATAAGAACCCAAAAAGCAAAAAACAGAGAATTGTTATTCAAGCAACAACAGCAAATGGCCAATGAAGAGATCTATAATTTAATGATCACACAACAAAACACGATTGAAATAAATAGAATTAAGGAAAAGAAAAGAGTAGCACGCGAATTACACGACGGCGTTTTAGGCAGACTATTTGGAGTGCGAATTAACTTGGACAGCTTGAATAAGATTGTTGACGGGACTGCTGTGGAGAAGAGAAATAATTATTTAATAGAATTAAAAAATATTGAGCAGGATATTCGAGAAATTTCACATGACTTGAATAGAGAAAAATCAGAATTAATTAATAACTTCGTCGCCATAGTTGATAATTTATTTGAAGACCAAAAAAAGACTCATAAATCAAAATTAATTTCAAGTATTGATCCAGCTATAAAATGGGAACTAGTAAGTAACTCACTAAAAATCAATTTATACCGTATTCTGCAGGAAGCACTCCAAAACAGTAATAAATATGCTAATGCTAATACCATTAAAATAGAACTAAGAAAAGAAGAAGATCATTTGATTTTAAAAATTAGTGACAATGGTGTTGGTTTTAATATAAAAACAGCTAAAAAAGGCATTGGTCTGCAAAACATACTTTTTCGGACCAAAGAATGCGATGGTATCTTTGACATACAATCCTCAAAAAAAGGAGGAACAATTATAACGGTTACCACCCCAATAGAATAAAAACAATCTTACAACTTATACAAAATGGCTAATGATTCCGTTGATACAGTAAAAACAAAGAATGAAATATTAATAGTTGACGACCATCCTTTTATAATAGAAGGATATAAAAATGCAATTACGAGGTATAATCCGGAGGAATTCGAGTTTTTTATAACTAAAGCAAAAGATTGCGAATCAGCCTACCATATTATTACCAATCCAGCTGTTGTGCCATTTGACATTGCTTTTTTAGATATTAGTATGCCGCCTTATGAAGAAAAAAATATTTATTCCGGCGAGGATTTGGCAAAATTAATATTAGAATACATGCCAAACTGCAAAATTATATTACTAACCATGTATACCGAATTGTTGAAGATAAAAACCATTATCAAAACAATAAATCCAAGTGGACTGGTTATAAAAAACGATTTAACTTTTGATGAATTAATTTTTGCTTTCGATAAGGTTATAAAAAACGAAAAATATTACAGCCAGTCCGTTTTAAAAATGTTGAATCAGGCAGAGGAAAACACAATAGAAATTGATCAATTTGATAAAGATATTTTGTTTCATATATCAAAAGGAACCAAGCTGAATGACATTCCACAATATATTCCAATTTCACTTGGAGCAATTGAGCAACGCAAACTGAATTTAAAAGAATTATTAAAAATAGAACATGGAAGCGATATTGATTTAGTCCAGGAAGCTAAAAACAAAGGATTGCTATTTTAATTTTATCAAATAAAAAACGACACTTAATAGGTGTCGTTTTTTATTTGTTTTAAAGAGATTTCTATTCACTCAAAGCATCCCAACCACGAGCTTTCAATGCTATTTTCGTGTTGGCACGAGTCACTAAATGAATGCCTTCGCTTTCTTGTGTCATGTGCCCAATGATTGTAAAGTTTGGATTCCCTTTGATTTTTTCAAAATCGTCCATAGCAATAGTGAAAAGCAATTCATAATCTTCGCCTCCGTTTATGGCAACAGTGGTACTGTCGATATCGAATTCTTCACAAACATTAATAAATGTTGGATCAATTGGTAGTTTGTCTTCGTATAAATTACACCCTACCTTAGATTGTTTGCACAAATGCATAATCTCAGACGATAATCCATCTGAAATATCAATCATTGAAGTTGGTCTTATTTCTAAAGCGTGCAATAGAGTACGAACATCTTTGCGTGCTTCCGGTTTCAATTGTCGTTCAATTAAATATGTGTACGCATCTAAATCTGGTTGTGAATTTGGATTCACCTGAAACACTTGCTTTTCGCGTTCCAAAACTTGCAACCCCATATAAGCAGCCCCAATATCGCCAGTTACGACTAATAAATCCGTTTGTTTGGCACCATTTCTATACACGATTTCATTTTCATCTGCTTCGCCAATGGCAGTTATACTGATGATTAACCCTTTCTGGGAGGAAGTCGTATCTCCACCGATAACATCTACATTGTATTCATTTGCAGCATGCGTAATTCCTGCAAACAATTCATCCAAAGCTTCTAAAGGAAAACGATTAGAGACTGCTACTGAAACCGTGATTTGCGTGGGTTTAGCATTCATAGCGCAAATATCAGAAACATTGACCACTACCGCTTTGTAGCCCAAATGTTTTAAGGGCATGTATGCCAAATCAAAATGCACACCTTCTATCAATAAATCCGTCGAAACTACTACTCTTTTATCTTTGAAATCCAAAACAGCGGCGTCATCGCCAATTCCTTTTAAAGTTGAAGGCTGATTGATTTTGAAGTTTTTTGTCAAATGGGCAATCAATCCAAATTCGCCTAACTGAGCAATACTTGTGCGTTGTGGGTTTTTATCTTCGATCATTATTTAAATTATTTTTGAGGTTGCAAATATACAAAGAAATATTCGCCTTGATTTGTTCCAATTTTCATTAATTTCATTCGAACTTTCAAATACTTAAATCGGACAAAATGAAATTATTTGATATCGTTACCCGTTGGGCATAATTGAAAATTCACTTATGATGTAAAAACAACCGTTCAGAGATGAGCGATTTTTTTGCATTACCTAATTAAATTCAAATTAAACAAGCGTAAAAATAAAGGTTTGCACCTATCTGTTACGCGTGTATAAAATCAATCAATTGAATTATATTGAATATTGCATTATCTGTTACGTGCGTGTAAACATTATTTAATTAAATTCTATTAATAGTTGATTAATCAGATTTTTTTTAAATATTAGAGGGGAATTTTAATTTATTTCAGTTACTTATATGAACTAAAAAAACACCCAGAAAATGAGTGTTTTTTAAAATGGATAACTAAATGTTAACTAAAATGTTTGTTAAGTACTGTAAACAGGGTATTAAAGTGACCACGGCAGGGTTCGAACCTGCAACCCTCAGAGTCGAAATCTGATATTCTATCCAGTTGAACTACGCAGTCAATATTATTTCAGATTATTCAGCAACAGTTTTATATCCTATATATAAAACTGTTACTCTTAAATCATAAATCTATGTCAATAATTTTTTAACTATAGTAGAGATCGTTTTCCCCTCAGCAGTTCCACCTAATTGTGCTGCGGCCAATCCCATTACTTTTCCCATTGCTGCAATGCCTGCGGCACCAGTTTCGGCAATGATTTTTGCTACTACAGCTTCTACTTCTGCTTCGCTTAATTGTGCTGGCAAGAATTTTTCTATTACTGCTATTTGTGCTAATTCTGGTTCAGCCAAATCCAAACGATTTTGTTCTGTAAAAATTTTAGCGCTATCCTTACGGGTTTTTACTAATTTTTGAAGCAATTTTATTTCATCATCCGCTGAGATTTCTTCTTTTGATCCTGTAGCGGTTTGCGCTAGTAAAATTTCAGATTTAATAGCTCTTAAGGCTTCTAGAGCAACTGTGTCTTTGGCTCTCATGGCGGTTTTAATTTCGTCCATGATGTGTATTGATAAACTCATAATATTTAGTGTTTATTTATTAATCGATTATTTATCAAATCGATTATTGAAATGCTCATTATAAAACCACTACTTTTCTGAATGTTCAAAAGGGTAGTAAAGGCTCCTGCTTTTTTTGCGGGACTTGAAACAACCGCTTTTTTAATGCCCGACAAATTTAAAAAAATTTACTGGAATTAACAACAAATTGCCTTGTTCAGATTACACAAAAAAAGTAACCCGAAAATCAAATTAAATTTTCGGGTTACTTAGTTTATTTTGAGTTCATTAATCCACGTTATCGTGTAAGTATGAATTATTTGAACGCAGCTGCAAATCATTATTACTATCCGTTCCTACAGAAATTCTAGAATTCGTATTATTAGCTTGATGGTTTGAAATGTCTATTCCTAATCTTTTGTAAGCCGGTTCTTTTTCATATTCTTCAATTTTAGAGACATTGTTATGAAACTTATAATTGAATTCTTTTAATTTTTTCCTTCTTTCATCCGCTCTCATTCGCAATGATTCTTCGATAGTCATTTCAGTAGGCGAAATTGCCTGAAAGTCAACTGGAACCAGCGCTGCGCTGTCAACTTGTTTCATGGTAATATTTAATTCCTCCGGAATTACAACCTCTGGAGTTTTCGCTACTGGTTTTGCCATGAAATCATTTTCTGGCTCCATATATTCTTCAAGAGAATATTTAATGATTCCGTTATCTGTCAATTCCGTTACCGGAACAAATTGAACGGCTTCATTTACTCTTATATCACTCGTTTCTGGAGTCAATTCAAATAAAATTTTACTGGCCTCTACCGGAACTACAGGCGCTGTTTTAAAAAGTGGCAGATCAAAGGAGAATGTAGTTTGTTCCTGTCTTTCTACTGCTTTTGGCTGAATAGTCTTTAGCTCTTTAACCTCGGCGACAGGTGATGTGATTGTAAAATCAATATCTGTTATTGGAGAAACAATTTCAAAAGTCACATCTAAGTTTTTGATAAATTCAGACATAACGATTAGTTCTTCGTTATTAATGACTGGCACCGTTACCACTGGCTCAGGAGCAGCTACTGTATCTTCTAATAAATCAAAAATAACTCTCTCATTTGAATTTGTCGATGGTGATTCCATATTCAAATCAAATGCAGCAACTGTCTTGTTGGTCAGATTATGAACACTTCGCTGTTCGTCCTCAAGTGTATGTATTATTTTTTTGGGTTCTGTATTTACAATTTCGTTTTGTTGCTCGATATCAAATCCTGTGGCAATAATGGTCACAGCAATAGCGTCTCCCAGAGATTCATCTTCACCAACTCCCATGATAATGTTAGCGTTATGGCCTGCTTCCACTTGTATGTGATCATTAATCTCTCCTATTTCGTCAATGGTAATTTCATTAGTTCCAGAAACGATAAGCAACAATACGTTTTTGGCACCTGTAATTTTATTGTCATTCAACAAAGGAGAATCTAAAGCGGCGATAATCGCTTCCTTAGCTCTGTTTTCACCTGAAGAAACAGAAGATCCCATAATAGCCGTTCCGCTATTAAACAATACTGTTTTCGCATCTCTTAAATCGATATTCTGGGTGTAGTGATGCGTAATTACTTCGGCAATACCTCTTGAGGCTGTCGCCAAAACTTCATCTGCTTTTGAAAACCCTGCTTTGAAACCAAGATTTCCATATACTTCTCTTAATTTATTATTATTGATAACAATTAAAGAATCGACTTGTTTGCGTAATTTTTCGATACCAATTAAGGCTTGTTCCTGACGCACTTTCCCTTCAAACAAGAAAGGCAAAGTCACAATACCCACAGTAAGAATGTCTCTTTCTTTAGCCAATTGTGCAATTACTGGTGCAGCACCCGTACCAGTACCACCACCCATTCCGGCTGTAATAAATACCATTTTAGTATTGCGATCCAACATTTTTTCAATCTCGGAAATGCTTTCAATAGCTGATTGCTGTCCAACATCCGGGTTTGCTCCTGCACCAAGTCCTTCGGTTAAGTGTACTCCTAGCTGAATTTTATTAGGCACAGAACTACTCTGTAAAGCTTGAGAATCCGTATTACACACGATAAAATCTACGCCTTTGATCCCTTGTTTAAACATGTGATTGATGGCGTTACTTCCGCCTCCACCTACACCAATAACTTTGATTACATTTGATTGGTTTTTTGGTAAATCAAATGAAATACTTCCAAATTCTGAGTTGCTCATCATTTTATTTGGTTTTTGATATTTATTATTAATTCTTGTGAATGTTTTTACTATCTATTCTGCATTATCCAGAAAATCTTTAATCTTATCAACATAACGATCAAAGAAATTTTTCTGTATTCTGTTTACGGTAGAATTATGTTTTTCTTTTAAATTCTCAACTTCTTCCTCTTTTTCAGGCATTTCATAAACTAGATTTTCAGCCGCGGCTGCCCTGTAAGCCAATGTTCTTGGCTGTTCTACAGCATCTTTTCTAACTGCACTCTGTGATTTATTCTCAATACTTTTCATTACTAACCCAACAGCTGTTGCGTACAAAGGACTTGAAATCTCCTCGTCAGAATTCCCTGCCAGATGTTCGTTTGGATATCCAATTCTGGTATCCATCCCAGTAATGTATTCTACTAACTGCTTGATATGTTTCAATTGGGCACCACCGCCAGTCAGCACTATCCCTGCAATTAACTTTTTGCGAGGATCTTCATGACCGTATGCTTTTACCTCCGTAAATACTTGATCTACAATCTCAACAACACGCGCATGAATTATTTTGGAAAGATTCTTTAATGAAATTTCTTTTGGTTCTCTACCTCTTAATCCCGCAATGGAAACAATTTCGTTGTCTCTGTTTTCTCCTGGCCAAGCAGAACCAAATTTAACTTTCAACAATTCAGCTTGTTTTTCAATAATCGAGCATCCTTCTTTGATATCTTCCGTAATGACATTACCACCAAAAGGAATTACCGCTGTGTGACGAATAATACCATCTTTAAAAATAGCCAAATCTGTTGTTCCTCCACCAATATCGATCAATGCAACTCCAGCTTCTTTTTCTTCCTGACTCAAAACGGCATCTGCTGAAGCCAATGGTTCTAATGTTAAACCTGATAATTCGATTCCGGAACTTTGAATGCATCTGCCTACATTACGTATCGATGAAGCTTGCCCCACTACAACATGAAAACTAGACTCTAATCGTCCGCCATACATTCCTATAGGCTCTTTGATTTCGGATTGTCCGTCAATTTTAAATTCTTGCGGCAAAACATGTATGATTTCTTCCCCTGGCAACATGGCCAATTTATTTACTTGATCAATCAAAAGCTGAATGTCATTCCCTCCAATTACTTCTTCGGGATTGCTTCTACTGATATAATCAGTATGCTGAATACTGCGGATGTGTTGTCCCGCGATTCCTACCACTACATCTTTTATTTTATAACCTGAATTATTTTCGGCTTCTTGAATCGCTTGCTGTATTGACTGTATGGTTTGAGTAATATTATTTACCACGCCTCTTGCTACACCTAAACTTTTAGATTTTCCTACACCTAAAATTTCTAGTTTGCCATATTCATTCTTCTTGCCTATCATGGCAACTATTTTAGTTGTCCCAATATCTAGACCTACTGCAATATTCTCTTTTTCCATTATCTATTATTTAGTGCAAACTACTTGTTCCGTAAATCGGAGGTCAATTTTCTTATATTTATACAACGAACTGTCTAAAACCGCTTTTTGAAAAAAAGCTTTATAATTTTTAAATTTATGCGCTACATGTATCAATTTACCAAAATCTATTTGATAGTCAAAATTTCTGTTTAACATTTTTAAGCTTCCATTTGGCATAATTTGAACTCCAATGATGTTTTTTTTCAAAAAATCATCTTCATAAATCATGCGAAGTAAACTAGTTAAATCTTCGTTGTTGTTTTTATTTATTCTCCCTGAAACAAGCGGAACTCTTGCTGTAAAATTAGTTGATAACGGCATTCTATTCCCTTCGTAATCAATGTAAAAAGAACCTTTCTCACCAAAAACCCTGGCAATAGGATTTTTTTGTTTGACTACTGCTTTTAACACCCCGTCAATGGTTACAAATACGTGTGATTTTTCAATCATCGCATGTGCATCGAGAGTGGATTCCAACTTATTCAAATCTAAATTAACTTTTTGAATGCTTGATGCCTCTTTTTTATTTTCTATTAACAATTTATCAACCGTTTCTTGCCGCACAAAAGGAGCGTTATCCCCTACAAAAACAACGACAGATTTAGTCAGTTTTCTATTTTTATTTCGATCTGATGTAAACGAAAAAAGAAAAATCACTACCACAACCATGAGCAATAATCTAATATTGGTCCAATTAAATACTTTCATGTATCGCTTTTTTTATGATTGGTACTAATTCTCCAATATCTCCTGCTCCAATTGTTACTATTACAGTAGCATTGCTTGCTAAAATTGTTGGAATTAAATCCTCTTTAGAAACTATTTTTTTATGGTTATTAGTCATTTTACTCATCAACCATTGTGCGTTAACACCCTCCATTGGTAATTCACGAGCCGGATAAATATCTAATAAAACAACCTCATCAAAGGCGGATAAACTTTTAGCAAAATCATCCACAAAATCTCTGGTTCTACTAAACAAATGAGGTTGAAAAACAGCCAATACTTTTTGATTTGGATACAATTCGCTGACTGCCTGATGCACGGCATTTATCTCTGTAGGATGATGCGCATAATCATCTATATATACTTTTCTATCTGTTTTTATTTGGTACGAAAATCTTCTTTTTATTCCTTTGAATGATGCAATGCCTTTTGCAATGGCATCGGTTGGGGTGCCGAATAAGTTAGCCATTGCAATAGCCATTAATGCATTCATTAAATTATGTCTTCCCGGTAAACCAAAATGTAAATCTCTAATTATTTCGGTAGGCGTTTGCACATCAAAAACGTAACTGCCGTTTCCTACTCTAACATTAAATGCCTTGTAAACAGCCGCTTCGTTTACTGCACAAGTGATGCCTTCTAATGGCAATTCTTTTGTTATGAAAAGATTGTTTTTATCTTCTATTTTAGAAGCAAATTCAATGAAAGAAGCTTCTATTGCTTCACTGGTTCCATAAATATCTAAATGATCCGCATCCATTGAGGTAATACATGCAATATTAGGATGCAAATGCAAAAAGGAACGGTCAAATTCATCCGCTTCAACTACAGTCACGGTTGAACCGCTTCCTATTAAATTTGAATTATAATTTTCGACTATTCCACCAATAAACGCGGTAACATCAGCACCACTTTCGTACAAAAGATGGCCTAAAATCCCTGATGTAGTTGTTTTACCATGTGTTCCGGCAACCGCAAAACAAAAGGTGTCTTTTGTAATTAACCCTAAAACTTCGGCTCTTTTTTTGATTTGGTAATTTCTTTCTACAAAAAAATTCCACTCAGAATGCGTCTTAGGAACAGCCGGAGTAATAATTACCAGTGTATTGTCTAGATAAAAATCTTTTGGAATCAAATCAATACTGTCTTCGAAATGAATTGAAATTCCACTTTCAATTAACTCCGTAGTAAGAATAGAAGGCGTTTTATCATAACCCGAAACTTGCTTTCCCAAATTGCGAAAATAACGAGCCAGATTACTCATCCCGATTCCTCCAATCCCTATAAAATAGACGTTATGTATTTGATTTAAGTTCATTTTTTTATGTCTTAAAGTCTTAAAGCCTTAAAGTTTTAAAGTCATTTGACTTTATGCCTTTCGGATTTGGACTAATTTAATTATTTCATCTACAATTTGTTTTGTTGCTTCTGGCAGAGCCAACTGTTTTATGTTTTCACTAAGTTCTTTCTGTTTTTCCGGATCATTGACCAAGGACTCAAAAACAACACTAAATTGTGTGTCCAGTTGATTTTCTTTAAGCAGAATTGCTCCATTTTTATCTACTACAGCTTGCGCATTTTTAGTTTGATGGTCCTCTGCAACATTAGGCGAAGGGATAAAAATCACCGGTTTACCAACAATGCATAATTCCGAAACAGAAGATGCTCCTGCCCGGGAAATCACAAAATCTGCTGCTGCATATACTAAATCCATCCGGTCAATAAAAGAATGAATTTGTATGTTTTCATTTTCTTGACAATATTTATACTCCTCAAAATACAATTTCCCACATTGCCAGATCACTTGTACATTATGGGCTGAAAAAGTTAGAATTTCTTTAGCAATCAACTGATTTACTCTTCTTGCACCTAGACTTCCTCCTAATACCAAAAGCGTTTTTTTATTGGGATCTAAATCAAAATAGCGAATTGCCTCCGCTCTTTTACTGTCAATATCAATTAAATCCTGACGCACAGGATTTCCAGTCAAAATCATTTTTTCTTTCGGAAAAAATCGCTGTAAATTCTCGTAAGCCACACAAATCTTGTTGGCTCTTTTGCTTAACAATTTATTGGTAATTCCTGGAAAGGAATTTTGTTCCTGAATCAGTGTTGGAATTCCGCAAAGCGCTGCTATCTGTAACAACGGTCCACTGGCAAAACCACCTGTTCCTATTACTACATCTGGTTTAAATTGTTTGATTATAGTACGTGATTTCAATAAACTACTAATCAGTTTTATTGGAAAAAGAGTGTTATCAAAGGTGAATCGTCTTTGTAATCCTGCAATCCATAACCCTATTATTTTGTAGCCTGCCTGAGGTACTTTTTGCATTTCCATTTTATCTTTGGCCCCTACAAAAAGGAAATCAGCGTCCGGAAAACGAGTTTTCAATTCATTAGCAATAGCAATTGCCGGATAGATATGCCCACCCGTTCCACCTCCACTTAATATGAATTTATACTGTTTCATTTTCAATCAATTACTGCGTTATTGTGTTTTTATAAAACAACTTATTTATTTAAAACTGCCTGCAATGGATTTTTCGCTTTATCTTCAATAGAATAGGATTCCTCAACCACTGTTTCTTCTTCTAGTTCCCTATCGATTAATTTCTGAAGTGCTTCTTCCCTTTTGGCTGCTTCTTTCAATTCTTGTACGATCTCTTCTTCTTTTTTGGTCACACTAATAATGATTCCAAGGGCAAAACACGTCATCCAGATAGAACTTCCTCCGCTGCTAATCAAGGGTAATGTTTGTCCAGTGACCGGCAATAATTCTACAGCAACAGCCATGTTGACCATGGCCTGGAATATCATTGGAAAACCCAAACCTATGACTACTAATTTCCCAAAGAGCGTGGTGGCTTTGTGTGAGGCAATAACAAATCGGAACAACAACAATAAGTATAGTGTAAGCACGCCTAAACCTCCAATGAGCCCATATTCTTCTACAATAATTGCAAAAATAAAATCAGAAGAAGATTGTGGCAAAAAGTTCTTTTGAATGCTTTTCCCCGGACCTAATCCGTATATTTTTCCGGATGCAATTGCAATTTTCGCTTTTTCAATTTGGTAATCGTCTTCCTCTGGTTTATCTGTGGTAAAACTTTCAATTCTGTTTCCCCAAGTTCCTACCCTACTAAAAAATTTCGAATCAGGGAACGCTTTTGAAAGCAGAATAAAAAAGGCCAGAAATACAATTCCTGAACCCAGAATGACTGCAATGTATTTGATAGGATATTTTCCAATAAAAACCAACATCAATACCATCGAAAAAATCAATGCCGTTGTTGAGAAATTAGCTGGCAAAATAAACATTAAGGTAATGAATACCGGCGTCCAAAGCTCCCAAATAGAAGACTTAAAAGTAATAGGGACTTCTCTGGTTTTAGACAAGTACCGCGCTACAAAAATAAACAACACTATTGAGGCCAATGTTGACGTTTGGAACGTGACCCCAATAAACGGAACCTGAATCCATCGACTGGCATTAGCGCCGGCAATAACTGTTCCTTTGATTAATGTGTAGGCCAATAAAACCCAAACAACGGGCAATCCTACTTTAGAAATAGCCCGAAAATAATGATACGGTACTTTATGAACCCAGTAAATAATTAAAAAACCAATACAAATATGAGCCAAATGTTTGACTAAATAGCCCAATGTATTTCCGGTTCCCCGACCAAGATAGGCCAAGTTACTACTCGCACTAAAAACAGGCATAAAGGAAAACAAAGCCAATAAAGCCACGAATGACCAAATTACTCTATCTCCTTTCAAATTGTTTATTAGTTGCTTCATTTTTGGTTTTGGCTTTTTTTGGTTTTGGATTTTGGCGCTAAAACCTAGCACCTAGAACCTAAAACCTTTTTTCTATAAATTTCTAACGGCTAGTTTAAACTGATTTCCTCTGTCCTCATAATTTTCAAATAAATCAAAACTGGCACATGCCGGGGACAATAACACTACGTCTCCTTTTTCTGATACTCGTTGTGCCATTCTCACCGCATCATCCATACTGGACACTTCAATCATCATGTCAACCACATTCCCAAAAACATCAATTATCTTTTTATTATCCACACCAAGGCAGATAATCGCTTTAACTTTTTCACGCACTAAGGACATCAATTCATTGTAATCATTTCCTTTATCAACCCCGCCCACAATCCATACCGTAGGAGCATTCATACTGTCTAATGCAAAAAAAGTAGCGTTCACATTCGTTGCTTTAGAATCATTAATATACTGCACGTTTTGGATTTTAAAAACTTTTTCTAAACGGTGTTCTACTCCTTGAAAATTAGAAAGACTCTCCCGAATTGTAGCTTTTCTTATTTGCATTAATTTTGCCACAGAAGTTGCTGCCATTGCGTTTTTCATGTTATGTTTCCCTTCTAAAGCAATGTGTTCGGTGTCCATTGTAAACTCTTCCTGATTAATCTTTATTTCCATTTTGTTGTTTTGTATATAAGCTCCTTCGTTGAATGTTTTAGTCAATGAAAAAGGAATTAATTTCGCCTTTGTTGTGTGTGTTTTGAACCATTCATTGATGGCTTCGTCATCTGCATCATAAATGAGGTAATCCTCCTGAGTCTGATTCATCGTAATCCTGAATTTTGCGTCAATATAATTTTCATATTTATAATTATATCGATCCAGATGATCCGGGCTTATATTGGTAATTATGGCAATATGCGGTTTGAAATTTTCAATCCCGTCCAGCTGAAAACTACTCAATTCAAGCACATACAAATCATATTTATTATCAGCAACTTGCCAGGCAAAACTCTTTCCTATATTGCCCCCCAATCCTACATTTAGCCCCGCTGCTTTTAGCAAATGATGTGTCAGCATTGTAGTGGTGGTCTTTCCGTTACTCCCAGTTATCCCTATAATGGTAGCCTCAGTGTAAGGAGCAGCAAACTCAATTTCAGAAATTACCGAGATTCCTTTCTCCTTTAATTTTTTTACAATTGGAGAATTATCCGAAATTCCGGGACTTTTCATCACCACATCAGCATTCAAAATCAATTCTTCCGTATGCAGCTGCTCTTCCCATGTTATTTCATTAATAAGAAGAACCTCTTTGTAATTCTCTTTTATCTTTCCAAAATCAGACACAAAAACATCATATCCTTTTTTCTTACCCAGAATAGCAGTGCCAACACCGCTTTCGCCTCCACCTAAAATTACTAGCCTCATGTTATCTTAATTTTAAAGTAACGATTGACAAAATGGCCAGCATGATGGCAACAATCCAAAACCGGGTCACAATTTTACTTTCGTGATAGCCCTTTTTCTGATAATGGTGATGCAAAGGCGACATTAAAAATATTCTTCGGCCTTCGCCAAAGCGTTTCTTGGTATACTTGAAATAACTGACCTGAAGAATCACAGATAAATTTTCGACAAGAAAAATTCCGCACAATAAAGGAATCAGCATTTCTTTACGGACTGCAATTGCCAGAACTGCAATAATTCCGCCTATTGTTAAACTTCCTGTATCACCCATAAAAACAGATGCCGGATACGAATTGTACCAAAGAAACCCGATTAACGATCCAACAAAAGCCGCAATAAAGACTGTCATTTCCCCTGAATTAGGGATATACATGATGTTCAGATAATTAGAGAAAATAATGTTTCCCGAAACAAACGTAAATATTCCCAGTGCCAATACTGAAATCGCGGATGTTCCTGCTGCCAAACCATCTATTCCATCAGTCAAATTAGCTCCATTAGAAACAGCGGTGATAATAAAAATAACAACCGGAATAAAAATCAACCAAGCCCATTTTTCATATCCTTCACCAGTCCATGCTAATAGTTCCGCATAATCGAATTCATTATTTTTAAAAAAAGGAATCGTTGTTGCAGTTGATTTTTCTTCGAGCGGCGCTTGAAAAACTACATTTTCAGTAGAAGCCTTGAAAACATTGGCTTTACCAATATCCGTTCTCACTGTAACCCCGGCATGAAAATACAAGACGGTTCCCACAATGAGACCTAAACCCACTTGACCAACAACCTTAAATATTCCTTTTAATCCTTGTTTGTCTCTTTTGAAAATTTTAATATAATCATCTATAAAACCAATAGTCCCCATCCAAAGCGTGGTAACAATCAATAACACAATGTAGATATTATGCAATTTTGCAAATAATAATACCGGTACCAGCGTAGCAAAAATAATGATTAATCCACCCATGGTCGGCGTCCCCGCTTTTTCGTTCTGACCAGCTAAACCAAGCTCTCGCACGGTTTCACCCACTTGCTGTCTTTGCAAAAAGCGAATTATAATTTTTCCGTAAATTGTTGATAACAACAACGAAAGCATCAATGCTAATGCAGATCTAAAAGTGATGTACTGAAAAACACCGGTTCCCGGAACGTCAAGTGTTTTGTCTAAATATTCAAATAAATAGTATAGCATATCTCTTTGTTTATTTGGTTTATCTTTTTTTGGTTATTTGGTTAATCGGTTATTTGGATATTCCCATAAACAAATAAACAGTTACTCCGGTTAAACTTTTATTTTCCCAGTTGGCCTAGTGTTTTTTTAACTATTTCCACGTCATCAAAATCAAGGCGAATTCCATTTATTTCCTGATACGTCTCATGCCCTTTTCCAGCAATTAAAATAATATCGTTGGGCTGTGCCAATTGACATGCGGTTTTTATGGCTTGCTTTCTATCGGTTATTGACAGCACTTTTTTATAGTTTTGAGCGGCTACACCGTGTTCCATTTCGGTGATAATCACTTCCGGATTTTCATTTCTTGGATTATCCGAAGTGAAAATTGCTGTATCACTCCATTCAGCGGCAATTCCGGCCATAATAGGGCGCTTGCTTTTGTCTCTATTACCACCGCACCCCACAACGGTGATCAACTGTTCATTTTTGGTGCGAATGTCATTGATGGTTTTTAGTACATTTTCTAAAGCATCCGGCGTATGGGCATAATCTACAATAGCGGTAATATTTGAAGCAGAAACAATAAATTGGAAACGTCCCGAAACACTTTCTAAATCCGACAATAAACGAAGTACTTCCAGACTTTCCATTCCTAATTCGACTGCCGCTCCATAAATAGCTACTAAATTATACGCATTAAATGTTCCTATCAGCTTAACCCAAACTTCATTTCCGTTTATTTTCAACAACAAACCGGACAATTGATTTTCCAGGATTTGCGCTTTATAATCCGCATACGATTTTAAGGCATACGTACATTTTTTGGCTGTTGTATTTTGTAACATTACTTGCCCATTTTTATCATCAATATTCGATAATGCGAAGGCAGTTTTAGGCAAATTATCAAAGAAGGCCTTTTTTACATCTCTATATTCTGCAAACGTTGGATGATAATCCAAATGATCATGAGACAAATTAGTAAAAATACCCCCTACAAAATGCAAGGCTTCGGTTCTTTTTTGGTGAATACCATGAGAACTGACTTCCATAAAACAATAGTCGACTCCATTTTTGACCATTTCATTCAAATAGTAATTTATAGTAATCGAATCCGGAGTCGTGTGTGTGGCTTTATATTCAATATCATCAACTAAAATTTTAACTGTTGAGAGCAATCCCACTTTAAACCCTGCCTTTTTAAACAATTGATACAACAAAGAAGCAATTGTGGTTTTCCCGTTTGTTCCTGTAATTCCAACCAATTTCAGGTTCTTAGAAGGATCCCCAAAATAATTAGAGGTCATAAATGCCAAGGCTGAATTCGTGTCTTTTACCTGAACGTACGTAATTCCTTTTTCAATAATTTCCGGAAATGTGTCACAAATCACCGCAACTGCGCCTAATGCGATTGCTTTTCCTATAAAATCATGACCGTCTGATATTGACCCACGAATTGCTACAAAAACATCGTTAGACTCAATTTTTCTAGAATCGAAATCTATTTTGCTTACAGCAATATCCGTCGAACCCATTACGGCTTCAATGGCTACTTTGTATAATATGTCTTTTAGTATACTCATGATAATTCCAATAGTATCGTTGTGTTTTTTAGAATATTTTGACCTGCTTCAAGCGACTGTTTTTTCACTTTTCCAACTCCTACGACCTTTACTTTGACTCCCAAATTTCCTAATAAAGCAACAGCATCCATTCCTGGCATTCCTTTTACATTGGGTATAAACTGTTGTTTGTTCTGAGATTTCACAAAATAAGAATCATAATTATTTTCTTGTTTTGGTATCTTTCTATCTAAATTTTTAATTTCATTTGTCGAAGGGGCATCGGTAAATATTTTTTGTGCGATTCTCTTAAAAACGGGCCCAGCCACATCCGCACCGTAATAATTATTTAGCGCTGTACTTGGTTTATGCACCACAACTATACAAGAATACATTGGTTTGTCTGCCGGGAAGTAGCCCACAAAAGACGACGCATAATATTTTCCAGTTCCTCCAGCCTTTCCGTAATTCACCGCCGCTGTTCCTGTTTTTCCTGCCATCGAAAAATCTTTTGAATATAATTTAGAAGCCGTTCCTTTTTTGACAACATTTGCCAGAACTGCCCTTAATTTGGAAATAGTTTGTGGGGAACAAATTCTTGGATTCAAAACTTCTTTCTCATATTTTTTGATGGTTCTGTTCCATTCTTTTATTTCAGAAACAAATTGAGGCTTTACCATTTCCCCATCATTGGCAACCGCATTATAAAATGCCAGTGTCTGCATGGGAGTTATGTGGACTCCATATCCAAAAGCCATCCAAGGAAGCGAAATGTTTGACCAGTTTTTATCGCCTGGCTGAGGGATATAAGGCACGCCCTCCCCTTTGATGGAGAGCCCTAAAGTTTTGTTTAATCCAAAATCATTAAGATGATTGACAAATTGCGACGGGTTATTTTTGTACGCTTCATACACCGCCTGAACCATGATGGTATTAGACGAAAGTTCAAAACCTCTTGCTAAAGAAATTTTTCCATAACCGCCTTTGTGGGAATCACGCACTTTTTTACCTGAATATACAACGACTCCTCCTTTGCTGTCATAAACAGAACTGGTATCCGCTTTTTTATCTTCCAGAAGTGCCATCAAATCCGCTAATTTATAGGTAGAACCCGGTTCATGAGACTCCGCTACTGCGTAATTAGTGGTTTCGTAGTACGTTCCGTCTTTTGCTCTTCCTAAATTAGAAATTGCTTTCACATGACCCGTTTTAGTTTCCATAACCACTACAGAACCATGATCTGCCTGATACAATTCCAACTGTTTAAGCAAAGCATGATGTGCGATATCCTGAATATAAACATCAATTGTTGATATAACATCATAGCCGTCCTGAGGGTCTACTTCATTAACATCACGTATGGGTTTCCACTGTCCCTTGGCTATTTTCTGTTTTAATATTTTACCGTCTTTACCATTTAGATAGTTCCTAAAAGCCCATTCGATTCCTTTTCCATCCAGCGATTGCCCGTTTGATGTTCGCTCATACCCTACAGTACGTTCTGCAATTTTCCCAATAGGATGCTCTCTTATGGTTTCCTGTTCTACAATAATTCCTCCTTTATAAGCACCAAGATTAAATAAAGGAAACCCTTTGATTCTAACATATTCTGTATAACTTAAATCTCGGGCCACTAAATAATATCTGTTTTTATTGCCCCGGGCTTTTCTTAATTCATTTTCAAAATAATTTGCTGATTTCCCTAACAATAGAGCCAAAGAGTCTGATAATGGTTTCACATTCTTCTCAAATAATTCTGTTTTTGAAGCAAGTGCATCAAAGCGTATTTCATAATTTGGAATTGATGTAGCCAAAAGACTTCCATCGGCAGAATAAATATTCCCCTTATTGGCCGGAATAATAAAATTTTTAACGGTTCTTTGTTTGGCTAATTTTCTATAATAATCACCCTCTACCCATTGAATATTTGTTAATTTTACGGCTATCGCGATCGCCATCAGGAAAATTCCAAATGCGACCAGATAAATTCTGTAGGATATGTATTTATCTTCTACTGCCATAATTTTTTAAAGAAGCTTTTATCTTCCTCTTTTTTAACTTTTATTTTAATTGGCGGAACTGTTGAAGGAAAGATTTCTTTTTCTATCATTTTTTCAGAAACCGTTGATTCCATTTTTAATTTCATTAACTCAGACCGCCGATCTACAAATTCGGAACGCAACTCTTTAACCCGTCCGGTGAGCTCCGTAATTTTAAATACTTTTTGCTCAAATCGCTGAGTATTTGCAATCATAACAATAGCTAACAAAAGGATAAAAACAATGAACCGCCAGTTTTTGACAGCATCATCATCAATAAGAAACTTCGCTTTCAATATGCTATACACTCCGTTTTTCATTTGTCCTCTCCCCGACCCCCTCCAAAGGAGAGGGAGCCGAGATATTAAAAGTTACTATTTATTTTTCCTGTTTGGCTCCTCCCTTTTGGGGAGGCCGGGTGGGGATTATATTTTTTCAGCAATTCTTAATTTTGCACTTCGCGCTCTGTTATTTGCTTTTATTTCTTCGGCATTCGGAACTGTTAGTTTACCAATGGTTTTAAAAGGAACAGAAAAGTTACCAAAAAAATCTCTTTCCGGCTCTCCTTCGAACATTCCGTTTTTGATAAATCTTTTTACCAATCTATCTTCTAAGGAATGATAGGATATTACACTTAATCTCCCTGCTGGATTTAATATTTCCAGAGATTGCTCTAAAAACTCTTTTAAAACATCCATTTCCTGATTTACCTCAATTCGAATGGCCTGATATATTTGGGCTAATATTTTATTTCGAACTCTTTCCGGTAAATATCGCGCCAAAACGGCTTTCAACTCATCTGTTGTTTTGATTGGTTGCAGCTCTCTTGCCTCTACAATTGTTCTTGCCAAAACAGGAGCATTTTTCAATTCGCCATAATCCAAAAACACTCTTTTTAGATTTGCTTCATCATATTCATTGACCACTTTATAGGCATTCAAATCATTTTTTTGACTCATTCGCATATCCAGATCGGCATCAAAACGAGTCGAAAACCCTCTTTCCGGAACATCAAACTGATGCGATGAAACACCTAAATCTGCTAAGATACCATCCACACTTTTCACACCGTAAAAACGCAAGAACCGCTTTACAAAACGAAAATTCTCGTTAATCAGCGTAAATCTTTCGTCCGGCAAAGCATTTGCTAATGCATCTTCGTCCTGATCAAAAGCAAACAACTTTCCATCCGGCCCTAGCCTTTTCAAAATTTCTTTTGAATGACCGCCACCCCCAAAAGTGACATCAACATAAATGCCATCTGGCTTAATATTTAAACCATCTACTGATGCCTGAAGCAAAACCGGATTATGATATTCCATCGTCGTTGTCATTTATATTTCCCATTACTTCCTCTGCTAAATCTGCAAAATCAACATCTTCCCCATTTATTGATTTTTCATACCATTCTTTATCCCAAATTTCCACAATGTTTACGGCTGACGAAAACACCACCTCTTTTGTAATACTGGCAAAAACTACTAAATCTTTAGGCACCAATAATCGTCCTAATGCATCGATCTCAACCACTTTTACGCCTGCAGTAAACCTGCGGATGAAGTCATTGTTTTTCTTTACAAATCGATTGAGTTTATTGATTTTTTGCATCATTACATTCCACTCCTCCATGGGATATAACTCCAGACAGGGCTGAAAAACGGAACGCTTCAAAACAAATCCGTTTTGAAGTGAAGGTGCCAATTGCTTTTTCAAAGGCGCCGGCAACAGCACCCTTCCTTTAGCATCAACTTTACATTCATATGTTCCAATAATTGTATCCAAGAAAAAATATTAAATGATGTTGAGCAAAAATATAAAAAATATTACCACTATCTACCACTATACCCCACTTTGTTAATAAGTTTAACCACTTTCAAACAAAAACCCTTACTTTTTGGACAATCAGGCCATTAACCCATTCTGCTTAATTTGTAAGAAAGAGATCGTTATAGAAAAAAGACTGCCAAAACCAATGAAATTTGATTTTTTTAATGTAAAAATAAAAGGCATTTACATAGAAGTTTGTTGCTAAATCCTAAAAAAAAACAACTAAATTTTATCTAAAGTGGGATAATTTTACAATTAAAAATTGTTCTAAAAATCCATTTTTATTTATTAAATCCTATATTTGTCAAAATTGAAAATCCGCATTTACAAAAAATGGAAAAACACTACAAAAAAGAAGGCAGATACAGCTATTATGAAGCTGGTGAAGGAACTCCAATCGTAATCTTACACGGACTTATGGGGGGACTTAGCAACTTTGATACCGTTGCCAGCTACTTTTCTACAAGAGGATATAAAATAATTATTCCAGATTTACCGATATATACTCAAAATATTTTAAAAACTAACGTGAAAAGTTTTGCAAAATATGTCAAGGATTTCATCACTTTTAAAGGATTAGATCGTGTTATCCTTTTAGGAAATTCACTTGGTGGCCATATTGCATTGTACCACACTAAAATGTATCCTGAAAAAGTAGCCGGTCTTGTAATAACCGGAAGTTCAGGTCTTTATGAAAGTGCCATGGGCGATAGCTACCCAAAAAGGGGGGACTATGAATACATTAAGAAAAAAGCAGAAGATGTATTTTATGATCCAAAAGTTGCGACTAAAGAACTTATAGACGAAGTGTACGAGTCTGTTAACGACCGCATGAAATTGATCAAAACACTGACTATTGCAAAAAGTGCCATTCGCCATAATATGGCAAAAGATTTACCTAAAATGCATGTTCAAACCTGTCTTATTTGGGGAAAAAATGACAAAGTCACCCCTCCAGATGTAGCAGAAGAGTTCAATAAATTATTACCTAATTCTACTTTATATTGGATCGATAACTGTGGTCATGCGGCCATGATGGAACATCCAGAGGAATTCAATCGCTTACTTGAGGAGTGGCTTACAAACACTCATTTATCCGTACACAAATCGTAAAAGGAGAATTTTATACCTAGCAAAAATGAAAATTAATACCGCCGAATTTGTTATTAGCAACTCTGATGTGGCAAAATGTCCAAAAGACTTTTTACCGGAATATGCTTTTATAGGTCGATCAAATGTAGGAAAATCCTCTTTGATAAATATGCTGACCAACCAAAAAAAATTAGCTAAAACATCCGGCAGACCAGGAAAAACCCAATTGATTAATCATTTTTTAATTAACAACAATTGGTTTCTTGTCGATCTACCCGGTTATGGATATGCTAAAGTTTCTAAAAAAACAAAATCTATTTTTCAAGAATTCATCACTGATTATTTTGAGACCAGAGAGCAACTTGTTTGTGCTTTTGTTTTGATTGATATTCGTCACGAAGCACAAACTATCGACATTGAATTCATGTCGTATATGGGTGAAAGCGAAATTCCTTTTTGTATAGTTTTCACGAAAGCGGACAAAATCAGCAAGGTAAAAATAGACTCTCACGTAGCCGCTTATAAAAAGAAAATGTTTGCGAATAACTGGGCCGAAATGCCGCATTACTTTGTCACATCAGCGACTGAATCTACCGGAAAAGAGGACGTATTAAATTACATTGAAGAAGTAAATCAGGAAGTTTTTAAAAACAACAGCCAGTTTTAGAAAACAATCTAAGAGCATTGCAATAAAATCCCAAAACTACACTTTAGTTTTGGGATTTTTTTTGCAAAACAACACAAAAATTTACTTTGTGAGTTCCAATTTTTCAGCAAAATAATCGCAAAAATCTTTCATCGTATCCGCCATTTTTTCATCATCAGTAGCACGCTTGAAAGTTTCAGACATTGCCACTAAAGTCTGGTGAAAGAAAATTTTCATTTCATCTACCGGCATTTCCTTCGTCCACAAATCAATGCGCATACTTTCTTTTGCTTTGCTATCCCAAATAGACAACATTATTGCTTTGGCTTCCTCCAGCTCTACTCCGCCATCTTTAGCGGTCCACATTAATTTTTCCGGAACCTTATTTTCATCTAATTCGATTAGAAACTTAATTTCTGAGGTGTGTGTATTTGACATTACTTTTTAGGTTTGTATTTTGATTGTTTAAATATTTCTTTCGCATCTTTTTTTAACAGATCTGCAATACCTGCATCCTTATTATTCATATAGGATCGCACTATTTGCCAACCGATCCAGGCACCAACCCGACCTGGAGATTCATTGTCTATTTCCAGATAAAACTTAGAAAATGGTGCTGGATTTATAAATCGTGGAATTAACTTTTGATCGTTACTGTAAAGTAATTCTTTCTCAATAAAATAACGCCACATGTAACTTTCATTTTCTTGACACCATAATAATTGCTCTGGCGTATACCCTATTTTTTCGGCTTCTGTATACTTTGGCAAAAGCAAGTCTTTTAAATACAATTGTTTTCCACAATAAATCATCTGACTCAGCAAATCCTTATCTAAAACAGGAGGAATTTTACGTGTTGAAAAACTCGAAACTACATCTGGTGCAATCTGTCTTTGTTCAAAATTTTGTTTTAAATAATTGGGAAACTGATAAAATTTATGGTCTTTCCCTAAATACAATTCAAGTGAGATAATAACCAGACTGTCTGCATAAATGGCTTTATTATTATAGTCCATCTCAGCAATTACGGTAATCACTTTTGGTATTTTTGTTTCAGGAAAATAGTATTTAATATGCTTAAGCACACCTTCTAATTCTTCTTTTACCGGTTCAATATCAGCATATTTTTTTTGTACTTCCGTATATAATTCTCTCCAGATTGGATCCTGCATTTTATTCAGCCAAACGCTGTTGTCATTTCCTGGAGGAAAAAAGAAAGGAAACTCTTTTTTTATTTTCTCTAAGTCTTTTGGTGGCGTTTCAAAAAATATTTTATCAAATCGTTCTAATTTTACTTGTACAGGAATTGCAGCAATAGTATTCTCTACTTTACTTTTCTTATCACATGACAAAAAAAAGAGGCAAAAGACGAGGGACAACAGATCTATTTTCATAATTATTAATTAAATTTGTTACCACAGAATTTAAGGAAACCCATGTGCAACTAATTTAGTGTGCAAATATACATTCCTACTTTTTAAAACGTAAACTATTATGACTAAAAAAAGGGCACTACCCGTCGAAAAAATAAATACTCTTATTGTAAATTGGTTAAAAACATATGCTGAAAATGCTAAAGTGAACGGATTTGTTATTGGGATTTCAGGGGGAGTTGATTCAGCGGTAACCTCTACACTATGCGCCCAGACCGGACTGCAAGTTTTATGTATTGAAATGCCCATCCATCAAGCGCAAAGCCATGTAACAAGAGGCCGGGAACATATCGAACAATTAAAAAAAAGATTCCCTAACGTAACTAGCGTGGAAGCTGATTTGACATCTGTTTTTGAGAGTTTCAAAAAAATAGTGCCCGGTAATCATTCAGATATTTCTAAAGTAAACCTATCCCTGGCTAACACCCGAGCTCGCTTAAGAATGACCACATTGTATTATTTTGCAGGCATTCATTGTTTATTAGTTGCCGGAACGGGAAATAAAGTAGAGGATTTTGGCGTTGGTTTTTATACTAAATATGGCGATGGAGGTGTTGATTTAAGCCCTATTGCCGACTTAATGAAGTCAGAAGTCTATCTTTTAGGCAACTATTTAAAAATTCCAGATTCTATTTTGAAAGCACCACCCACCGACGGATTATTTGGAGATGAAAGAACCGATGAAGATCAATTAGGCGCCAGCTATAATGAGCTAGAGTGGGCAATGGCAGAAGATCACGCTGGAAAATCAATCGAAAATTTTACCGGAAGAGACAAAATTGTTTTTGAAATCTACAAACGATTAAACACTAATAATCAACATAAAATGACCGCAATACCAGTTTGTTTTATCCCAAAAGATTAAAGAAATGATATTTTATATTGATTTACAATTAATTACAGAATTTATTTATTAATTTTACATTTCCAATAATAAATAATTCTAAAAAACTAAAATCATGATTAAAGTATGTATAGCCGATAATTACCCCGTTGTGCATTTTGGAGTAAAATCTTACTTTAAAGACAATGCCGAGATATCAATAGTAGCCAATGTTGGTAACTTTTTGATGGTACGGGATATACTTTTAACAAAAGACATTGATGTATTGATATTAGACTTGGAACTGGAAGGTCTTTCCAGTATTTTTGAAGTGAAAGCACTTTTGAAAAATTTTCCAAAAACTAAAATCATTATCTTCAGTGGTCTTTCAGAACAGATTTATGCGCCAAATGCCATTAAAGCCGGAGTATCTGGCTTTGTGCACAAATCTGAAAAACTAGAAACCTTAGGTCAGTCGATTGTTAAAGTCCACCAAGGAAAAATAATCATGAATGAGACTGTAAAGAAAAATTTAGCCTTAATTGCAAAACAAAGCAAGAGTGAAAGATTGTATCGTAAGCTTTCCAACCGGGAAGTGGAGGTTTTGCGTTATCTAAGTGATGGAAAGAAAAACCACGAGATCGCGACTATTCTTAAACTAAATGAAAAAACGATTAGTACGTACAAATTGCGATTGTTAACAAAACTAAATGTTACTAATCTAGTAGATTTAGTAAACAAAGCAAAAACGTTAGAAATCGTTTAATACCATTGAGGCCTAACCACGTCTAGGCAATTTAAAAAAAAGAATGGATTACATGTTGATTCATTACAATTAATAAAAGCGCTGTATCTCTGTATCAAATTTCAGAGATACAGCGCTTTTTGATTTATAGATTGTGTAGCCTTTAATGGTATCGTACCACAACTCGCCCTAATTTTTTTGAAAACTTACCTCGCAACTCGATATAACTCATTGCTAAAGACAATGACTCCATATTATCTGATTCCGGATCGTTAGAAACGGAGTTTTTCAACTCTTCAATAATCTCACTAAGCAGAAACCATCTTAAAGTAAGCAATGTGTCCGAAACATCCTGATTTAACATTTCTTCTTTACTTTTAGGGAAAATATTTTGACCAGTCCAATTGTGCAAAACATTTTTTTCCTCTTCCATTATAATATTAGTTACTTCATCAGGAACACCTGACTGGTAGTGATTTATATATTTATCAAGCCCGGAGTTCTCATTTTGCAAATAATAATCGATTAAATTTTTGTATATATCTCTAAATATAGGACTTGCAAATTCTACTTCATCATCTTGCAAACTCAAATATATTTTCTGAAAAACTTTTAATTCTTTTATTTCGGTAACGTCCACAATTTCTCCGTCGCTATTTGACTTTAATAAAACTTCTTCAAATTTTTCCGTCTTGTTACCATAAAGCAATAGGATTTCAATTATTTTACGTTCAAATCGATACAGTGAATCTACTTTATCAGTCTGGACAGTATCGTCATTTTTAACATAGTCAAAGGCATTCTGCAATTGCTTTTGTTTGTGTTTTTTTTCAATTTCGATACCGTCTTTTTGGACTAATTGCGCCAAAGTGCTTAGTAAAACCTGCTCTGAAATATCCATTATTCTGGAACATTCCTGGATATAAATTTCTCGTTGAATCCTGTCCGGAATTTTCGAAATGCTGACGACCATGTCCCGTATAAGATCTGCTTTTTTGACGGGATCATTTTTCGCTTCATTCATCAAAAGAGAGGCTTTGAACTGAATAAAATCTTTTGCGTTATTCTCTAAGTATAAAACTAACGCTTCATAAGATGTTTTTTTTGCAAAACTGTCCGGATCTTCCCCATCAGGAAACGTACACACTTTTACATTCATTCCTTCCTCTAAAATTAGATCAATTCCACGCACAGAAGCCCGTAAACCTGCGGCATCACCATCAAAAAGCACTGTGATATTTTTTGTCAATCTGTTTATTAAACGGATTTGATCCGGTGTAAGCGCCGTGCCTGAGGAAGCAACCACATTTTCAATTCCGGATTGGTTGAACTGAATTACATCAGTATATCCTTCGACTAAATAACAATTATTTAATTTGGCTATTGATTGTTTGGCCTGAAAAATACCATACAGCACTTTACTTTTATGGTAAATTTCACTTTCCGGTGAATTCAAGTATTTTGCCGCTTTTTTATCGTTGGTAAGAATTCTGCCTCCAAAACCAAGTACTCGACCTGACATACTTTCTATAGGAAACATAACGCGACCTTTGAACCTGTCAAAAGGCCTGTCATCTCTGGGAATTGTGAGTCCGGTATTTTCTAGAAACTCTAATTTATAACCTTTCCCTAAGGCTTCTTTGGTAAAGGCATCCCAACTTTCAGGGGAATATCCCAAACTAAATTTCTTAATTGTATCCGCAGTAAATCCTCTTTCTTTAAAATAAGAATACCCTATTGCTTTGCCTTCTTCAGAATTGAACAGGGTGTTATGAAAATAACTTTTTGCAAACTCCGATACCAAATACATACTTTCCCGTACATCCGTAATGGCTTTTTCTTGATCCGTTTGCTCGGTTTCCTCAATTTCTATATTGTATTTTTTGGCTAAATACCGTATGGCTTCCGGGTAAGTGAAATGGGAGTGTTCCATTAAGAAAGCAACTGAATTCCCTCCTTTTCCAGAACTAAAATCTTTCCAGATTCCCTTTGCTGGGGAAACCATAAACGATGGAGAACGCTCTTCCGAAAAAGGACTAAGCCCTTTGAAGTTACTCCCTGCGCGTTTTAATTGCACAAAATCACCGATAACCTCCTCTACCCGAGCAGTTTCGAAAACAGTATCTATAGTAGCTTTTGTGATCAAATCTATTATTTTTTGAAATCCAAAGTTACAAAGTTTAACCTGAAAAATTATTGTTAGTACAAATAAAATCAACTCCTAGTTAAACTCATAAATCATTCCATTTGATAATTTAAGAAGTTATTAATGTTTTACAAATCAAAGAAACGCGCTAAATCATCATTTTAAATCAGTTAAAAAAGTTATTAGTTTTTAACATTCTTTTATATTTAATAAATTAGACGTTATTTTGTAATTGATTCCCCCCAATCTACATTACAACTTATTGATAAAGAAACAGTTACTTTAAAAAACCTATATCTATGATGCGAAATAATTGTTAATTAATCAATTACACCAAGAACCTATGCCTGTATTTGACAAGAAAAAAATAAGCGAATTATTTGAAAACAGAACTATTCAAGAGGAATTCAATACGGTTTTATTATTTGCATCCGAGGTATGCGAGATGCCTCTTGCATTTATTTCATTAACAGACTCTATTAGTCCCATAATAGTTACAAAAATAGGTTTTGATTATATTCCCATCTCTCCTACTATTATTGCACTTAATGAGAATACCATCCAGCAAAATAAAATTAAAATTATCTCAGACATTAATAAAGACATTGATGCTCCTCCCGAAAATTTAAATTTAATAGCTTTTTTTGCGGGTTTCCCTATATGTTTTAATGAAAATCTAGTCATTGGAACTCTTTGTATTATGGATACTAGCCCTAGAGAGCTTTCTGTAATGCAGTTAAAACATCTAAAATATACTGTGCTACAAATCCAATCTTTATTAAAATTACATATTGAAAACCAGAGCTTACAAAAAACAATCAAAGAACAGGACACTCAATTTCAATTATTTATTGACAATTCAAAAGAAATTACTTACGAGCTTAACCTAGAAGGAATAATCACCTATGCTTCAGACAACTGGACTAAATACCTAGGCTATGAGAATAAAGATATTTTAGACAAAAGCAATACTTCTTTTTTACATCCTGACGATTTAGAAAATTGTAAAACTTATTTAAGTGAAGCAATTGAAACCGGAAAAAACGAAAGTGAATTTACCTATAGAATTCTTCATCAGGAAGGTTATTATGTTTGGCATTCCACACGTTTAAAATTATCTCAAAAAAATGGTCTGCCAATTTTTATAGGAAACTGTAGAGACATTACGGAGTATATTGAAATTCAACAAAAGCTAGTATTACAAAAAGAATTTTATGAAAAAATATTGGACAGGCTCCCAACGGATGTCGCCGTTTTTGACAGCAGTCATACCTACACGTATTTAAATCCAGCCGCTATAAAAAAAGAGGAGCTACGAAAATTCATTATAGGAAAAAACGATTTTGAATATGCAAAACATACTGGCAGAGATGATGCCTTTGCAAAAACAAGACGCATCCATTTTCTAGAAGCCATAGAATCCAGGAATACAATTGAGTGGGAGGATACTATAGAACATCTTGATGGCACAAAAACCTATCATACCCGAAAACTAACTCCTGTTTTTCATCAAGATGAAACCCTAGAAATGATGGTAGGATTTGGTGTAGATATCACTGAAAGTAAAAAAACCCAGCAAGAAATTATTAAAAGCAGACAGCTTACTAAAAGTATAATCTACAATATAGCTGTGGGAATTATAGTCCAAGGCCCTGACTCAGAAATATTAGAAAACAACAAAGCAGCCTGCGAAATGCTAGGACTCACAGAAGACCAATTACTTGGAAAAACATCCTACGACGAGCACTGGAAGACAATTCATCTTGACGGTACTTTATTTAAAGTGGAGGATCATGCAGTCCCTCAAGCAATCCAGACACTAAAGCCAATAAACAATGTCATTATGGGAGTCTATAATCCCACACTTAAAAATTTAGTATGGTTGTTGGTTGATGCCGTACCCGTACTTGGAAAACACAATGAATTACTTTTCGTAATATGTTCCTTTATTGACATATCGGCACAGAAAAAAGCAGAAGATGCTTTAAAAGAAAGTAACGAGCGCTTTTCTTATTTTAGCAAGGCTACTTTTGATGCCATTTGGGATTGGGATTTGACCACTGACAAAATTTATGTCGGAGATGGGTTTAAAACGCTTTTTGGTTATACATTTAAGAAAAATGTACTAGCAGCTAGTTTGCTTAATAATTTTTTACATCCGGATGAGAAAAAAGCTGTTTTTGAAAGTCTAGATGTGGCTGTTAAAAGTCAAAATAATGTGTGGTCCCATGAGTATCGTTATAAAAAAACAGATACTTCCTATGGATTCGTAAATGACAAGGCCATAATCATTCGAAACAATGAAGGTAAAGCCATACGGATGATTGGTGCAATGCAAGAGATCACTAAGGAGAAGATACTCAAAGATGAATTACAACAAAGCCAAGAACAGTTTAAAGATGCTTTTGAATATTCGGCAGCAGGAATGGCGTTAATAGACATTGATGATAATTTTGTAGAAGTCAATGAAAAACTTTGTGAAATATTAGGCTATTCTAAAAAGGAATTTGCGTCCTTAACCTCTCAAGAAATAACTTATCCAAAAGATTTAAAAAATGATTTTATTTTGAAAGAGCAATTAAATTCCGGAAAAATCTCTAATTTCAATTTAGAAAAAAGATTTATTCATAAAAATAAATCTGTCATTTGGATGTATATATCTGCTTCAATAATTAAAAGCAGTCGAAACAAAACGAAACGTCATATTTTCCAGATGATCAATATAACAGATCGGAAAAGGATTGAAAAACAAAACAAAATATTATCCGAAGAAAATAACAGGATCAAAACCATTCAGCTCAACAAAGCTAAAAATTTATACCGTCTTTTAGCTGATAACACCGTTGATTTAGTTTGCTTGCATAATACAGACACCTCTTTCAAATACGTTTCTCCTTCTATTGAAAAACTATTAGGATACACCCCACAATCTTTAATAGGGAAATTTCCTGTAGATTATGCCCATCCTGACGATATTGAGGAACTTCAAAGTCACATCATAGGCTTTCTAACAGAAATGGAAGACATAGCAATTCAGATCCGGTTTAGAAACATAAGCGGCGATTATATTTGGTTTGAAATTAAGGCCAATTTAGTTAAAGAAAATGGTGTTACAATTAGCTTTCATTCCTCAAACAGAGAAATTACCACCCAAAAAGAAGCCGAAGAAAAAATTGAAAAAGCATTACTGAAAGAACGCGATTTAAATGATCTTCGCACGAATTTAGTATCCACAATTTCACATGAGTTCAGAACGCCTATGACAACCATCAGAACTAGTGCTGAACTAATAAGTCTTTACTTAGAACATGAAAAAATAGAAAATGCTCCCCGTTTGCAAAAAAGAATTGATTGTATTATTGAAGAAATTGATCGCATTGTTCAATTGATGAATGCCGTGCTAACGATCTCAAAAGAGGACTCCGGAAAAACGAATTTCGATCCTACCGAATTTGATTTAAAACAAATTTGCCTGGATGTGATCGAAATAAGTTATCCCGATCAATTAATTGGAAGAAAAGTTCAAACCTCCATCAAAGGCGATAATTTTCGAGTTATGGCAGATCAAAAACTGATGGAATATACTATTTTCAACTTATTAAACAATGCCTTTAAATATTCAGAAGGCTTTGGTGATATTGAGCTAAATTTATGTGTCATCGAAAAAACTATTTGTTTAGAGATTATTGATTTAGGTATTGGAATTCCAGCCGAAGATCAACCAAAATTATTCAATACTTTTTTTAGGGCCAGTAATACCGATGGAATCCAAGGAACTGGATTAGGCCTCTATATCGTAAAAACATTTACAGAAAAAAACTCAGGAACAATTCAACTTGAAAGCAAATTAGGAAAAGGAACTAAGGTAACCCTTGAATTTCCAGTACACAATTAGAAGGAATCTCAACCAGCAGAGATTCCTATTTCCTGAAAAAAAGCCGTTTGAGACAAAATTATTCTATGTTTCTAAACCACAAACTTCAACGGCACGTGGATTACTTTCTTTGTTTCAAAGAATTCATCTTCAAAAAAATCAGCTAAATTATATTCCGTCGCTTTAGGGAAACCCTTTAATTCTTCAGTTAAATCGCCTCCTTTTAAGTACAAAATTCCGTTTTTCAATTCGTGTTTGTTGTTCTTTTTGATTTTGGTTTTCACCCAAGAAACAAAATCCGGCATATTGGTCACGGCACGACTCACAATAAAATCAAAATCTCCTTTTACATTCTCTGCTCGCATTTGCTCAGCTTTAACATTTTTTAATTCCAATCCCTCGGCAACAGCCTGAACCACTTTTATTTTTTTTGCAATAATATCTATCAAATAAAAACGCGTTTCCGGAAAAAGAATCGCCAATGGAATTCCAGGGAATCCACCTCCTGTTCCCACATCAAGGACATACGTTCCCGGTTCAAATTGTATGATTTTGGCAATCCCCAACGAATGCAAGATATGTTTGGTGTATAAGGCATCAATATCTTTTCTGGAAATAACATTTATTTTTTCGTTCCAATCATGGTATAAAAAATCCAATTTTTCAAACTGTTCTTTTTGAATATCCGTTAAATTAGGAAAATGCTTCAGAATCTCATTCATCTTTTAATTTTTTAACAAAAGTAATACTTTAGAGTTAAAATATTTATCTCAATTTTGTATATCCAAAAATTTATAATAATTACCTTTGACCTTTATTGATTTTTTTATGACAGATACGCTACCAACATTTGCAAAACAAGATAGCCTGAAATTTTTCAGAACACTTAACTCACGGGTAAATACTTACTTTAAAGAAAACAACATCCAAAAGACTGGAAACTGGAAACTTTATTTAAAAACTATCATTTTGATTACGGTTTTCCTGGCGCCTTATTTTTTAATTCTGACATTAGGTATGCCTTTTTGGGCACATCTTCTATTAACAATTGTTATGGGAATTGGAATGGCTGGAGTGGGAATGAATGTCATGCATGATGGAAATCATGGCTCCTATTCCAATAAACACTGGGTCAATAAATTTATGGGAGGAACTATTTATGTTCTGGCAGGAAATGTCTACAACTGGCAAGTTCAACATAATGTTTTGCACCATACGTACACAAACATTCCAGGTCACGATGAGGATTTAGATGCCGGACGTGTGATTCGTTTTACAAAAGAAGCAACATGGTATAATTTTCACCGTTTTCAGCAATATTATTCGGTATTTTTATATGGATTATTAACGTTCAACTGGGCTATTACAACTGATTTCAAGCAGATGAAAAGCTATTTAAAGCGAAAATTATCTTACGGAGAAGCAAAAAGCCCAAAAATACTTTGGACCACTTTAATTATCACTAAAATAATTTACGTTTCTATTTGGATCGTGTTACCAATCGTTATTGGAATCACATGGTGGAAAGTTCTTATAGGATTCTTCCTCATGCATTATACCGCAGGACTCATATTAAGTGTTGTATTCCAATTAGCACACGTTGTCGAAGAAACGACCAATCCTTCTCCTAATGAATTAGGAGAAATGGATAACACTTGGGCGATTCACCAATTGTTTACCACCACCAATTTTGCACCAAAAAATGCCATTGTCAACTGGTACACCGGTGGATTAAACCACCAAATAGAGCACCATATTTTCCCAAATATCAGTCACGTGCATTATGGGAAAATTGCGAGTATCGTAAAGCAAACCGCCCAAGAATGCAACTTGCCGTATTACGAATACAAAACGATGCGAAGTGCTGTTATTGCTCATTTTAAGCATTTGAAAGAATTGGGAATGAAACCAGAACTTACATAATCATTCAAAATCACAACATCTAGAGATGCTCTGCAGTGCATCTCTACATTGCATCTTTACAGTGTATATATACTAATAAACTAACTACAACCTATTACAATGAATCCATTATCCGATAGAATAAACAATTTATCTACATCTCAAACATTAGCAATGGCAGCTTTGGCCAGAGAATTAAAAGCACAAGGAAGAGACATTATCAGTTTAAGCTTAGGCGAACCAGATTTCAATACGCCAGACTTCATCAAAGAAGCGGCAAAAAAAGCGATTGACGAAAATTATAGCACCTACTCTCCAGTAGAAGGATATGCTGAATTAAAAGAAGCCATTTGCAGAAAATTCAAAAGAGACAATAATTTAGAGTACAAACCCTCTCAAATTGTAGTGTCAACCGGAGCAAAACAATCGTTATACAACATTGCTCAAGTAATGCTAAACGACGGTGACGAAGTAATTTTACCGGCTCCTTACTGGGTTTCGTATTTCGAAATCGTAAAATTATCAGGCGGAGTTCCTGTAGAAGTACCCACTTCTGTAGATACGGATTTCAAAATCACACCAGAACAATTAGAAGCAGCAATTACACCAAAAACAAAAATGATGTGGTTTAGTTCCCCTTGTAACCCAAGCGGATCGGTGTACAACAGAGACGAATTAACGGCTCTTGCCAAAGTGTTGGAAAAACACCCACATGTATATGTTGTTGCTGACGAAATCTACGAGCACATTAATTTCTCCGGAACTTTTTGCAGCATCGCATCCATCCCGGGAATGTTAGAACGAACAATTACCGTGAATGGAGTAGCCAAAGCTTTCGCTATGACAGGTTGGAGAATTGGATATATTGGCGCACCAGAATTCATTGCAAAAGCGTGTACAAAAATTCAAGGTCAAGTAACAAGCGGTGCCAATAGTATTGCACAACGTGCTACCATTACTGCTGTTGATGCTGATCCAAGTGTTCTAAAACACATGGTGGACGCTTTCCATAGCCGTAGAGATTTAGTCGTTGGATTATTAAAAGACATTCCAGGAGTAAAAATCAACGTTCCCGAAGGTGCTTTTTATGTATTCCCAGACGTTTCTTCTTTTTTCGGAAAAACATTAAAAGGAACGTTTATCAAAGACGCCAATGATTTCTCTATGTATCTTTTGGGCGAAGCCAATGTAGCAACCGTAACCGGTGACGCTTTTGGAAACCCAAACTGTATCCGTTTTTCTTACGCAACAAGCGAAGAATTGCTAATTGAAGCCTTACGCCGAATCAAAGAAGCTGTAGCTCTTACTGAGGTTCCTGCATAATATAAAATTTGTTTCAAGTTTAAAATAGTTTAAGGTTTAAAGTTTTAACGCTTTAAATTTTAAACTATTTTTTTTTGGGGCATGCCCCGCAGAAAAGGCGGGTCGGGCTATCCGTTGCAATCTTTTTTATTACCTTCGCTATCGCTGCGGGAATACAAAGGATTTCCACTACTATCCCTCATGCAGTAAGAACAGCTCGCGAGATGTCCCTAGCTATACCTAACACAATAAAAACATGAAAATACTACTTCTCGGCTCAGGCGAATTAGGAAAAGAATTTACAATCGCTGCACAACGCATAGGGCAAATCGTAATTGCGGTGGACAGTTACGAAAATGCACCCGCCATGCAAGTTGCCCATGATTTTGAAGTCATCAATATGCTCGACGGAGAAGCCCTAGACCGCGTCGTCGCCAAACATAAACCTGATTTTATTGTTCCCGAAATAGAAGCCATCAGAACCGAGCGTTTTTATGACTATGAAAACCAAGGAATTACCGTAGTTCCTTCTGCGAAAGCGGCAAACTTCACGATGAACCGTAAAGCGATTCGAGATTTAGCATGTAAAGAATTAGGATTAAAAACCGCAAATTACCGCTACGCCACTACTGCCGCGGAATTACAAAAAGGCGTTGAAGCCGTTGGAATGCCGTGTGTCGTCAAACCATTAATGTCTTCGTCCGGAAAAGGACAATCCACCATAAAAACCGAAGCCGATATCGAAAAAGCATGGAAGTATGCCGTGGAGGGTTCCCGTGGCGATGTCGTAGAAGTGATTGTAGAAGCATTTGTCAAATTCAATTCGGAGATTACTTTATTAACGGTGGTACAAAACAATAATCCAACACTTTTTTGTGCGCCAATTGGCCATAGACAAGAACGTGGCGATTATCAGGAAAGCTGGCAACCCGCCAGAATTTCCGACAAGGATTTGTACGAAGCGCAAGACATGGCCGAAAAAGTAACCGAAGCTTTAGGTGGTGCAGGACTTTTTGGAGTCGAATTTTTCTTGACTGATGACGGCGTTTATTTCTCGGAATTATCGCCTCGTCCGCATGATACCGGAATGGTAACATTAGCCGGAACACAAAACTTCAACGAATTCGAATTGCATTTACGCGCTATTTTAAGTTTGCCTATTTTTGAAATCACATTAGAAAAAGCGGGAGCCAGTGCAGTCATTTTAGCTTCGGAAAACTCCACAAATCCAACGTACTCTGGCACCGAAAAAATTGCGGCTTTACCTAAAACTGATTTCAGAATCTTTGGCAAACCAACTTCAAGACCGTACCGCAGAATGGCAGTGGCTTTAGTAAGTGATACCGTAGAAACTCCAATTGAAGAAGTGGTAGAAAAAGCAAAAAATGCAGCAAGGTTGATTACCGTGCATTCGTAATTACATTTAATAAACTTCCAATATTATACCGAAAACAAGATGAAAAAAAAATTCGCTAAATCAGTGTTATCAGCGTTCCTTTTTATCATCTTGTGAATTATCACCTAACCATTCGAAAGTTCTTCTGGAACCTTTAAATACCTTTGATAAAAAAATACCGATGTCTAATTCTATCGTAGACATCCTGAATAATGATTACCCACACTGCCTTCAAGGGAAAGTTTTCAAAGAAAAAAAATATTTGCTTACACATAGGATTTCCAAAAATGAATGAATATTGCCTCCATGGTCACAATAAATTCGAGAAAGAACCGGGTTATTTTCATGGTGCAATGTATGTTAATTATGGTCTGACGGTAGCACAAGGTATTGCCACATTTGGCCTTGCTCAATTCTTTTTTGCCGAAAGTTTTGATTGACGAATCATTCCAATTATTGCAGTTGTCATTATTGAAATGGCTTCTATTAACATTCCTCTTTCCAGATTAATATGAATTTACATGTTTAAAAATTATTCGATGTAAAAAACGAGTATCTTAGCTAAAGCAAAAAACAATCAATTATGAAAAAGTTATTATACTTAACCCTTTTGTTCGTTGTAACATTAGCAAGTGCTCAGGATAAAGATAAAAAAGAAGAACCAAAACCACAAATTGTTGAGGCTGCTTGTGGTCAATGCCAGTTTGGAATGGAAGGACACGGTTGTGAATTAGCCGTTCGTGTGGATGGAAAATCTTATTTTGTTGACGGTAGTTCAATCGATTCGCACGGAGATGCACACGCCAATGACGGTTTTTGTACAACAATACGAAAAGCCGAAATTGTTGGTAAAATTGTAGACAATCGATTCAAAGTAACTTCTTTTAAATTACTGCCAAAAAAATAAAAAAAGGGCTAAAAGAAAATTCTTTAGCCCTTTTTTTATTACTTCGATTTCATACTCGCTTCCAAATTGATATTCTCAAAACTTGAAACATCAATAACTTCTTCCATGTCTACATCAAAAGAAATTTTCACACTGTCACCCACAATTGTTACTGGCAATTGATTGGATATTTGTGACGAACCCACAAAAATATTAGGGTAATCTTTCACCTTAAAATAATAAAAGCTATTCCCGTTTTTCACATCATTCTGAATTCTCGTTACTACTGATTTTACTGATTTTTTATTAGAAACACTATTTGGGTTTATTTTATTATCCGACATATTGTAGACATTTTTAAACGAAGTCAAGGTTTCTCGCATTGTATTGCCGACGCCCACAATCGTATAATCTGAAATGGCCACCATCGCAAACATTTTAACTAATCCGCCGTTATCTTTGAGCGTCATCGCATACGTGGGAATGTTATTGATATTATACGGAATAGGCAACGACGCTTTATATCCTTTCTCCTGAACTTTCCCTTGTGCCGAACTTTGAGCCGCAAATTCCGTCGCGCCACTTTGTTTGTAAAAAGTGGTTTCCTTCGTTCTGGTGTCCACCAAAACAAAACCTACTGCAGATTCTTCTTTGCCCACCGAAGTCAATCCTGTGTACCAATAAGATTTATTGTCTTTTCCGTACACCAATGTCATTCCTTCTGTAATTTGCAGTTTATCCTGATTAGAAAAATTCCAATAGCCGTGAACATATTCACCCCAATCATTCAACTGATTTTCTATAAAATCCAAAGGCTGAATTCGATCCACCCATTTTGGCGTTTTAGCAATTGAATATTCATTTATAACTCCAGATTGTGCATCAACCACAATAACTCCCGTAGCTTCTTTTCCTGAAAAACCAATTTTTTTCACATATTTAGTGACAATCCAAAACGGATTTCCAGCATCATCAATTTCAAAACTAAAATCAGCCAGACCAACAGTAGCATTTCCATTAAAATAAACGTGTCTGTGAATGTCACTTTGGAAGTAAGCGCCTTGCTGGTATTTAATCTTAATGTTCTTCCCTCCTACACTCTGAACTAATTTCACATCACGTTCATTGGTTGCAGAAACCATAACATATCCCGCAGTTCCTCCTTGGTTGTTAAACCATTTTAAAAAACCTGAATGCAATAAAGGCGCAACCCAGTACAAGTTATTATTTACTTTCTGTATACAAAAATCACCTAATTCTACTTGGCTCCCCAAAGCGGGTTGAGAACCTAAAATTTTCTCTCCCAAAAGATGGGCTAGTTCCTCATCGACCACACGGATTTTATCAATTGAAATTGGAGCAATATGATTCGTAATTTTTTGTCCGTTTTTAACCTCGCCTATTAATTTTTGATACGAATCGCTTCGGAACATTTTTAGGCTGGTTATAAAAGGAAGCGCAACACAATACGCTAAAAGCAATCCTACCAAAACAAACAAAATCTTGTTAGGCTTGGAAACAATCTTGACTTGCTTTGTTTGCTGAGAAATAGTCAAACCAACCGAAAATAAGATCCCTATTACTAACAACAGTAATAAAATAAAAGCAAAACCAGTAAATCCATAATTGATTACCGGAAGGTTGCCATAAAACAATAAAAAACTAAAAAGGAGTAAGAAAGCTATTGATAAAATCTTTTTCATAAAACTAAGTTTTAAATATTAGTCTTTAATACTCCTAAATGTTACACTAATAAAAGTGTCAATTTTAAAGAAAACAATAACCCTATTTACAATACCGCAAAAAACAGTATTTTTGCATTCTGATTGGAATTCATTTTTCAGTCTTTAATTTTTTCAATCTTTAAAATAAAAACATGAAATCATACGTATTTCCAGGTCAAGGCGCGCAATTCACAGGAATGGGTAAAGACTTGTATGAAAATTCTGCTCTCGCAAAAGAATTATTCGAAAAAGCCAATGCAATTTTAGGTTTCCGCATCACAGACATCATGTTTGAAGGAACAGCCGAAGAATTGAAAGAAACCAAAGTGACACAACCGGCCGTTTTCCTGCATTCGGTAATTTTAGCAAAAACATTAGGGGAGGATTTCAAACCAGAAATGGTAGCGGGACATTCATTGGGTGAGTTTTCAGCTTTAGTAGCTAATGGTACTTTATCTTTTGAAGACGGCTTGAAACTGGTTTCTCAAAGAGCTTTAGCTATGCAAAAAGCCTGCGAAATAAAACCATCTACAATGGCAGCAGTTTTAGGATTGGCTGACAACATTGTAGAAGAAGTTTGTGCTTCGATTGACGGAATTGTAGTCCCTGCAAATTACAACTGCCCGGGACAATTAGTGATTTCAGGAGAAACATCAGCAGTGGAAAAAGCGTGTGAAGCGATGAAAGGCGCTGGTGCAAAACGTGCATTATTGTTGCCTGTTGGCGGTGCTTTTCACTCTCCAATGATGGAACCGGCTCGTGAAGAACTGGCCGCAGCTATTGAAGCAACAACGTTCTCAACTCCTATTTGTCCGGTATATCAAAATACAACAGCCAGTGCAGTATCAGACCCCGCAGAAATTAAGAAAAACCTAATCATTCAATTGACAGCTCCGGTAAAGTGGACACAATCAGTACAGCAAATGATCCAAGACGGAGCAACCTCATTTACTGAGGTAGGCCCTGGAAAAGTATTAGCAGGATTGATCGGGAAAATTGACAGAGACGCTGTTACCGCTAATGTATAAAATAGTGGTAATTGGTGTCCAATAAACGAAATTTCCCCAAACTTATGTTTGTAGCGATTTTGTTTATCTTTATACGATGAATGTACTCAATTATCAATTTTTTAAAATGAAAATATAATGAAAAAAGCACTTTTAGGATTAGTATTTGTTGCCACTTTAATGACTTCTTGTAAAGAAGAAACAAAAGAGGAAGTGAAAGAAGCTAGAGAGGCCATTAGTAATGAAATGGAAGGAGCTATCGATACTGCGGCGGTAAAAGTTGATGCTGCCGCTGATTCTACCAGAATAAAAGCAGGAGAAATTCTTAAAAAAGGAGCTGACAAAATAAATCAGGCTGCTGAAAAACTGAAGGAATCCGGAAAAGAATAATTCAAAAACAAGGCTGCCCGGAAAGTAATTCCCAGACAGCCTTGTTTCTAAATTGAGTATACAACCCGTCATCGAGTGGCATACTGTAAATTAATAAAGAGGTACAACGTTAAATCTTGGAAAACCGGGTTAAAATTCAAGAATTAATTTCAAATAAAAATAAGCTCAAATGGTTCATAACATTACGATTCTACCCGAAGTTATCGGGAGTTCAAATCTTCTATCGCGCACAAAATTCAAATAGCCAAAGTCATTTAATTTTAGAGGTTAGTTTGGTTCTACAATTGACAACCCTCAATTTATTGATTCGAATATCCTAAAGTCATATTAAAGAGACTGATATTTATTTGTTTTATCTTTTTTTGTATCTAAAGATATATTGTCGAAATAATCAATCTCTAATCTTAGCTCTTGAACTGTTGATTTGTAAATATTTTTTTGAAACCTAGATAAATAAATGTAGATTCCCTTACTATTTAAGGAGCAAAATTTCCTTTATATTATTTCAAATGAAATGGATCACTAGAGAACGCCCTAAAATTGATAGAATAGCCAGTCCTTGGTTGATCAAAACTTTTATAGACAAAAACGCTGAAATAATTTATAAATTGTTATTTCTTCAAATCCTGCATAAAATGGTTAGAAAACAGTTCCTAATCGCCCACAAAAAACTTCATTATTTCTAATGAAGTTTTTTTATGCCTTTTCTTTAATTTACCACCCCTGCGTCAACCCGTTTTTAACAACCTCTTCGTATTTTTCTTTATCAAAACGGTATAAATTAGGGGCTTTGTGGGCTACATTACTTTTCTTCTCGTCCAGCTTATTTAATATCCCAATTGCCATTATCTTACGTAAAAAATTTCTACGGTCGAGTTTTCTGCCTAAGATGGTTTCATATAATTTCTGCAACTCAGGAATCGTGAATTTTTCGGGTAATAAATTATAGCCTACCGGCATTAAATTCAATTCCATGCGGAGTGTTTCTAATGCTTTATCTAAAATTTCCTTGTGATCTAAAACTAATTCCGGCACCGCATTATGGTCAATCCATTCCACCGTTTCATTGTTACCCTCGGGTTGCGGAATCGTTTTTAAAAAATCAACCAAGGCATAATACCCAACGGTTACAAAACGACTGGCAAACCATTTGCCTTCCGCTAAAGGTATTCCGTAAAAATCTAAAACAGTATTACTGACATCAACATTGCACCTTCTGGCTGCTCCAAAAGTTGAAAATTGTCTTAGAAAAATCCCCCTTAGTCCCGTTCTACCATTCAAAACAGTGACAGCAGCCTGATCAATATCCTCATTTATAGGCACAAAACCACCGGGCAAAGCCCATTTATCACTGTACTTTGTTTTTATCAATAACACTTTTAGCTGATTGTCATGAAATCCAAAAATCACACAATCTATTGATAAACCGGGCTGATAGTTTTCCTTATTGTCTAAAATATTTTTTAACATGTACTTATTTTCTGATAATTAAAGTATAATTTATTAGTGTTGCAATTTAGCTCATTTTTATAAGAAAATTAAAGAACATCACTTTTTCAAAACTCTCAATGCAGTGTTTTTCTATTGAAAAGAAAAAACACTGCAATAATAGTACAAATCGATTGTGTAAAAACACATCTGTACTAAAAATAGTCTAAAAAAATTATGCAAAATGCATTACGAATCAAATAAACATGCACAATGCTTCAAAATAACACATTTAATTAACGAACCCAATAATTCAAAAACAACCCAGTAAAAGACGAAAAAAAAATGTTTTTATTACTTTTTGGACTGATATCAATCTCCCAATCGCATGCTCAAGATGTAGATTATCGCACTAAGGCAAAAAAACTAGTAGCTAAAATGAGTTTAGAAGAAAAGCTTTTTTATGTTCCGGCGAAACCGATTAGTCCACAAAAGCTGTTCAATACTGGATATTCCTACTATTTTTATGACGGATGGACCGTTTGGTTTGCGTAAAGCAGAAGGTTTCGACTTTACTAATAGTGTCCCTTCCATTGTTTTCCGACTGCATCGGCACTTGCTTCGTCCTGGAATCCAGCATTGGTACAAAAAATGGGTGAAACCCTAGAAATCGAATCTCAGACTAACGATCTTCAAATAGTATTAGACCCCGGAGTAAATATGAAGCGATCGCCTCTTCTCGGAAGAAACTTCGAATATTTTTCTGAATATCCAGTTTTAGCCGGAGAAGTTGCTGTTAGTTTTATCAATGGTCTTCAAAGTCAAGGCGTGGGAACTTCCATGAAAAATGCCATCATAACTTTAATATGATGGCATTTTTATTAAAAAAAAATATTTTTTAATTACAAAAAATCTAACGTTCGTTCCAATGCCATTCCTCTCGATCCTTTTATCAAAATAGTACTATTGTTGAATGTTATCATTGGTAAATCATTAGAAAATTCCTCAAATGTACTATAGAACCAAAAGTTGCTTTTTCCCATTTTATTGGTATAAAATGCTGCACCTATAAAATAACATTTCACTTTATCTTCGTTCAAAAGAAGGTCAACTATTGCTTTATGTTCTTGCTGACTTTCCTGTCCCAACTCAAACATATCGCCCAAAATCATAACCTTATTTAAATCCTCTAACTGTAGAAAATTCTCAATAGCTACAGCCATACTGCTCGGATTTGCATTATAGGCATCTAGAATTACTTGATTAGTTCCTTTTGTCAACAACTGTGATCTGTTGTTTTCAGGTACATAGCTTTCTAAAGCTTCTTTTATTGCGATATCATCGATACTAAAATACTTACCAATAGTGAGCGCTGCATTGATGTTATTGGCATTATACAACCCAATTAGGTGGGATTTTATTTCCAATCCGAAATAACATATTTCTACAAAAGGATTTGCCTTAATCGAAGTAATATTAACATCCGCATTTGTTTTATTTATACCAAAAGTAAATGAGTGTAACCTTTTTGATTTTTCAACTTGAATTGTATCTTCCAAATTAACAAAAGCAAGCTTGTCTTTTTTTGAAAGGTATTGATACATTTCGCTTTTGCCTTCAATAACGCCCTCTACACCACCAAAACCTTCTAAATGGGCTTTGCCAAAATTAGTGATATACCCATAATCCGGTGTTGCTAATTCACATAGAAATTCAATTTCTTTTTTGTGATTTGCTCCCATTTCAACTATTCCTATTTCAGTTTCTGAAGTAAAAGAAAGCAATGTCAATGGAACCCCAATATGGTTGTTTAAATTGCCAAGGGTTGCTTTGGTTTTAAATTTTTTCGAAAGTACAACCTGAATAAGTTCCTTAGTGGTTGTTTTTCCATTACTTCCCGTAAGCGCAATTATAGGTAATTTTAAATATTCACGATGGTATTTTGCTAATTCCTGCAGCGCGACCAGACTATCTTCAACTAAGATAGTCCTTTGATCAATAAAATAAGATTCATCATCAATTATAACATACGCAGCTGCTTTTTCTAATGCTTCTTTTGCAAAAGTGTTAGCATCAAAACGCTCTCCTTTTATGGCAACAAATAAGGAGTTTGGCTCAATCTTGCGGGTGTCAATTGAAACTGAGTTGCATTGCAAAAACAAACTATGAATGTAATTAATATCCATTTGAAACGATTTAAAAAAACAAAAGCCCTAATCAAAGGGCTTTTGTTTGTATTTATATAAAAATTAATTTCTGGCTGATCTTTTTTTATCTGCTTTTGCTCCTACTCTAGACATCGCACATCTAAAGCCAATGTAATCTGTGGCCATGTCCTGAGGAAAATACCTTCTTTGAGCCGGATCTAACCAATAGGCTCTATCCCTCCAGGATCCTCCTTTGTAAACTCTGACATTGTCATTTATCAAAGTTGTTCTTTTGCTTGATTTATCATATTTCCTAACCATGTTCCCTAAACTGTCCGTAGTCACATTGTGTATTGGGGAGTTATACATGTTTTTTTCTTCTTTCGTTTTCTCGTCATCTGATTCTGAATCTCCAAAATTATAATATCTAGTAGATTGTTTATCTCCATCTCTGTAGTTAATATTATCACTTTTATTAAAATTTTGTCTCAGATAAGTCTCTTGTTCGTCAACGGGTACCTGAGCGATTTGACCTGGAAAGTTTCTGGCAATGATTCTTCCGTTGCTTAAAGTGTCAAATTTCATATTGTCTTTAGTGACAATTTCTACTTTGCCATCTTCACCAATTTTATTTTTAGTGTATTGATTCCCTCTGAAATAATTAAAGTCATTTGCTTCATTATCGATAATAGGTCGGTAAACATCTTGAACCCATTCAGCTACGTTTCCGGCCATATCGTACAATCCAAAATCATTTGCAGGGTATTTTTTTACTTCATTTGTAATATCAGCCCCATCATCAGACCAACCTGCGATTCCACCGTAATCACCATTTCCTTGCTTAAAATTAGCCAATTGATCCCCTTTACTTTGTCTTTTGCCGGAACGCGTGTACCCGCCTGACCAAGGATATTTTTTTTGCCCTTTGTATATGTTATATTCTCTTTGTCCCACATCGGCTGCAGCTGCATATTCCCATTCCGCCTCTGTAGGAAGCCTGTATTCCGGAAGAAGAATTCCGGAAGAACGCTGCGCATAAACATTCTTTGGTTCTACAACCGTCCCGTTTTTTCCAGCTTTAGGAGTTTTTCTGGCTCCTTTTCTTCCTTTTAACACAATATCTTCATTTCCTCCATAAGCCAAGGTCGGTGAATTTAAATAGGTTTCAGTATCAAAATTGCTGTCTGCAGTCACATCTAGTGTTTTTGCATTCTTTTTAAGGTATCCGTTTTTTTCCAGAAGCGCTTCATTTACACGTTGGGTTCTCCAATTGCTAAATTCGACTGCTTGAATCCAATTTACACCTACTACAGGATATTCTGCATAAGAAGGGTGTCTTAAGTAATTATTGGTCATTGTTTCATTATAGCCCAATCGATTTCTCCAAACTAAAGTGTCTGGCGAGGCACCTTCATATATATTTTTATAATTTTCTTCCGTTGGTGGATACACATTTTTCAACCAGTCTAAATAATCCAAATACATTGAATTCGTTACCTCCGTTTCATCCATATAAAAAGATTGAACATGTTGTTGTGTTGGGGTGTTATTCCAGTCATGCATAACATCATCCTGCACTTTACCCATGGTAAATGTACCTCCTTCCACAAAAACCAATCCCGGACCTGCTACTTGTTTCTTATTATTTGAACCTGCCTTTTTACTGTCCATATTCCAACCAGTCGCTCTTGAAGTATTCTTTGAGCTAGATTTTTTACTGCAACTGGAAAAACCAATAATAAACAGGATTGATATTAACAATCGTAAGCTCATAATTCTGTTTGCTTTCATACTCTTTAGTGGGTAATAATTTTAGTGGCGCAATATAATAATTATCAATTAATCAACATCGATCTTTCTTACTATTTTCAAAAAACCAATTTTAACAACAAATTATATATACGAACGCAAATTTATAATATTTATTATTTACTATAACATGAAATGATTTATTTTTACTGATTAATAATAACTGTCTATTAATCCCGTTAAAAAAATAATGAGAAAAATTATTTTGGCTTATTTAGTCCTATTTCCGTTCATTTCTTTTGCCCAAATCAAAGGCGATGCAACCATCGATTGGTTAGAAAAAAAAGAAATGTCCTATGGTGATTTCAAAGTTACGATCCCTTTTTTTTTAGGAAATAGTTTCCATTATAATGCTACTGCCAAAACGCTCCTTTTTACTTTAAAAATAAATGAACCAGTCTCTTTTGACGAAGGGAAAATTCAAGTTACAAATATAATTTACGAATCGATTACTGCTGCTGAACTCGGAGATTTAGATATTGCAAACCTTCCTAAAACAGTAAGTTCGTCTTTGCAAATACGTAATTCTAGAGAGCTAAAGAATGCCTTTATTGAGCTTACACCAATAATTAAAGATAATTTCGGATTCAAACGAATCAAATCCTTTTCGTATGAAATAGAGCGTAATACTTCTAGAATTTCACCCTCCGAAAAAACGTTTAATGGCATTTCTAATTCGGTTTTATCGAGCGGTACTTGGTTTCGATTTTATATTGAAAAATCGGGCGTGTATAAAATCTCTAAAAGCTTTCTGCAACAACTCGGACTTGATGTTACCGCTGACCCCCGAAAAATAAAAATATACGGCAATGGTGGACGAATGGCACCACTGTCCAACAACATTTACTATCCAAATGACTTGATCGAAAATGCAATTCAAATAAATGGCGAGGGGGACGGCATTTTCAACAATGAAGATTACATTCTTTTTTATGGTGAAGGCGTTGATACTTGGAATGAGGAAAGCAAAACACACCTTAACTTATATGACACAAAATCGTATTACTACATTACAACGCAAGGTGCTGACGGGAAAAGAATGGCTCCTTTAAGTCAACCTGCCGGAAACAGCACGTTGACTTTAACCTCCTTTGATGATCACCAACACCATGAAGTAGATCTGGCAAACATTGCCCGATTGGGCCGTCAATGGCTTGGCGAATCATTTGAGGTTAAAAACGAACAGGAGTTTGACTTTACCTTTCCTAATTTTGACGCCACATCACCCGTTAAAATCATGCTGACAGCAGCCTCAGCCGCCTTTACACCTACTTCATTTACTGTGACTGCAAACGGAATTTCAGTTGGAAACATCTCGTTTCCTGCGCTGAATAAAAATTCAGAAACTGAATTTGTTTTGGGGTATTTACCCATTAACGCCTCATTCAATGGGGCCGAAACGGTCAAAATAAAGCTCAAATACAACAACAATGGCGTTCCGGGCTCTAAAGGCTTTCTGGATAATATTAGGCTAATTGCCAAGAGAAAACTTCAAGGATACGGAAAACAGTTTCATTTTCAATACGATCAATCCGGCGCAAAGACAGGAATTGTCAATTATCTTATTTCAAGTGCAGCGGGAATCTCTCAAATATGGGATGTTACGGATAGCTACAACACAACTAAAATCGAAAATGTAGATCAAAATACAGTCAATTTCAAAGCAGGTTTGGGAGAACTCAGAAAGTACATTGCAGTAGAGGCCTTGGATTATTATACTCCTTTAAAAGAAAGCAGATCAACGGTCCAGAATCAAAACCTAAAAGGAACCTTATTCAAAAATAGTCTGGGTCAATTTCAAGATATCGATTATGTAATTATTTCGCCTTCATTTTTAGTTTCTCAAGCTGAAAAACTAGCCGGTTTTCACCGCAATTATTCTAATTTGAATGTAAAAGTAATCCCTTTAGAATCGATATATCAAGAATTTTCTTCGGGCAAACAGGATGTCGCTGCTATAAGAAACTGCATTAAATACATCTATAAAAATGCTTCAACACCACAAAAAAGAATACAATTCATTAACCTTTTTGGCGATGCTTCCTACGATTTCAAAAACAGAATCATCAACAATACCAATGTTGTCCCTATTTATCACTCTTTAAATAGCAATACATCGGGAGAATCCTCTTTTGCCTCTGATGATTTTTTTGGACTAATGGATCCTTCAGAAGGAAATGTTATTTCCTATTTTGGGGGAATCGATATTGCAGTAGGCCGAATGCTGGTGAACGACTCCAAACAGGCGGATGAAATGGTGAATAAAGTAATTGAATATCACGACATAAAATCTTACGGAAGCTGGAGAAATAATTTTGTTTTAATTTCTGATGATTCAGATATTGCCTCCGATGCCACTTTGCAAAAAAAACAAAATACGCTTGCAAATACCATTGCTGCCGAAAAACCTTTTTTGAATGTCAATAAAATCCTCTTGGATTCCTACATTCAGGAAGCCGCTGCAGGAGGATCCAGATACCCTAAAGCACGAGCCGATTTCTTTAATGCTTTCGAAAAAGGCGCTTTAGTATTTAATTATTTAGGTCATGGTGGCGAAGACGGTTTATCAAGCGAGCGGATTTGGGAAAAATCAGACGGACAAAATTTAAGCAATCAATTCAAATATCCATTATTCATTACTATTACCTGTGAATTTTCCCGCTTTGACAATCCCTTTAGACCTACAGCTGGGGAATATACGTACTGGAACCCAAAAGGCGGGGCAATAGCCATGATTACAACGATTCGTTCCATTGGTCAGTTTAGTGCCGAAAACTTTAATGATGTTTTTACTAAAAATTTATTATCATACGGCTCAAACCAATATTTATCTATTGCAGAAGCACTGAGAATTTCGAAAAACAGCAATCCCAATTCAGCGACCAATGTCGTCTTTTACATTGGCGACCCTGCATTAATGCTCGCTGTCCCCAGACCAAAAATTAGATTAACAAAAGTGAATGACATAGCCGTTACCCAAAGTATTGAGGACTTCAAATCACTCTCTAAAATCAAGTTGACCGGCGAAGTTACGGATGAGAACAACAATCCTTTGACCAACTATAATGGTGAAGTTTCCACTACTATTTTTGACAAAACCATTTCAAGAGCAACCTATAATAATGACGGAAATAGTCCAGTCATGAATTTTAATGTTTTAGGAGAAACCATATTCCGGGGAAATGCATCGGTTACAAACGGTGAATTTGAATTTAGCTTTGTTGTACCCCGAGACATCAGAATCCCTTTGGCAAACGGAAGAATTAGCTTTTATGCCAAAAAAAATCAAGTATTACAAAACGAAACCGGATATGATGCTACCATAAAAATAGGCGGAATAAACGAAAATGCCGCAACAGACAATATTAGCCCAACAGTGAAGTTATACATGAATGACGAGACTTTTGTTTCTGGCGGAATAACAAATGAATCCCCGTTTCTTGTTGCGTTACTTGAAGATGAAAACGGCATAAATACAGCCAGCGGAATAGGCCATGATATTGTTGCCATTTTAGATGGCGATGTAAGCAATCCCTTTGTATTAAATGACTATTATCAAACAAAACTGGATGATTTCACCAGTGGAACGCTTCGGTTTCCGTTGCGCAATTTAGCTCCCGGGTTGCATACAATCGCATTCAAAGCTTGGGATGTGTACAACAATCCCGTAACCACAGAAATTCAGTTTATTGTAGTGGGTGATGATGCCATAACATTGACACATGTGCTAAATTACCCCAATCCATTTGTCAGCTATACGGAGTTTTGGTTTACGCACAACAGACCATTTGAACCATTAGACGTTCAGGTTCAAGTAATGACAATAACAGGGAAAATAGTTTGGACAAGGAATCAAATCGTCACGACAGACGGTTTTTTATCCAAAGAAATCACTTGGGACGGCAAAGATGATTTTGGAGACCGAATAGGAAAGGGAGTCTATATCTATAAACTCACTGTAAAATCAAGCCTAACCAACAAGAAATCCGAAAAATATGAGAAACTTGTAATCCTTTAATTAAATACTATATTTGTTTAACAAACCTTCTGAAATAATGAAAAAAACAATACTGATTTTTACCCTTTTATTTATGGTTTCCTTTGCAAAAGCTCAGGATAATAGGGTCATAAACCCTGGAGTTCCATTTTTATTAGTCGCTGCCGATGCAAGAGCTGCAGGTATGGGAGATATAGGGGTTGCCACATCAGCCGATGCTTTTTCTCAGCAATGGAATCCGGCAAAATATGCATTTGCCACAGATGCGCAAGGGTTTTCAATAAGTTACACGCCATACCTTACTGATCTGGTAAATGATATCGCATTAGCACAACTGACCTATTATCAAAAACTGAATGACCGAAGTGCTTTTGCAGGAAGCATTCGTTATTTTGGATGGGGCGATATTGAATTACGCAGAACTGGCGAACCTACAGAAACCTTTCCAACCGTATCGCCTAATGAATTTGCTATTGACGGCTCCTACTCCTTAAAACTAAGCGAGAAATTCTCGATGGCGATTGCAGGACGATTTATAAATTCTAATTTAAAAATTGCTTCCGAAAATAACGACGCCACATCTGCCAGTTCATTTGCTGTTGATGTAGCCGGTTTTTACCAATCCGAAGAACTGGCGTACAATGAATTCAACGGGAGATGGAGAGCGGGATTTAATATTCAGAATTTAGGACCAAAAATTAGTTACGACAACGATGATTTCAATAATAATTTCATTCCTGCAAATCTAAAAATAGGAACTGGTTTTGATTTTATATTAGACGATTATAATAAGGTTGCTTTAAATGTTGAATTTAATAAATTATTAGTTCCAACTCCTCAAAATCCAGATTTGAATGGAGATGGCACAGTGGCTCCCGAAGAACGCAATCAAAACAATGACAATTACCGTTCAATAGGCTGGGCATCTGGTGTTTTTAAATCATTTGGTGATGCGCCTGATGGATTTGGAGAAGAGGTAAAAGAAGTAACTTATGCGGTAGGTGCTGAATATTTGTACCAAGATTCCTTTGCCATGCGCTTGGGATATTTTCATGAAAGTCCGTTGAAAGGGGCTAGACAATTTTTATCCCTTGGAGCAGGTTTTAAATACAATGTTGTCAAAGTAGATGTTTCGTATTTATTCTCGGCATCAAAAGTAAAAAACCCTTTAGAAAACACCCTTCGTTTTTCACTTACCTTCAATTTTGGAGATAAATACGAAGAATATTAAACATAAATAAAATTCACCAATAATAATCCAAATTTCAGCCCGAACGCTTCGGAATGAAGTTTGGATTTTTTTTCCTCAAATTAGTATGAAAGAAATAATAATTACTACACAATTCAAAGCATTTGATGCCATTGAAGATTTGCCAAATGACATTCAGAATTTAATGGGACAAGCTGTTAAAATTAGAAAAAAAGCGTATGCCCCTTATTCAAAATTCAGAGTTGGCGCAGCCCTTCTTTTAGATAACGGCAAGATCGTTTTAGGTTCAAACCAAGAAAATGCGGCTTATCCATCCGGGCTTTGTGCGGAGCGGGTGGCTATTTTTCATGCAGGCGCAGTCTATCCAGAGGCTAAAATTTTGAAAATGGCTATCACAGCTGCTTCAGATACTAATACGACTTCGACCCCAATACCGCCTTGTGGTTCTTGCAGACAATCCATAGCCGAATATGAAATTCGGCAAGAGACCCCTATTGAAATCTATTTCATGGGAGAGATTGGTACAATTTACAAATCCGAATCCCTAAAAAACCTGCTCCCTTTTATGTTTGACAAAAAATACTTGTAAAAAATCCAAAAACTACCTATTAAATTTTAGTTCTAAGTTGGAATGTCTTATTTTTGCATCCCGACCCTTCGGGGCGCAAATTTGTGGGAGGAAACTATTTTGCGTTATAGGTACACATTGATAATACAATAACACTTTAGCAAAAGAAAAATTCAGATGAAAGAAGTTACAAAAGAAGTATATTTAAAGTGGTATGAAGACATGCTGCTTTGGCGAAAGTTTGAGGACAAACTTGCCGCATTATACATCCAACAAAAAGTTAGAGGTTTTCTACATTTATACAACGGTCAAGAAGCAGTACTAGCCGGTGCATTGCACGCCATGGACTTGACAAAAGACAAAATGATTACCGCGTACAGAAATCACGTTCAGCCAATAGGAATGGGAGTTGATCCCAGACGTGTGATGGCGGAACTTTTAGGAAAAGTTACCGGAACTTCAAAAGGAATGGGTGGTTCTATGCACATTTTTTCAAAAGAACACCGTTTTTATGGTGGACACGGAATTGTGGGCGGACAAATACCTGTAGGTGCAGGATTGGCTTTTGCAGACAAGTATTTTGAAACTGGGGGTGTTACTATGACCTATTTTGGTGATGGCGCCGCACGTCAAGGATCCTTACACGAAGCCTTCAACATGGCAATGTTATGGAAACTTCCTGTCGTATTTATTGTTGAAAACAATGGATATGCCATGGGAACATCTGTAGAAAGAACAGCGAATCATACTGATATCTGGAAACTAGGTCTAGGATATGAAATGCCTTGCGGACCAGTAGATGGAATGAATCCTGTAAAAGTTGCTGAAGCAATGACAGAGGCAATTGACAGAGCACGTCGTGGTGACGGACCTACTTTTCTTGAAATGAAAACGTACCGTTACAGAGGACACTCAATGTCAGACGCGCAATTGTATCGTTCGAAAGAAGAAGTTGAAGAGTACAAAAAAATCGATCCAATTACACAGGTTTTAGATATAATTAAAGAAAAAGAATATGCTACCGATGAAGAAATTGGAGCAATCGATAAGAGAGTGAAAAGTTTAGTTGAAGAATGTGTGAAATTTGCTGAAGAATCTGAATACCCACCTATTCAACAACTTTACGATGTAGTATACGAACAAGAGAACTATCCATTTTTACCTCATAAACTATAAATCAATTATGGCAACAATAATTACAATGCCTCGTTTGAGCGATACGATGACGGAAGGAACGGTAGCGACTTGGCTAAAAAAAGTAGGGGACAAAATCAGCGAAGGCGATATCCTTGCCGAAATTGAAACAGACAAAGCAACAATGGAATTCGAATCCTTCAATGAAGGAACTCTTTTATATATAGGTATTCCGGAAGGAGAAACCGCAGCTGTAGATTCTTTGTTAGCAATTATTGGAGATGAAGGCGAAGATGTTTCTGACTTAATCGCTGGAAAAACAGCTGATGTGGCTCCAGTTAAAGAAGAAGCAAAAGCAACTCCCGATGCTATAAAAGAAGAAACAAAACCTACTACCACTGCTTTACCAGAGGGAGTTATAGTTATTACTATGCCTCGTTTAAGTGACACCATGACCGAAGGAACTGTTGCGACTTGGTTAAAAAAAGTAGGCGATACAGTTGCCGAAGGAGACATTCTTGCTGAAATCGAGACAGACAAAGCAACAATGGAATTCGAATCCTTCAACGAAGGATCTTTATTGTATATTGGAATTGAAGAAGGAAATTCAGCGCCAGTAGACAGCCTTTTAGCAATCATTGGACCAGCAGGAACGGATATTTCCGGAATTGCAGAAAATCATAAAACTGGCGGAGCACCACAAGCAGCGCCCGTAGCTGAAAAAGAGATAGAAAAAGAAGTTGCTTCGACAGAAAAAACTTCAGAGCCAGTGACTCAAGAACCACTTGCTCAAGAAGCATCAACTGACGGGCAACGAATTTTAGCATCCCCATTAGCAAAGAAAATTGCAAGTGATAAAGGAATTCAATTGACACAAGTAAAAGGTTCTGGTGAAAACGGACGTATTGTAAAAAGCGATATTGAAAACTTCACGCCACAAACTGCCGCTCCAGCGCAGACAAATGTAGCGGCTGCACCAGCCAAAACAGAAACTGCAGCTGCGCCTAAAGTATTTGTTCCGGCAGGAGAAATTTTTACAGAAGAAATCAAAAATTCGCAAATGCGAAAAATCATTGCGAAACGTTTAGCAGAATCTTTATTCACCGCGCCACATTACAACTTAGTGATAGAGGTAGCAATGGATGAAGCAATGCAATCAAGAGTAATCATTAACAGTGTTCCGGACACAAAAGTATCGTTTAACGATATGGTGATAAAAGCGTGTGCAATGGCTTTAAAAAAACACCCAAAAGTGAATTCACAATGGAGAGAAGATTCAATTCTTATAAACCATCACGTGAATATAGGAGTTGCTGTAGCGGTTGAAGACGGATTAGTAGTTCCTGTATTGCGTTTTACAGATGCTATGAGTTTATCTCAAATTGGCGGAAGCGTAAGAGATCTTGCAGGAAGAGCTAAAAACAAAAAATTATTACCTACAGAAATGGAAGGAAGTACTTTTACCGTTTCTAATCTTGGAATGTTTGGTATTACTGAGTTCAACTCAATCATTAACCAACCCAATTCTGCTATTCTATCTGTAGGAGCTATAGTAGAAAAACCAGTAGTGAAAAATGGTCAGATTGTGGTAGGAAACACAATGATGTTATCTTTAGCTTGCGACCACAGAACAATTGATGGCGCAACTGGAGCTCAATTTTTACAAACATTGAAACAATTTATAGAAAACCCAGTAACGATGCTTGCGTAATAACTCCGTTTTTAAAATACAAATCCCGTCTTGTTTCAAAAACTTGACGGGATTTTTTATTTATTCTTCTCTTCAATCCAGCGAGACATATATTTTGTGCTTTTTAAAGTATGGTGTTGCAACATGGCTCCCATAAAATTACGCAGACGATGTTCCTTCAAATTAGCACATAAAAATTCTATTTTAGTTCTAAAGTTATTTTCGAACAAATATTTTACATAGCGCTGATTAATAATTTTCAGTCCATTTTGTTGGGCTTGAAGCCAAATTGTTTTGTCTTGATATAATTGTACTGCCACATCCGCAAAATCAACAACATCATCCGTGATGTTACCGTTCCAAGACAAATCACCATGCATGGATTCTGAACCAATAGTAGTTGTTACGCTTGGCGTTCCGCATTGCATGGCTTCTAATAATTTCCCTTTAATACCCGCCCCAAAACGCAAAGGAGCCAAAACCACTCGTGCTTCCTTCACAACTTCTTTCGCATCAATGGTACGTCCCATGATTAAGAAGCCTTCTTTCTTATTATGCAATTGCAATACTTTTTGAGAAGGATAAGCACCATAAATATTCAAAACTGTTTCTGGCAAACGCATCTTAATTAAGGGCCAAATCGTTTCTTTTAAATACTGAACCGCATTCCAATTGGGCTCATGAAGAAAATTCCCGATAAAAACAAAGTCTTTTCGTTTTTCAAAGAAAGGTAGCTTGTCTATTTCGGCAACAACAATTGGTTCCAATAAAAAAGGCAAATAATACAATAAGGCTTTCTCAATTTTAAATGTAGATTCCAAAAGTTCCACTTCAAATTCAGAAATCATCAAAGACAAATCACAACGTAAAATACTGGCTATTTCGCGTTTGGCTACCTCTTCAACAAATAAATCAGTAGTCTTAAAGGAACGATTTTCTTTGAATGCTTTCTGACGAGCCAATCTTAGGCAATGTAAATCTTCGGTATCTAGCAACCGTAACGCATCCGGACAATTTTCGGCAACACGCCAACCAAATTGCTCTTCCATCATAAAACGGTCAAACAAAACCACACCAGGATTCAGTTCTTTTATAAAAACATCAAAACTGGAATTATTAAGTTCTATTGCTATTTTCTCCACTTCGTACTCTTGTAAATCAACCATGTAATCACTGTTTTGTGCAGGACTGGCAAACGTAATGCTAAAACCTTGCGCTTTAAAGAGTGAAATCAATTCCATCATCCTTCCTCCCGCTGCAGACGAATTGGGTTCCGGCCAAACAAAACCAATAATTAAAAGCTTTTGAACTTGATTCATAGTATTATAAAATTTCAATTGCAAAATAATGCTATTTTGAGTTCAATCCAGTCATTTGAATCAAAAATAGATTATAAAACACTAATTTTGCACAAATAAATTTCATCAGTATGTTAGGATTAAAATTAGCCACAGACCCGCGTTGGGTAAATATAGTTGAATCAAATATAGAAGAAATTCTAACGGATCATGCGTGGTGCGAGCAAAAGGCTGCTTCAAATGCCATCAGTATTGTTACCTACAACTCGGAAATAGAAGAACTAGTAACCGAAATGTTAATAATTGCAAGAGAAGAGTTAGAACATCTGCAAATGGTACATGACTTAATAAAAAGCAAAGGATTGACTTTAGGCAGAGAAAGAAAAGACCATTATGTAAATGAACTTTTCAAATTCATGAAAAAAGATGGCAGCCGAAAAGATGCATTGTGTGACCGATTATTATTTTCAGCAATGATTGAAGCAAGAAGCTGTGAACGATTTAAAGTTTTATCAGAAAACATAAAAGATGTTGAACTGGCTACTTTTTACAGAGATTTAATGATTAGTGAAGCGGGACATTACACCACATTTTTGAGATTTGCACGGAAATATGCTGATAATGTAGATGTTGACAAAAGATGGGCAGCATGGATAGAATTTGAAGGATCAATTATCACTAATTACGGAAAACAGGAAACGATTCATGGATAATTAAACAGACAATCTAATAGTAAATAAAAACAGGATGCTTTACGGTATCCTGTTTTTGTTTACTTAAAATTCTAGTCTATTATTTAACGATCATAAACTCCGAACGTCTGTTTAAGGCATGCTCCGCTTCGGTACAATTCTCTTGACAATCCACTTTAAATTCTGATTCACCAAACCCTTCTCCTGTTATTTTATCAACACTAATTCCTTTTGAAACAATGTAAGCTACCGCAGCATTTGCTCTTCTCTCAGAAAGATCCAAGTTAAATTCCTCTGTTCCTCTGGAATCCGTATGTGCCTTTACATTAATTTTTAATTGATCATTTTGAGCCATCACATAAACCAATTTATCAAGTTCTGTCGCGCCTTTTTTTGTTATATTACTTTTGTTGTAATCGAAATAAATAGGATTCAAAATAATTTCGGTTTCCGTAACAATTAGTTCAATTTGATCAATCAAAGCATCAACGATACCTTTTCCTTCACTAATTTCAGTTACAGGAAATGATTTAGTAACATAACCGTCCTTAAAAACTTCAATCGTGTATGGTTTTTGACACTCAACGTTAAAAACAACCTCCCCATTTACATTAGAAATCTGTGTCTCTAAAATAATATTCGTCGAATCTGAAATTACTACTTTAGAATTCGCTAAAAACGTTGCAGTTTTAGCATTTTTGACTACAACTAAAATTTCAGCATTACAGATCGGACTTGCGCTATAAATGTGATCTTTCCCGGAACGGTTACTGGAAACATATCCTATATTTTTATCTGTATTGAAAGTAAAAGCAAAGTCATCTTTTTCTGTATTTATAGGTTTTCCAAGATTATTGGGTTCCAAATTTTTATTTAAATCTACAGAAAAAACGTCTAAGCCTCCAAAACCCGTCAGCCCATTTGATGAAAAATACAACCTATAATCATCCGTTATAAAAGGAAAATTCTCATCACCGACGGTGTTAATTTTATTTCCTAAATTTTCAGGTGCTCCAAAAGTTTCATCACTGTTCACCGCTACTTTCCATATATCTGTTCCTCCTATTGAACCTGGCATATTAGATACGAAATATAGCATTTTTCCTTCTTTGTCTATCGATGGATTGCCCGTAGAATAACTTTTACTATTAAACGGCAACGGCGTTATGTTGCTCCATTTTCCGTTTTCTTTAGTTGCTTTATACAAATTGACTTGACCAAACTTCAACTTGTGCGTTTTATCATTTTCGAATAATTTATCATTGAAACTTTCACTCGAAAAATAAACAACATTACCGTTTTTGGTTAATGTAACCGGACCTTCATGAAACCTGCTATTTAATTCATCCACAGGAATTGGTTCTGAATACGTTCCGTTAGCACTATAAGACGACTGATAAATATCTAAAAAAGGTTCGTTATTCCATCCATAAATTTTGTTACTTTCATTTCTGGCACTGGCAAAATAAAGCACATCGCCATAAAGAACTGCCCCAAAATCAGACCGTTCTGAATTCACTGAAATTTCATTTACCTCAAATTGTTTTTTTATAGCGTTTAAATCTGAAAGGTAATTTAGATTTTTATTAAATTGTTTGGCTTTCAGATCGTCCTGTACTAAAGCGGAAAATATTTTCATTTGCGTATTGGATTCCACATATTTACCATTCGATTTAAGCATTTGAGCATACCTGTAATAGGTTTCTGCATCTTGTTGTGATTGTATTGCTTTAGCGTACCACATTTCAGATTCTAGTGTATTACGCATAGTGTAATAACAATCTCCCAATTGTTTATTAACGTACGGATCGGTATTTCCATTTTCAACTAAATTCAGATATTCTTGAACGGCTTCAATATATTGATAGCTTTTCACTAATTTATCTGCATTTTTAGTCTCTTTATTTTGTGCAAAAGGCGAAAAACTTGCTAACACAAAAAACAGTAGTATTGTATTTTTTTTCATTACGTTGAGTAATTAAATTTTAGAAAAATCTAGGGGAACGGGATACTTTTTTCGACTCAAATAAATCATATAATAATATGAATTCATGTGACGAAGGAGCCGTTACTTTTAAATCTGAAACAATATGATCATAAGCATATCCGATTCTTAATTCTGAAGTCACGGCAAAATTGATCATTCCGCCAAAACTGTCTTGCAATCTGTAAGTTGCTCCAATCTCGAACTTTTCCTGAAATAAAAAATTAGCTGACAGATCTAAAGAAGGAGTTACATTAAAGGCTGACTTCAGCATTAAAGAAGGCTTGAATTTGAGTTCATAATTAACATCGAAAACATAACCTGCAGTAAGGAAATAATGTGACACATCTGAGCCATATTCTCGTCCATTATAATCTAAATGATTTGCTTTTAAAATATTAGGAAGAGAAAAAGCTACATAATATTTATCCGTATAATAGAACAAGCCTGTTCCTAAATTCAGTGAACTATCACTTATATCTTCTCCAAAAACACCTTCCGATGGGTCTGGCAAACTCGATTGAATTTCCCTAAGCCCAACTCTGTGAAAAGAAACACCCGCTTTTAATCCAAATGCCAATCGCCGGGTATCGCCAAATTTCAGTGTATATGAGAAATCTCCAAAAACATTTTGCTCAGTTACTGGCCCAATTTTATCCGATATAAAAGAGATTCCTACTCCTACATTTTTTCCTGCAGGTGCATGACCAGAAAAAGTAAAAGAAGCAGGAGCATCTTCTATATTAACCCATTGTTTTCTGTATAGAACCCCCAAAGAAAGACTCTCTTTAGAACCTGCATAGGCCGGATTAATGACATTCATATTATACATATACTGTGTGTAATGCGGGTCTTGTTGCGCTTTAGCATCCATATAGGGAATAAGAATTAAAAGAAACATCAATAGTATTTTGTTCATATCAATTTATTTTTCAGTTTATGAGTCGATTTGAGATGATGGTGGACTAATAAATATAATTAATTACTATTTTTCTCTGATTAGATAAACCCAACCTGTTTTTGGCGCGCCACTTTTGAATTCGATTACATAATAATAAGTAGTATCCGGAAGATTTTCTCCTTTGCTTGACTGGCCTTTCCATTGGTTTGTATAATTCTCTTGACTATAAACCTTAATACCGTATCTGTTAAATATTTCCAGTTTTTTGACACCCATCAATCTTAAATCGAAATACTCATTTGAACCATTTCCGTCCGGAGAAATTCCTTTTTGGATGTTACAATGAATAAATTCTGCTGTAATATTGGCTGATGTTTCACAATCTGAATTAGGGGAAGTCACCGTAAGTGAATACAACACAGGAAAAACAACTTGTCCTCCCGAAGCTGAAGCGATCACATCAGTAACATTTAAAACATTTGAATTTGTTCCAACCGGATTGCCATCTTTATCCTTCCATTGATAGGAAACCTCATTTGGATCATAAGAACCCGCTACTGGATTTACAGTTAAAGTGTACTCTTTATTTTCACAATCACCTATAGTTTCAAACTGAATTTGTGCAGGAGTAGCATTTATCGTTACCTCAGAACCTAAAGTGATACACGCAATACTATTTGAAAATCGCACACTAATAGTGTATTTCCCAGGAGCCAAATTATTAAAAATAGGACTGTTTTGATACCCACTACCTATACTGTATTCAACATCTGCTTGAGTATTAATTGTAATACTTCCTGAAAGTGCTAAGCAAGTTGGTTGTATAACTTGTCCCAAAGTTGGAGTTGACGGTACTAACGGAAGTGGATTAACGGTTACACGCACCAGACTTATAACGGAACATGTATTGTCAGTACTATTTCGTACATACAACGTATAATTATTTGGTGCTAATCCAGAAAATGTATTCGAGGATTGATAAGTTGAACCATTCAAACTATACTCAACTCCAGATTGAACTGCTATTATGATAGTTCCTGAAGGAATCGCACACGTTGGCTGAATCACAGTTGTCGATGTTGGAACTACAGGGAAAAGTGGAATAGAATTAATAGTAATTGCTGATAATGATTGAATTACACATGTATTATCCATTGTATTTCTTACATACAAAGTATAATTATTGGGAGCCAAGCCTGAAAAAGTATTCGAAGATTGGTACGTCACCCCGTTCAAACTGTATGCTATTCCAAGTTGAGTTGTTATTACAATACTTCCTGAGGGAACTGCGCATGTGGGCTGCACTACACTTGACGCAGTGGGAACAATTGGAGGAAGTGGAATTGCATTAATCGTGATTGCAACCAAAGACGGTGTCAAACACGTAGCATCTGCTGTATTTCGTACATACAACGTATACGTATTTGGTGTCAAACCGGAAAAAACATTCGAAGATTGATAACTGGTTCCATCCAAACTATATTCTACTCCCGATTGCGTAGTGATTGAAATCCTTCCAGATGGAATTGCACATGTGGGTTGTCCTACACTTGACGTTGTTGGAACAACCGGAGGAAGTGGAATTGCATTAATCGTGATTGTAACCGATGACGGTGTCAAGCACGTGGTATCTGCTGTATTTCGTACATACAACGTATACGTATTTGGTGTTAAACCGGAAAAAACATTCGAAGATTGATAGGTGGTTCCATCTAAACTATATTCTACTCCCAATTGCGTAGTGATTGAAATCCTTCCAGATGGAATTGCACAAGTTGGTTGCTCCACGCTTGAAGTTGTTGGAACAATTGGAGGAAGTGGAATCGCACTAATTGTCACCGGTGCTGATGGAACTGAAGGACAATTATTCGAACCCGTAACAGTAAACGTATAAACTGTAGCCGCCATTAAGTTACTAAATTCATAACTACTTCCAGACCCAGAAACAGGATTACCTATAGACGGCGTTATCGTCCAAGTCCCAGCTAAAGGCAATCCATTTAATAAAACACTTCCTGAATTATAAGTACAAGTTGGTTGCATGATAGCAACTATTTTAGGAGGAGACGTTATCTTATACTCTACAATAATATCAGCTGTTGAGGGACTACATTGACCATTAGAAATTGTCCATGTAAATACATACACGCCCTCGGAACCCACCATGGCCGTAGAAAATCCATTAGTAGCATCACTAAAAGTAACGTTTCCAGGGCCAGATTTTTTTGACCAAGAACCAGTACCTACTGAAGGAACACTACCACCCAAAGGATCACTTGTCAAAACACACTTATACTGATTTCCAGCAACTGTAGCAATAGTTGGATTTTCAATAAAACTCATTGTAATATTTGCCTCTGCATAACAAGCTGTCAATGCAGATGAAGCAACTACCACAGGATTTGAATCTTTAAGATTATAATCTACAGCTCCATTTCCATAATCCAAATTACTGGTTCTTTCTGGACTTAACAAAGAATTCATAACTGAATAATTCGTTTCATTCTTATCAGCCACAGTTAAGGCAAAAAATTTAATATCCCCGGTTGTATACCCAATAAGCGACTTTAAAATTTCAACTTCAAAGCCCAAACTATAATCATTAATTCCAGAGTTATTTTTATTCACACCCAAGACCGAAGAAGGGTGTCCTGAGGTAACAATTCCTATATTAGATTTAATTGACGTTCCTGTTCTTAACTCGATAATATCCGCCCTATAATTACTTCCGTCTAAATCTGTTCCAATAGCAAGGCAATAATCTGCTTGAAAATAGGAGTCAAAAGTACTTGGATTATTATTGAAGTAATTAAATGCATTGACTAAAGGTGTCGCTCCATTTTCATCTCCATAATTAGAGGTATTAAATCCTCCAGCTTTTGTATCTAGAAACAATAAAACTCTTCTGTTACTTAGTACTTTCCCAAGTATACCAAACGTTAATTTATCTTCAGTTGGGCTAATTTTTATTGCATTAATATAACCAGTAGAAGCATTAGCTGACAATGGAGCAGAAAGAAAATTATCTTCTAATGATCCGGTACCCCAAGCTTTTTCAGTAATATTTCCATCAAAATTGACAGCATATCGTGTTCGCACCCTTACCACCTGTCCGTCTGTTAAGGCATTTGTAGCAAATGTTTTAGTAGTTGACATCCCTTGCTTAACAACCCCATCTACTGAAAATTCAAAGAAATCAGCACCACCTGTGGCCGTAAAAACTACAGGTGTACTTAAACATAAAGGGGAAGATGAATCAGCAGCAGGGGAAACGGATAAGGTAACAGCGGGAGGAACTACGTAAACAGAAGCCACCACTGGCACACGAATACTCACATCTCCGCCAGATCTACTTTGTACATAATAAGTCCTAGTTCCACTGATATTTGGACTATAAACATTCCCAATATAAATGGGGATAACTGAAATTTGCGAAGTAAACCACTCAATAATTTCAGTACCATTAGTTCCAAATGCAGAAATATTAACTTGTACTGGATTGATACCGTCACCACATAAACTCCCTGCTGTAGTAGCAGGGGCTGGTAAAACAGTCGAAGTTTTTGAACTTCGTAGAAAATTTATTTTCTTATTCTGTTTTTTAATGGTATCCAAAGAAATTGATTCGTAAAACAACTTAAAATTTAAATCATAAAATATTATACTATTATTTAAATTTTCAGCACTTAAAGTAGAACCAAATAACAAATGAAACAGTAAAAATGAAAGTAGTTTTTTATTCATAAACTGAAAGTTGTAATTAAAAAAATATGGTTATATTTAAAAAAAAAGAGTATTAATTTAAAGTTTTAAAAATAAATATTTAAATTGATTTACCAAATAAAAAACATTATTGTCCGATAAAAAAGAAGCCAAATTAATGGCTTCTTAAAAAACATCATAATTTTGAGTTGCAAAAATCAAATAACGATGGGTAAAAATAAGTATTTTTCGACTAAATCTGTTTTCGGACAGTTGATTTCTTTAATAGATGATTCAATGATTCAGAAAGTTGTTAAAAGCATGATTCTGATAGGTATGTCAAGCATTTCAAATGCAAGGATCATTTATTTAGTATGGTTTTTTGCTGTTTAGAAAAGTGTAATTCTTTGCGTGAAGATGCTGGAGGAATGCTCGGTTTATCAGGTAAAGAGGAAGCTGTCAGAATCAGCCATCTTCCAAAAAAGAGCACTTTGTCGGACGCAAACAAGGGAAGAAAAGTGGATTTTTTTGAAGAAATTTACAACAACTTGCTCAAGAAATATAGCTTTGTTTTGTCGGACAGCCGAATTCAGATAGCATTAGGAAAGAATGTTAAAATTGTTGACAGCACAACGATAAGCCTGTTTAAAGATAAAACAAAAAAAAACCTATTCCGATCGGAATAGGGGTTTTCAAAGAAAGGCGACGAACCGAGCCCGCATGGCGAACACGTGGTATCTATAAACAAAAGAACCCCAGTCTTTTCAGACTGGGGTTCAAATAAAGAAAGGCGACGACA
>NZ_RYDM01000007.1:0-185703 GCF_003984825.1 Flavobacterium sp. RSP46
GTCTGAAAAGACTGGGGTTCTTTTGTTTATAGATACCACGTGTTCGCCATGCGGGCTCGGTTCGTCGCCTTTCTTTGTTAATGTCCATTTCTATTATTTTGGGGCAGTTTTTTTAACGAGATTTTTTTAATTAAATTAGTATTTTAATAGTTTGAGAATTTTATTGACTTGTTTTCATGCTACTAGAATTGTAATGGTTATGTTACCGTTAAATTCATAGGTAAATTTTCCATAGTTAAGTTTTTTCGAAATCAAAAATGTACTTTTGTAAAATTAAAATTTTTATTATGAAAAAAATATTTTTGTTTTGTGTCTTTATTCTTATGTCAAATTTGCAAGCGCAGCAAAGACCCAAATTAGTAGTTGGTATCGTTGTGGATCAAATGAAAATGGAATATTTATATCGTTTTTCGGATGATTTTTCATCAAATGGATTTAAAAGATTAATGGATAAGGGGTACACTTTTCATAACATGCATTATAATTTTGTACCCACCTATACTGCCCCTGGTCATGCCAGTATTTTTACTGGAGCTACACCATCTACTCATGGCATTGTAGGGAATGATTGGTTTAATAAAGCGACAGGAAAGGATTTGTATTGCACTGACGATGCCTCTGTGAAAACAGTTGGGGATGGTTTAGAAAATGAGGGGGCTATGTCTCCAAAAAACCTTTTAAGCACCACCATCACTGATGAATTAAGAATGGCAACAAATTTTGAAGGCAAAGTAATCGGGTTGAGTATCAAAGATCGTGGTGCCATTTTACCAGCAGGTCACTTTGCCAATTGGGCTTTTTGGTACAGTAAAACAGGAGCCTTTATTTCAAGTACTTTTTATGGTTTAGCATTACCGGATTGGGTTACAGAATTCAATGAAGAAAAACGATATATGAATTATATCAATAGAGGCTGGGATTTATTTAAGCCGGTTGCTACTTATAATGAAAGTCTTGCAGATGATAATCCATATGAAGGAAAATTGGATAAAACTAAAAGACCTGTTTTTCCTTATGATTTGAAAGAAATTTATAAAGAAAAAGGGGCTGATATTTTACGTTCTACTCCTTTTGGCAATGATATTTTAGCTGACTTGGCGATGAAAGCTATAGAAAACGAATCCCTCGGAAAAGATGATATAACAGATTTTTTGACTGTTAGTTTCTCTTCTACTGATTATGTTGGTCACACTTTTGGGCCTCGTTCTATGGAGTTGCAAGATACTTATTTACGTTTAGATGAGACTATTGCTCAGTTTTTAACCTACTTAGATAAAACGGTTGGAAAAGATAATTATTTGCTTTTTTTGACTGCTGATCATGCAGGCGCCGAAAATCCAAATTATTTAAAAGATAATAAATACAATGTAAAAAACATACCTTCTAAAGATATTGTTGCAGCATTGAAAAAGTTTTCTAACGAAAGTTTCGGTGCTGATTTAGTTTTGGATTATTCTAATTTTAATCTGTTTTTTAATACAGAAATTATTAATAATAAAGGATTGGATATGAATGTTGTAAAACAAAGTTTTAAGACGTTTTTGATGACACAGGAGCAAGTTAAAAGAGTGTATACTGAGGAAGAAATTTTAGCTTCTTCCGGAGATGATTATTTTTTGAGTTTTATTTCTAAGGGATATGATCCGAGACAAAATGGTGAAATTGTGGTGTTAGATAAGGCGGGTTACATGCAGTATCAAGCTACCGGAACTACGCACGGAACACTTAATAGCTATGATACTCATGTACCGTTGCTTTTTTATGGTTGGAAAGTTCCTAAAGGGGAGTTGCATGCTAAAAAGTACATTACGCAAATTGCTCCTACACTTTCACAAATGCTAAAAATTCCTTTTCCAAATGGTACGGAGTCTGAAGTGTTAGACACACTTTTAGATGACGATAAATAAACCTAAGTCGAGTTTAATAATAAAACGCCCGTCTTTACGATAAAGACGGGCGTTTTTTATTTTACAGGATTTTCAGAGTCTTGTTTAGGCTAAAATTTATTTTGTGAATTGCCTTCAAAAGGATTTAGTACAGTTGCGCCAATTGCAAATAAAGAACCATTCTTGAAAAATTTCCGTCTATTCATTGTTTCTTTTTTTTGTAAGAATTCCAAATGTAAAGAAACTACTTCACGCAGTATGTTAAGGATTGATTATTTTTTTGGAATGAAACAGGTTTCAAATGGCTATGGGTTTAATAATAAAAAAATCCCATTTGCATGGACAAATGGGATTCCTATTTTAGACTGTCGCTGCTATGGGTAACGGAATCTGGTTTTTAAGTAAATCTTCAAAACTTTCGTGGGCACGGATTAAATGGCCTTCTCCATTTAGCCATAAAACCTCTGCAGGCTTGTATCTGGAGTTGTAATTTGATGCCATTGAGAAGCAGTAGGCTCCGGCGTTTCTAAAACATAAAATATCCCCTTCTTTGATTTCTGAAATCCTTCTGTTGTTTGCAAAAGTATCCGTTTCACAAATGTATCCTACTACGGAGTAAAAACGTTCTTTTCCTTTGGGGTTAGAGATGTTTTCGATATGATGTTGCGATCCGTACAACATTGGTCTGATAAGGTGATTAAAACCACTGTCTATTCCAGCAAAAACAGTCGAAGTGGTTTGTTTTACTACATTAACTTTAGCTAAAAAGAAGCCAGCCTCGCTAACTAAAAATTTGCCGGGCTCAAATATCAAGGTTAATTCTTTTCCATATTCAGTACAAAACGCATTGAATCTTTTGGATAGTTTTTTGCCTAATTCTTCGATGTCCGTTTCGATATCGTCTTTTTTATATGGCACTTTAAATCCACTTCCAAAGTCTAGGAATTCAAGATTTTTGAAGTTTTTAGCCGCATCAAATAATATTTCGGCAGCATATAAAAAGACTTCGATGTCTAAAATATCAGAACCAGTGTGCATGTGAATGCCTACTATATTCATTTTGGTGTTTTCTACAATACGAACAAGGTGTGGCAATTGATGAATCGAGATTCCAAATTTACTATCGATATGTCCTACAGAAATATTTGTATTTCCACCAGCCATTACGTGTGGATTGATTCGAATACAAACAGGTACGTTAGGATGTTTAGTCCCAAATTGTTCTAATATTGATAAATTATCAATATTTATTTGAACTCCCATCGCGTTAACTTCTTCAATTTCTTCGAGAGAAACTCCGTTTGGAGTATAAAATATTTTTTCGGGTGCATAACCGGCATGAAGGCCTAATAGCACTTCTTGAATAGAAACGGTATCTAGACCAGCTCCCATATCCTTTAATAATTGGAGTATTGCAACATTTGACAATGCTTTCATGGCATAATTGATGCGTAATGTATCTACTTTAGAAAAAGCTTTAGTTAATCTATTGTATTGAGATTGTATTTTTTCGGCATCATAAACGTATATTGGACTGCCAAATTGTTCTGCTAATTGTAGTAAGTCTTTTGATTGCATGGTTATTAATTTTCAGCAAATTTATTACTCTTTATTTAGTCCTACAAGCTAATAACTGAATTCTAACAAATTATAACAAAAAGTTATAATTTGAACATCTATTGTTGATTTAAAAAAAAATAACCCTTGACAAATTTTTCTGTCAAGGGTTACAAAATGGTAGCAAGAATTATAAGTTGGGTAAATCACCATTTCCTTTGGTAGGTAAATTGGTATACCCCATCAAGTATTTATCGACTTCTCTGGCTGCCTCACGACCTTCAGATATTGCCCATACAATTAAAGATTGTCCTCTTCGCATGTCACCTGCAGTAAATATATGAGGAACATTCGTTTGATAATTTGTTGCTTTATAATTGCTTCTCATATCAGTTTCTAATCCTAATTGATCACTTAATGTTTTTTCAGGACCCGTAAATCCGAGTGCCAATAAAGCTAAATCACATGGCCAAATTTTTTCTGAACCTTCTTTTTCTATCAATTCAGGTCTTTGTCCCGCTGTCATTTTCCAAGCCACTTCAACGGTTTTTAAACCTACAAGTTGGCCGCTTTCATTAGAAATGAATTCTTTGGTATTGATCAACCAGTTTCTATTACACCCTTCTTCATGAGAAGAGGACGTTTTTAATTGCAATGGCCAAAACGGCCAAGGGGTAGTTTCACTTCTTCCAACGGGTGGTTTAGGTAAAATCTCAAAATTAGTCACTGATTTAGCTCCATGTCTGTTTGATGTTCCCACACAATCAGAACCAGTATCTCCGCCACCTATAACGATCACATCCTTACCGGTAGCCATTATTTGACCTGGAATTACTTCACCATATAGTGATTTAGTTTGTTGTGTCAAGAAAGTCATTGCCTGCACCACTCCTTGACTTTCTATTCCTTTGGTAGGCAAACTTCTTCTTTCTGTGGCGCCACCGCATAATACGATTGAATCAAAAGCGTTCAATTCTTCAACACTATAGTTTACGCCAACATTTATATTCGTTTTAAAAGTGATTCCTTCAGCTTCTAAAACAGCAACACGTCTGTCGATAATTCCTTTTTCTAATTTGAAATTTGGAATTCCGTATCGTAGTAATCCACCAATGGCGTTGTCTCTTTCAAAAACGGTAACGGTGTGTCCTGCACGATTTAACTGTTGTGCTGCTGCTAATCCAGCAGGACCGGAGCCAATAACGGCGACTGTTTTTCCTGTTCTAACTTCTGGAGGTTGTGGTTTGATCCAACCTTCAGCAAAACCTCTTTCGATAATATTTTTTTCAATATTTTCAATTGCTACTGGCTCACTTATAATTCCTAACACACATGACTTTTCACATGGAGCGGGGCATAAACGACCCGTAAATTCAGGAAAATTATTGGTTGATTGTAATATTTTCAAGGCACCTTCCCATTCTTCCTGATGCACCATATCGTTAAAATCAGGAATTAAATTTCCCAACGGACAGGCGCTGTGGCAAAAAGGAATCCCACAATCCATGCACCTGGATCCTTGTTCTTTAATTTTATCTTTTTCTAACTGAATTGTAAACTCATTGTAATTTGATACACGCTCTTCAACTAGTACAGTGCTTTCATCTGTTCTATTATATTCTTTAAATCCTCCTATCTTTCCCATAACTATAGTGCTAGTAGTTCTTCAATTTTTTTTTCTTCGGCTAATCTTTCTAATGCCTTTTTGTAATCAGTAGGCATCACTTTGACAAAATGGTTGAGTTGGTTTTCCCAATCTTCTAAAATTCTTTTTGCAAGTGGACTATTGGTGTACAATGAATGATTTTTTATTAAACGTCTCAGTTTAGTAAAGTCATCATCTTCTAATGTTTCAAAAGCGACCATTTCCATATTACAAAGAGTAGCGTCGAATTTTTTATTTGGATCAAAAACATACGCAATGCCACCGCTCATTCCTGCTGCAAAATTTCTTCCTGTTTTGCCAAGGATCACCACTGTTCCGCCTGTCATATACTCACATCCATGATCTCCAATTCCTTCAACAACAGCTGTTGCTCCCGAGTTTCGAACACAAAAACGTTCTCCCGCCATACCGTTAATATAGGCTTCGCCACTAATAGCGCCATACAGTGCTACATTACCAATAATGATGTTTTCTTCTGGTTTAAAAGTAGCAGTAGGAGGAACTTTAATAATTAGTTTTGCACCAGAAAGTCCTTTTCCTAAATAATCATTACAGTTTCCATGTATTTTAAAGGACAAGCCATTAGTTGCAAAAGCACCAAAACTTTGACCTGCTGAACCTGTGAAATCTACCAATATGGTATCATCTGGTAATCCTTGTGCACCATATATTTTTGAAATTTCATTACTCAATATAGCGCCAACGGAACGATCTGTATTTTTAATATCAAATGTAACTCTCGTTTTCTCTTTCCTGTAAATGGATGGAATAGCGGCTTTTATGATGTCAAAGTCAAGCACGTGTTCTAGTGCGTGATCTTGTGTTGTAGTATTGTGGTTTGGAACCTCTTTTGCTTTTTCAGGTTTGTACAAAATAGCCGATAAATCTAATCCGCTGGCTTTATAATGCTTGATGGCTTTATTGACATTTAATTTTTGAGATTGACCCACCATTTCCTTTAAGGTTCTGTATCCAAGTTGCGCCATGATTTCTCTTAACTCCTCAGCAATAAAATACATAAAGTTAATAATATGTTCCGGTGTTCCTTTGAAATTTTTTCTCAGTTCTGGATCTTGTGTCGCAATACCTACGGGGCAGGTGTTCAAGTGACAGGCTCTCATCATAATACAACCGGATGCGACTAAAGGAGCAGTCGCAAATCCAAATTCTTCAGCTCCAAGTAAAGCTGCAATAGCTACATCACGTCCTGTTTTCAATTGTCCGTCACATTCTAATACGACACGGCTTCTTAAATCATTCAAGATTAAGGTCTGTTGTGCTTCGGCAAGGCCAAGTTCCCATGGAATACCGGTGTGTTGTAGTGAAGTTAATGGTGCAGCTCCAGTTCCTCCATCGTATCCTGAAATCAAAATCACATCGGCTTTTGCTTTGGCAACACCGGCAGCGATCGTTCCAACGCCCACTTCTGAAACTAATTTTACATTAATTCTGGCTTCACGATTGGCATTTTTTAGATCAAAAATTAATTGGGATAAATCTTCAATAGAATAAATATCGTGGTGTGGCGGCGGTGAAATTAATCCAACATAAGGCGTAGAATTTCGTACTTCGGCAATCCAAGGCACTACTTTTTCGCCGGGTAATTGACCACCCTCTCCGGGCTTTGCCCCTTGAGCCATTTTTATTTGAATCTCTTTGGCATTCGTCAAATAGTTGATAGACACTCCAAATCTTCCGGAGGCAACTTGCTTGATAGCACTATTTCTAGAATCTCCATTTAAGTCTTTTTGGAATCGTTTTGGATCTTCTCCACCTTCTCCAGAGTTGCTTTTTCCACCAATTCTATTCATAGCAATTGCTAGATTTTCATGGGCTTCCTGACTGATTGAACCATAGGACATGGCTCCAGTTTTGAATTTTTTTACAATTTCGGTCCAAGGTTCGACTTCATCAATTGAAATAGGATCCAGATTATTGAACTCAAACAAACCTCTAATTGTCATTAGATTTTCACTTTGGTCATTAACCATGTCAGAGTATTCCTTATAACTTTCAGGACTATTTAAACGTACCGCTTGTTGTAATTTAGAAATCGTTGTTGGATTAAACATGTGTTTTTCTCCTGATCTTCTCCATCTGTAAATTCCGCCAATTTCCAGAGGCAGTAAATTACTCACTTTCGAATTTGGAAAAGCTTTCTGGTATCTTTTTTTGATTTCTTTTTCGATTTCCATTAGACCAATTCCTTCAATTCTGGAAGGAGTGTAGGGAAAATATTTAGAAGTGAATGTTTTATTTAATCCCAAAATTTCAAATATCTGTGCTGCTCTGTACGAATGTAGCGTAGAGATACCAATTTTATTCATGATTTTCAGGATCCCTTTTGCAATCGCCTTATTGTAATTTTTAATGGCGTAATCTGCTTTAATACCAGTAATGAAACCTTCATTTACCTGGTTGTGAATAATTTCATTCACCATATAAGGATTGATTGCACTGGCACCATAACCAAATAATAAGGCAAAATGATGCGGCTCTCGTGGTTCTGCAGATTCAATGATGATTCCAAACTTAGAACGAGATTTCAGGATGTTCATCGAATGATGAATATAGGAACAAGCCAATAGCATTGGGATTGGAGCCATTTTTTCGCTTACTCCTCTATCCGAAATGATTACAATATTACACCCTTCAGAAACGGCTTTGAAAGTAGCTTGAACTGCTCTTTCTAAAGCGCGTTCTAAACCATTTACTCCTTTTTCGATGTCGTATAAAGTTGTAATTGTTACTGATTTGAAATCAGCATGATCAATATTTTTTACTTTATCTAAATCCTCATTTGAGATTACTGGATTTTGAATTTTTAGTTTCTTACAATGTTTTGGAACAATGTCAAATATGTTATAATCTCCCCCAATAGCCAGGCTAATATCAGTAATGATTTCTTCGCGAATACCATCTAATGGTGGATTGGTAACCTGAGCAAATAACTGTTTGAAATAGTTGTACAAAAGCTGTGGCTGATCTGACAAAACCGCTAAAGGAGTATCATTTCCCATAGAACTTAATGCCTCTGCCCCTTGGATTCCCATAGGATTTATGATGGTCTTTAAGTCTTCTAGTGTATATCCAAAGAGTCTTTGTCTGGTCTCAAAATCAATATTTTCTACAGGAATTTGATTATGAGTATACGGTATTTGAGATAATTGTACTAAATTTTCATCCAGCCATTGCTGATAAGGACGTTTTGTGACAATTGCATTTTTGATCTCGTCATCTTCTATAATCCGGCCTTCATTCATGTCCACGAGAAACATTTTTCCGGGTTCTAAACGACCATGTTGCACTACATCTTCGGGTTTAATATCAAGAACACCAATTTCTGAAGACATAATTACGAAACCACTTTTAGTCAATGTATAACGAGAAGGACGCAATCCATTTCTATCTAACAAAGCACCAATAACATTACCATCAGTAAAAGGAATAGAGGCTGGGCCATCCCAAGGTTCCATGATGCAAGCATTGTATTCGTAAAAAGCTTTTTTATCGGCGGACATCGTCTGGTGTTTTTCCCACGCTTCAGGGACAACCATCATCATAGCTTCCGGCAAGGAGCGGCCTGTCATCAATAACAGTTCAATTACCATATCCATTGAAGCAGAATCTGATTTTCCTTCTAAAATGATTGGAAATAATTTTTTGATATCGTCACCAAAAACATCACTTTTCATCAATTCCTCACGAGCACGCATGCGACTAATATTTCCACGTAGTGTATTGATCTCACCATTGTGGCACATGTAACGGAACGGTTGCGCTAATTCCCAAGATGGGAATGTGTTGGTAGAAAAACGTTGATGAACCAAAGCTAATCGGGTTACCAAATCGTCATCTAATAAATCCGTATAATACCTACTGATGTCTTCCGGCATCAATAATCCTTTATAGATGATTGTGGTGGTGGAACAACTGGAAAAATAGAACATGTGGCTTTCTGAAATCCTTGAATTTTGGATCGCATGTTCTGCAATTTTTCTCGCTGCAAATAATTTAGCATTAAATTGTTGTTCCGTTAGGTCTAAGCCTTTTTTACCCACAAACACTTGTTTCACGGTTGGTTCTTTCTCACCGGCAATTCGTCCTAAATTAGTGGCATCAACCGGTACGTCTCTCCATCCTAATATTTCTAAATTTTGATCGCGTATCGAAGTTTCGAAAGTCGTTTTACAAAAAACAACTTGGTTTTTACTTTTGGGCATAAAGACCATTCCTACGGCATATTGTTTTGTCTCGGGGATTTCAAAATCACAAACTTTCTTAAAAAAATCATGAGGGATATCAAATAATATTCCCGCTCCATCTCCCGTTCTGCCATCTGAACTCACCGCACCCCGATGTTCTAATTTGATTAGAATATCCAATGCTTTGTGTATAATATCATTTGATTTGATTCCATTTAGATTACAAATGAATCCTGCTCCGCAATTGTCGTGTTCAAATTCGGGCAAATAAAGGCCTTGTTCTTTAACTTTCATGCTTAATATTTTTTATACAAAATTAAAGATTTAGTAACATATAATAGGTGTAAAAGTTAAAAACGGCTTGTTTTTACAGTTATAGTAGAAAAAGGTTAAATAAAACATAATAATAGGATTTTAACGCATTCGATTTGATTTTTCTACAACGAGAAAACCAAATAGAAGCCGATGGATTGATAGTTTTGAAAGAAATATTTTACTGATCATTTTGCTTTTGAATTTATAACAAATTTGGAGTTAATCTTTATATTTTTTTATTTTGAAAGGAGTTGTAGTTTTGTTTGGACTATTGAAATTTAGACACCATTTAAATCAAAAAAAAAATAACAGTTACGTTTAATTTTGCTATTTTTGTGGCACTTTTATTCTGGAATAAATTCAGAATCCAGACAAATTCTATATTATGAACATACACGAATATCAAGGAAAAGAGATTTTAGCTAGTTACGGGGTTCGCATTCAACGCGGAATCGTTGCTAATAGTCCAGTAGAAGCGGTTGCTGCTGCTAAACAATTAACTACCGAAACTGGTACAAGTTGGTATGTTGTAAAAGCCCAAGTTCATGCAGGTGGACGCGGAAAAGGTGGTGGAGTTAAACTAGCAAAAAACTTACAACAAGTAGAAGAAATTGCAGAACAAATCATCGGGATGCAATTGATTACACCTCAAACTTCTGCGGAAGGTAAGAAAGTACATAAAGTTTTAATCGCTGAAGATGTTTATTATCCTGGTGAAAGTGAAACTTCTGAGTTTTATGTTTCTGTTTTATTGAATAGAGCTACAGGTCGTAACATGATTATGTATTCTACTGAAGGTGGAATGGATATTGAAGAAGTTGCGGAGCACACCCCACATTTAATTTTTACCGAAGAAGTGGATCCTTCTGTTGGACTGCAAGGTTTTCAAGCCAGAAGAATTGCTTTTAACTTAGGTCTTTCTGGAAATGCTTTCAAAGAAATGGTTAAATTCATCGATTCTTTGTACAATGCGTACATAGGTTCTGATGCGTCGATGTTTGAAATCAATCCGGTTTTGAAAACATCTGACAATAAAATTATGGCTGTAGATGCTAAAGTAAATATCGATGATAATGCTTTATACAGACAAAAGAAATATGCTGATATGCGTGACGTTCGTGAGGAAAACCCAATCGAAGTGGAAGCAAAAGAAGTAGGTTTGAACTATGTAGATCTTGACGGTACAGTAGGATGTATGGTGAACGGAGCTGGTTTAGCGATGGCAACTATGGATTTAATTAAATATGCTGGTTTTGAACCTGCTAATTTCCTTGACGTAGGTGGAACTGCTGATGCAAAACGTGTTGAAACTGCTTTCCGTATTATCTTAAAAGATCCAAATGTAAAAGCTATTTTGATTAATATTTTTGGTGGAATCGTTCGTTGTGACCGTGTGGCGCAAGGAGTTGTTGATGCATACAAAAATATGGGAGATGCCATTAAAGTGCCTATCATTGTTCGTTTACAAGGTACCAATGCAGCTATTGCAAAAGAATTAATTGATAATTCAGGAATGCCAATTTTATCTGCTGTTGAATTTCAAGAGGCTGCAGATCAAGTAAAAGCTGCACTTTCTTAATTAGAAAATTGTTATATATTGAAAAATCCTGTTTGCTGCGGCAAACAGGATTTTTTTTGGATTAATTTTTAATTATTTTGACCGAACAAATCATAATAATAATCGAAAGTGCAAAGTTTTCTGGCTTATAACAATTATCTTTGTTTTTAATGTTTTTTAGTATTATGAAACTCCACATAAAAAATAATTTCACTTCTGAATTGCCGGCTGACCCCATTGAAATCAATACACCAAGACAGGTTCAGCAATCGGCATATTCGTATGTGTTGCCCAAAAAACCATCCAACCCATCACTAATTCATGCTTCTAATGAAGTGGCTCATGCCATTGGCATTTCTGATGAAGACCTACTTTCAGCTGATTTTTTGGACATTTTTTCAGGAAGCACCGTTTATCCGGAAACAAATCCTTTTGCCTTGTGTTATGCCGGACATCAATTTGGGAATTGGGCCGGACAATTGGGAGATGGTCGCGCCATCAATCTCACCGAAGTTATTCATGAAAATAAGATATATACTTTACAACTAAAAGGAGCAGGTCCAACTCCATATTCCAGAACTGCAGATGGTTTTGCGGTATTGCGTTCTTCCATACGGGAACATTTATGCGCTGAAGCCATGCATTATTTAGGTGTTCCCACAACACGTTCGCTATCGCTTATGCTTTCTGGTGATCAGGTATTGCGCGATGTAATGTATAATGGAAATCCTGCCTATGAAAAAGGCGCTATCGTTTGCAGAGTGGCTCCGTCATTTACCCGTTTTGGTAGTTTCGAAATGTTTGCTTCTCGAGAAGATTATGTTAATCTCAAATTACTGGCTGATTTTACGATCAAACATCATTTTCCTCACATTCAAGGAGAAGGTATCGAAAAATATCTCGCCTTTTTTCAGGAAGTAACCCGAACTACACTTAAAATGATTGTACACTGGCAACGCGTTGGTTTCGTTCATGGCGTTATGAATACTGATAATATGTCTATTCACGGGATCACGATTGATTATGGGCCTTACGGTTGGTTGGAAGATTATAATTCCGGCTGGACACCTAATACAACGGACAGTCAACATAAAAGATACCGTTTTGGCAATCAACCTGAAATTGCACTCTGGAATTTGTATCAATTGGCGAATGCGTTGTATCCTTTAATTCATGAGGCCAAACCACTTGAAACTATTTTGGACGCTTTTAGTACGGAATACGAAAAGGAGTATTTGGATATGATGCGAAATAAACTCGGTTTCCAAATTAAAAAAGAATCCGATATTGTTTTGATTCAGAGTTTGACCCAATTGCTGGAACGGGTAGAAACAGATATGACGATTTTCTTTAGAAATCTGAGTGATGTTACTAAAGCTGATCTTGCAATTACCGCTTTCGATTCAATAAAAGACGCTTTTTACAATGAAAAGGATTTGGATGAAACGGTGTTGAAAGATTGGTACGATTGGTTGGAGAAATACAGCATTCGAATCAATGAAGAAATACTTTTGGATACAGAAAGAAAAAATCAAATGAATGCCGTGAACCCAAAATATGTATTGCGGAATTATATGGCACAATTGTGTATTGATGACGCGGATAAAGGAGATTATTCGTTGCTAAACGAATTATTCGAAATGCTTAAAAAGCCGTATGATGAACAACCAAATTTTCAAAAGTGGTTTGCCAAAAGACCCGATTGGGCCAGAGATAAAGTGGGGTGTTCTATGTTAAGCTGTAGTTCTTAAAAAGGGATTTGAAAAATATTAAATAGGTGTCCGTTCGTTGCATCAAGCTACATTTTATGAATAAAATTAATTACATTGGTATTCACAAAGCACAGTCATTTAATATTTTTTTTTAAAATCTATTTAACACCAATTATCTCTTGACCTCTTATTAAAATATTATTTTTATTATCTAAATTTTCTTTGGTTTTTCCCAAAATGTTTATAATGTCAAATTTGGTGTCACTTTTTCTTAGATTGTAATGTGCTTCTGTATTGGTGACTTCAACTTCTAAAATATAGTTTCGGTCTAATTTGAAAGTATCAGTATTGTCTTTTATTAGTGTTCCGTTTACCATATAAATGACATCATTACTTTTGATTTTTGTGAATTCAGATTTAATTTGGTCTAAACCTATAAAATCATATTTCTTGGGGTTTTTAGAAGCAATATAAAGTTGGCCATGATACAAAACAGCATTTATTGTAGTGTCTTTTTTGATTACATTCACAGATTCAATTTCATTTGGGTCAAAATATTCCATCATATTTACAGGCATTAAAATTGAATCAAAAAACATAGCTGCATCTGAATTTTTAGTGTTTTGTCCAAAAAATAATGTTGTAATAAATAATATAGAAAAGGTTAGGAGCTGTTTCATTTTGATGACGTAAATTCATTAAGATGAACTAAATATACAAAAAATCCTGAATTCTCGTTCAGGATTTTATAATTTAATATAGTAGAGGATATAAATCTTTACTACTTATGATTTTTTATTTTTTCCGAAATTAAATTTCACTTTCTCCACTATTTGGACTTTTGAATTTCCTTTTGGATACTGTTTTTTAGAAGTATTTTTTGTAGCAGGTCTTGATTTTGATGGTGCTTCGTCGCCTCTTGATTTTTCTTCGTCTCTTGGTTTTGCCTTAAACTCGGGTCTATCTTTAGCTCCTTCTTTTGCAGGAATTTGAGCTTTGTGCTTGGCTAAAACATCATTTGGGTTTTTTGGATTTTCTTTGGTTCCACGCAAGTGAATAACCAATGCATTTAGAAAATTACGCAACACCTGATCACCACATTCTATGTAATTTTCATGTTTTTCATCGCGAAAAAATGCACCCAATTCGGATTTAGTGATTCTAAAATCTACCAATTCCAATATTTCAACTATTTGATCGTCACGCAGCATTAAAGCGACGCGAAGTTTTTTAAAGATATCGTTGTTTGTCATCATATTCTAATTTTTTACAAAGGTACGGTTTAAAAGCAATTGCAACACAATTTTAGATTTAGAATTGGTTGCAATTCAAAATCTGAATTAGAGTATCTAAATCTTCTTTCCTATGATTGGCAGTAATTACAATTCTATTTAAATTCTGAGTATCTGTCAAGTATTTAAAATTGGTCACTATGATCTTATTTGCAGTCAAAATTTCAGTAAGTCCAATGATTTTCGGATAAATAAGCGGATACTTGGGGTCAAAATGAATGGTTTTGTTTTTAATTAAATGAGCATCTATATACTGAATGTTTTCTTTTAGTTTTTGATGCTGTTGCAAATAAATTGCTGCTGCATCTGTCATAGTTTGTACAAATGCGGCATTCATTCCGGCACTGGAAATATAAGTATCGTAAGTTTTTATCTGATTAATAAATTCAGAATCACTGGCAATTACGCCACCCGTTAATCCAAAGGCTTTCCCTAAAGAGGCCACCATGATTTTTCTTTTGATGTTAGGAAGATTGATGGTCGAATAAATTCCGCAACCATTTGTTCCCAAAATTCCAAGCGAATGCGATTCGTCAATAACCAAAGTGATTTCTTTATTGGACGGAATCGAATTTAAAATCGAAAGATCGATTGGTCTTATCTGAAAGGATGGAACAGAATCCGTTAGAATCGTAATTTTTTCAGTTGCGGTATCCAGCAAACGAGGATTTAATTCATTTTCAATAAAAACCGGTAAGCTGTTAGGAGCTTTGATGGCGCTGTGTGTGCCTGGAAAATGAAAAAAACAATCGGTTTGCGACTCGAGTATTTCAACAACTATTTTCCCTGCCAGCATACCGGATGAAAGCGTAAGTGCAGCATCTGCTTTGATAAAATGGGCTATAAAGCGTTCTCCGTTTTCGTAGGCAGTCAGTTGAATATTGGCACTTCTAGAACTTCCGTACGCCGTTCCCCATTGCAAAATATTTTTGATAATTAAGTTTTGAAATTCGGAATGTGTAGGCAAACCCAAATAAGCTGTTCCGCCAAAATAAAGATATTCTTCATTTTCTACTTCAATTATTCGATCTGGAAATTGATTGACTTTCATTTAAAACTACATTAAAGTTACACCGGTTCCGTTCAAGTCAGAATAGCTTATTTTGCCGAAATCAATGGTAATACCTGTGGCAATATCCTCGGATAATAATAGTGCGCCATCCATATCTACATAATCCAGTTGCGGTAATAAATGCGCAATTGCGGATATTCCAACTGTTGATTCGGTCATGCAGCCCACCATGGTTTTTAACCCTAATTTCTTGGCTTCCTGAATCATTCGTCTTCCGGGAGTTAGTCCGCCACATTTTACTAATTTGACATTTATCCCATGAAAATGATTGTGACATTTGGCTACATCTTCTTCTATAATACAACTTTCGTCGGCTATAATTGGTAAAACAGAATGTTTGAAAACTTCCTTGTGTCCTTCCCAATTGCCTGCCTTCATGGGTTGTTCCAAAAACTCGACACCTAATTTTTTTAGTTCAACGGCATTGTTTATGGTTTCTGCTACACCCCAGCCGCAGTTGGCATCAATTCTAAAAACAGCATCAGTATGTTTCCTAAGTTCAGTAACAATGGCAATATCTTCCTTTGTACCTAATTTTATTTTATAAATTGGCCAAGGTAATTCTTTCATTTTAGCCACCATTTTTTCTATCGATGCGATTCCTATTGTGTAATCCGTCAATGGATTTTTATCGGTAGTGTAATTCCACAATTGGTACAGTTTTTTTTCTTTTTTACGAGCATACAAATCCGTAAAGGCCATATCCAAAGCGCATAAGGCAAACATATTGTCTTTTAAATACGGATGAATCGCAGCCCAAAATTCTTCAGGGGTTTCATTTGTTGTAGTTTCAATTACAGATCGAATTTTTTCCAAGTCCTGCATCATCACCGGAACAGTTGTCTTGTAGTACGGATTAGAAGTTGCCTCGCCAAAACCTGAATAACCATCACTTTGTAATTCCACAATCAAAGAAGGCTGAAAGTCTATAGATTCTCTCGAAATCGTGAATGTATGTTTCAGTTTAAGGTTGTATGCTCTTAAGATTAGTTCCATAAGGAATGTGATTTTAATGTTTGTTGTGTTTACTTGCAGCAGAATAATTTAGTAACCAAGCCATAAAACAGCTTTTACAAAACCATCACGCCATAATTTTTCATTGTGTTGTCCGCCTTTTACAATTTTCTTTTCATTCAAATTAAGGCAGGAACATCTATTGGAATTCAGTAAATATTCCATTTTATTCAAATCGGTCACCATATCTTCACTTTCATTGTCTCCACATAGAAAATAGATTTTAGACTTTATTTTTTTAGACTTTTCAGTCAGATCATAAATATCTTTGGTAAACCAAAAGGAAGGGGAAAATACTCCCGCTTTTCCAAATATCTCTGGGTATTTTAAAACAGCGTAATACGAAGTAAGACCGCCAAGGGAACTTCCCATGATGATAGTGTTTTTCTTGCCGGTTTTGGTTCTGAACGTTTTATCGATGTGCGGTTTTAAGGTTTTTACGATAAATTCTAAATAACGGTCTGCTTTTCCTCCTCCATATTTCTCGTTTTTAAAAGGCGTCAGTTCATCAATGCGTTTTTCATTTCCATGTTCAACTCCTATAACAATAACGGGTGCTTTTAGGCTATCCAATTTTTCGTCTATATTCCATTCACCTGAATAAGAAGTTGTAGCGTCAAATAAATTTTGAGCATCATGCATGTAAATTACGGATAATTTTCTTTTGGATGTGGCATAATTTTGGGGTAAATACACCCAAATTTTCTTTGTCGATTGAAGCTGTGGAGCCTCGATAGTAAAAGTGGAAACTTGTTTTGATGCCGTACGCTGCTTCGAAGTTCTAACTGAAGGTCTTGGCTCTTGAGCGTTGATTTCTGGTATCAAAAAAAGGATAAACAGCAATAATAGGTATCGTTGAATCATTAGTTCGTTTTGTAATTCAATTTAAAAACAATATTTTAGCTAAAAATAATAATTTGATGGATACATTCGAAGAAAAGAGAAGTTTACTTTTGGAGATGATTGCTTTTTCTACAGTTGATGGTCATTTACACAAGAAAGAATATGATTTTTTGTTTATTATAGCCAATGAATTGAATATAGAAAAAGGAGGTTTCAATGATTTGTTTCATTTAGAATTGCCCCAGTTGCCCATTAAATCCGAATTTCAGCGGATACAGCAATTTTATAGATTGGCTTTACTGATGCATAGCGACGGAATTTTGCACAAGAAAGAAGCTGTTAACATCCAACAAATAGCAATTGAAATGGGACTTAATCCTGCTGCAACAAAACGAATTCTGAAGCTGATGGATGAAGCGCCAAACGCAATTATTAATTCTGAAGTCTTATTGACTGTTTTTCAAGAGCAACATAATTAAGTTAATTGTTGCTGCAATCTCTTGATGCCATCCCGTAATTTTGCCGCCTGCATAAAGTCCAGATCTTTTGCGGATTTTTCCATCGATTTCCGTTTTTCCCGGATAAGTTTCTCGATTTCCGTTTTTGATAGATATGCAGTTTCCGGTTCTGCTGCGGCATTCAAAGTGAGACCCAATTCATAGTCTACCAAAGGATTTTTGGTAAATGCACTTTCTATTTTTTTGTTTAATGCCTGTGGTGTCTGATTGTTTTCAGTGTTATAATTGATTTGTTTGGTTCTGCGATAATTTGTTTCATCAATGGTTTTTTGCATGCTGGCGGTTATTTTATCCGCATACATAATTGCTTTACCGTTCAGGTTTCTTGCTGCGCGACCAATTGTTTGCGTAAGTGAGCGGTGGCTTCGTAAAAAACCTTCTTTGTCTGCATCTAAAATGGCCACCAAAGAAACTTCCGGTAAATCCAGACCTTCACGAAGTAAATTGACACCAATTAATACATCAAAAATTCCTTTTCGTAAATCTTGCATGATTTCTATTCGTTCCAAAGTGTCGACTTCAGAATGAATATAGCGACAGCGAATATTGACTTTCGTTAAATATTTTGCGAGTTCTTCTGCCATTCTTTTGGTTAAAGTTGTCACTAAAACGCGTTCGTCAATTTCTGCCCGAACCTGAATTTCTTCGATTAAATCATCAATCTGGTTTAAACTTGGTCGGATTTCGATAATGGGATCCAATAATCCTGTCGGACGAATTACCTGTTCCACAACGACACCTTCCGTTTTTTGCAATTCATAATCAGCAGGTGTTGCTGAAACATAAATTACCTGATTTTGCATGGCTTCAAATTCTTCAAACTTCAAAGGACGATTGTCCATTGCTGCAGGAAGTCGGAAACCATATTCCACTAAGTTCTCTTTTCGGCTTCTATCCCCGCCATACATCGCACTGACTTGTGAAAGTGTTACGTGACTTTCATCAACAACCATTAAGAAGTCACTTGGAAAATAATCCAGCAGGCAAAAAGGTCTTGTTCCAGGTAAACGACCATCCAGATAACGAGAATAATTTTCAATTCCGGAGCAATAACCCAGTTCCCGAATCATTTCCAAATCAAAATTGGTACGTTCTTCCAGTCGTTTAGCTTCCAGATGTTTTCCAATTTCCTTAAAATAATCGACTTGTTTTACTAAATCCTGTTGGATTTCCCAAATCGCACCTTGTAAAACATCCGGTGAAGTCACGAACATATTGGCCGGATAAATCGTCAGTTTATCAAATTTTTCAAGTACTTGAGAGTTCTTGGTGTCAAAACTTTCGATTTCCTCGATTTCATCACCAAAGAAATGGATTCGGTAGGCTTCGTCAGCATAACTAGGATACACATCAACGGTGTCTCCTTTTATTCTAAAACTTCCAGGATTAAAATCGGCTTCCGTTCTGGAATATAAACTTTGCACCAGTTGATGTAATAATTTGGTGCGGGAAATAATTTGTCCTTTCTCAATTGGTATCAAGTTTTTCTGAAATTCGACAGGATTTCCAATACCGTACAAACACGAAACGGAGGCCACAACTAAAATGTCTCTTCGTCCAGAAAGCAAGGATGCAGTGGTTGACATTCGCATTTTTTCCAGTTCTTCATTGATGGATAAATCCTTTTCGATGAAAACGCCGGTTACAGGCATAAAAGCTTCGGGTTGGTAATAATCGTAATAGGAAACGAAATATTCCACGGCATTGTTGGGGAAAAACTGCTTGAATTCGGAGTATAATTGTGCCGCCAACGTTTTGTTATGTGCCAAAACTAATGTTGGTCTTTGTACTTCCTGAATCACATTGGCCACCGTAAATGTTTTTCCAGAACCAGTAACTCCTAAAAGAGTTTGGAACTGCTCTCCATCAACTATTCCTTGTGTTAATTTGGCGATGGCTTGTGGTTGGTCGCCCTTTGGCTGATAATCAGATACTACTTGGAAATTCATTTAAAACTAGGGACAAAGGTTAAGAGATACAAAGGTACAAGGTTTGGATTCTTTTTTTTCTAAACTTTTTGCCAAAAAAAAACCATCCCGATGTGACAGGATGGTTTTATTAGAAAAATATAAATTATTAGAAACTGAAGCTTAATCTAGCGAAAAGAAATCTTCCGTTTTGACCAAATTGAGAGGTGTTTCTTGAATATGCAAATTGATTTGCATTAGATAAGTCAATTGTGGATGGTACAGCGGTGTAATCAATTGCTCCACCTACTAATCTAGGTCGGATTGCAGTTTGTGTACCAAGATTTACATCTGGATAAATATCAAAAATGTTATTAGCTCCAATTACAATTTTTGCAGCTCCAGTAATTTTAAAACCAACAGATAAATCAGTGATTATTTTTGCGCCCCAGATTGGATGCTCAATTTCGACTGCTAGACCATTTATTATTGCTCCTTCAACTCTTCCGTCTCTATTTACATCAGCCGTATTTGGATCAGTAACCTGGCCGAAGTAAACATTTCTCAAAAAGAAATCGAATTTTTTATAAGTAAATGAGTTGGTTAAATTTCCTTTAACTCTTGGAATGGCTTCTTCTAGATAGACTCTGCTCATTTCAGAAAAATAGCGGTTGATTTGACCATTAGCAACTAAAGTAGGTGAACCTTTAATCGCGCCCACTTGTCTTGTTTGAGAAAAAGTAGTAGCTAAATCAGATTTGATTACTATGGCTCCTAAATTTAGCTTATGTGTTATAATGATATCAATTCCTTTAGACTCTGTACTAATAGCATTGGCAAAAAAGGTTGCCGCATTTGCTCCAGCGAGATCAAATTGTTGTTGAAGTTCTCTCTGTGGCGTTCCGTCAGCAAACGTTCCCGATGGACGAGAAAATTGATCCGTCAAAGTTACTCTGTCATCTATTCTTACAATATAAGCATCGGCAGTCAAAGTAATGTTTCCTTCTGGAATTTTAGCGGTAAAACCAATACTGGCACTTTTAGATTCTTCTTGTTTCAATTGTGGGATTCCAAGGGCTTGTGCTGCCGGGGAATCATTACTAAATGTGCTTACTTCAAATGGTACACCACCAACAAATTGAGTCGCTGTAGCATTAAAATTGATTTGATGTAAAGAAGGAGCGCGAAAACCTGTGGAAACGGCACCACGCAAATTAATGTTGTCTGTTAGTTTATAACGACTGGCAACTTTAAAATTAGTAGTGTTTCCGAAATCAGAATAGTTTTCAAAACGAACGGCTCCGTTCAATAACCATTTTTCTGTAACATCATATTCAAGATCTCCATAAATAGCGGTACTGTTACGACCTTTGTCAATAGCATTTGTTGGCCTGAAACCCGGAAATACTTGGGAGCCATTCCCTCTAATAGATCCAAAGAAATCAGTTACGATCAGATTAGCGGGGGTTACTCCTGGTAAAGCGACATCACCATTTATATCATATAAATTATATGATTCTGGTTGTCCTGCACTAATACTATAGTTTTCATTTCGGTATTCAGCTCCAAAAGCAACGTTCAAATCACCAAATTTTCGGTTCATGTCGAAATTGGTTGTGTTTTGGCTAAAGGCTAATCCACCAGCGTCAAATTCAGTAGGAGAGTTTTCTCTCATGGAAGAATTGACGGTATTTTCAACGCCATAATCAAATGCATTTCTTCCAAAAGTATTGCTTAAGTCAAAATTCCAATTTTCGAAAATTATACCTCTAAGACCCGCTGCTGCTGAGATATCGTTGATTGTAGAATGTATTTCTGGTAAAAAACCATTTGGATACAATCCGGTATACGATCTAGATTGATTTGGTCTTCTGTAAAAACCGGCGGCTTCACCAGTTCTGTTGCTGTTTCCTCCAAAAGCATACAATTCTAATTTATCAGTTAAAGGATAGGCAGCATTTACAAAGAATTGTGAGCTTTGAAGTGATGATTGACCTACTCGCATATTAAAATCGTTTCGTACTAAGCCTCTAGCACCAAGTTCCTCCGAAGTTACGTCAACTCCTAATAAAGTTCTCATCCCGGATAAATTTCCATTCGATGCGGCAGTTTGAATAGCAGTTTTTGTTGTTGCATCAAAATAACTTACTTGTTGCGCATACGTATTAATTGTGTTCAGCAAACCGTTATAAAAACCAGGGGTAGTGTTTAACGTATTCGCATACAAACTATTAATGTTAATACCTGCTATTCTAGCTCTTTCTTCAACAGCATTGTATCGGTTAAATAAATTTCCTTTAACTTCTTTAGCACGACTTGTTTGACCTCGCAATTGAGCACTTGCCGTAATATTAATGAAACTTTTTTCCTTTCCTAAATTTGTTCCGTAGTTCAAGTCAATTTGAATGTTGTTTCCATCATTTCCACCGGTATGGTCGTTAGCATTTTTAGAAAAATGACTTCCTCCAAAAAGGTTTATTTCTAATTTTTTAGTATCTTTTTTCATGTTGATGTTGATTACACCAGCAATAGCATCTGAGCCATATTGAGCTGAAGCTCCATCTCTTAATACCTCAATTTTTTCGATAGCAAAAGCGGGAATGGAATTCAAGTCGGTACCTACAGCTCCTCTACCAGGGGATCCATTAATATTTACCAAAGAAGAAGTGTGTCTTCTTTTTCCGTTTATTAAAACCAATACTTGGTCTGGTCCTAAACCTCTTAATTGTGCAGGGTCAATGTGATCCGTTCCATCAGCTACAGTGGTTGTATTTGAGGTAAATGATGGTGCAACCATATTTAAAATCTGATTCAAATTCGTTTGAGCACCTTGTGAAGCGATCTCTTTCATAGAAATAACATCAATAGGCACTGCAGATTCCGTTACGGTTCTTGTAGGATTACGGGAGCCCATTATAACTATATTTTGTAATGTTTCGCCACTTCCCGTTAAAGTAATGTTTAGTGTACTTCCTGTGATTTTAACTGATTTTGTTTCTAAACCTACATAGGAGAATTGTAAAATATCTCCAATTTTTGCAGTAATGGTGTATTTACCATCTATATCTGAAGTAGTGCCCTTTGCAATTCCTTTGATCATAATGGTTGTTCCAGGTAAGGTGGCGTTGGAGTCGTCAGTAACAACACCGGAGACTCTAATTTCTTGGGCAGTTATTACTGCTGAAAAAATTAAAGTTAGAATAAAGAAAAGTTTTTTCATTTTTGGTAATTTAATGTTAGAACCGTAAAAATACTACTTAAATGGCGTTAATTAGAATAAAAACAATCAAGATATTTGTTAAATGGCAAATAATTATTATTTACATTTTTTTTTATGAAAAAACTAGTTTGAGTTCTTCTTATTGAACATGTACTATTTTTATTGATAAAGATCTTTCATTTCTAACCAGAATGAGGAGTAATTAGGCTGATTTTTTAAAATTTCCAAGCTTTTTGTTGTGCTTCACTGAGGAAAGTCCAAGCAATAATTCGGCTAGTTTTTTGGCCTTGAGCCATATCGATGGTTTTAATTTCGACCACACTTACTTTGTTTAATGTTTTGTAAAGACTGGAAAGATTCTCTTTTTTAGATACCAAAGTTGTAAACCACAAGCACTGCATCGGATATTTTGCACTTTCGTAAATCATCTGGGTTACAAAACCTAATTCACCGCCTTCACACCACAATTCTGCATTGTGACCACCAAAATTTAAAACAGGTTTAGCGTCACTTCGTTCGGCTGTACCTCGGGTTGTAGTTTTAGCATTTTCTAAATTGTTGATTTTTCGAATCGTGCTTTTCGTGGCTTCATCTTGCGAGGCATGAAAAGGTGGGTTACAAATGGTAAACGTAAATTTGTCTTCGGGAGTGATTATATTTTTAAAAATAAAGCGCGATTCGGTTTGTTGTTGTAAGCTGATAGCGTCAATCAATTTTGGATTTTCTTCAATAATGGCACTGCAATTTTCAATTGCTTTTAAATCGGTATCTGTACCTACAAAACTCCATCCGTACGCTGAATTACCAATTATAGGATAAATGCAATTCGCACCTACGCCTATATCTAAGCCTTGAACGGTTTCTCCTTCAGGAATGATTCCGTTGTTGCTTGAAGCTAATAAATCTGCTATATAATGGATGTAATCCGCTCTTCCGGGAATGGGCGGACAAAGATAATTTTTAGGAATATCCCAGTTTTGAATGTCGTAATGGGACAACAATAATGCTTTGTTAAGCGACTTTACCGCATCGGGATTACTAAAATCAATTGTTTCTTCCAAAGCGTCTGGATTGTGCTTATTGGCGGAAACAAAAGGCTTTAATTCTGGGGATTTTTGAATTAGTTCCTCAAAATCATATCCAAATCTATCCAGATTTCTGGGATGTAAATTAGTCTTTTCGGTAATCGTTTTCGCTTTCATTTTTTTTATTTCGATGCAAATATAGGCATAACTATTTTGTAAAAGTACAAAGACGACTTTGACTCATTAAACAGATGAAAAAATGAACCACATAGAAACATAGAATTTAATTTAATTTTTGATTTAAATCTGTTCCGAACAGTCAAAATTTAGGTGACATAGAAAAAAAGCCAATGCTTTTTTTTCTATTGTGAACTCTTATCACTGTCAAAATTTATTTTTACAGGAATAAACACTATGTTTCTATGTGGTTTAAACTTCAATTTGTTTTAATGCGTTTGATCTGACTATGACCCATTAAACAGATCGAAAATAAATCATAAAATTAGAATATTGCCGTTTTTTAGAACCATAAAAACGGTTACTTTTATAAAAAACACAAATAGTATGACTTTTATACCCGCTACTTTTCATTTCAAAAAGAGATACATAGTTTACAGTTTAATTTTTTTGTATATCGTAATGTGTCAGTCTTGTATGACGATGCGATTTTCGAATAAAGAGACATCAAAATTTTTTGCTCCATCAAAAATAGAATTTCAGGATAAAACAATTGCTTTTGAAGGCTATAAAATACATTATGTAGAAACGGGTAATGCGCAAAATCCGACATTGTTTTTTGTACACGGCTCGCCTGGCAGTTGGAATGCTTTTAAAGAATATTTTCAGGATGCTTTATTGCTTAAAAAATACCGAATGATTGCGATTGACCTATCGGGTTTTGGATTCAGTGATTTTGGCGAGGCACAAAATTTAAGGGTACAATCTCAAAGAATATCGGAGTTTATCAAAAAAATACATGTGATGTAACGATTATTCATGGAACAAAAGATGTTTTGGTGCCGTACAGTAATGTTGCTTTTATGCAAAAAAAGTTTACCAATGCTAAATCAATCGATGCAATAACGATCAAAAAAGCGAATCATTTTATTCCTTGGAATTACTATGAAATTATAAGAAATGTATTGTTGAACATGCAATAAAACTAATCCAGGCATTCCATCATTAATAGATCACCTTCATTATGTTCTATTGTTACGATTCCGTCTTTGAGGACGTGGTTGCTGCTGCCGGTTCTGTAACCAATAGTCAGACTATCATCTTTCAGCGGATAAAATAAATTATCAGAATGAATTCCAGTGACGTGACCTACAGGGATTAATGAAATAGGAGTGTTTGCCGTATACCATTTTTCGAATTTTTTAGGCAAAAGGAATACTTTTGAGTGATCGTCCAGAATGACAATTTTTAATAAATTTCTATATCTCGTAATGTTGGTAATATTGGTTATGGTATGATCAGCTCTTCGTCCGGTGGCCCAAACGACGTTTACAGCAGGAATTTTTCTTTCGATTAAATAGTCAAAAGCTTTTTCTAAATCGGTTTTATTCTGATCCGGAGTATGAATAATTTCGATGGGATATTGAGACGTTTTATAAATTTCTGGGTCAAATCCTCGGTCAAAATCTCCTAAAAGCACATCGACTTTGATGTCTAGTTCCATAACGCGAACCATAGCCGAATCTAATACGACCACGAGTGGTGACCATTCCAGTAATTGACCCAATAGTTCCGGGTTACAGGAAGCGCCATTGGCAATGATTAAAGCAGGTTCTTGGTCGTCGCGAACGATATGATGTGAAGACATTGTGAATTGTGAATTATGAATTATGGTGTAAAAGTAAATAAAAGTTCTCGTTTTATCTCTCACGTACTAGCCCGGATGGCAATGAAAACCAAAACAGGTTGTAAACTTTAGTTTTCCGGCAGTAGAAGAGCGACCAAAGGAAGCTCCTTATACGGTATGGAAAACTGTTTAGAGCCTGTTTTTGGTTGTAATGAACAGCCGGATTAGCTCCTGATTATTCAATCGTGTAACTTCTAACATCAACTTCGCTAAGGGAGAAATAACCCAAAGGATAATTAACCGAATCCGTGGTGTTGATGATGTTTCCTCTTACGGTAGCAGGCGGAGATTGAAACGGTCCGCCACCATTATTTCCTGCAATACTCACTAATACACTCATGTAATTGTAGTATGCTTTTGAAATTCCGAAGTGGATTATTTCAATTTTATCGTCTTTTTTTAAATCATCATTTTGTGACATACTGAAAAATTCGTTTCCGTTGAAAAACTCATCTTGGTCAACATAAAAATTTGATTTTGCTTGGTTTGAATACACATATTTGTATAAGTAATAATTGGTTTCACCCGCTGGATCTTGGTAGAATGTTTTAATTTCAATGTCAGTCCCTGTAAAACCGCCTTGATTGTTTTGAACAATTTTTGTGATTGGCGTAACGGGTTTTAGTGTATCGGTTGCGGTATACGTATTGCCATTGCTGATAACTGTCAGTGTATAGGTTTCGTTGATTACCGGTATAAAAGTAGCGCAAGTATATTCGCCGGTATTTGCAATTTCCGAAAAAGTAAAAACCACATTAGCACTATTTTTTATAGACACTGTTGCTCCGGAAACTTTTGGAATAGTTGTACCGTAAAATCCAGTTGTTGTAGTCAGTTTTATTTTTTGTTGATTTCCCGAAGTTCTTTTTTTCCAATTAATTGCTGCTTCAATTACCAGTTTTGGTGGAGCATTATCTAAATCTACTTCGACAACATCTTCGCAACTTGCCGAAAAAATAGCGATGAGAAGTACCAGATATAGTGTTGTTTTTTTCATGATTTTATTTTTTATTTAGTTGCCTTGTAGAATGCTAAGCTTAAAATTTAAAGTTATAGCTCACCGCTGGAACTACACCAAATATCGAAGTTTTTACAGCTTCATTGATTCCTGTATCTGTATTTTGTCTAAAATTAATAGAAGCGGCATTTTTCCGATTGTACAAATTGTAAATGCTAAAAACCCATTCGCCTTTCCATTGGCGGTCTTTATTGCTTTTAGGAGTCAAAGTAGCGGCAATATCCAGGTGGTGGTAAGCGGGGAGCCGATTTCTATTTCTCAATCCATAACTGGGTAGATTGATGCCTAAGTATTCATATTGTCCAACAGGATATGTTACCGGTTGCCCAGTTTGCAGGGCAAAATTAGCTCCAAAAGACCATTTTTCATTTAGATTGTAGGAACTGGTTATTGCAATATTGTGCAGTTTGTCATATACGGAATTGTACCATTGGCCGTTGTTGATTCCGGTTTCGATTGAGGTTCTTCCAGGAGTTTGTTGCTCGGATTTGGATAATGTATACGATATCCAGCCATTAAATTTTCCTTCGTTTTTTCGGAACATGATTTCTAAACCATAAGATCGTAATTGCCCGTTCAGGATTATTTGTTCAATGGCTTTATTGGCAATCAAATTAGCACCATCAATATAATCCAAGCGGTTTTGCACTTCTTTATAATACGTTTCTACTTCAAGGGAATACATTCCTTCTTGAAAGTTTTTAAAATAACCCAAAGCCACCTGATCTGCAATTTGGGGTTTAATGAAATTATCGCTTGGCGTCCAGACATCAAGTGGAGTTGGCGATGTGGTGTTCGAAATTAATTGTAAATACTGTACCATCCTGTTGTAACTTGCTTTTATGGATTGGTTGTCATTGATTTTGTACGCCAATGAAAAACGAGGTTCCAGATAATTATAGCTTTGGATGACTTTATTTTTGTCGTAAAATTCAGTGTTAATTGGAGTTGCTTTTTCATAAATCTGTAATTCCGAATTGAAGAGAACCGGATTGTCATTTTCATAAATATTCACGGTAGATTGCCCTAAACGGTAAAATATACTGTATCGAAGTCCGTAGGAAAGGGCTATTCTGTCGGATATTTCGTGATCAGCGTTGATGTAAACTGCGGGTTCAAAAGCATATTTTTTATCCAATTGAGCAAAATTTATTCCGGAGTCCGTATCAGATGGCTTGATGGTTCCCGGATTGAATTCGTAATAAATTCCGTTTACTCCGTAATTCAATTTGAATATATCTGAAATATAATTCTTGAAATCGTATTTGATATTGTAATTTTTGATGCCGGAATCCCATTTGAACCCTACAAAATCCAAATCCAAACCGTAATAATAATCGCTGTAAATGAGCGATAAATTAGAAAATAATTTTTCAGAAAACAAGTGATTCCAGCGCAAGTTTAAAGTGGTGTTTCCATAAATATTGGTAAAACTTTTGTTCAGGCTGAAGACATCTCGGCCAAAATAACCCGATAAATACAGACTGTTATTTGTATCTAATTTATAACTCAACTTGGTATTTAGGTCATAAAAATAAGCGGAGTTGTTTTTTTGTTTTTCGGATAGCTTCAGGAATAAATGCGCATAGGAACTTCTGCCACCAATCAGGAAGGAACCTTTGTCTTTTACCAATGGTCCTTCGGCCAAAATGCGACTGGAAATCAATCCGATTCCTCCATTGATATGAAAATTTTTGCTGTTGCCGTCTTTTTGATAAATATCCAACACAGAAGAGGCTCTTCCACCATAACGAGCTGGAATTCCGCCTTTGTACAACTTCAAATCTTTGATGGCATCCGGATTAAAAACAGAGAAAAAACCAAAAACGTGGGAAGAGTTGAATATGGTAGCTTCATCGAGCAGAATTAAATTCTGGTCGGCACCACCACCACGAACATTAAATCCTGAAGCCCCTTCGCCAGCATTTGTAACACCGGGCAGTAATAAAATAGATTTTAAAACATCGACTTCGCCCAGCACAACGGGCATTTTCTTGATCGCTGAAATGGAGAGTTTATTGACGCTCATTTCGGGTTTTTTGATGTCTATTTTGGTTTCATTATCCGTAATAACAACTTCTTTCAAGGCGGTTTCATCACTGAATAAATTAAAATTATTTTTTAGGTTTTGACTCAAGTCGATTAGCTCTTCCTTGGTTTGAAATCCTAAATAGCTAATTTGGACGTTATAGATTCCTTTTGGAACTGTGATGGAGTAAAATCCATATTCATTGGTAGTTACTCCGGTTTTGAGTTCAAGGATTACAATGTTGACGCCTATTAAAGTTTCGTTGCTGTTGGCGTCAATAATAGTTCCGCTTAGCGTAAATTTCTCTTGAGCGAAGCATGAAAAGGAGCATAGTAATACCACTAAAAAGGGAATAATTTTCTTTGGAGTCATTGTTTAAATTTTTCTAAATACAAAAATGCAAATTACATTAAATAGAACAGTATTTGACATATAACAACCGTTAAGGTATTGCTAAGGTAAAAAAAAAGACAACTGTTTCCAGTTGTCTTTTTAATATTATGTAGTAAAAAAATTAAGCTAGTTTAGCATCTAAATTTTCTTGTATCGCTGCTAAGAAAGCCTCGGTAGTCAAGTAATCTGCAGCAGTCAACCCTTCTGGTTTTACTAACATCGCTAAGTCTTTAGTCATTTTTCCGCTTTCAACAGTATCAATGCATACTTGTTCTAGAGTATGACAAAAATCAATTAAAGCTTGATTTTCGTCCAGTTTACCTCTGTGTTCCAATCCTCTTGTCCATGCAAAAATAGAGGCGATTGGGTTTGTTGATGTTGCTTTTCCTTGTTGGTGTTGTCTGTAGTGACGTGTAACTGTTCCGTGAGCCGCTTCTGCTTCTAGAGTTTTTCCATCAGGAGTAACTAATACTGAAGTCATTAATCCTAACGAACCAAAACCTTGTGCAACAGTGTCAGATTGAACATCACCGTCATAGTTTTTACACGCCCAAACAAAACCACCACTCCATTTCATTGCAGAGGCAACCATGTCATCGATCAAACGGTGTTCGTAAGCAATTCCTGCTTCAACGAATTGTGCTTTGTAGGTAGATTGATATACTTCTTCAAAAATATCTTTGAAACGTCCGTCATAGGCTTTCAAAATAGTGTTTTTTGTAGAAAGATATAAAGGCCATTTTTTTGTCAAAGCCATTTGGAAAGAGGAATGTGCAAAACCGTAAATACTTTCATCCGTATTATACATTGCCATTGCGACTCCGTCTCCTTTATAATCGTATACTTCCCAAGTTTGAGTTTCTCCTTCTTCAGGAACAAAAGTCATTGTTAGTTTCCCTTTTCCTTTGATAACAGTATCTGTGGCTTTGTATTGGTCTCCAAAAGCATGACGACCAATAACGATAGGCTGTGTCCAACCCGGTACTAAACGAGGTACGTTTTTCATGATAATTGGTTCACGGAAAACGGTTCCGCCTACAATATTACGGATGGTTCCGTTTGGAGATTTCCACATTTTTTTTAAACCAAATTCGGTAACACGGTCTTCATCAGGAGTAATTGTGGCACATTTAATACCAACATTGTATTTTTTTATTGCCTCAGCAGAGTCAATAGTGATTTGGTCATTACTAGCATCTCTGCTTTCCATTCCTAAATCGTAATATTTAATATCTAAATCTAAATAAGGAAGAATTAATTTTTCCTTGATAAAGGACCAAATAATTCGTGTCATTTCGTCACCATCCAATTCAACTACCGGATTAGCTACTTTAATTTTTGTCATAATGTATTGATATATGTAATTCTTATTTTTTAAATGTAGCTACAAATGTAATAAAACGTTATCGTAAAAGAAAATGCGTTTTCATTTGTTTAAAATGAATTGTCAAATTATTACTTTAGGATGGTCAAAATAAGAATATGGAAAATATATTCCTTATTTCTTGTCAAAAAATAAGTGCTTCAAATGCATTCAATTTTAATAAAATTGGTAGAATAGTATTGAATAGCTTGACTTTAAACCAAAAAAAAATCCTGACAACGTCAGGACTTTTATAATAAAGAGATATTTGACTATCTTCTTTTGTCTTTAATTTTAGCTTTTTTACCAGTAAGTTCTCTGAAGTAGAAAATTCTAGCTCTACGAACTGCACCTTTTTTGTTGATTTCCACTTTTTGTAAAGCTGGTAAGTTTACTGGGAAGATACGCTCTACACCAATAGCACCTGACATTTTGCGAATCGTGAACGTTTCTGTATTAGCAGAACCTCTTCTTTGAATAACAACTCCTTTAAAAAACTGAGTTCTTGTTTTTTCACCCTCTCTAATCTCGTAGTAAACAGTGATAGTATCTCCAGCTGCAAAAACTGGGAAATCTTTTCTTGTTACAAATTCGTCTTGAACGAATTTCATTAAATCTGCCATGATATTTTTTAATTATGGTTTGTATTAAGTCAACATTCACGGATCTCGCCAGAGGTTGAACTAATGTGGGTGCAAAAGTAAATAAAAAAGTTTAAAGTTTAAAGTTTTTCTTGTTTAAAGTTTAGAAGTTCTTGAATACCACCTTTAAACCTTAAACTTCAAACAAATTTTAATCTTCCAACAAATCCGGTCGTCTGTTCTTCGTGTGTTCGTAGGCCATATCCTCGCGCCATTTGTCAATTTTGGCAAAATTCCCGCTGGTCAAAACCTCCGGAACTTTCCATCCGTTGTAATCTGCCGGACGAGTGTATATAGGACCTGATAATAATCCGTCCTGAAAACTATCCGTCAATGCGGAGGTTTCATCACTCAAAACACCAGGAATCAATCGGATCAATGCATCTGATAATACTAATGCTCCTAATTCACCACCACTCAAAACGTAATCACCAATAGAGATTTCCTTGGTAATAAAATGATCGCGTACTCGCTGATCCACTCCTTTATAATGTCCGCAAAGGATAATAATATTTTCATACATTGACATCGTATTGGCCATTTTCTGGTTTAGGGTTTCCCCGTCCGGCGACATGTAAATGATTTCATCGTAGGCTCTCTCGCTTTTCAAATGCGTAATACAGGCGTCGATAGGCTGTACGGTCATCACCATTCCGGCGCCACCGCCATAGGGATAATCATCTACGCTTTTTTGTCTGTTGGTCGTGTAATCCCGCAGATTATGAAAATGAACTTCCACCAGACCTTTGTCAATAGCTCGTTTCATGATCGAAGCCTCAAACGGACTTCGCAATAATTCTGGCAGAACAGTAACAATATCAATGCGCATAATTTTAAATCTTAGTTTGAAAAGGGCAAAGGTACAAAGATGCCAAGGTTTTCAAATAACCATTTAACCAATTCAGCGATTAAACTTTTCTTCAGGAGCTATTTCCAGCTTTACACTGTATCTTTCCTTGCTTAAAGAAAGCAAGAAAAGGATGCCGTTTCAATCTGGGCTAGGTGTTTGTCAAAATAGGATGTTTTAATTAATAATTGTATCAAACAAAGCAGCAGTATTTTTTTATGGTGCTTTCTAAACGCTATCATAAAGGAAATATTTGTTAAACATTGCATTTAAAAGTTTGAAAATGAACGTTTGAAAATGAACGTTTGAATTCGTGTGTTGTAAGCTCTATTTGAAGGGGGTTATTATGCTTTGAATTAGTAAACCCAACGAGTTACTTTTTTGTATCAAATGCTAGCAATTTTAAAACCTGTTATAAAACCAAACTTTATCTTTCAACGTATATAAACTAATATTTAATTATACAGTTTGCGGCGATGGGTAAAAAAATAGATAAATGGATTTATGTTTCTTTAGTTGTATTGTTTTTTACTAAATCATTTTCTCAATATGAATTCAGTAATGGAACTATACCCAAAGAAGTTTCATTGCACAATTACACTACAGTTGCAGATGTTGGTCAAAGAAATCTAGATATTCACTATGTTCTTGCCAACTTTAATTCATTTAATCCTAAAAAACTTCAAACTGAAAATGATGATTTAGGTTTTTCTCAAAATAATTTTTGGTCAAAAACGGAGCTTATAAACGCTAGTGATCGGACTTTGAATTATTATTTAGAAACGGCCAGACCTATAACGGATTTAGTAGAATTGTATTTTATTGATAGCACTTCGGGGAAAATTACCAAAATGGTAAGCGGTGATAATATGCCCTTTTCTGAGCGAAGTTTTGATAATCGTAAAACTATTTTTAAGATTAAAATTTTGCCAAATTCGAGGCAGCAATTATTTTTGCATCTAAAAAGTGATGGTGAAGTTGTCAACATGCCGGTCATGTTGTACTCTTCAGAAAACTTTATAAAGTTGATTTCAAACGAGCAGTTGTTTTTTGGTATATTCTATGGTATTCTGGCCATTGTTTCTATTATTTATTTATTCTTCTATTTTGCCTTACGCCAAAAAGCATTTTTATATTATAGTTTATATGTTGTTTTTATCGGCTTAATGCAGTTCTCTTTAGATGGTTATTTTTATGAGTTAATTACCCCTAAAGGCGGTTGGTTTTCGCTTCGTGCAGTGTTGCTTTTTGCGATGATTGCAGGTTTTTTGCTGGGCAAATACAGTGAAGTTTTTTTGAATATCAAAAAACATAATAAAATACTTTACTTTTTGTTTACTGTTCTTTATTTTTTAGCTTTTGTTTTAATTGTATGTATTTTATTTGTTCCTAAGGCTTTAGCTTTGTGTTATCCATTGGCAAACGTGCTGGGATTGCTGATTCTTATCTTGATTATAAGTTCTGTCGTGTATCTGTATTGTAAAAAAATACATGTAGATGGTTTTTTTACAATGGGTATTTTCTTTTTGGTGCTCGGCTTTGGCATTTTTATTCTCAATAACTTCAGTCAAATTCCCAATTCGTTTCTAACAGATAACAGCTCTAAATTAGGTACTGGTTTGGAAGTTATTTTTCTTTCCCTTTCTATGGCTAATTTGATTCGGAATCTTAAAAATGAAAAAGACAACCTCAATCGTCTTGCTTTGATTCGTTCTGAAGAAATGAATGATTTGAAATCTTATTTTTTATCCAATATTAGTCATGAATTACGTACTCCATTGAATGCTATTATGAATTTGATTGAGTCAATTTCTAATGAAGTTGAAGATGATACGATCAAACATAAATGCAAAATCATAAAGTATTCTTCGTATAGTTTATTGAGTTCGGTCAATGATATTCTTGATTTTTCTAAAATTGAAAAAGGGGAATTAAAACTGGAAAACAATCCATTTGATCCCGTACAGGTTTTAGAGTATTTAAATAATAATGCGATCAATATAGCGAATGAAAAGGGACTTGAGTTTCAATTTTCGAAATCAAAGAATATTCCTGATTTTTTGATTGGAGATGCTAATCGATTGGTTCAGATCGTTAATAATGTATTAAGTAATGCCATTAAATTCACCTTAAAAGGGTGTGTGAAGTTTACTATTGATGCGGAATTATTGCCCGGCAACAGGGCGAGCTTGATATTGACCATTTCAGATTCCGGGGTGGGGATTTCTCCTGATAAAAGGGAACGTATTTTTGATTCTTTTTATCAAAAGAGTAGTGATAATAAGAAAAAATTCAGCGGACTTGGATTAGGACTTTATATCGTGAAAACATTGGTAGATATGCAAAACGGAAGTATTAAAATGGATAGCGTGATTAATGTGGGAACCACCTGTGTTATCACGATTGATTTTGAGGTCTCTGAACAAAAAAAAGGCATAGGAACAACTGCTAAAATGGGAATTGAAAATGATTTAGAAGGGAAATCCATTTTAGTAGTTGAAGACAATCCTATAAACCAGATGGTGATCAAAATGATTACTAAAAAATGGTTGAATACCACAGTTATGTTTGCTAATAATGGTCAGGAAGGGATAATGGCATTGATTAAAAATCAATTTGATATTGTACTGATGGACCTTCAAATGCCAGTGATGGATGGTTATGAAGCTACAATTGCAATAAGAAATGGAGCAGCAGGTATACACAATAGTCATATTCCTATTATTGCTGTAACAGCGGATGTCATGGAGGCCACAAAACAGCGGGTTAAGGAAATAGGAATGAATGATTATTTGTCTAAACCAATCAAAAAAGAAGTGCTATATGAGGCAATCAAAAAATTAGTTAACTAAATCGCAATCGTACATAAACGTGTTTGATTCCTTTTTTATCGGAGTCTCTTTCGTCAATTTCCAGAATATCGGTCAATGATTTCAACATTGGAGTTAATTTAGAAAAGCCATAATTTCTAGGATCAAACTCTGGTTTTTTCTTCACAATAAGATTTCCTACGTCACCGAGAAATGCCCATCCACTGTCATCACCTATGTCTTCAATGGTTGATTCTATTAATTCAATGGTGTGCAAATCAATTTTGTTCAACGTTTTTGGGGCGACTTTTTTAGGATCAGTGGCCGTTGGTTTTTTTGTTTTTTTCTTGATTGCGCCATCCAGAACCTCAATATAGATGAAGCGATCACAGGCAACAATAAATGAATTGGGTGTTTTTTGCTCTCCAATACCAATCACTTTCATACCGGATTCTCTAAGCCTAATTGCTAAACGGGTAAAATCAGAATCACTGGATACAATACAAAAACCATCCACTTTGTCAGAATATAATAGATCCATTGCGTCAATAATCATCGCTGAATCTGAGGAGTTTTTTCCTACAGTATAACTGTATTGTTGAATAGGCGTAATGGCATGCTCTAATAAAACACTTTTCCATCCACCAGCATTAGGTTTCGTCCAATCAGCATAAATACGTTTGGTGGTTGGTGTGCCAAATTTAGCAATTTCTTCCATCATTCCTTTTACATTGCTGTAGGGAACATTATCAGCATCAATTAGAACCGCTAATTTTAACTCTTTTGTGTCCTGTGCCATAAACTTTAGTATTGAAATATTTATTCAAAGATACAATGTTTATTGATAAAACGATTTTGAATCAAAATCGTTTCAAAGTTTTGTGAGATATACTTTTTGTTGTGTTATTAGCAGGAATGAAGCATTTTTTTTTAGATAATGTAACAGATATCGCATATAGTAGGAAATTGTCAGGAATTATCGTTGTAATAAACTAAAAATAAATTTGTTTTCAAGTCCTTTATAAAATATAAATAATTATTTTTGCAACTTCTTAAAAATTAAAATTATTACTTAATATATTATGGTAAAAGATTTATTCGAAAGGATTCAAAACAATAAAGGACCATTAGGAAAATGGGCTTCACAAGCGGAAGGTTATTTTGTTTTTCCTAAATTAGAAGGTGAGTTAGGTCCAAGAATGCAGTTTGATGGGAAAGATATTTTGAATTGGAGTTTAAATGACTACTTGGGTCTTGCTAATCACCCGGAAGTACGGAAGGCAGATGCTGATGCGGCTGCACAATATGGAGCAGCTTACCCTATGGGAGCCCGAATGATGAGTGGACATACCAAATATCATGAGCAATTAGAAAATGAATTAGCTGCTTTTGTAAGCAAAGAGTCAGCATATTTATTGAATTTTGGCTACCAAGGAATTATGTCTACAATTGATGCATTAGTAACTAAAAATGATGTAATTGTGTATGATGTTGATGCACATGCTTGTATTATTGATGGTGTTCGTTTGCACATGGGAAAACGTTTTACATACCGTCATAACGATCTTGCAAGTATGGAAAAAAACCTGCAACGCGCCACAAAATTAGCTAAAGTAACTGGAGGAGGAATCCTTTTTATAACGGAAGGCGTTTTTGGAATGCGTGGACAGCAAGGAAAATTGAGAGAGATTGTGGACATGAAACAAAAATATAATTTCCGTTTGCTTGTTGATGATGCACATGGATTTGGAACACTTGGAAAAACAGGTGCCGGAGCAGGTGAAGAGCAAGGAGTTCAGGATGATATTGATGTTTATTTTTCCACTTTTGCTAAATCAATGGCTAATATTGGTGCTTTTGTAGCTGCGGATAAAGACATTATCGATTATCTTAAATACAACATGCGTTCTCAAATGTTCGCTAAGTCCTTGCCAATGATTCAAACAATTGGTTCTTTGAAACGATTGGAATTGTTGCGTAATCACCCAGAATTGAAAGACAAACTTTGGGAGAATGTTAATGCATTACAAAACGGATTACGAACCAGAAACTTTAATATTGGAGACACAAACACATGTGTTACTCCTGTTTATTTAGAAGGCAGTGTTCCGGAAGCTATGGTTATGGTGAACGATTTGAGAGAGAATTACGGAATTTTCCTTTCGATTGTAATTTATCCTGTTATTCCAAAAGGAATTATCTTATTGAGAATGATACCTACAACCTCACATGAATTATCAGATATTGAGGAAACACTAGTTGCTTTTGAAGCCATTCGTGAAAAATTAGTAAATGGAACCTATAAAGAGATTGCAAGTAAAACAAAAGTTGATTTAGACGCTTAGTCTTATAAAATAAGTTATTCTAATCCATCCTGCTTTCTTTAGCAGGATGGATTTTTTTTATACTTAAAAAGAAGTGATATCTTTATACAACAAAAAACAAAGGGTATGAAAAAAGGGATTGTATTGGGTGTCATTTTTTTTAGTTTTTTAATTTCATGTCATAAAAGTAAACAGCTGGAAGAAGCCGCAAGTCCAAATGTTTCTATAGAAAAGGATGTTAAAGAGTCTATTATGGAAGAATGTTACACCGGTGTTATAAAGAATGATACCATTTCTATGATTTTGAAAATAGAAAATGAGCAATATGTTTCAGGAAAATTAAGGTATAATTTCTATGAAAAAGATAAAAATAATGGGACATTAGTAGGAGAAATAAAAGGAGATACGCTTTATGCAGCGTATACCTTCATGTCCGAAGGGCTTGTGACTGTGCGGCAAGTTGTTTTCTTAAAAAAAGGGAATACTTATGTGGAAGGTTATGGCGATGTGGTTGATAATAAAGGGAAAGTAACGTTTAAAGATAGAAAGCAATTAAAATTTAATGTAAGTGTGGTGTTGTCAAAAGTAAATTGTATCCTTTGATTTATAATTTCCTTTTAAGAATTTAGCATGCAGGCATTTAAAACTAAAAATTCATCAGCAAAACTGATGAATTTTTTTAATTCAATACTTGTCAAATACTACAATTCTAACCGATACGTGCATCTTCGTTTGTGAATTAATGGATTAAAATGTTTCCACAAGTTTAGACTGGGAGCATTATCAGCTAATTCAGGGGTTCTAAAACAATTAACAATCCCTTTTTTTCGGAAAGTTTCATAGTATTCTTTAAAAATAATTGCGGTAACGGCTTTGTTTTGATATTCCGGCAATACGCCTATCAGATAGAAAATGACATCTTTGCTGTATTTTTTTGCCAATAGTAAATGTAGAAATCCAAGCGGGAATAATTTCCCTTTGGATTTTTGTACTGCCTTTGCAAAAGAAGGCATCACAATGCTAAAGGCCACGATGTTATGATCTTTGTCTTCTACAAATTTGATAAATTCAGGATTGATAAAGCTGATGTATTTTTTCTTGAAATACTCTTTTTGAGTGTCGGAAATAGCAACAAATGACGATAGGGAAGCGTAGGATTTATTAAATAAATCAAACATTTTATCCACATGAGGCATGACCTCTTTAGTTGTTTTGAAATTAAGCGGACTTAACTGGTATCTTTTTTTGACTAAATCATTTGCTTTTTCAAAAAATTGTAGTTTTACGTTTTCAAAAGGAAATTTACTCTCAATATATTCTTTCTCTTTTACATAGCCCAATTGCTCAAAATGACGTGCATAATATTCATGGTTGTACCAAGTAATCATGGTTCCTATTTGGTCAAAACCTTCGGTCAGAATACCTACTTTGTCTAGATTTGAAAATCCCATCGGGCCTTCAACATGTTCTAAATTGTTTTTCCGTCCTAATTCATATACTTTTTCTAAAAGGGCTTTAGTTACCTCGATGTCATCAATGACGTCAAACCAGCCAAAACGCACTTTCTTTTTTTGCTGATCATTTACCTCACTCCAATTGATAATTGCCGTAATTCTGCCTACTATTTCGGTATTTCTTTTAGCAACATAAAAATAGGCTTCGGCAGTTTCAAAAGCGGGATTTTTTGTTTTATCAAATCCTTCCAGTTCTTCAGCAATTAATGGCGGAACCCAGTTCTTATTGTTTTTGTATAAAGAAAAAGGGAATTTGATAAAATCAGTTAATTCGCTTTTTGTTTTTGCTTCTTGTATGGTGATCATTGCGTAGGATTGATTCAATGTATAGTTACTGTTTTATTGAGGCACAAAACTACGAATATAATTAACTTATACATGAAAAAGTAAAAAAAGGCCATATTATTCCTTTGTGTGAAGGACTCGTATTTTAGGTTTTTATTGGTAAGGAATATGTCACGGATATTTCTATCACTATTGCTGTATTTGAGTTTGTCGATGAAGAGCTGGTTTTTCCTTGCGGATTGGCGTTGTATAAATAGTTAAAATAGTATATTTATAACTCAAAACTAAAACTAAGATTTTATGGAATTATCCTGGACTGAATTCGAAAAAGTAGAGATGCGTATAGGAACAATTCTGGCAGTGAATGATTTTCCCGAAGCGAGAAAACCAGCGTATCAGCTCACAATAGATTTTGGTTCCGAAATTGGAATCCGAAAAACATCCGCACAAATAACGAAACGGTACCGGAAAGAGGATTTGCTAGACCGACAGATTGTTGCCGTAGTCAATTTTCCTAAAAAACAAATTGGAAAATTTAGTAGTGAATGTTTAATTTTAGGAGCAGTTGGTCAGGAAGGGGACGTGATTTTACTGGCGCCGGATTTCAAAATTCAAAACGGATTGCGAATTGGCTAATTTGTGAAAGGAATTCTTGCAATCAACTGTAAATTAATTTTCTATAACAAAAAAGTCCAAAAATCAGATGGTTTTTGGACTTTTTTATTGGTAAGTAAGGAACTAAATATTAAATATCATCAAATTCTATATCGGTAAAAGTTGATGTTTGCGGTATGATTTCATCTTCTGATTTCTCAGAGGCATATTCTTTTTTGAAATCTTTTTGGTGTCTTTCTGATATTACTTCGTCGCCTTTGTGGTTCAAAACATAAGAAGTCATTTCGCCAAGAATTTCTGCAAAAGCAGCAAAATCTTCTTTGTATAAATAGATTTTATGTTTTTTGAAATGGAAAGATCCATCTTCTTCCGTAAATTTCTTGCTCTCAGTAATGGTAATGTAATAATCATCTGCTTTTGTCGCTCTCACATCAAAGAAATACGTTCTTCTTCCAGCTCTTAAAACTTTAGAAAATATCTCTTCTTTTTCTAACATGTCATGTTCTCTCATAATCCTTTCTGTCAATTTATGGTTGTTAACTAGTATCCAAAAATCTATAAAAAATATGTATTATACAACAATTATAGCATTTCTTTTTCTGAAAGTTGTTTCAAATACAAAGCAGCATAATACCCTTCTTGATTTATCAATTGATTATGAGAGCCTTGTTGGATAATTTGTCCTTTTTCGATAATGATAATTCGATCGGCATTTTTAGCTGATGATACGCGGTGACTCACTATAATAGTTGTTTTGTCCTTGCAGATTTCTTGCAAATTGTTTAATATCGCTTCTTCGGTCTCAGTATCCACTGCTGACAAGCAATCGTCCAAAAGTAAAATAGGGGGATTCTTAATAATTGCTCTGGCAATGGAAACTCTTTGTTTTTGACCTCCGGAAAGTGTAATTCCTCTTTCGCCCAGAACCGTTTCGTATTGTTTGTTGAAGCCCATAATGTTGTCATGTACCACAGCACTTTTGGCAGCAGATTTCACTTCCTCTTCTGAAGCATTTTCTTTCCCAAACATAATATTATTCTTGATACTGTCCGAAAACAAAAAGGCATCTTGTGGCACAATACCAATGCTGTTGCGTAAATCAAACAGATTAATGGTGCTTATTTCATTTCCGTCAATATTTATTTTCCCGGCTGTAACATCATACATTCTGGAAATCAACGATAAAATAGTCGATTTTCCGGAACCTGTTTTTCCTAAAATGGCTAAGGTTTCTCCTTTTTTTACTGTGAACGAAATATTTTGTAACGCTTTGATGTTAGTGTCCTCGTAGGTATAACTTACGTTTTCAAAAGAAATAGAACCTTCAATTATGGATTTGTTTTCGTTTTTGTTTTTTATCTCGGGTTCAATTTTTAAAAATTCATTTAACCTTTTTTGAGAGGCTTCGGCCTCCTGAACCATTGACGAAACCCAACCTAGTGAAGCCACGGGCCAGGTCAGCATGTTGACATATAGGATGAATTCAGCGATGGTTCCAATGCTTTTGATCGTTCCATCAATGTACATCAGACCTCCAAAATAGATGACCACTAAGTTACTGATTCCTATAAGGGCAAGCATTAATGGTCCAAATAAAGATTGTACTTTGGCTAAATTCAAGCTTTTGCTTTTGCTCTCATGGGCTAAATTCACCATGTTTTTTTGGTGTTGATCTTCTAATGAATATGCTTTGATCACTCGGATTCCTGAAAATATCTCCTGCGAAAAACTAGAAACTTTAGATAAATATTGTTGAAAAATGGTGCTTCTTACGTTGATTTCGGAACTAAGTTTAAAAATGGCATAGGACAATAGCGGCAAAGGCAGCAAGGTATACAGAGTCAATCTTGGCGATACGTTATACATATACACAATTACAATAGCAAAACGAATTACGGTATTTATAGTATACATCACCGCAGGACCTACATACATTCGGACCTTGGATACATCTTCGCTGATTCGGTTCATCAAATCGCCGGTACGATTTTGTTTGTAAAAATTTTGAGATAAATTCTCATATTGCCGAAACACTTCGTTTTTTAGATCAAATTCGATGTGGCGCGACATCACGATTAGGGTTTGTCTCATCAAAAAAGTAAGAAAACCAGCAATGATTGTTGTGGCAATAATTAGTAAAATATTCGCAACTAATTCCTCGTGAATGACTGATTTGGCTACGGTTTTATCTTTGGCGAAAGCCTCAATTACCTTAAAAGACTTGCTGATCAGCTTGGGTGTAAAAAGCATAAAGATCTGTGCAATAATGGTAAAAACAATCCCCAGTAAAAAACTGTATTTGTATTTGACGAAATATTTATTTAAATAACGTAATTCTTTCATTTTTATGATATTCTATGTTGAAATAGTTTTATTGATGGTGTAAAATTTTTCTTTTAGTAATTTTAATAATAATTTTTCGATTGTGTAAATTGCTGAATAAACAATTTTTATATAAGATGTTACCGCATATTTATTTTTTGTGTAATTTTGGATCGTCTTTTTGACAAATTCATAATTTTATCATTATAAAAATTTCACACTATGAATGCAGCTTTCACTACTGTAAAGGAACTTCAAAAAATGGATCCCGTTTTTGGTCAATTATCATTTGATGATCATGAACAAATTGTATTTTGCAACGACAAAGATACAGGTTTAAAAGCAATTATTGGTATTCATAATTCGGTTATGGGTCCTGCTTTGGGTGGTACGCGGATGTATAATTACGCGAATGAATGGGAAGCCCTAAACGACGTACTGCGACTTTCACGCGGAATGACTTTTAAAGCAGCAATTACAGGATTGAATATTGGTGGCGGTAAAGCGGTGATTATTGGCGATGCCAAAACACAAAAAACCCCGGAGTTGATGCGTAAATTTGGTGAATTCGTACATTCTTTAAGCGGACGATATATTACTGCTGAAGATGTGGGAATGGAAACTAAAGATATGGATACCGTAAGAGATGTAACGCCGTATGTTACTGGAATTTCTGAATCAAGAGGTGGTTCCGGAAACCCATCACCTGTTACGGCTTACGGAGTATATTTAGGCATGAAAGCGGCTGCAAAACAACAATTTGGGTCGGATGTTTTGAGTGGTAAGAAAGTATTGGTACAAGGAATTGGTCACGTTGGCGAAACATTAGTTGATTACTTGACTAAAGAAGGAGCTATTGTCACCATTGCTGATATCAATGAAGAAAAACTGAATGAAGTAGGAGCGAAGTACCATGCAGCAATTTTCAGAGGAGACGATTTGTACAGTGCTGATGTTGATATTTACGCGCCTTGTGCCATGGGAGCAACTTTAAATGACAATACTGTTTATAAAATTAAAGCCAAAGTTATTGCAGGAGCTGCTAATAATCAATTAGCGGATGAGAATGTTCACGGAGCAATTCTGCAAGAAAGAGGCATTTTATATGCGCCTGATTTTTTGATTAATGCCGGAGGAATTATTAATGTGTATGCTGAATTAGCACATTATGACAAAGCGGAGATCATGCGTAAAACAGAAAATATTTACAACACAACCTTAGAAATATTTGATTTTGCCCTTGCAAACAACATGACAACGCATCATGCGGCTTTGACGATTGCTCAAAATCGCATCTATCAAAGAAAAATAGAAAACAATAAAAAGTAGTTTTCAAGGCTCAGTTTTCAGTATTCAGCGAACATTTTTGTACCATTCACTGAATACTGTTGATTGAATGCAATAAAATAACCGATTATATATTTTATTTTAAAAAATGAAATACTTATTTTTGCACCCTAATTAATAAAAGTTCTTACAAGGTGGTAAATAGAAGACACATTCGCGTCAAGGTTATGCAATCCATTTATGCGATGCATCAAAGCGGTTCAGATAATCTGGAAAAAGAAGAAAAATTCCTTTTTTACAGTATCGACAATATTCAAGATTTATATCTTATAATGCTTTCTTCGCTGATTGAAATTTGCAAAACAGAAACTATTTTTTTGCATAAATCCAGTTTGAAACATCTTGCAACTCCTGAGGAACGTAAACCAAACGAAAAATTCATCAAAAATAGAATTTTTCAAATTCTTTCCGAAAATAATTCATTAAGTATCGCGCTGGAAAACCGTAAAATCAATAATTGGACGTTAAACGACGATTATATTTTATTGCTTTTGAATGATATTAAAGCCAGCACGTTGTATGCACAATACATGAATAATGCGGTGAACACCTTTGAGGAAGATCGACAGTTTATTGTTGATTTATTCATGGATGTAATTGTGCCTAACGAGAAATTGTATGAGTATCTGGAAGATGACAAATTGACTTGGGTGGATGATATTCCGTTAGTAAACACACATATTATCAAGCAATTGAAGGTAATCAAATCTGGTGAAGATGATAATTTCAGAGTGCCAAAGTTATATAAAGACAATGAAGATAAGGATTTCGTGAAAGACTTGTTCCGAAAAACAGTCTTGAATGAAACGGAATTAGCCAAGGAATACGTGGATAAAACGCCCAACTGGGACAGTGATAGGATTGCCGAAATAGATACTATCATTCTAAAAATGGCAATTTGTGAGTTCTTGAAATTCCCGTCTATTCCCGTAAAAGTAACTCTTAACGAATATTTAGAGGTTGCCAAAGAATATTCTACTCCAAAAAGTAGTATTTTTATCAACGGAATTTTAGACAATTTAGTAAAAGAGCTTCAGACCAGCAAAAGAATTATTAAAGCCGGTCGTGGTTTAATGTAATAATTAAAAAATAAAAGTATTATGCAAGAATTTTTGAAGTATTCTCCTTATCTGCTAATGTTTGTGGTGATCTATTTCTTCATGATCAGACCGCAACAAAAAAGAGCGAAAAATGAAAAAGAATTTGAAAGCACACTTAAAGTAGGTGATAAAATTATCACCAAAAGTGGTCTTCACGGAAAAGTTTCTGAACTAGCGGATACAACGGTTGTTGTAGAGACGATGTCAGGAAAATTAAAAATGGAGCGTTCTGCTATTTCTATGGAAATGAGTGCAGTATTGAACAAAAAATAATTTTTGATTTAAGGAATTAAAAAAGTCCCATCCAGTTTCGGATTGGGACTTTTTTGGATAAAAAATAATCGGATTATTTTTTGCTTTTCTTTGCTTTCTTTGCTTTTTTAGATTTTGCTTTGGCTTTCTTGGCTTTTATCTTGGCTTTTACTTTTGCTTTTTTTGCTTTATCCTTTTTTGCTTTTTTTTCCTTTTTTGCTTTCGCTTTCGCTTTTTGCTTTGCTTTCTCTTTTGCGTCAGCTTTTTTAGCCTTTTTCTTGTCTTTGTCTTTCATGTCTTTGTCTTTTATTTTTAACTTCTTTTTAAGATCTTTTGTATCGTCCTTTTTATTTAGAACTTCCACAGTTGTATCGTCTTTGTCTTCTACTGAAATTTCTATGGTTTCTTCTATTGTTTCAGTTATTACTACTTCATTAAGTGGGACTATAGTTTCTTCAGAAGGTTGGATAACTTTGTTTTTGGGTGCCCTTACGGGTTTATCAATTTCAGGTTTTACGGAAGTAGGTACTGTAGGATTTTCTTTTTTTTGTATCATAGTGTGTATTATTAGTGTCGTTTTTGATTTTATTAAAAACTTAAAAAAAATGGCTCAATGTTAATAAATGGTTAAGTAATTGTTAGCAAATATAGTGATTTAATTTATTTTCGAATGTTAAGCTTTTCAATATTCTAAATTGGAAGTTTCAAGTATACCAGAAATAGAGGTAGGAGACAATTGTTGATGAAAGACTATAAGTAAGATTTTAGGGAGATTTACTCTGAATGATTTGTAGTGAATGTTCTTTTCTTAGTGTTTTTTAAATTAAAAAGTCCCACTCTGAGTTCTTAGAAATGGGACTTAATGTCATCCATATTTGTCATTAAGACTAATATTTTCTGATAGTATTCGTATTCTTTTTTCAATACCGGAACGTTTAATTTCGTCTCGTTTTGCTGTTTCAAGATATGCTAAGAATTCGTATTGTTTGCAAGGATAGAATTTCTGAAATACTGCTGCTAATTCTGTTGTGGCAATAATTAATTTGAGAAATTATAATTAGGCATACCAATTATTATTTTTATCCCAAGAATAGGTATTGATTTTTGAATATTCTAAATTAGGCTTATTTTATAATTGAATCTCCTAATGCTGTTAGCTCAGCAATTTTCACGATTACTTCAACTGCTTTTTGCATGCTTTCAGCAGGAACGTATTCGTATTTTCCGTGAAAGTTGTGTCCTCCTGCAAATATATTAGGACATGGTAATCCTTTATAGGATAATTGTGAACCGTCTGTTCCACCACGAATAGGCTTAATAAGCGGTTTGATTCCTATTTCTTTCATTGCTTTTTCAGCAATATCTACAATGTGTTTTACAGGCAGAACCTTTTCTTTCATGTTGTAATATTGATCTTTAATCTCAGTGATAACTATGTCTTCACCAAATTGTTTTGCAAATTTCTTATTGATTTTTCGAACAATTTTCTCGATTAATTCTTTACGCCTTTCGAACTTTTTCTTGTTATGATCCCGAATAATAAGTTCTAAAACGGTTTCTTCGATGCTTCCTGTTATGTGATGTACGTGAAAGAAACCTTCGTATCCTTTAGTTTCTTCAGGTGTTTCTCCGGAGGGGAGTTCATTGATAAAATCATTGGCAATCAGCATAGAGTTGATCATTTTCCCTTTGGCATAACCAGGATGTACGCTTTTGCCTTTGAAATTGATTTTGGCACTAGCTGCATTAAAATTTTCATACTCTAATTCGCCTACCTGGCTACCATCCATAGTATACGCCCATTCAGCTCCAAATTTATCTACATCAAAATGGTGGGCACCACGACCAATTTCTTCGTCTGGTGTGAAGCCAATTCGTATTTTTCCGTGTTTGATTTCCGGGTTATTGATCAGAAACTCCATTGCGGTAACAATCTCTGTAATTCCGGCTTTGTCATCAGCTCCTAGTAATGTTGTGCCATCTGTAGTGATTAGTGTTTGTCCTTTATACTGCAGTAAATCTTTGAAATAACTCGGGGATAATACAATGTTTTTATCTGCATTTAATACAATATCTTTTCCATCATAATTGCGCACAATTTGAGGTTTTACATTGGCTCCACAAAAATCCGGAGAAGTGTCAAAATGAGAAATAAACCCTATGATTGGCACTTCATGAGCCACATTACTGGGCAAAGTAGCCATAATATATGATTTGTCATCTATTGTTACGTCTTGCATTCCTATAGCTTTTAATTCGTCAACCAGTTTATGGGCTAAAGTCCATTGTTTTGGGGTGCTTGGAGTAGTTTCTGAGTTTGAATCAGATTCGGTATCAATAATTACATAACTGATAAAACGGTCTATGATATGTTGCATTTTTCTTTGTTTTATGCAAATATAATCATTTTTTAAGGAGCATTTTTAAGTAAATGTTGGTGTGAATTTTGTTTGATTTAATCTTTTGAAATAACAATGCCTGCACTATTATTTTTGTGTCGGTATAGGCAAATAATTAACGATTACATTTTTGCCATTGGTATATCAGCGTTAAAACAATCGCGGAAAAGTTTCCATTTTCCATTTTTTTTGTCCAAAGTCCCAGTGATTTTCCTCTATCAATATAGGTACTATTTTTATATAAAAGTTGGTGATTCCGTCTTTTATTAAACCACTAAAAATAGGAATTAGATTTTTTCGGACTACTATTGCTTTACTGTCGGGCATCATGAATTAAAAGCATTACAATTTGTAATTCCTGCCGAGTCACCATTTTTAAGCGCATTCATAAACACGATATTTTGTGTTGCTATTTCTTTTTTGGCTGTAGCCAAATAAAATGCAGAGTCACCTGCTTTTTTGGGAGAATCACAGCTTATCGTCAGAAAAGGTAAAATAGAGGTGTTAAGAACCAATAATTTTCTAAAATTGAATAGTTTTTTCATGGATTTTTTTATGATTAATACTCATATAAAAATTGATTGTTTATTTTTATTGATCAGTACCTCTAATACGCGTTGTACTCCCGGATATTTTTAGTAATCAAAATGATTTATATAAATTATTTTCTAAATATTTATTTATCGGTTAGATAATTCTATTTTTGTACTCCATAACAACGCACCCATGTACAAATTACTTTTACGTCCCATACTTTTTTGGTTTGATCCTGAAAAAGTGCACTATTTTACTTTTTCATTAATTCACTTTTTGTCTAAAATCCCAGGGTTTTCTTCTCTTTTTAAATTGCTTTATGAAGTCAAGGATCCCCGATTAGAAACAGAAGTTTTTGGACTAAAATTTAAAAATCCCGTAGGACTTGCGGCTGGATTTGATAAAGACGCCAAGTTGTATAAAGAATTGTCCAGCTTTGGTTTTGGTTTTATCGAAATAGGAACACTTACCCCCAAAGGGCAGGAGGGAAACCCTAAAAAACGCTTGTTTCGTTTGAAAGAAGACAGCGCTATTATTAACCGAATGGGTTTCAACAACAGTGGAGTTCAAGAAGCGGTGGAACGATTAAAAGAAAATAAAGGTATTTTGATAGGTGGAAACATTGGAAAAAATAAGTTGACACCAAACGAAGAAGCGACTTCAGATTATGAAATATGTTTTGACGCTTTATATGATTATGTAGACTATTTTGTAGTGAATGTGAGTTCGCCAAACACGCCAAATCTCCGTGCTTTGCAAGACAAAGAGCCATTGACGCAACTGTTGCAAACGTTGCAGAATAAGAATTTGGCAAAGCCAAAGCCAAAGCCAATTCTACTGAAAATTGCTCCTGATTTGACAGATGAGCAGTTACTTGACATTATTGCTATTATAAAGGAAACTAAAATAGCGGGCGTTATTGCTACTAATACTACAATTTCCCGTGAAGGATTGCAATCCGAAAATAAAGCCGAATTAGGGGGTTTGTCAGGAAAACCATTATCAAAACGGTCTACTGAAGTAATCCGTTTTTTAGCTGAGAAAAGCAATAAAGCCTTCCCGATTATTGGAGTAGGTGGAATTCATTCAGCCGAAGATGCAATAGAAAAATTAGACGCCGGTGCAAGTTTAATTCAGTTGTATACCGGTTTTATTTATGAAGGACCAGCTTTAGTGAAAGCCATAAATATGAAAATTTTAGAAAAATTCTAATATCCCATATTGTACTAAAAGCCCTGTCAATAAAGCAATTCCAAAACTTAATAAGGTTCCGATAAGAACATATTCAGTAAGTTTTCGGTCCTTGGCTTCTTTTAAATCTCCAAAACGAAAGATAGATTTTGCAGCCAATAGAAAACCGATGGCTTCAAAATGGGCACTAATTACAAAGTAAAAGACAAATAAGCGTTCTAATATTCCAATATAATTTCCAGCATTGGATAGAGAATCATCGTTTTTTTTGTTTTCTGGAGTCCAAATCGAAATGATATTTTTTATCAGTATCGATGTAGGTTGTGTCAGTAAAAGTATTCCGGTTGCAAAGATCCAAAATTGATTGTCAAATGATGCAAAATCGATACGTTCGTTATTGTAAAATAGTGTAATTGCTATGAGCACGATAAGATGTAAAAGTTGGTCAATTATGAACCAATTGCGTTTTGTTTTGTCTTTTTGAACGTGTAATTTCATAAAATCAATTCCTCCATGTGTTACCGCTAGTACAGTCGCAAACTAAACAAAATTAGTCTTACCAATTAAAATCCAAGCCAGAAAAAAGTGAATAAACGTGTGGATATAAAGATAAATACTTTTATGTTTCCTGTTTTCTTAATCTAAAACCCAAGATGTGAGTTGCAACAAAAAATCACCAAGTAAATGGGCCAATAGTAGTTTTACAAAAATAATCATACACGGGGGTTTTTAATTTTTTTCCGAAAATGATTATCTAATTCCAATACCAAATCAAATTGTGCTCGTTTTCGTCTCCGACTTACAGCGGCTTGATTGATACCTAATTTCGTGCCTATTTCTTCTTGAGAAAGCATTTTGTTTGCCATAGAAACCACAATAAATTCAGCCGATTGCGCCAGCCAATTGTCCATAAAGGTCAATCCTAAACGCAGCATTAAATTTATTTCAGTATCTAAATCGCTAGTGCCGGAATTAATGGCTAAGGTCGTTTTTAGTTTTTTTAAAGTTTCAAAAAGTTCCCCCGATCGAACGAATGCAGTTCCGTTACTTTCGGAAATTGTTGCTCCAGAATAGGTTTTATCACCAAAACCAATACTCATTCTCGCATCGAGTTTCAGCGTTTTTAGATACGCCTTAATTTGTAAAGCTGTGAGTAGTGCTTCTTCAGGATTTGTAATTTCTATTTGAAATTCGTCACCCCGATAAATTTCCCATTCACTCGGATTTTTACCTTTGGTATTCAATAGCTCTTTCAAGCCGTCAATCCATATTGCAGAAGGTAGTTGTCTCGAATTAATAATGTCTCCTGTGATTATACTTATCATATTTCAACTGTAATTAAAAAATCAAATTCAATTTCAAAAGGTTAGAATTAAATTATTACCAAATTACGTAATATTTTAATTTATTACCAAAATAGGTAATAATGTCAATTTTAGAAATTTTAAAAATCATAATTTAATAATCTTAATTGTTTTTCTATCTTTGGCTTTCTATGGAACCAATAAAAATTATAGAATGTCCACGGGATGCCATGCAAGGCATCAAGCCCTTTATTCCTACGTCAAGAAAAGTGACTTATATTCAGTCTTTGTTGCGTGTGGGTTTTGATACTATAGATTTTGGAAGCTTTGTTTCACCAAAAGCAATTCCGCAAATGCAGGATACAGCAGAAGTTCTGGCACAACTTGATTTATCTCAAACCAAAAGCAAATTATTGGCTATTATTGCCAATACACAAGGAGCAACTCTTGCGGCTGTTCATCCTGAAATACGCTATTTGGGCTTCCCATTTTCGATTTCTGAGAATTTCCAAATGCGGAATACCCACAAAACCATAGCTGAATCGTTAATTACCTTACAAGAAATTCTTGAAATTGCAGCTAAAAGCAACAAAGAAGTCGTGGCGTATTTATCAATGGGTTTTGGAAATCCTTATGGTGATCCATGGAACGTTGAAATTGTTGGTGAATGGACTCAAAAATTGGCCAGTATGGGAGTCAAAATCCTGTCGCTTTCGGACACAGTAGGAAGTTCTGCCCCTGATGTAATCTCGTATTTGTTTTCAAATTTAATTCCACAATATCCAGAAATAGAATTTGGTGCACACCTCCATACCACACCTGATAAATGGTTTGAGAAAATTGATGCCGCTTATAAAGCAGGATGCCGTCGTTTTGATGGTGCCATTCAGGGTTTTGGAGGTTGTCCGATGGCTACTGATGATCTGACTGGGAACATGCCCACGGAGAAATTATTATCATATTTTACTGCCCAAAAAGAATATACGAATATGAGTCCAATGAGTTTTGAAAGTACTTATAATGAGGCTTCTAAGTTGTTTGGAGAGTTTCACTAGAAATAAAAGAAAGGAAACCGTGTGGAACTCTTTTATTTTGGCAATAATAAGTTTATCATTGATGCGTTAAGTATACGAATCAAATTTTTTTCTTTAACGTATCATACCATGAGACTACTGGCTTTCAATAGAGTTATAGGAATACTAATATTGTTGTTGTTCTCTTTTTCATGCGCGAGTGATTTAGATTATGATCAGGTGAACACTTTAAAGTTAGAGCCTGTTTTTGTATCTAATTTAGCATATTTTGATATTCCGGCAAAAGATTTTGTCACCAATGGAGTAGAGCAAATCGTGATCTATGATGCACCCGTATTGGATGTGTTTAATGATGATTTTTTTAGACAGCGATTAAAAAAAGTGGAACTTTCATTTGAAATGGAAAACACCATTAGTAGAGCATATTCAGTGGATCTAGTGTTTTTGGACAAAAATTACCAACGCGTTCACGCTATAAATTTTACTGTTCCGGCTTATACCGGTTCGGAAAACAAAATGACTAAGACAGAAACTTTCGAAAACTCCCAGCTTGATTTATTAAAAAGAACTACCAGAATTGCTTTTACACTGACAATGTCGCCTGGTGCACCATTGAACGAGGATAGTGCTGGGAGTTTGAAACTGCGTTCAGGTGCAACCGCTTATTTAGTGCTGGAATGAGAAAAGTAATCTTAATTTTTATTTTATTTCTAGCTGTAGATTGCTTTTCGCAAAACAAACAAATTTTATATAATTTCACCTCAGTTCCTCAGTCTTTGATGACTAATCCGGGAGCAGATTTCAAATATAATTGGTATTTTGGAGTTCCTTTATTGTCCGGAATTTCTGCAAATGTAGGCTCAAGCGGATTTTCGGCGTATGATTTATTTGCGGATAACGGAGTCGATTTTAATGTAAAATTACGCAATGCAGTATTCTCATCTTCTAGAAAAGACAGGGTAGCAATCAATGAACAAATAGAACTTTTTAACGGAGGTTTTAAAATCAAAGGAGAACAAAATGATTCTTATATTTCGTTTGGGATGTATCAGGAATTTGATATGTTAAGTTATGTTCCTAAAGACATTGCCATTTTAGCTTTAGACGGAAATGAAGGTTATCTGGGTAAAGTTTTTAATTTAGGAGATCTGAATGTCAAAGCAGAATTGCTAACGGTATTTCATGTTGGATTTCATAAAAACATCAATGAAAAGTTTATTTTAGGAGTACGAGGTAAAATTTATTCGAGTATTTACAATGCTAATTCTACCAAGAACTCAGGCTACATTTACACTATTCCTTCCACTACAGGAGCCTATGAACAGATAATTTATTCACAATTACAACTCAATACGTCTGGAATTGCTCAATATAATGATGAGAATTACGAACCTAATGTGGCGAAAGACATTACTAAAAGAGCTTTTTTAGGAGGTAATTTAGGACTGGGATTTGATGCTGGTTTTACCTATTATCCAAAGAAAAACATACAGCTTACGGCCAGTGTTATTGATGTGGGTTTTATTAAACACAGCAAAGAAGTAGAGAGTTTAACATACAAAGGAACCTATAAGTATGAAGGTGTGATTCCGAATTTCAGCTCCGGTAATTCACCAGGAAACGGATACAAGGAATTCAATGATGCCATTCCTTTGGACACCTTATATGCGGATTATACAACTTGGCGCCCGGCAAAATTCAATACTTCGGTTCAGTATTCGTTTGACGAAGAAAGACCAGAAGATTGCAATTGTCTTAATTATGATCCGGAAACTATTTATAAAAGTGCAGTTGGCGCCCAATTATTTGTTATGTCTACACCACGAACTCCACTAGTCGCTTTTACCACCTATTACAGGCGAAAACTCTTCAAGGCATTGCAAATGAAAGCCACGTACACCATAGATTCGTATTCGTATAAGAATATAGGATTGGGATTGTCCAGTCATTTTGGACCAGTAAATTTCTATATTCTTGCTGATAATCTTTTGGAATACCGCGATGTTACCAAGGCAAATAGTCTTTCTTTTCAACTGGGGTTAAATGTTATTTTCAAAAACAGTAAAAGATAAAGTACTATCTAACATTACTTCGTTAGTTTTTAAGTTGCTATTTTTTCATAATTCAAGAGTTGCCGAATGATTGCCCTATTTTATGCCTAGTTGCGTTTTGTTGCCAACAACTATTTCCTCGCTTGAAATTTCAATGATTTAGCCGTTGCAAATGACTTTGCTTTTGGGTCGGGATAATTTTTTAAGGCTTCAATTGCTGTTCTGCTTTTGGATTCCGGATACAGTGAAATAGTTGAAACTAATACAATTGCTACACTCATCAAAATTCAGTTTCCATAATCACTAATAATGAAATAAGCACTAGTTGCGGAGAGTAATAGTAAGAACATTAGTTCCTTTACCATTTCGAATAGGGATTTCAAGAACTGATTTTTATCCTGATTGACTATTGCATTCGAGCCAAATTTTGTTCTCGAAAGTAAAACGGCTTTATTAGAAAGTCCTTTTAATTGGTGTGGGTTTTTGTCATAGCAAAATAAATTAAACCGATTTTCTGGATTGGAAACCAAGGTGTATTTTAGAACCAAAGAATTGACTTTGAACGGCAATTTAATTATTTATTGGAAAATGATAGCGATTTTTTGCTTAAAATTATCTATATTTGCACGCAATTAAACTCCAACTACAATTGCAATGATCGCACACAACTCTAAGATTATCGGTGAAGGATTAACTTACGATGATGTTCTATTAGTTCCCAACTACTCAAATGTGCTTCCTCGCGAAGTGAGTATTCAATCCAAATTTTCAAGAAATATAACGTTAAATGTTCCTATTGTATCCGCTGCTATGGATACCGTAACCGAAAGCGCGATGGCAATTGCGATGGCTCAAGAAGGCGGAATAGGCGTTTTGCATAAAAATATGACCATCGAACAGCAAGCTGCGAAAGTTAGAAAAGTAAAACGAGCCGAATCCGGTATGATTATCGATCCCGTTACTTTGCCATTAACTTCAACAGTAGCAGATGCCAAAAATGCCATGAAAGAATTTGGTATTGGAGGTATTCCAATTGTAGATGAAAATCAAATATTAAAAGGAATCGTTACCAATAGAGATTTACGTTTTGAAAAAAATAGTTCAAGACCTATTGTTGAGGTTATGACCAGTGAAAACTTAGTAACTGTTGCCGAAGGTACATCTCTGGAACAAGCAGAAGTAGTTTTGCAAGGTCATAAAATTGAAAAACTTCCAGTAGTAAATGCTGATTATAAATTAGTGGGCCTGATTACCTTTAGAGACATCACTAAATTGACTCAAAAGCCAAATGCAAACAAAGACAAATACGGACGTTTACGTGTAGCTGCTGCGTTAGGTGTAACTGCCGATGCTGTTGAAAGGGCTACTGCTTTGGTTAATGCCGGAGTAGATGCAGTTATTATCGATACCGCTCATGGACATACGAAAGGAGTTGTCGATGTACTAAAATTAGTTAAAGCGAAATTCCCTAACTTAGACGTTATTGTTGGTAATATTGCCACTGCTGAAGCAGCTAAATATCTAGTTGAGAATGGTGCAGATGGAGTAAAAGTAGGGATTGGTCCAGGGTCTATTTGTACGACTCGTATTGTAGCAGGCGTTGGTTTTCCTCAGTTTTCAGCTGTTCTTGAAGTAGCTGCGGCGATCAAAGGTTCTGGAGTTCCAGTTATTGCTGATGGTGGAATTCGTTACACTGGAGATATTCCAAAAGCTATTGCTGCAGGAGCTGATTGTGTAATGTTAGGATCATTATTAGCAGGTACCATGGAATCTCCAGGAGAAACTATTATTTTCGAAGGCAGAAAATTTAAGTCGTACCGTGGAATGGGTTCTGTTGAAGCAATGCAAGAAGGTTCTAAAGACCGTTATTTTCAAGATGTAGAAGATGATGTAAAAAAGCTGGTTCCGGAAGGAATTGTAGGAAGGGTTCCCTACAAAGGGGAATTGAACGAAAGCATGCAACAATTTATTGGTGGTCTTCGTGCCGGAATGGGGTATTGTGGCTCTAAAGACATTCCAACTTTACAGGAAACCGGTCGTTTTGTTCGCATAACAGCTAGCGGAATCAATGAAAGTCACCCTCATAATGTAACCATTACAAAAGAAGCTCCTAATTATTCAAGATAATTTTTAGTTTTTTTAAACAATAAAAAAGGCATAATTAATTCCGCTTAAGGTCTTAATTATGTCTTTTTTCAGTTTTCGGAAAATCGTTATTCTGTAGTATCTGCTAAGTTGTTTTTCAAATGCTCGCTGTCCCAACTGTGATTGGTGGCTGCAACTTGGGAATAAATATCACTTTTCAACAATTGTTCCTGTAATTCAATTTCTTCTTTTACGGTGATCAGATAGGCCATTTTATCATGACGTTTTTCCGCCAATTTTCGGGTGGTAATTTCATCATATTTTATAAATTGCTGCCCTTGTCTGGTAGCGGTATATTTTCTGTGACCTAATTCTACTAAGGCATCTACCCCCATATTGACCGCACTGTATAACGTTTCCCGATAAATGTGTTCTACTTTATGGTCAATTAATTCATAGGCATCAATTCGGTTTCGGGCACGAGTTAAGATCTTTAAATTTGGGAAGTGTTTTTTTAAGGTTTCAATTACTTGCAAATTTACCGTAGGATTATCAATGGCAGCAATAAAAAGTTTGGCAGTATCACAACCTGCAGCTTTCAATAATTCTAAACGAGTGGCATCTCCATAATATACTTTGAATCCCATTTTTCGTAATACATCTATTCGATCAGAATCATAATCTAGGATCGTTGATTTTACGTTATTGGCTCTTAATAGGCGTCCAACTGTACTCCCAAAATGACCAAAACCAGCTATGATTACAGGATTGTCTTCATCAATATAATCACTGTCTTTTTTTGTTTCCTTTTCTTGAAATTTTGAATTAGGATAAATTAAGCGTTCATTTATTAACAGCAAAAAAGGTGTTGCTATCATACTCATAGCAATAACAGCCATGATTTGATTGGCCAAAATGTTAGGAATGATGTTTAGCTGCATAGAGAAGCTCATGATTACAAAACCAAATTCTCCTGCCTGACTTAACCCAAAAGCAAATAATAGGTTTTGGTCTATTTTCTTTTTATGAAAGCGGCTGATTATAAATAAAACGAAAAACTTAACCAAAGTAAGAATAGCTCCAAAAACAAATATGAAAAGGGGATTGTCAAGAATCAGTTTAAAGTTTATCGATGCGCCTACTCCAAGAAAAAAAAGACCAAGCAGTAATCCTTTAAACGGAGCAATATCCCCTTCCAGCTCATGACGAAATTCAGAGTTGGCCAGTACGACTCCAGCCATAAATGCTCCTAGAGCGGGACTTAACCCAACCAGCTGCATCAAATAAGAAACGCCTACAACTAATAACAATGCCGATGCGGTGAACAATTCCTGCAACCGAGTTTTGGCGATAATATGCAATAGCGGAACAAATAAAAAGCGGCCTGCAAAATATATTGTTGATATACATCCGATGACTATTAAAGTTTGCAACCAGCTGGAGAAACCTGTAATTAGGGATTGTTGAATTTCATTTGTAGTTTCTAGATTTACGGTAGATAAAAGCGGCAAAAATGCTAAAATCGGAATTACGGCGATGTCCTGAAAAAGAAGAACAGCAAATGACGAACGTCCCACGGAAGTATTAGATAATCCTTTTTCTTTTAAAGTTTGCAATACAATGGCCGTAGAGGATAATGCGAGCGCTAAGGAAACGGCCAGTGTGGTTTCCCATTTCCAATCCATAAAATAAAGACATCCAAAAAATAAAAGAAGCGTTGTTCCAACTAATTGTGCGGAACCCATTCCAATAATAAATTTCCTCATTTTCCAAAACTTACTGGGTTCCAGTTCTAAACCAATTAAAAACAACATCATCACAACGCCAAATTCAGCAAAATGCATAATATCCTGGCCTTCCTGACCAATAAACCCCATTACATAAGGGCCTATTATTATGCCGGCAAATAAATAGCCTAAAATAGAACTTAATCCTAATTTTTTAGCAATAGGAACACAAATAACGGCAGCTGATAAATAAATAATAGCCTGAAGTAAAAAATTGGTATCCATGTTATTGTTGTATTGTGGCAAACCATTCGTTCAAATAATGGTACTGCAAAAGTACTTCCGTATCTAAATTATTGTTGTTTATGTAATCTAGAAAATGGCCATACATTAAACCGTTTTGTTTATAATCATCTTTGGACATATTGTGTGTGCCATGCACAACAAAAGGGGGTAAGTAAATCATGTTGCATACTTTTGCGGTTTGGTTAAACGGCTCGAGCAATTCGGGAATACTGTACCGTTCACTGCCGGTTTTGCAATAATTTTCTTTGTCTCCGCCGGTAGTAATTACTTGAAAAATAATTTTATCTTGCAAGGCTTTTCCTTTTTTTCCGTATGCCCAGTTGTGTTCCAGTACCATATCAATCCATTGTTTCATCAATGGCGGACAACTATACCAGTACATGGGATGATGCCAAATGATGATGTCATGCTGACTTAACAAAACCTGTTCGTGTTTTACATCAATATCAAAATCAGGATACTCTTCGTATAAATCATGGAAAGTTATGTTTTCTGATTCTGGAATATTTTCCACCAAGGCTTTATTTGCGTGCGATTTCTCGTAAAGTGGATGGGAAAATAGGATTAATATTTTGTTTTTTGACATAAAATGGTTTGATGCTTTTTTTAAATAAAAACAGTTCATATTATTGATATACACTATTGTACGTGCTTTTGTAAGTCAATTTAAAGGTATGAAATATTGGTTAATTCTAATGCTGTAAATCAATTCAAAACGATTTATTGTTTTGACAAATAGTAAATTCAGTCCAAATAAAAGGTTAGGTTTATTTCTATTGGGTTTAATTAAAATGTATTTTGAGTTGTAATAATTCAGTCAAAACGGGGATGAAATTACAATTACTGATACATTATAAGAGTTCTAATTTTTGAATAAAGTGATTAGTAATTTTTTATTTCCCACTAACCATAGGATATCATTTTTTTTTAAAATCATACTCGACTCAGGGTTTAGTATTCTTTTTCCATTTCTTTCAATTCCTACAATCAACCCATGTGTTTTTTCACGTAATTGGGAATCTCGGATATTTTTACCAATAAACTCTTCATCTTTAAGTTCTAATTGTTTTAAAATAATATCGGTATCAGTAACTTTTTCTGGAATTTCAATTTCATTTTGATGCAAATAGGATTTAAAATCCTTGACTTGGTTGTCTGTTCCTATGACACAAATTTCATCTCCTGGAAATAAACGTTCGTTTTTATTGGGGATGTTAATCATTATTTCACCGCGTCTGATGAAGGCAATATTAATGCCTAAAAGTTCTCGAATGCGTAATTCCTCTAATGTTTTTCCTGCAATATTTGAAGTTTTGGCAATATCAAAATTAGTCATGTGTCCGTCCCAAGGGGTTAAATCACTTCGGCTTCTAATTGCCTTTTTGATTTCTCGTGCATTTAAATTTTTCAGAAAGTGATCTTCTATTTTATGATATTGTGCATTTAATTTTTTTGGAAAAACAAAATAGATAACAACAGCTGCTATTAAAGCTATAAAGGCGATTACTGGAGAGAAAAAGATATTTAATAAAAAGCCAATATAAAATAGGGTTAAAACCATTCGTAATAAAATCATCATAATGATGGGCCCACGATATTTACGTTCCTCTCTTAAAAGGGCTACTTCTTTTACAGCAACACGCCGTATGGATAGAGCCCATAAAAAAGGGGATAGTATTACTAAAGTAATTAATGCCCCAAATATGTTTGTAAATTGGGATCCTTCCACTAAAGGTAAAATATATTTAGAGGAAAGTAAAATGACAGCCACTATAATTACAGAATGGATAATTACTTGTGTTAGAAAAGCGCGTACGACTATTTGCCAGTTGCTTACCAGTTTTATAGATTGTGCATTGGCACTGTAGCGCTCAATTTTTTTAATCCATTTTCGGGGTAATTTTTTTTCTAGATATACTGAAAAAGGAGTAGAAAATTTCACCATAAAAGGTGTGGTAAAAGTTGTCACTGCTGAAACGGCCACTACTATAGGATATAGAAAATCACTGGTTACATTTAATGTCATCCCTAATGTAGCAATGATAAAGGAGAATTCCCCAATTTGCGATAAACTCATTCCGGTTTGTACCGATTGCTTCAATGGTTGTCCTGAAAGTAAAGCCCCAATGGTTGAACTTATAGATTGTCCTATAATTACGACGAATGTTAAAATGGCAACAGGAAACGCATATTCATATAACGTATCTAGATTAATTAGCATGCCAACGGATACAAAAAAAACGGCTCCAAAAAGGTCTTTTACAGGTTTAACTAAATGTTCGATATGTTCTGCCTGGGTAGTTTCTGCAATGATGGAACCCATGATAAAAGCACCTAAAGCAGGAGAAAAACCAACATTGGCAGCAAGTATGACCATCATTAAGCATAATGCGAGTGAAATGATCAACAGCATTTCGTCTGTTAAGATACTTTTTGCTTTTTTAAGTAAAGTAGGAATGAAAAAGATGCCTCCAACAAACCAAATAGTCAAGAAAAAAATGAGTTTAAAAACGGATAATAACAATTCACTTCCTGAAAACTGTTGGCTCACTGCTATTGTAGAAAGCAAAACCATCATTAAAATGGCTATGATATCTTGAACGATAAGAGAACCGATAACTATTCCAGCAAATTTTTGAGTTTTAACTCCCAGTTCATCAAACGTTTTTAGTATTATAGTAGTGGAGGAAATAGAAAGGATCACTCCTAAAAAAATAGAGTCCATAGGTTTCCAACCAATCCAATTGCCTACTAAATACCCTATAGAAACCATCGTAATAATTTGTGTTACAGCAGTTATCGATGCGGTTCCGCCTACTTTCATCAGTTTTTTAAAGCTGAATTCCAGTCCCAAACTAAACAATAAAAATATTACTCCAATTTCTGCCCAAACTTCTACACTTTTTAGATCTGTTACAGAGGGGAAAAAATCAAAATGGTTTCCAGCTAAAAATCCTGCGATCAGATAACCTAAAACAAGTGGCTGTTTTATTTTTTTAAATAATAAAACGGCAACTGCAGCTGTCATCAGAATTAATCCTAAATCACTAATTAAAGGTTGTAAGTGGTGTGATGCATTTGCTACTGTTTCTACTGTATCCATGGGAGTTTACTTATACTATACTATTTTTAGGTATCTCGGTAAGATATAAAAAAACTTTAATTTACAATGTGTAATTTTTGTAAAACACTATTTTTATGATTTTTTTAGCAATAAAAAACCCGTTGAAAAGAATTTTTATCTCCTTTACAACGGGATCTTATACTTTTTAATAATTTCTTAAAATTTATATTCCCAAAAAATTACTAGGAGTTATTTGCATTAATTCAGCTTTAATGGCATCCGAAACTTCAAGTGTTGCTATAAAACCGTGAATCGCTTTTTTATCAATAGCTTCATTGGTTCTGGTCAATCCTTTTAATGCTTCATACGGATTAGGATATCCTTCACGACGCAAAATTGTTTGAATTGCCTCGGCAACTACAGCCCAGTTTTTTTCTAAATCTTCGTGGAATTTTGGCTCATTCAATAACAATTTGTTCAAGCCTTTCAAAGTAGCTTCAAAAGCGATTAACGTATGTCCTATTGGTACACCAATATTTCTCAAAACGGTACTGTCCGTTAAATCACGTTGCAATCTAGACAAAGGTAATTTAGCTGATAAATGTTCGAAAATCGCATTGGCCATTCCTAAATTTCCTTCTGAATTTTCAAAATCAATAGGATTAACTTTGTGTGGCATAGCTGAAGAACCTATTTCTCCCGCTTTGATTTTTTGCTTAAAATATTCCATCGAAACATACGTCCAAATGTCTCGGTCCAAATCAATGATGATTGTATTTATTCTTTTCAACGCATCAAAAAATGCAGCAAAATGATCGTAATGTTCAATTTGAGTAGTAGGGAAGGAGTGGTGTAAACCAAGGTTGTCCTCCACAAATTTCCCTCCAAATTTTCTCCAGTCAATTTGAGGATACGCCACATGATGCGCATTGTAATTTCCAGTTGCTCCGCCAAATTTAGCTGCAAAAGGAATATTAAACAACAAACGCATTTGTTCTTCCAGACGTTCTACAAAAACACCAATTTCTTTACCCAAACGAGTAGGTGAAGCCGGTTGTCCGTGGGTACGGGCAAGCATTGGAATATCGCGCCATTCGACACTTAAATCTTTTAATTTTGATGTCAAAGTGATCAAGGAAGGCATGTATACTTTCTCGAAAGCTTCTTTTGTCGAAAGCGGAATCGCCGTGTTATTAATATCTTGAGATGTTAATCCAAAGTGAATAAACTCTTTATATTGGGATAAGCCTAGTTTTTCAAAAGCATCTTTGATGAAATATTCTACCGCTTTTACGTCGTGGTTGGTTACTTTCTCCGTCTCTTTGATCCAAAGGGCATCTTCAGTAGAGAAGTTTTTATAAATATTACGTAAACTGTCGAATACATCTGGGTTTACGGTTGCAAGTTGAGGCAAAGGTACTTCGCACAAAGCAATGAAATATTCAATTTCAACCAATACACGGTATTTGATTAAGGCTTCTTCAGAGAAAAATGGAGCCAGCGAAATAGTCTTGTTTCTATATCTTCCATCAATAGGAGAAATAGCATTCAATTCGTTTAAAGTAGTCATTGTTTTGTTGTTTGTTCGAAAGGCGCAAATATAACCCTTTCGTGACAAAATAGAAAACGAATGGTTTTTAAATAAAGCCGATTAGCTTCTTTTTTAGTATTTTCATTCCTTCTGATGCCACTTCAGGAATCACATCTAATGGATTTCGGAGATTTGGAATTTTTATGGGTTTTGGATCAATATAAAAAATAGGTGTTTCGCGGGCTGTAAAATCGATTAATCCGGCTGCAGGATACACTTGCAAAGATGTCCCAATCACCGCAAAATAATCTGCACCTTCACTAATTCTAATGGCTTGATCAAGTGCTGGAACTTCCTCGCCAAACCAAACAATATGTGGACGCAATTGATTTTTATTTTCATCGCAATCGCCAAAATTCAAATCGTCCTGCCAATCCAGAATGTAATTTGGGTTTTTGGTACTTCTTACTTTCAACAATTCGCCGTGCAAATGCAACACATTCGTGCTTCCGGCGCGTTCGTGTAAATCATCTACATTTTGTGTGATGATGAAAACATCAAATTCATTTTCTAATTCAGCCAGAATTTGGTGGCCTAAATTAGGGTGTACTTCCTTGAGTTGTTTTCGTCTTTGATTATAAAAATCCAGCACCAAAGCCGGGTTTTTATGCCAACCTTCTGGAGTGGCCACATCCAGCACATTATGCCCTTCCCAAAGTCCGTCGCTATCCCGAAAGGTTTTGATGCCACTTTCGGCACTAATCCCCGCTCCTGTCAAAACCACTAATTTCTTTTTCATTTTATATCAATTTGGGCGTGACCACAAGGGTCGGGCTTTCAGCTTTATCTTTTTGGCTAAAAAGCCCAAAAAGGATACCGCCTCTATCCCTCACGCAAATTCCGCAATCATTTATAATTCAGCTTTTATGGAACAATCCCAAAAGCAGCTGTCAGAATCTACTTTTGAAGCTATAAAGCTAGTCTTTTTTACTATTTTTGCATAAATAAATATTCTAATGGTCGACATTGATTACCTTAATTTTCTTGAAAATATCCTAACGGATAACCGCAAAGAAAAATTCCTGAAAATATTAGAAAACAGAACCAATCATTTTACCATTGCTGTAGAAGATATTTTTCAAATGCACAATACCAGTGCAGTGATGCGAAGCTGCGAGATTTTTGGAATTCAGGAGTTGAACGTTATCGAGCAACGCTACGGAAAAAGTATCGACAAGGAAATTGCCATGGGCGCCCAAAAATGGGTCGATATCAATACCTTCGACAGCATTACAAACTGTGTGGACGCGTTAAAAAGTAAAGGATATCAAATAATCGCTACCACGCCACATGAGAATGATTGTTTGATGGAAGATTTTGACATTTCGAAACCCAGCGCTTTATTTTTTGGAACAGAAAGAGACGGATTATCAGAAGAAATTTTGAAGCGCTCCGATGGTTTTCTAAAAATTCCCATGGTGGGTTTTACAGAGAGTTTAAACATTTCAGTCTCAGCTGCAATTATCATTCAAAACCTGACGAATCGATTGCGCAATTCAAATATTGATTGGCATTTATCCGAAAATGAAATTTTAGAAAAGCGATTGGCTTGGGCCAAAAATTCAATAAAAGACATTAAGCGAATTGAAGAACGGTATTTTGAGGAGCATTAAAACGTTGTTTCACTTTCTAGTTGTATGTCTTTTATATTGTTCGGATTCATTTTATAGCGATAGACGCCGTTATTTCCAATGACAAATAAAGCGAATCAAGGGTTAAAATATTAAGTTTATAAAGGCAGCTGCTATCTTGCCAAGCAGCTGCACTAATAATCCTTTTGCGGATCTAACTTTGCATGCTCTTTGAATATTTGTGTTTTTAATCAACTAATTAAAAAGAGATTCTATAGACTGTCTGATTCTAGACCTTCGCTAGCGCGAGCGTCCCGCTCGTGCCCACAATCTAAATCAATTCAAATCAATTTCTAAAATCGTTTGGTCGTTATTTCCATAATTCCTAGCACTACTATATTTCCAATAGATCCCCGCTAGCGCGTGCGTCCCGCTCGTGCCCACAATCTAAATCAATTCAAATCAATTTCTAAAATCGTTTGATCGTTATTTCCATAATTTCTAGCACTACTATATTTCCAATCTATCGGATCGGTTACAAAACCAGATTCTACAGGGTTTTGATGAATATAGGTAAGCTTTTGTTCAAAAACTTTTAACGACCAAATCTCAATGGGATGATTATCCTGTTGCCAAAATTGTCTATGCTTTACATTGCTATTCTTTTTTCTTGCTCGTTCCATAATCCAAAGCATCCATTCTCTTCGACTTTCTTGAGTGTTTTCTTCAATTGTTTTGAGCAATTTTTTTGATGTAAAACCTTTGAAGTCACGCATCAATCCTGATGGGTCTCCATTTTCGGAACGAAATATTAAATGCACATGACTAGGCATAATACAATAGCCGTAAATCTCCATTCCCTTTTTCTTTCGACAAAAGTCCAATGACTCAATAATATTACAAAAATATGCGTCTCTAGTAAATACATCAATCCAATTTACAGTTGCGAAGCTCACAAAATAAGCTCCCGTTTTCTCTCCAAATTTATATTTTGTGCTCATTTAGTTTATATTGTGTTTACTTTGTGGGCACGAGCGAGACGCTCGCGCTAGCGGGGTGAGAGGCGCACTCCGTCAGTTTTTGGCGGAGCCGTCTACTCGATTATGCCTTCGCCCTTCATTTTCTGTTCTATTTAGCTGTTCTATTTAGCTGTTTTATTTCTCGATTTTTTTCTCCAATCCCAAGGTGTTATTTGGTTTGGTTCGCTCCAAATTCCGATTAAGTTATTTCTAGCGTTTATTTCTAATTCTGCATATTCTTGATTGTCAGAATATTTTTTGAAATGCCAAGCCAAACCATTATTTACTAATTCCTTATTCACGTTTACACCATTTGTTAGGATAATCTCTGCTATCAACCTTTTATATCTATCGTATTTGTTTTTATGGTTTAATTGAACGAATTGTCCAAAACATAAATCAGAAGCGAATTGTTTCGCTTTTTTACCAAAAGGCTGTTTCTTTTCGGGACAGTCAATATGTTTTAATCTAACAACTTGTTCTTTACCGTCAATTAAAACCACAAAAGTATCTCCGTCTTTTATACCAATTACTTTATAGCTATTGGATTCAATATTAGGTTCAGTATTTTTTTCTGTTTCTTTTACAATTGTTACTTCTTTGTAACGTTCATATTCTTTGCTTTCGGGATGTTTACAGCCGAAAAAACAAAACAATAATGCAATAAAAAAAACTTTAATCATTTGAAAATTATTTCAGCATTTACATTATCTATTTCAATGCTACCAAACCTCTCTAAAACGGATTGACCTAATAAAAGAGGTGCATTTACATTGTCAACAACTAAGGCTTCTACATTTTCAAGAATCAAGTCACCAATTCTTACTTCTCGTAAATTTACCTTTGTTCCCTCTGAAATTTTTCCTGTAGCATCTTGAAAATATTCAACATCTAAGATGTCCTGTTTTTGCAAAGTGCCTTGTCTGTATAAAACGGTTGCTTCTGCTGGTGAAATACAAATGCTACTTGCACCAGTGTCAAAAATAAAGCGTAATCTAATGCCATTAATTTCAATCCAAACGAACCGTACACCATTTTGAAGTTCCATTTTCAATACATTTCGATATTCTTGAGAAGTATTGTTTTGAATTTCTGATTGTATTGCATTTACATTAATTTCATCGTTTGAAGACTCATATTCTTTTTTACTTCCTTGATTTCGTTCATACTTTTCCCCTTCTGGGTGTTTGCAACTCAAAAGGATTAAGCAAAAAATAAATATGTTAAGTATATGCTTCATAATTACTTTTTGAAAGTGGGTATGTGCTTTATAGTGTCTTTTGTGAAATAATATAAACCATCTTTTTCTTCAAAACATTGTTTGTTGAGTTCTATAAGTTGTTTAGAATAGATTGCTTCTTGACCAGAATAAATACTACCTATTTCAGTTGGATTTTTATTGAAAATTACTTTTACAACTTCATCCGACTTCATATTGGGTTTTAAATTTTTTGCTACAATTCTAAAATCATTTTCATTTAGTATTGAATTTGATTTTGGGTTCAAATCTACAATTGTTACAATATCGTCAGGTTTTTGTTCTTGTGGAATAGTATCTACTTGCTCTTGACTTTGAATTATTTGAGTTTTATTTTCTGAATTGGATTTAAAAAACAAAAAGTAAACCCACGTAACTATGAGTAAACAAGCCAAAACTAATGTTGCAACCTTAAAAATGTCGATTTTATATGCTTTTTCTTCTATATCTTCTCTTTCTTCTCTTCTACTATGACCATTTTTATGTTCGTTGTTTTGCCTCTGGTTTTCTGTATGTAAATTACTTTTGGGTTTTGGTTTTGCAATTGTAGTAACATAATTAGGTATTATTAAGTCAGGTAAATTATTTTTAAAACTTTTTTTATTTTCATTATGTATGTTTTTAAATTCCTCAAGCTGAGCATTACTGTTTTTTAAATTACCAATTAAATTATTTGTTTCACTAATGAATTTATCATAACACTGATTAATTTTATTAATATCTCCTTCTGCTTCTATAATTCTTTTGTTGTTAGCTTGATGTGTAATATTAGATTGCTCAATTTGAGTTTTTAATTCTTGAATTGCTCTTTTTTTATCTTCACTAATTCTTTGAAGTTCTCCTTCAAATTCTGAAATTGATAATTCTCTTTTGCTTTTTCTTTCTTCAATTAAGTTGTTGATTTCTCTATCAAAATCTCTTTTATCGCCTACATTTTGAATTAATTTATAAATCCCTTTTTGAATTACAAACTTTGCAATTTCTTCATTATTTGTAAAGTAAATAGTATCATAAATATTTAATAAATCATAAGACTTCTTAAAATTTTGTTGTAATGTGTTTTCGTCTATATCTGAAAACACAACTAGTTCTTTATTTGTATTTTTACTAAAAGTTATATTCTCTATATCCTTTAAGTGATAATTAATTTTATTAAAATCTTTCGGTTTACAGTCCTTTACATCAAAATCATCAGAGTGTTTAACTTTTATCGTTTCATCATTTACATTTTTATCAACTAAGTTTTGATGAAATTCTATAAGATTTTTTATAGTTATATTTTCATCTGAAATTTTATCAACATACAAAATACTTGAACCAATAAATGAACCACCCCTCGATGAAGTTGGCTCTTGGGCAAAAGTATATATTGAATATGATAAAATGTCAAATCCATTAACACTCTCCTTTCTTATTGAATATACTTTACTATTCGGTAATATTTTTAATCCCCCTCTTATATCAAATGCTTTTATTCCTTTAATTGGTTTACCTAAGAAAAAAGTTTGTGTAAATCCATTTGGACTTCCAAAAGTACCAAATGCAATTAAATTTATATTTTCCATTAATTTTAAAAACTAAATTTTATTCGTTCCCAAAAAGTACCTTCATAATCCAATGGGTAACGTACTATACTTTCATACAACCATTCTGAAAGTTTTTGTGCTCTATCTAAATTAAGCAATGTAACCCTATTTGTGTCTTCGTTCAACTCTCCTATGGTGTAGAATGTTTTCGTTAAACCATAAGTGTCCATAGCTGTAGATGCCATAGGAAGTCTTTCGCTTATAAAATTTTCTAATTCTGTTGTATCCTCAATATTTGTACTTCCTGATTTATCCCATTTTGATATTACTAGAATTATATTAACTGATTTTAATCTTTTTTCATATCTCTCAAGTTTATTAAGGAAGGTATTAATCAAAATATCGTCTTTATGTGCATTCTCATAGCTTGTAACTATGATAAAAGTTAGCGGTAAGTTAGAGGTTAAATAGGTTTCTATACTGCTATGATAATTACCACCTCGCTTTATTTCATTATGGTTCTCTCCTGATGTTTCTAAAAATGTAAGATTTATAGGGTTTATTTTTTTTGACTTATTGTTAGGTTCAAATACTAAATCCAATCGAGTAACTTTATCTTTTACAGTACTATCTGGCAATATCCCTTTACTTATATTTTCAAAAAAATCATATAGTAATATTTCTGCATCGGCAGTATTAGGAGTGCCTATTTTAGGTCTAATTACACCAGCTTGTGAACGTAAATAATAAAGCATTGTTGCTAAAATAACTGATTTTCCAGACGATGCTGTTCCGAAAAAAAACACAAAATTACTGTCTTTGTTTTTAATTTCTCCTGAATTACCTTTTGAAATAGGAACAAAATTATCATTTATTGAATCGTTTTTTGTTTCAAAAGATAATGGTTTTAATTCGCTATTATCATCAAAAGATAATGGTTTTAATGGTTCGTTTTCTAATTCCATAATTAAATTATTGTTTTACCAGTACGTTTATTTGTAATTACACTTCCATTGTTCATATTTCTTGGGTCAGCAGGCATCAATAAAATGATAATTAATATACCAAAATCAAGCAAAATACAACCCGCCAAAACTACAAAAGCAAACATTCCAAAGTGTTTTATTGCGTGGTCAAAAGCATATCCAATTTTTCCAACTTCTTGAGTATTTGAAAGAGAAGGAGTGAACTGAAATTTGTCATCTCCTAAAATTGTGTGTGCTTTGTTGCCTAATTTATTGTATTCTGTTAATGCTTTATCAATTTGACCTTGCGCCATTTCATCAATTTCATTTTGCGGTAATAACAATAGGCTTTGAATGTCTTTATTCCATTTTAACACAGCATTATTTATGTCCTCTTTTAACTTTTTTTCGTCAGGAGAAAGGTTTTCTATCTTTTGAATAATTTGTTGTTCGTATCTATCAGCCAAATCTGAATAACCTTGAGGTGTGTTGCTAATTGGAGTTAAAGGAGTTAATTTACTTCCTAGTTTTTGTTCAATTCTGCCAAGTATAATATTGGATTGCTGTCCCTTTCCTTGATTTTTTGGGTCAGTAATTTGCATTCTCAAACCATTAATTTCTCCTACAATTTGCTGTCTTGTTTTTTGGTCTGTTATTGAGTAGTTTAATTTTGATTCAACATTTGTTTCAAGTTGACTAAACTTTTCATTAATATCTCTCAATTCAGTTGTATAAATGTCAGTTCTCATAAACCTTGTGTACAAGGCGTTGAAATTTGCAATAAAACAAAAAGCGGCAAAAAAGAAATATATCCAACTCAAACCAGTTGAATAGCCACCTCTTAATTTGACAAGGCGAATTTGCCAAAGTAAAAAGAGCAGAATTAAAGACAGCACTAAAGCTATGACGACTGAACTTCCTCCAAAAATTTGGTCTAAACCTAACCAAGTTTGGTAAAAGCTGACACTAATAAGTAGCACAGCAAGGAATGCCAAAAATAGGTCTGTTGCTGTAAATAATTGTTTCTTCATTTTTCTGTATTTATTTAATAGTTAATTGTTTTGTGGTTTCAAATATCTGAAATTATGTGTCAATATTAACACAAACTCTCTTTTCGTTGCTTGTTGTTTTAAATTCTTGTTTCTCATTAGTCTTTCTTTTTTAGCACGGTCGTCTTTTAGGGTGAGGCATAACTTGTAATAGGTCTGATGAAATGCGACTGATCACCCTAAATTGGATTAATAACCCTCCTAAACGTCAGATTTTATTTATTCTCAAATATATAAAATAATCACTGAAAATACTTATAAAAAGGAATCACTAATTAATTTATTTTCAAAGATATATTCTTTGATTATAGGATCATTACGGGAAACCGTAAACGGAGTTATGTATCGCAAATCCCTAGCCCCGACTGCAGCGGAAAGCCTATGCCGGTTGAAAACCACTTTTTTCTGGTGGTGGCAGAGCGACCAGAGGAAGCTCCTGACAGCACCTAGAAAAAGGGTTTGAAACCAAATAGCTTGCAGCGTAGGGCGGGAATGGCTCCTGAAATTAGATCCTGAAATAAATTCAGGATAAAAAAAATTCCCCAACTACTTTCGTAATTGAGGAATTTAATTTAAGGTATCGAAACGGTTATTAGTTAACGATAACCCATTGTCCTGAAGCGATTAAGCTCTCGGCTTTTTTGTATTTCATTTCCTGCGTTTGTCCGTTGGCCACGTTCTGAATCGTAACAGTATCATTGCGATTAATTTTTGGCATATCTCTCACGATAGTTTCGGTAACTTGACGTTGTTGCGTTTGTCCCGCTTCACGATTTTGTGTTGCTAATTCATCAGAATTCAGCACCTCGTCTTTGCTCAATTGAAAGTCTTCTTTCTGACGTACTTCTTTTGCCTCTTGAATTTGTTGGTTTTCTTGAGCCGGTAAATCACCTTTGAACAAGAACGAAATTACTTCTTTATTTACATTGTCAATCATAGCTCTAAACAAATTGAAAGCCTCGAGTTTGTAAATTAGCAATGGATCTTTTTGTTCGTGAACCGCAAGTTGTACCGATTGTTTCAACTCATCCATTTTGCGCAAGTGTTTCTTCCAAGCTTCATCAACAATAGATAATGTAATATTTTTTTCAAAATCAGCAACAAGTTGAGCTCCCTCAGTTTCGTAGGCTTTTTTCAAATCAGTAACTACATTCAACGATTTGATTCCATCTGTAAATGGAACAACAATACGTTCAAATTGGTTGTTTTTGTCTTCGTAAACATTTTTTATAATAGGAAAAGCTTCTCTGGCGCTTCGTACTGTTTTTTCGGTGTAATATTCTAATGTAGCTTTGTACACTTTACCTGTTAATTCCATTTCGCTGAGTTTTATGAACTCACTTTCAGTAACCGGTGATGTGATAGAGAAATAACGAATTAACTCAAACTCAAAGTTTTTGAAATTGTTAGTCGCTTTGTTTTGATCAATAATTAGTTCGCAGGTGTCATACAGCATGTTGGCAATATCCAATTTCAATCGCTCTCCAAACAAGGCATGACGACGGCGTTTGTACACTACTTCACGTTGCGCATTCATGACATCATCATATTCTAGTAAACGCTTACGAACACCAAAGTTATTTTCTTCTACTTTTTTCTGGGCACGTTCGATCGATTTAGTCATCATGGAATGCTGAATCACTTCGCCTTCCTGCAATCCCATTCGGTCCATTACTTTTGCCACTCTTTCAGAACCAAACAAACGCATGAGGTTGTCTTCAAGAGAAACATAAAACTGAGAACTTCCAGGATCACCCTGACGTCCTGCACGACCACGCAACTGACGGTCTACACGACGCGAATCATGACGTTCTGTTCCTACAATTGCTAATCCACCTGCGGCTTTTACTTCGGCAGATAATTTAATATCGGTACCACGACCCGCCATGTTTGTTGCAATAGTTACCACACCCGGTTTTCCAGCTTCTTCAACAATTTGCGCTTCTTGTTTGTGCATTTTTGCATTCAAGACATTGTGTGCAACACCTCTCATTTTCAACATTCGACTTAACAATTCTGAAATCTCTACTGAAGTTGTGCCAATAAGAACCGGTCTACCTGCTTTAGATAATTCTGAAACGTCTTCGATTACGGCATTGAATTTTTCACGAGTAGTTTTATAAATAAAATCTTCTTTATCTTTTCTGGCCATTGGTCTGTTCGTAGGAATCTCTACCACGTCCAGTTTGTATATTTGCCACAACTCACCTGCTTCAGTAGAGGCTGTTCCTGTCATTCCTCCCAGTTTGTTGTACATTCTGAAGTAATTCTGTAATGTAACTGTTGCAAATGTTTGTGTTGCTGCTTCAATTTTTACATTTTCTTTGGCTTCAATGGCTTGGTGTAAACCGTCAGAATACCGACGACCGTCCATTATACGTCCCGTTTGCTCATCAACAATCATGATTTTGTTGTCCATGATTACATATTCTACATCTTTTTCGAATAAAGCGTAAGCTTTCAAAAGTTGTGTCAGGGTGTGGATGCGCTCACTTTTGATTCCGAAATCTTGAAATAATTTTTCCTTCTCTTCCGCTTCTGCATCTTTATCAAGTTTTCTTTTTTCGATAGCGGCAATTTCGGTTCCAATGTCCGGAAGTACAAAAAAGTCAGAATCAGTATCTCCGGAAAGGAATTGGATACCATTGTCAGACAGTTCTACCTGATTGTTTTTTTCTTCAATAACAAAATACAAAGCCTCATCAATCTTGTGCATTTCTCTTTTGTTATCCTGCATGTATTGATTTTCGGTTTTTTGAAGCAATTGTCTAATTCCTTCTTCACTCAAAAATTTAATCAATGCTTTATTTTTTGGTAATGCTCGGTAGGCTCTTAACAATTGGAATCCACCATCTTTGGTATTTCCTTCTTTTATTAATTTTTTAGCTTCAGATAGGAAGCCGTTTGCCAATTGACGTTGTAAACTAACCAAATTTTCAATTTTTGGTTTCAATTCATTAAACTCATGGCGATCTCCCTGAGGAACTGGACCTGAGATAATTAATGGTGTTCTTGCATCATCAATCAAAACAGAATCGACTTCATCGACAATCGCATAATTGTGTTTTCTTTGCACTAAATCTTCTGGAGAATGTGCCATATTATCTCTCAAGTAGTCAAAACCAAACTCATTATTGGTTCCGTACGTGATATCAGCATCGTATGCTTTTTTTCGTCCTTCTGAGCTTGGCTGATAATTGTCAATACATTCTACTGACATACCATGAAATTCAAATAAAGGTGCTTTCCATGTACTATCTCTTTTTGCCAAATAATCGTTGACAGTCACTAGATGTACTCCGTTTCCTGTCAATGCATTTAAGTAAAGCGGCAAAGTTGCCACTAATGTTTTTCCTTCACCTGTTTGCATTTCAGCTACTTTTCCTTCATGTAAAACCATTCCGCCAATTAATTGTACGTCATAGTGAATCATGTCCCAAGTAATTTCTTTACCCGCAGCACTCCAAGAATTTGCCCAGATCGCAGTGTCTCCATCTAGAGTTATATAGCTTTTTGTTGCCGAAATTTCACGGTCTTTTGCAGTGGCAGTTACAATTACTTGTGTACTGTCTTTGAAACGTCTAGCCGTTTCTTTGACTACAGCAAAAGCTTCCGGAAGAATTTCTAACAATGTTTTTTCCGAAATATCATAAGCCTCTTTTTCCAGCGCATCAATAGCGACGTAAATATCTTCTCGTTTGTCGATATCTTCAATACTTTCAACTTCTACTTTCAGAGCACTAATTTTAGCATCTTTTTCAGAACGGTCTTGTTTTATTTTTTCTTTGAAAAATGCAGTACGCGCTCTAAGCTCATCATTAGATAATGCCATTAGAGGAGTTTCAAAAGTTTTAATTTTGTTAAGATACGGCTGTAAAGCTTTCACATCTTTTTGAGATTTATCCCCAACAAAGACTTTGATAATACTATTTATAAAACTCATAATATGTTTTTATTTCTGTTTGTGTAATTCTGTAAATTTAAACAAAAAAAAAGCCTCTTTAGAGACTTTTTCTTGGTTTACTTTTTAATATTCATCCTCATTCCAAAGATAATCTTCGTCTGTAGGATAATCTGGCCAAATTTCTTCCATTGATTCATATATCTCGCCTTCATCTTCTATAGACTGAAGGTTTTCTACTACTTCTAATGGAGCTCCTGCTCTAATAGCGTAGTCAATAAGTTCGTCTTTGTTAGCAGGCCACGGTGCATCACTTAGATAGGATGCTAATTCTAATGTCCAATACATCTTGTTGTCTGTTTAGTTTTGTGCAAAAATAAATTTTTTACTGAAAAAGACAAGTAAAAAATCATTTATTTTAATAAAAAGTTAAGAACGTTTTTTTTGATTTAAATTTTGCGGTTAAAAAGTTTGCATTTTTTCACTATAAATACAACTGAAAAAGACCTTAAATGCTGCAAATTATTTTCTAGGAATCCATTGAACTTCCGTAGCTTTCAGATCATGAGACAACTTTCGTGCCAACACAAAAAGGTAGTCAGAAAGTCGGTTCAGGTACTTTATTGCGATTTCTGCAACCGGTTCGTTGTGGCTTAAATGAACTGCTAAACGCTCCGCTCTACGGCATACGCAACGTGCTATATGACAATATGACACGGTTGTATGTCCTCCAGGAAGTACGAAATGAGTCATGGGTGGTAATGCTTCTTCCATGCTGTCAATTTCATTTTCCAACAGTTCAATATCTGATTCAATTATTCCGAGTTTTTTCAAACGAAGTTCGCCGTTTTTCAGTACTTCTTTTTCCGGTGGCGTTGCTAATATAGCGCCTACTGTAAACAAACGATCCTGAATCTCGATTAGAATTTCTTTGTAATGGGAATTCATCTCCTGATCTCGGATTAGTCCAATGTGAGAATTCAATTCGTCTACCGTACCATAACTTTCTATTCGTGCATGATCCTTTGGGACTCTGGTTCCGCCAAAAAGTGCCGTGGTTCCTTTATCACCAGTCTTTGTATATACTTTCATCCAAGGTTTGTGTTAATTTGTAATTTGTTTGATGGAAACAAATTTACTGTATTAATTCCACTATTGCCGTAACAAATCGTTCCAGTGAACCTTCACTTAAATTGAAATATAAATCAGGTTCAATGCATTCAATTTCCATTAAATAAAGTTCATTATCAATCAGTATCCCATCTACCCTGGCGTACAGTAAGTTCTCTTGAAAAGTATCAACAACTTTTTGTGCTTTTTCAATCAATTCTGAACTGGGATGTACCAAATTATAGATACCACCAAATAGGGATTGTACTCTAAAATCTCCATCTACCGGCTTTTTGTTAACCGCATGAGAGAATTTTTTATTGAAAAAGATAAATGAAGTTTCACCTAGAGTTTGAATCTCCGGCATAAATTCCTGTAACAGCAAGTCTTTCTCTGCAGCTATGGTCGCATATTTCTGGTTTATTTCTTCACTATCTGATGTTTCAAAAACTTCAGTGAGATACGATCCTGCCGAAAATGCAGGTTTTATGACTGCTTTTTTCCAATGGGAAGGTAGGTGTTCAGCTAGATTCAGAGTGTCTGTTTTGTCAATAAATACGGTTGGTAATATTGTGATTCCTTGCTTTTGCATTTCACGCAAATAAAACTTGTGTATGTTTTGTTTGATTATTTCAATCGGGTTAAGTGTTTTGATACCCAGTTTTTCTATTTGGTGGAGCCAAATATTAAATTCGGTTTCTTTTTCGAAATAATCCCAAGTATTGCGAAAAATTAGGTAATCAAAATCAGCCCAGTTAATGGTTTTGTCACTCCAAATCACCGCTTTGGCGTTAATATTATGTTTGGCTAGTGCAGGAATTATTTTTTGATCTTCAGGATTTAAATCGGGAAGTTTTTGGCAGGTTAGTATGGCGATATTCATTTTAGGTACTAGTTTTTATTTGGGGTTTAAAAGATATTTGTGAGTGGGATTTTTTAGCCCGGATAGAAGCGGTATCCTGTTTCTTTTTTCTTTTTAAAAAAGAAAGAGATACAAGCGTATAGCCGGAAAAAGCTCCTAAAAAAAATTATTTGGTCGTATCGCTTTCAATAATTCCGTCACGCAAACGTATAATTCGATGCGCATACGCGGCAATTTCTTCTTCGTGCGTTACTAAAATAACGGTGTTCCCATTGGTATGGATGTCTCCAAAAAGTTTCATGATTTCAAGAGAGGTTTTGCTGTCTAAATTTCCTGTAGGTTCATCCGCTAAAATGATGGACGGCTTATTGACCAAGGCACGTGCAATTGCCACCCGCTGGCGTTGACCTCCTGAAAGTTGGTTGGGTTGGTGATCCATTCTGTCAGCAAGATTTACTTGTTCTAAAACTTCCGTGGCGCGTTTATTTCTATCAGATTTAGAGAAACCGGCATAAATCATGGGTAAAGCTACATTGTCTAGTGCGGTTGTTCTGGGTAAAAGATTGAAAGTTTGGAAAACAAATCCTATTTCTTTATTGCGAATTTCGGCTAATTCATCATCTTTCATCTGGCTGACATCCTTCCCATTCAGGATGTAACTGCCAGAAGTTGGCGTGTCTAAGCAACCTAATAAATTCATTAAGGTAGATTTTCCGGATCCTGAAGGTCCCATTAATGCTACGTATTCGCCTTTATTTATTTCTAAATCAATGCCTTTGAGAACATATACAATTTCATTTCCAAGCACAAAATCTCGTTTGATATTGGTTATTTTGATTAGCGGGTTTGCCATTAGAATGTATGATTTTTTGACCTTCGACGGTGCGTAGGGTGCTATTAAATTAGATTTTAAAAGTACAAAAGACTTTTGAATTATTAATAAGTAGATGTTTTTTAAATTTGTTACATTTTGAGCTTAGATTTATGCGGTCAGATAATTTTTTATTAATGAAGTACTTGCGTTTATTTCTATTTTCTTGGTAAATGTATTTTTTAATACGTTAAATCATTCTATTAAATTTTATGTTATTATAGTATAAATTTGTATAATTTACACTTTATTGGTATTTATTTCATAATTATTTTAATTATTTATAACATTTTTTGGTTATAATTGATAATATAATAATATTACTTATTTTTGTTAAAAGTATTAATCAAATCAAGAAGTTATGAAAAGTACAAAAATGGTGTTAGGAATAGCGGTAGTCGCTTTAGGATTTGCCTCCTGTAAAGATGAAAAAACAGAGCAAGCGGAGAAAATAGTGGATTCTTATGTGATGTATGTGGATTCATTAGGGAATGTTTCTTCCGAGAATGCTAAAGCAAACTGGCAAGGAATTGAAGCTACGTATCAATTAAAAAGTGGTAATGCAAAGGCAGCATTGGCAAATATGAAAGACAATGCGGAGGCGCAGAAATACCTTGATGAAGCAAATGCTAAATACGAGGCTTTGAAAGCAAAATACGAAGCCGAAATAGAGGCTCAAGATAAAGCCGCCGCTGCTGCAAACCCAAAACAACAAATGAGGAATGCTTTATTTGGTGAAGGGAAAGTGGGTGAGGATATGAGTTTTGTCTGGGTGGATAAAGACAATGTTCTTAGCGTGTACCAGCAATTTGTAGATGCAGTTGAAACGAACAAAGATAAGTATTCTCGTGAAGACTGGGACGAAATCAAATTGATGTATGAAGCATTGGACAGTAGAAAAAATACAGTTGAAAAAGAAGGACTTTCAGTGGATGATAACAGAAAAATTTCGGGTTTAAAATTAAAATTTGCACCAATTTATACGCTAAACAGAATGGGAGCAAAATCTGGAGAAATGAAAAAAGCTAAAGAATAAAAAGTAGTTATTCTATATTGAAAATGGCAGTCAGCAATGGCTGTCACTTTTTTTAGGTTCGAATCACAAAATGTTCTTTTGGTTGTTCTCTCCTAAAAAATACCAATCCCCACTGAAATGTGTCAATTGTTACCGTTACTTTGGGATGGTTTTTTATAATTTCCCAAGCTTGTTCCATTTCTGGCGACCAGTGGATGTCATCGAATATCCAAAGGGTTTCGTTCGTAATGGTAGGAAGTAATACTTCAAAATAGTCTAATGTTGCTTTCTTGGAGTGATTGCCGTCGAAGTAAATTAGGTTATGGGTTTTAGGCTTTAGGCTTTCGGTTTGTAAATAAGTACTGAACTCTGTTATTTCGGAACATATAGTATTGAAATTGAATTTTTTAAATTGCAATTGAGCTTGTCTAGCGGTTTCAGGACAACCTTCTAAAGTGATTATTTGGGCTTTTAAATTCCCTAAAGCTAGGGCAGAAGTCGCCAATCCCAATGAAGTTCCAATTTCTAAAATAGAGTCCGGTTGAAAATAATTGGTGATTCTAAAAAGTAATTCAGCTCGCTTGGGAGAAATCCCTGCTGTTTTGGCAATCTTGGCAATAACTCTGGAATTCGATTTAAACACTTTGGAACCCGCACCAAAATCAGTGACTTCAATGGTATTATTGTTTGCTAAAAGCGAGTTTCTATATTCTCTTAAAATCGTATATTCCGGTTTTGATTTTTTATCATAAAAGCATCTCGTCAATAAAGTAAACACAAATGGCGAATGCACCGCATGCTCATTTTTTGAGTGCCAAAGGAATTGTAAATACGATTTGATTTGAAACAGCATGGAACTTTTTTGTTACACAGAGATTCTCAAAGAGAAAACACGAAGATACACTGAGTTTTTCAATTTTGTGAATCTTTGCGGTTGCTTCGTGCATCTTGGTGAAAGAACATTGTGGGTGCGAAGATAGTAAGATAATAGTCGAAAGTCAAAATACAATTCTATCATCTTTGCGCTTCGACTTCCGACTGTATTGCTTCGAAACATTACGACTTTAAAAAGGCTATATTTGCAGCCTTGGAATTTACACAAGAATAATATCCATTTTTTTTACGATGATGATTGAACAAATAGAACATAAAACTACGATAAGCTCTGAAGAAATTGACCGCTGCATCGCTATTTTAGCACAATTGAATACGGATACGGATCAAATATTTGATATTCCAAAAGAGCAACGCACCGCTTTAATCAAAGCGGCAGGTATGTTTTCCAGACCCGATCGTGACGAGCTTTCCCGGAGAAAAAAAGACGGTAAAGTGGCTGCTAAACGCAAAATGGAAAAACGAGACCGAACCGCCCGTAAGGTAACCGGAATCCGCCATGCGCGTGAAGCAAGTGTTTTTATGGCGCCAAAACTTTTGGCTTACAATGATCTTGTGAACAAAGAACAATTGGAACTGGAAACTCCACGAAACTGTTACGTGTGTAAAACGGAGTTTACTAAAATGCACCATTTTTACGATACAATGTGTACCGATTGTGGCGATTTTAATTATGCCAAACGTTTTCAAACCGCAGATGTAAATGGGCAAGTTGCCGTTATCACTGGTTCTCGTCTAAAAATTGGATATCACATTACATTGATGTTGTTGCGTGGTGGAGCGACCGTTATTGCAACAACTCGCTTTCCGGTGGATTCCGCATTGCGTTTTTCTAAGGAAGACGATTTCATGGATTGGGGACATCGTTTGAAAATTCACGGATTGGATTTGCGACACATTCCAAGTGTAGAGATTTTCTGCAATTTTATAGAGCAAAAATACGATCGTTTGGATATTCTGATTAATAATGCAGCGCAAACGGTGAGGCGTCCTGCGGGATTTTATACGCATCTAATGGAAAATGAGGAGCGTTCTATCGCTTCTTTGCCGCAACAGGCACAAGAATTATTGCTGGATCATACCAATTGTTTGGATGAATTAAAAGTGTTGACAGCAGGGGCTTCCTCCAATCAGAATATGCCGGTGACTTGGCACGGACCAGAACCTGGAATTGGGTTGCGGGCTTCCGCTAAATTGTCTCAAATTCCGTATTCGTTTGATAATGCTTTGGTGGCAAATGAAGTTTTCCCGGAAGGGGAACTTGATGCCGATTTACAGCAAGTCGATTTGAGAAAGACCAACAGCTGGAGATTGCGTTTGGGACAAATAGAAACCACAGAAATGATCGAAGTGCAACTGGTAAATTCCGTGGCGCCTTTTGTATTATGTAACCGCCTTTCGGAAGTGATGAAGAAAGAGAACACCGGAAAAAAGCACATCATTAATGTGTCGGCGATGGAAGGGAAGTTTCATCGCTTTTTCAAAGAAGACCGTCATCCGCATACTAATATGGCCAAAGCCGCTTTGAATATGTTGACACATACTTCCTCTGGAACTTTAGCAAAAGACGGCATTTTTATGAATGCGGTTGATACCGGCTGGGTAACCGACGAAGATCCTGCAGAATTAGCCAAAAGAAAACAGGAAGAAGAGGATTTTCAACCGCCATTAGATATTGTGGATGGAGCAGCACGAGTGATGGATCCGTTGTTTGACGGTATTAATACAGGAAAACATTGGTGCGGGAAGTTTTTGAAAGATTACAATCCGATTCCTTGGTAGAAGCGATAAGTTTATAAAATACAAAACCACAACAGAATTAAATTTGTTGTGGTTTTCTTTATGTGTTAATTTCAGCATTGTTTACTATTCTCGAAGCATTTTTTCGACCTCTTTTTGTAGAATGGGTAAATGGAGGATTACAATTCCCCAAATCACGTCATCCGAAACCGAATCATAACCGTGAATTATTCTATTTCTAACATCTACTATTTTTCGGGAGTTCGAAATAATTATTTCACTATCTTCTTTTAAAATTCGGTTCATTGCTTCACCAATGATTTCAATATTCCTTTCGACAGCTCTTTTTGTTCTTATGTCATTTTCATAGACTTTAAATTCTTTAGATCTGTCAATAAAATAACTTTCAATTTCATTAATGGAACTTAAAATATCATAAAGCCAAGTTTTAATATTATTGTCCATAAATCAGTTGTTTATTTTGATTTATAGTTTTTCTAAAATAAGGATTTTTAATTGCTTTTTCTTCAAGCAAATCAATTTCTCTTTTTAATATCGTTTCTAGTGAAAATTTTAAATCATAATAATTATCTGCATAATCTAAGACATCTAACGGTTGAAATTCAACGATTAAGTCAATGTCACTTTCCGTATTGAATTTTTCAGTTAAAACAGAACCAAATGCATACAATGACTTAACATTATGCGTTTTGCATAATTTTGTTATATCAGCGTTATGGCTTTCTATTGGATTCATGGTGTAAATAGTTTAATTCAAAAATACGTAAAATAATTCATTTACGGGAATTTTGACTATTCGAATTCCTATTTGATTTATTAAATGGTTCAGTGTTGTGGGCGCAAAGTCACAGACATTTGAGTAGCTTAACCAAGAACTATTGTATACTTCGAAGAGCTGAAGACAATATTCCCATCTTTATATAATTCTTAATTTATATTTGGAATCCAAATAAGCGAGACTAAGCATTAATATAATAGAGATTGTAAATGTCAAAAGGTTTAATGAAAATGAAAATTTATTTTGCTTTGAAATTCGGAATATTAAGAATAAAAGAAAAGCAACTACGATTGCTGAAAGCGTGTATAAATTAAAGTTTAGAGCCAGACTAATTCTTCCTTCGTCATTCGGTTGGAACTGATTTGCCCAACCTGCTCCTAATCTCATAACAAAAGGTAAAAATAGAAATGGATAAAGCATTACATTATTATACTTTCTTAAAATAAAGAAAAACGTTATTCCTTGAATGATTGTGAATAGAGGTCCTGATGCACTTGTGATTATTCGTTGAATTTTAGATAACTCAATTGTAGAATCTTTTAAAGAAGCCCCATTAAGAGTAAATCCAGCGTTATATCCCAATAATTTATAGGATATCCAATGAGACATTTCATGGAAAAAGAATGTAATTAAAGTTGCCAAAATTAAAATTCCAATATATTTAGTTGTTTCAATAAAATTTAATTTCATCTTGGCTGTTTTTTTACCAAATGTATTAAATATTCTTACAAAAGATCAATTTTTTGTATTAACATTAATTTTGCTTACTAATTTAAGATCATTTTTTTTACCAAAAAAAAACAAACCCACAACAAAATCAAAATTCTGTTGTGGGTGTAGTCCTAAATAGCACTAATGTTCAGTACTGCAAACCGCGACTGAACACTGAATCCTAATTTTATCCTTCTATCTTCGCACTCAGCTCAAACCAGCGTTCTTCTTTTTCTTCAATTTTATTGATGATGTTTCTCAATTCGTTCGCCTTCTTTTCAATGTCGGTGTCGGCAATTTTCCCGTCTGAGAATAATTGCTCAATAGCTATTTTCTGAAACTCTAAGTCCTTGATTTCTTTCTCGGTTTTCTGGAATTCTTTTTGCTCGTTGAAAGTTAGGTTACCGGTTGGATTGTTTTGTTTCCAGTCTTTCTTATCCGCTTTGTTTTCCTCTTTTTGAGCAACATCAGCACTGTCTTCATAAGCTCTAAAATCAGAATAGTTTCCAGGAAAATCTTCCACTACACCTTGTCCTCTAAAAATGAATAAGTGATCCACAATTTTATCCATAAAATACCTATCATGAGAAACCACTAAAAGACAACCCGGATAATCTAAAAGGAAACTTTCCAAAACATTCAGTGTCACAATATCCAAATCATTCGTAGGCTCATCCAGAATCAAGAAATTTGGATTCTGAATCAAAACCGTACACAAGTACAAACGTTTCAATTCTCCACCACTCAATCTATCCACGAAATCGTATTGTTTTTTAGCATCAAACAAGAAACGCTCTAACAATTGTGAAGCCGAAATCAATTTTCCTTTCATCAACGGAATGAATTCTCCGTATTCTTTAATCACATCAATCACGCGCTGACCCGGTTTTGGGTTGATTCCGCTTTGTGTGTAGTAACCCACTTTTATCGTTTCACCAATCACCACTTTACCGCTATCAAGCGAAACGTTTCCGGTCAATAAATTCAAGAAAGTAGATTTACCAGTTCCGTTTTTCCCAATGATTCCAATGCGTTCGCCACGTTGAAAATCAAAACTGAAATTATCCATAATGACATGATCCTTGAATTTTTTGGAGATTTTGTGAAGCTCGATAATCTTGCTTCCCATACGTTCCATGTTAATTTCAAGCTCTACTTTGTTTTCACGGCGGCGGCTTTGTGCTTTCTCCTTTATGTCATAAAAATCATCTTGACGCGATTTCGATTTGGTTGTTCTCGCTTTTGGCTGACGACGCATCCATTCCAGTTCTTTTACAAAAAGGTTTTGCGCTTTATCCACACTCGAATTTTCTGATGCAATGCGTTCCTCTTTTTTCTCTAAATAATACGAGTAATTTCCTTTGTATTGGTATAATTTTCCGTTATCCAGTTCGATGATTTCGTTACAAACACGCTCCAAGAAGAAACGGTCGTGCGTCACCATAAACAACGTAATATTTTCTTTAGTAAAATAGCTTTCCAGCCATTCAATCATCTCTAAATCCAAGTGGTTGGTAGGCTCATCCAGAATTAATAAATCGGGACGATTGATCAAAATAATAGCTAATGAAAGTCTTTTTTTCTGTCCACCAGAAAGATTTTTTACTTTCAGTTTGAAATCTTCCAACTTCAGTTTGAACAGAATTTGCTTGTATTGTGTTTCAAAGTCCCACGCATTGTGCTGATCCATTCCGTCAAAAGCTTTTTGGTAGGCTTCTTCGTCTTCCGGATTTTCTAATGCTTTTTCATACGCTTCAATCACTTTCAAAGTCTCATTATCCGATGCGAAAATGCTTTCTTCAATCGTCAATTCTTCCTGCAAATTGTTATTTTGCGAAAGGAAGGCCATTTTGATACCTTTTCTGAGTACAACTTGTCCGGTATCTGATTCTTCCAAACCGTTAATGATGCTCATGATAGTCGTTTTTCCAGAGCCATTTTTGGCAATGAAGGCGATTTTTTGGTCTTTACTAATTCCAAAAGAAATGTTTTCAAAAAGTGTTCTTTCTCCAAAAGATTTAGAGATATTTTCGACAGATAAGTAATTCACTTTGTAGGGTATGAGTTATAAATTATAAGAGATGCATGCATTACTAAACATAACTTTTTTGCAAAAGTAATTCATTTATATTAGGTTTCAAGTTTTATCGTTTAAGTAATGTTAAAACTAAACATGATAACCTGTTTTTTAGGAGCGAATGACTTGGTTTTATTTGGAACTAAAGGTCCAGCTTTCATTCTAAATGAAATTCACTGAACACCGATGAAAATATTAACTTGGTGAAGTACTCTTTTAGTCCTTAAAGAAAGAACAAAAAAAAATTTTCCCTTCCTTCGGGGCTAGTGGAGAAACATGTTTTTTTTTAATTTTCAATAAAATGACGTAAATTTGAGTGGTTAAAAATTTGTATCATGAAAACGGAGACTTTAAAAATCAGCATCACGCAAAGAATCTTAAGTATTAACGACAATAAGATTCTTAGTAAAATAGCAAAACTTCTTGATGAAGAAAATATAGTTGGTTATGACGCAGATGGAAACCCAATTTCTGAAAAAGAATATACTAAAGACATTCATGAGGCTTTACATCAATTGAATGAAGGAAAGTTAGAAACCTATTCTAGTGAAGATGTCAGAAAAAAAATTCTAGGTTAATGAGGGTGCTTTGGAGTAAAAAAGCATCAAATGAACTAGAAGCTATTTATAAGTACATAAAAAAAGAAAGTCCTCAAAATGCTATTTTAGTATTTAATGAAATTTATGATTTGGCAAATTCTCTGCCGAATTTTCCTTATAAATTTCCGGTTGAGCCAATAATTAATATCCAAAAAGTTAGATTTGTGGCCATTTGGAGTTTTAAAATTATCTATTCCGTAGAGAAAGAAAGTGTTGTAGTTTTGAGAATTTTCAACACGAAACAAAATCCCAAAAAACTAAAACAATAAGCTTTGCAACTATCTGTCATCATTCTCAATTACAACGTTCGCTATTTTCTGGAGCTCTGTGTTTTAAGCGTTCAAAACGCATTAGAAACCATTGACGGCGAAATTATTGTAATTGATAACAATTCTTCGGATGACAGTTGTGCAATGATGCAAAAGCTTTTTCCTAACGTAAAACTCATTCAAAACAAAGAAAATCTTGGCTTTCCCAAAGGCAATAACATTGGGGTAGCCCAAGCGCAAGGCGAATACATTTGCGTTCTGAATCCCGATACTGTTGTTGCCGAAGATACGTTTATGAAAGTATTGGCTTTCGCCCAAAAACAATCGGATTTAGGAATCGTGGGCTGTAAGCTCATCGATGGAACCGGAAGATTTCTGCCCGAAAGCAAACGTGGCGTTCCGACACCTTGGGTCGCTTTTACCAAAATTACAGGTTTATACAAATTATTTTCTGGAACATTCGGGAAGTATTATGCGCAACATTTAAGTGAAAACCAAACCGGGAAAGTAGCCATTCTTGTGGGTGCTTTTATGGTTATGAAAAGAGATTTGTATCTTGAAGTAGCCGGATTTGATGAAGATTGTTTTATGTATTCTGACGATATTGATTTGTCGTATCGAGTCCTGAAAGAAGGAAAATTCAATTATTATTTCCATGAAACGACCGTAATTCATTACAAAGGAGAAAGCACGGTTAAGGATGAAACGTATATGAAACGGTTTCAGGAAGCGATGAATTTCTTCTACAAAAAGCATTTTAAAAGTGTTTTATTTTTCTCCCTTTTTATGAAAATTGGGATTGTCTTTTTTTCTTTGGCGAAAATGTTTCAAGGGAAACCAGGAATAAAAATCATTCCAAAATCGTATCTTTTGTATTCAGCTAACCAAAAATTAGCAGATAAGCTCCATTTGGTTTTGCAAAAAAAAGTCCTGTTTCACGATTTGAAAACAGAAAAAACAGTAATTTCGTCTTCTGTTAAAAGTAAAATAGGTGCAGAAATTATTTTAGATAACGAATTCATTTCTTTCAAAAAATGTATCGCAATTCTCGAATCTTCAAGGAATAAAGGATTTACCTTTAAAATTATACCAAAAAACGCTAATTTTTTAATAGGAAGTAATAATAGTAATGAGAGAGGTGAGATTATAGAAATAGAGTAAAAAATTACATTTAATGTAATTTATGTTTGAAATATTTAGTAATTTCGCAAACTGAAAATCAATATCACCTTTTAGGTTAACAATATGGCAAGATTTGAATTAAAACTTCCAAAAATGGGAGAAAGCGTTGCAGAAGCAACCATTACAAACTGGTTAAAAGAAGTTGGCGACAAAATTGAAGCGGATGAAGCAGTACTTGAAATTGCTACTGATAAAGTAGACAGTGAAGTACCAAGCGAAGTTTCGGGAATTTTAGTAGAACAACTGTTTGGTAAAGATGATTTAGTTCAGGTAGGGCAAACTATTGCTATTATTGAGACTGAAGATGGAGCGCTTGTGCCAATTGTTAAAGAAGCTGTAGCTCCTGAGGGTATTGCTGAAGTAACAAAAATGGTTAATCCCGAAGCTTCAGGATCCAACGAAAGTGTTGCGACTCCGGTAGATTTGTCTTCCGATTACTCGGAATCTGAAAAATTCTTATCGCCTTTGGTAAAAAATATTGCTAAAGAAGAAGGAGTTTCTGTGGCTGAATTAGCAGCAATTTCGGGAACAGGAAAAGAGGGAAGAGTGACTAAAAATGATATTTTAGAGTATGTAAAAAACAGAACTAGTCAGCCTGCTATTGCAGTTCCGGTGGCAGCAGTTCAAAAATCGGTTGCAGTGCCAGCAGCTCAAAAAGCAGCTCCGTTATCCGTAAGCGGTGGTGATGAAATTATAGAAATGGACAGAATGCGCAAGCTAATTGCGGGATACATGGTCGCTTCGGTACAAACTTCGGCTCACGTACAATCGTTTATCGAAGTCGATGTGACGAATATTGTGAAATGGAGAGAGAAAAATAAAGTTGCTTTCGAAAAAAGAGAAGGGGAGAAGTTGACGTATACGCCAATTTTCATGGAAGCGGTTGCTAAAGCGATAAAAGATTTTCCAGGAATGAATATTTCTGTGGATGGCGATTATATTATCAAGAAGAAAAACATCAACTTAGGAATGGCTGCTTCGTTACCAAACGGAAATTTAATTGTTCCCGTTATTAAAAATGCGGATCAGTTGAATTTAGTAGGAATGGCTAAAGCGGTCAATGATTTAGGAGGTCGTGCAAAAGCTGGAAAACTAAAACCGGACGATACTCAAGGCGGAACCTATACAGTTACTAATGTGGGAACTTTTGGAAGTGTTTTTGGTACGCCAATTTTAAATCAGCCTCAAGTGGGTATTTTAGCCCTTGGAGCAATCCGTAAAATGCCCGCTGTAATTGAAACCCCTGAAGGAGATTTTATCGGGATTCGTCAAAAAATGTTCTTATCACACAGCTATGATCATAGAGTGGTAGATGGAGCTTTAGGCGGTAGTTTTGTAAAAAGAGTCGCTGAATACTTAGAAGCATTTGATGTAAACAGAGATGTTTAAAAGCTAATATTTAGAATAAAAACCCGATTGATTTTTAAAAATCAATCGGGTTTTCTTTTTTTAAGATTTTATGAAACTTTAAACGGTGAACTTTAAATGAAATTAAACCCAAATTTCTATATTTGTAACCACACAAAAATTAAAAATGGAACTCAAACTCAATAAACCAATTTGTTTTTTCGATCTAGAAACCACAGGGATTGATATCGGAAAAGATAGAATTGTAGAAATCTCAGTTTTAAAAGTTTTTCCGAACGGAAATAAAGAAAGTAAAACGTGGTTGGTCAATCCAACAATCCCAATTCCACCTCAAACAACCGCTGTTCATGGCATTACTGATGAAAAAGTGGCCAATGAACCTACTTTTAATGAACTGGCCGCGCAAGTGTATAATATGATTAAAGACAGTGATTTAGCTGGATTTAATTCGGATCGTTTTGATATTCCGTTATTGGCTGAAGAAATGCTACGTGCCGGAGTAGATTTTGATATGAAAGGAAGGGTTTCTGTTGATGTGCAAACCGTTTTTCATAAAATGGAAGAGCGTACATTGAGCGCAGCTCACAAATTTTATTGTGGAAAAACGCTTGAAAATGCACACTCTGCAGCAGCAGATACCATGGCAACTTACGAGATTCTGAAAGCGCAACTGGATCGCTATCCGGAACTTGAAAACGATATGAAATTATTGTCCGAGTTTACAACAAGAAAGAAAATTGCTGATTTCGCAGGAATGATTGCTTTTGATAAGGATGAGGAGGAGATTTTTACTTTTGGAAAACACAAAGGAGTAAAAGTGGGTAAAATTCTGGAAACAGAGCCCGGTTATTTCAGTTGGATTCAAAATGCCGATTTTCCGTTGTACACCAAGAAAGTTTTAACGGCAATTAAACTACGAAAACTGAATAATAAATTAAGTTAATTTTTGAATCTTTCAATCATTAAATTTTTTAATTAATAAAATATGAAAATAATCTGTATCGGTAGGAATTATACCAATCACATAGAGGAATTACAAAACGAGCGGCCCACGGAACCTGTGGTTTTCATGAAACCGGATTCAGCCGTTTTATTAAAACAACATCCGTTTGTAATCCCGGAATTTTCGGAAGAGGTGCACCACGAAATCGAAATTATAGTCAAGATAAGTAAAGTAGGGAAATACATCGAGCCTAAGTTTGCTCATAAATATTATGACGAAATTAGTGTGGGAATCGATTTTACCGCTCGGGATTTACAAGACAAATTAAAAGCAAAAGGGCTGCCTTGGGAAAAAGCCAAAGCATTTGATGGCTCGGCAGTTATAGGTGAATTTGTATCAAAAAATGAATTTAGTTCCGTAGAAAATATTACTTTTGAATTAAAGAAAAATAATGAAACGGTTCAAATGAGTAATTCGAGTTTGATGCTCTGGAAAATTGATGAGCTGATTTCATACGTTTCTCAGTTTTTCACATTAAAAATTGGCGATATCATTTTTACAGGAACCCCGGAAGGAGTGGCAGCGGTAAAGCCGGAGGACGTTTTAGAAGGATTTTTAGAAGGGCAACAACTATTTAGAATACAAGTAAAATAATGGCAATAAACTACAACCTGTCAAAAGTGTACGCACTGTCGGACAACGACCCTGAATTTGTAAATGAAATTCTGACTTTGTTTGTGACTGAAGTTCCGGCAGATCTAGAGCAAATTAAAGAAGGAATAAAAAAGAAAGACCACAAGCATGCCTATGCTTATGCACACAAAATAAAGCCAACCCTGGATTTGATGGGACTTAATGTTGCTTTTGAAGAAATTCTTCAAGTTGAAGCCTGGACAAAGACTGAAGGTAAAAAGAAAGAAATCAAAGAAACGTTTAAGAGTGTAAAAAATCAGGTGAAAGAAGCCATTAAAGAAATTAAAAAAGACTTTGATTTGTAAAATTTGGGCGTGACCACGCTTTCACTTACGTTAAAGCGTGGTCGGGCTATCCGTTGCAAACGAAGTTCACTGAACCCCTATTAAAATAATTGTTTAGGTGAAGTAATCTTCCGAAAAAACGGAAGGATTTTCACTGTTATCCCTCACGCAAAAAAAGGAATCTGCCAATTTACACTTTCCTTTTTTAAATACAGTTTTACAAAATAAGCAGCACCAAAAAAAATGAAAGCAACCATAGTTACCATAGGTGACGAAATTTTAATAGGCCAAATTGTCGATACAAATTCTGGTTTTATAGCCAAATCGTTAGATAAAATTGGTGTTGAAATCAACGAAATGATTTCGATTAGTGATGATAAAAAACACATTTTTGATACGTTTACAGCACTTCAAAACAAAGTCGATTTGGTTATTATAACTGGAGGTCTAGGGCCAACAAAAGATGATATTACCAAGAAAACATTTTGTGATTACTTTGAAGATGAATTAGTTGTTGATCAAAAAGTGTTAGCTCATGTCACGCAACTTATAGAAGGTTTTTATAAGCGAACCATTACGCAAATCAATAAAGATCAGGCGCTGGTTCCTTCGAAATGTACGGTACTTCACAATCAGGTAGGTACGGCACCAGGAATGTGGATGAAAAAGGAAAACACTGTTTTTATTTCGCTTCCTGGAGTTCCTTATGAAATGAAGTATTTAATGGAGCATGAAATCATCCCGAAAGTAGTTCGGGAATATGAGCGCCCTTATATAATTCATAAAACAATTCTGACCTATGGTCAGGGCGAGAGTCTGGTGGCGGAACGAATAGAGGATTGGGAAAATAACCTTCCTGTATTTATTAAGCTGGCTTATTTGCCTGCTCCGGGACGCGTACGATTGCGTCTTTCGGCACGTGGTACAGATAAAAATAAATTAGAGACTGCGCTACTTGAAAATGTAAACTTGCTGGACGCAATTATTCATGATATCATCGTTGGTTATGATGAAGACGAAACGATTGAAGTTGCAGTAGGGAAACTTTTGACCCAACAAAACAAAACCATAGCCACAGCCGAGAGTTGTACAGGGGGTAAAATAGCAACGCTTTTAAGTGCTGTTGCCGGTGCTTCCAATTATTTTGCAGGAAGTGTAGTTTCGTACTCAACCCAAGCTAAAATAGATGTTTTGGGTATTCCGGAAAGTCTGATAAAGGAATATTCCGCAGTCAGTAAGGAGGTAGCTTCTGCAATGGCTTTGAGCATAAAAAAGAGAATGAATACGGATTATGCAATTGCGACAACAGGAAATGCCGGACCAACAAAAGGCGACTCAGATGCAGAAATTGGCACTGTTTTTATTGCAATAGCAACACCAAAGGAAGTAATTGTTGAAGAATTCAATTTTGGTCAACCCCGTGAAAAAGTGATAGATAGAGCGGTAATAAAAAGTTTAGAACTAGTACAGAAAGAAATTTTAAAAAATGTGCAGTAAATATGTTGCTTAATAGGTTTATTTTTCTTTTCTTTGCACCCTGATTTTGAATAACGATAAAAGATAAGTATAATGTCAAGAGTTTGTGACCTTACAGGTAAAAGAGCGATGGTAGGAAATAACGTTTCTCACGCTATGAACAAAACTAAGAGAAAATTTTCTGTAAACTTAGTTAAAAAGCGTTTTTATCTTCCAGAAGAAGATAGATGGATTACTCTACGAGTAGCTGCATCTACGGTAAAAACAATTAATAAAAATGGAATCGCTGCAGTTTTGAAAAAAGCAAAAGCAGAAGGATTTATTAAATAATCCCTTCCAAAATAAAAAAATAGCAAGATGGCAAAGAAAGGTAATAGAATCCAGGTAATTTTAGAATGTACTGAACACAAAACATCAGGTGTTGCAGGGACTTCAAGATACATAACAACAAAGAACAAAAAAAATACTCCAGACAGATTAGAGATTAAAAAATTTAATCCAATCTTGAAAAGAGTAACTGTTCACAAAGAAATTAAATAATAATTAGAGATTTTAATAGAAATCTAGAAATGGTCACATTTAGAGATTTTATTTAAATTTAAATAACATTTGAATCATGGCAAAGAAAACCGTAGCATCGTTACAGACATCTTCTAAGAGATTATCAAAAGCCATCAAAATGGTGAAATCTCCAAAAACAGGTGCATATACATTCGTAGAATCTATTATGACTCCAGAATCAGTTGATGAATTCTTGAAAAAGAAATAATTTACAACAGCAGTATATAGAAAAGCTACTTTCATTCGGAAGTAGCTTTTTTATTTTCTATATTTACCATTAGAAATTGTATTTGTTCTTTGGACTTAAATACTTCATTCTTAATACTATTTACACAATGAGTTTTTTCAAAAGAATATTTTCAGCAGACAAAAAAGACCCGAGCCTAACCGAACAGGCGAAGCAAACATTAGATAAAGGTCTTGAAAAATCAAAAACAAATTTCTTTTCTAAGTTAACCAAAGCGGTTGCCGGAAAGTCAAAAGTGGATGAGGAAGTCCTGGATAATTTAGAAGAAATTCTGGTTGCTTCCGATGTTGGTGTCAATACGACTTTGAAAATCATTGAAAGAATAGAAAGTCGGGTAGCAGCAGATAAATATCTGGGAATTGAAGAACTCAATCTGATCCTCAGAGAAGAAATTGCGGCTTTATTATCAGAGACTAACTCCGGTGAAGCCACTGAGTTTGTAATTCCAACTCAGACTAAGCCGTATGTTTTGATGGTAGTGGGTGTAAATGGAGTTGGTAAAACTACTACTATTGGTAAATTAGCCTTTCAGTTTAAAAAACAAGGATACAACGTTGTGCTGGGCGCAGCTGATACTTTTCGGGCCGCTGCCATTGACCAGTTGCAAATTTGGGCGGATCGAGTAGGGGTTCCTATTGTTCGTCAGGATATGGGAAGTGATCCGGCTTCGGTGGCTTTTGATACCTTGCAATCCGCGGTGGCGCAAAATGCGGATATCGTTATCATTGATACCGCAGGTCGTTTGCATAATAAAATTAATTTAATGAACGAATTGACCAAAGTAAAACGAGTGATGCAAAAAATTGTTGGAGATGCACCACATGATGTACTGTTAGTTTTGGATGGTTCAACGGGTCAGAATGCTTTTGAACAAGCCAAACAATTCACTGCCGCTACTGAGGTTACTTGTTTAGCGGTTACAAAACTTGACGGCACTGCCAAAGGCGGTGTGGTGATAGGAATTTCAGATCAGTTTAAAATTCCTGTAAAATATATTGGTGTTGGAGAAGGAATTGAGGATCTTCAGGTTTTTAATAAATATGAATTTGTAGATTCATTCTTTAAATAAAAGACAATTATGGATTTTTCTTCTTTAAAAAATGTACCACCACTAAACCTTTATTTTGGGAGTATAGTTTCTTTTATAACGGCTAATCTTATTCGAGATATAAGTATCAGTCTGTATTATTTTTTGATACTTATGGGATTGGTTTTCTTTGTTTTAGGGTTTCTTAAACGTTTGAAAACCAAATAGATTTACTGATATAAAACACTAGTTTTCTGCTGTAATATTTCATCAAAATCAGATAAAGCTAAAGTTGGATTGTCAAGGTTTACCACCTCTCCCATTCTGATAACGACCATTTTCTTGCTCGGAATGACATAAATTTTTTGATCGTTTTTGCCTAAGGCCATAAACATGTCGGCAGGAGCTGTTGGTATTAAACTACCGTTGAATTCCAATTGGCGTGATGACCATTGAAATGATTTTCCATAACAATTCGGCCGTTGACAAGAATGATACTAGATTTTGTTACCCAAGTGGCGCCGGTTAGTGGAAGGAAATAGAGTGTATCTGTTGGAGTAGGCGTTGGTTCTGAAGTTTCAGAACTGTAGCTTATGCAAAATATTGTGAGGACGATACGGTAGATTATTTTTTACATTTCGCTCTAATTTAGTTCTAATTACCTTATGGTTAGTAATATATAAAATAGTTTAATGTGTTCTACTTTTTTTGTTTTCTGTGAATTTAATAAGAGTAACTTTGTTGTATGCAATTTAAGTATGGTTACTTCAAAATACCTAGCCCTGATTGAAGCGGAAATCCTTTTTTAGCCGTTTTTTCGGCGGATAAAAAGATTGAAGTGAAAAGCAGGAAATAGCTCCTAAAAATATTAATTATATGAAAAATACATTTAGCTTTCTTTTTATTGCATTCCTTTTTGTGGGATGCCAGCAAGAAATTATACCTGCTGATATTGCCAACATAAACGGCTATTGGGAAATTAAAAAGGTTGTTTTTGATAAGGGGGAAAACAAGGAGTATAAGATGAATGAAGTGTATGATTATTTTGAAGTTGACAAAAAGAATAAAGGGTTTCGAAAGAAAGTCATGCCACAACTAGACGGTACTTTTATGGTGAATGATGCGTATGAAAAGGTTTCAATTCGATTTGCAGATGACAAGGCGTTTGTGGATTATTCAACACCTTATATGAAATGGAGTGAGGAAATAATTGCAGTGTCAGCGGAAGAATTAGTATTACTGAACAAAGAAAAAACAGCATATCATTACAAGAAAGCAACACCAATAAATTTACTGGGCGATGGCAAAGAGACTAAATAATCAAAGTACGATAGGGGATGTTTTGAAACAAATTATCCAAGTAAATAAGCTGCAGCCCGGAATGGATCAAATGGACGTAAAATACGCTTGGAAAAACTTGATGGGTAACGGTGTGAACAGTTATACCAATAATGTAGTTTTGAAAGGAAGTACGTTGTATGTAGAGTTGACCTCGTCCGTTTTACGAGAGGAATTAAGTCGTGGTAAATCAAAAATTGTGGCTATGATTAATGAGGAACTAAGACGAGATGTGGTGAAGGATGTGGTTTTAAGGTAATGATTTTAGATTGTTGATTAACGAATTTAGATTTCAGATTTTTGATATAAAAAAATCCCGTTTCAATTTTGAAACGGGATTTCTATTTTATTATAATTCGTAACTGTCAATTGCGAATGAAAACCGATACTAGAACTGCTCTCTTCCGGCAAAATGGAACGCACCTTCGATAGCTGCATTTTCATCGCTATCAGAACCGTGAACTGCATTTTCTCCAATAGAGGTTGCGTATGCTTTACGGATAGTTCCTTCAGCAGCGTCAGCTGGGTTTGTAGCTCCAATTAGAGTTCTGAAATCTTCAACAGCGTTGTCTTTTTCTAAAATAGCAGCAACAATTGGTCCTCTTGACATAAACTCTACTAATTCAGCATAGAAAGGTCTTGCAGCGTGCACTTCGTAAAAAGCTTGTGCATCAGCAACAGTTAATTGTGTCAATTTTAAAGAAACGATTTTGAAACCTGCCGTAGTAATCATTGCAAGTATGTTTCCGATGTGTCCGTTAGCAACAGCATCCGGCTTGATCATTGTAAAAGTTCTATTAGTAGCCATTTTTATTTTTTTTAATTTTATGCAAAATTAGCATTTTTTTATTGAATATTTTTACAAATATTGCACTCAAATAATCATAATTTGATTAAAGTACAATAATTTCAAATTTGTTGTCCAGCGGTTGGAGTTGGTTGATTAATGTAGGAATCAGTTTATCTCCGTATTCCAAATAAAATTCGGAAAAATTAGTTTGTCGTTCCTGTAAACTTTGGTTGGGAAACAGCTCATTTTGCAAGTAGGTGATGCGTTGTAAAACGTCACTTAGTTTTCTTTTTTGTGCTTTTAGCAATCGTTTTTCCAGATTTTCTAATCCTTTGTTTTGTTTTATTTCCTGGGCTTTTACCGCTCCAATAAAAGATTTATCGGTTTTGGTCGCAACATCATAAAGCTCCTGAAATTGTTTTTCCAATTGGATTTTGAGATGCGTTAAATCGACTGGGAAATCTGATAATTCTTTGGTTTTAGTAGGTACTAAATTTGCCTGTTTCGAAAATAAATTTTCCCAATTCAATTCTAATTTGTCTGCTTTTTTAGCTTGCTTTTCGGTTGCTAATAGTACGGAATTTCTAAGCAAAAGTATTGGAAAAGTTACTTTTGCAGCGGCAAAAAACGATTGTAGTTCTAGCCAATAGGCAATCTCTCCTCCTCCGCCAATGTAGCATAAGTTGGGGAGAATCACTTCTTGATATAACGGACGCATAATCACGTTAGGACTGAATTTCTCTGGATGATTTTCTAAAAGGGATAGAATTTCTGTTTCAGAAAACTCAATTTTAGTATGGTTTACTTTGTATCGATCATTTTCAAAGATGATGCGTTCTCTGATACTATCTTCAATATAAAACAAATTGATTTCACGAGGATTCACTTGAATCGTATACTCTTTTAATTTTTCGGCAGTTTCTAGTACTAATTTATGCGAGGATTGGTGTAGTAATTCTTCTTTTGCAAAAGGAATAAAAGCTCTTTTTAAGTCTGAATTATCCGCATCTAAAATGACTAAACCATTTGCACCAAATAATGCATTTGCTAAAAATCGTGTGGCATCGGCTAAATTATCGTGATTCAGATAAGAGTCTTTGAATAATTTTTTTAGAGTATCTGCATTCGTACCGGAACCTAATTCCAGCGCATATACTTCTAGAAAATCGGATAAACCTTTAGTAGACAATCGTCCAACAGGACCTGTACTTTCTTTGTTCCAACGGAATTTTTTGCCTTTAAAATTAAAATAATTGATTTCTTCAAAATCATGGTCTTCGGTAGCCATCCAGTAAATTGGGACAAAATTATAGGTGGGATATTTCGCTTTTAATTCGGTTGTCAAATTAATTGTCGAAATAATCTTGTATAAAAAATATAAAGGTCCACTGAATAAATTTAGCTGATGGCCAGTGGTTACAGTAAATGTATTTGGAAGTGCCAAAGTTTCAATATTTTGTTTTGTTAAAACAGAAGTTGAAATAGCCGAATATTGTTTTTTTAAGACTGAAACTAAAATATTTCTTTTATTGTCATTGACAATTTTTTTATCCATTTCGACTCCCTCTCCTTCGGGGAGGGCTGGGGAGGGGAAGTTATTTTGCTTTTCAAGGATTTGCTTTTCAAAGTTTTCCAGCGTTGGAAATCTATTGTATAGAGAATGTAAATTATTTTTTTGATCTAAATAATCGTTCATCAAAGAAGAGAAATATCCTGAATTTTGATAGCTGATACAGTCGGTTGGCATATGGAATTTTATTTGAGGCTAAATTACCGAAAAATATTGGAACTATAATATTTGTTACTTTCGAAAAATAGTATCAATTTTATCAAAAAAAATTAACAATTTTATGAAAGATAATTTAAAGCTTACGAATAAAAATTCTTTAAAACATGTTCTTTTTGGCAGTTTAATTGGTACAACTATAGAGTTTTTTGATTTTTATATATATGCTAATGCAGCAGTTTTAGTTTTTCCTCAATTGTTTTTTCCTTCAACAGATAATACTAATTCTGTTTTATTATCTCTTGCAACTTTTTCGATTGCTTTTCTTTCTCGACCTTTAGGTTCCGCAGTCTTTGGCCATTATGGTGATAAAATTGGACGTAAAACCACCTTAGTAATTGCATTATTAACAATGGGGATTTCAACTGTTTGTATTGGTTTTTTACCAAGTTATGCCAGTATTGGAATTACAGCTCCTTTATTACTTATGTTGTGTCGCTTTGGTCAAGGAGTTGGTTTAGGTGGCGAATGGGGTGGAGCGGTTTTATTGGCAATCGAAAATGCTCCGCCTAATAAGCGTGCTTGGTATGGTATGTTCCCGCAATTGGGAGCTCCAATAGGCTTGTTGCTTTCAGGTGGTACTTTCTTGATTTTGACAGACACAATGAGTGCCGAAGCTTTTCTGGACTACGGGTGGAGAATTCCGTTTATAGGGAGTTCGTTATTGGTTGTTGTAGGTTTCTATATCCGATTAAAAATTGATGAAACTCCTGCTTTCAAAAACTCTAAAAAAGAACAACAAGAGGTTAAAATTCCCTTTTTTACTTTATTAAAATTTTATAAAAACCAATTGATTTTTGGCACATTTGCGTCGATTACAACTTTCTTGGTTTTTTATCTCATGACGGTGTTCACGCTTAGCTGGGCAACGTCAGATTTGGGTTATTCCAAAAGGGATTTTCTATTGATGCAATTGTTTTCGGTATTGTTTTTTGCGCTTTTTATTCCTGTTTCTGCTTTAATTGCGGATTGTATTGGGCGTAGAAAAATGCTTATTTATGCAACGATAGCAATAGCTGTTTTTGGTTTTGCATTTTCATTTTTTTTAAATTCTGCCAGTTCGGTTCTTGTGACTTTGTTTTTATGTGTTGGAATGGCGCTGATGGGATTCACATATGGCCCATTGGGGACTTTTTTATCGGAACTGTTTCCTACAACGGTGCGTTATTCAGGGACCTCTTTGGCATTTAACATGGCAGGAATTATCGGAGCCGCTTTTGCCCCTATGATTGCGATTTGGTTAGCTACACAGTATAGCCTGACCTACGTTGGGTTTTACTTAAGTACGGCAGCCTGTGTCTCTTTATTTTCATTGTTGATGGTCAGCAAAAAAGAGCATAAGTTTTGATAATTTGCTATCGCTTCAAACTAAAATGACCTTTGTATTCATTTTCATCAGTTCTGGTTGCTGTATACCAATAATCACCTGATGGAAGTTGATGACCATTAAGACTTCCGTCACATGAACTATTTTGAGTTAATTGTTTAATTCTTTGCTAGGTATATACCATCGCTTGCTTTCTTTAAATCGGCAGCATCATCATTGCAACCACGTAGGTTTTTGGCACAATCAAAACATTGACTTTGTATTGTAAATGAAAAAGGAAAAATTCGCTTCAGAAGTAAGATTTACAGCAAGATAAATATAATTAAATACCTATATATTACGTTGAAACTAAAAATAGCTTTGTTTTATATTTGAATCCAAAGAATAAATAATAATATGGACTTTTACTTTGGTGATAAGAACAGAATTATCCCTTATTTTTGCACAAAACTTATTTCTTTTGAAAACCAAATTATTCATCATCACGCCTCCGTTTACCCAACTCAACACACCGTATCCGGCGACCGCTTATATTAAAGGGTTTCTGAATACCAAAAACATTGAGTCTGTTCAGGCGGATTTGGGTATTGAGGTGATTTTGGAATTGTTTTCTAAAGAAGGTTTGCAAAATGTGTTTGCTATTGCCACAGCTAGGACCCAAAAGCTAACACCCAACTCCCAAAGAATTCAAGCTTTGCAAGATGAATATCTAAAAACGATTGATCCCGTGATTGCTTTTCTGCAAGGAAAAAATCCAACATTGGCGCTTCAAATTTGTCAGGAAGATTTCTTGCCGGAAGCGTCCCGTTTTGCACAATTGGAAGAACTTGATTGGGCTTTCGGAACGATGGGAACACAGGACAAAGCCAAGCATTTAGCGACTTTGTATCTCGAAGATATTTCAGATTTTATTGTCGAATGTGTAGATGCTAATTTTGGTTTCAGCCGCTATGCAGAACGTTTGGGACGAAGTGCGAATTCTTTTGACGAATTGTATGAAGCCTTGCAACAGGAACCAACTTATATTGATACCGTTCTTCTTTCTATTTTAAAAGAAAAAATAGAAACTATAAAACCTACATTATTCTTGATTTCAGTTCCGTTTCCAGGAAATTTGTACGCGGCTTTTCGTTCGGCACAATGGGTTAAAAAGCATTATCCCAATATCAAGATTTCGATGGGTGGTGGTTTTCCAAATACAGAATTGCGTTCGCTTTCAGATGCTCGTGTGTTTGAGTTTTTCGATTTTATTACTTTGGACGATGGGGAAATGCCAATAGAAGAATTAATCTCTAATATTGAATCCCGAAATTTCGGGACAGATTACAATTCTTATAAACGAACCTTTCTGTTGGAAGACGGAAAGGTAGTTTATAAAAATAATTCCCTGAAACACGATTACAAACAATCACAAGTAGGAACTCCGGATTATTCGGATTTATTTTTGGATAAATACATTTCGGTTATCGAAATTGTGAATCCCATGCACCGCATGTGGAGTGATGGGAGATGGAATAAACTTACCATGGCACATGGTTGTTATTGGGGGAAATGTACGTTTTGCGATATTTCTTTGGATTACATCAAAATTTACGAACCCGTGGCGGCCAATTTATTGTGCGACCGAATGGAGGAAATGATTGCCCAAACAGGTGAGAACGGATTTCATTTTGTAGATGAAGCGGCGCCACCGGCTTTGATGCGGGCTCTAGCTCTCGAAATTCTTCGTAGGAAAATAGCCGTGACGTGGTGGACGAACATTCGATTCGAAAAAAGTTTTACCAAAGACTTGTGTTTGCTACTTAAAGCTTCCGGTTGCATTGCGGTTTCTGGTGGTCTCGAAGTAGCTTCTGATCGATTATTAAAATTGATTGACAAAGGCGTTACGGTGGAGCAAGTGGCTAAAGTCACCAGAAATTTTACCGAAGCAGGAGTCATGGTTCATTCCTATTTGATGTACGGCTATCCTACACAAACCATTCAGGAAACGATAGATAGTCTCGAAATGGTGCGTCAGTTATTTGAAGTTGGGGTATTACAATCGGGATTTTGGCATCAATTTGCTATGACGGCGCACAGTCCAGTAGGCTTGTATCCAGAGAAATTTGGTGTGACAAAAGAAACCGAAATCATTGGAACTTTTGCCAATAACGATATTAATTATACCGATGCAACAGGAATCGACCATGATAAATTCAGTTTTGGACTTAAGAAATCGTTGTTCAATTTCATGCACGGAATCTGTTTTGATTACGAATTGCAGGATTGGTTTGAATTTAAAATTCCAAAAACTAAAATTTCACCTGATTTTATTTTTGATGCTCTACAAGAAGACAATGATTTTAGCGTCAAACCCACTGCTAAAATCGTTTGGTTAGGCGGCAAACCATTTGTGGAACATTTTACCAAATCTAAAAAAGGAAATTCTTGGGAACTAATGACTTTGCTATTTCATGATAAAAAAGAAAGTTTCAGTATTCAAACGAATAAAAGGGAGGGAGAATGGCTGGTAGAAATGCTACAGAAAATCGCTGTTTCGAATTCTAAAACTCACAGCTTTCAAGAAATAAAAATAGATTTCGAATCATATCTGGAGGACTTTGAATTGTTTTGGTACTCCAAACCAATTAAAACGCTGCGGGAATATGGGTTATTAGTATTATAATTTTATTTTTGACACCTATACTAAATTAGCATAAAACTTTCTTCATTGGTTTACGAAAACGTTTTCTTTTGCCTATTTTTACGACCATAAAATAAAAGCAAATGAGTATTGGTTATAAAGTTAATGTAAATGACACTTTTCATTTTGATTTAGAAAAGAAAAGTATTTCACAACTGGATGCAGTAAGTGTGGAAACGAATAAGTTTCATGTTTTGCACTCAAACACTCCTTATCAAGCGGAAATCATCACTTCTGATTTTCTTCAAAAAAGCTACACCGTAAAGGTAAACAATAACACCTACACCGTTGCCATTTCAAATCCTTTGGATGTTTTGATTAAGGAAATGGGATTCGAAGTAGGGCTTACCAAACAAGTCAATTTTATCAAAGCACCCATGCCAGGTTTAATTCTCGAAATCAGTGTGGTAGTAGGACAAACCGTCAAAGAGAATGACAACCTTATTATTTTAGGGGCCATGAAAATGGAAAATAGCTTTCTTTCTCCGCGTGATGGCGTTATCAAAACCATATCAGTAATGATGGGCGATGCCGTAGATAAAGGACAGTTGTTAATTGAATTCGAATAAAACACCACTAATTTAAAAGAAAATTTTAAATTATATAACGCAATTGATTGTGAGAGAATTAAAATTAGCGAATCTGCGGTTAAAAAATATAAAATGAAAAAATTATTAGTTGCCAATAGAGGTGAAATCGCCATAAGAGTGATGAAAACCGCACAAAAAATGGGCATTAAAACTGTAGCAGTATATTCTACTGCCGACAGAAATGCACCGCACGTAAAATTTGCTGATGAAGCCGTTTGGATTGGCGAAGCTCCTTCTAATCAATCCTATTTATTGGGAAGTAAAATCATAGAGGTTGCGAAATCATTAAACGTAGATGCAATTCATCCCGGGTACGGATTCCTGAGTGAAAATGCTGATTTTGCCGAAGAAGCAGAGAAAAATAACATCATTTTTATTGGTCCAAAGTCGAAAGCGATCAAAATCATGGGAAGTAAATTAGCGGCGAAAGAGGCTGTTAAGCAATACAACATTCCAATGGTTCCGGGCTTTGACGAAGCCATTACGGATGTCGAAAAAGCGAAAGTGGTTGCCAAAAAAATTGGTTTTCCAATTCTGATTAAAGCCTCTGCAGGTGGTGGCGGAAAAGGAATGCGTGTGGTAGAGAGTGAAGCTGATTTCGAATCTCAAATGGATCGCGCCATCAGTGAAGCGATTTCCGCTTTTGGTGATGGTTCTGTTTTTATCGAAAAATATGTGGGTTCGCCAAGGCATATCGAAATTCAAGTTATGGCAGACAGCCACGGGAATGTGTTGTATTTATTCGAAAGAGAGTGCAGTATCCAGCGTCGTCACCAAAAAGTAATAGAAGAAGCGCCTTCTTCGGTTTTAACACCTGAATTGCGTAAAAAAATGGGAGAAGCTGCTGTTTTGGTAGCTAAATCATGTGATTATTTAGGAGCAGGAACTGTCGAATTTTTATTGGAAGAAAATAATAATTTCTACTTTCTTGAAATGAATACTCGTTTGCAGGTAGAACATCCTGTTACGGAATGGATTACAGGAACTGATTTGGTTGAACTTCAAATCAGAGTGGCCAGGGGAGAAGCATTAGCAATAAAACAAGAAGATTTGAAAATAAAAGGGCATGCAATGGAATTACGTGTATATGCCGAAGATCCGATGAATGATTTCTTGCCAAGTGTGGGAAATTTGGAGGTGTATCAATTGCCAGTTGGCCAGGGTATTCGTGTGGACAATGGTTTTGAACAAGGCATGGACATTCCTATTTATTACGATCCTATGTTAGCCAAATTAATTACGTACGGCGAAACCCGTGAAGAGGCCATTCAAATTATGCTCAAAGCCATTGAAGATTATCATGTGGAAGGCGTACAAACAACGTTGCCTTTTGGGAAATTTGTTTTTGAACACGAGGCATTTCGTTCCGGGAAATTTGACACGCATTTTGTAAAGAACTATTACAATATGGATGTATTGAAAAATCAAATGGAGCAAGAAGCCGAAATCGCTGCTTTGGTAGCGTTGAAACAGTATTTTGAAGATCAAAAAATCGTACGCTTACTAAACTCTTAAAACGTCAGTTCGAGTTGAGCAAAGGTTTTAAACAAAAAACCTTTGGGAAGTATCGAGAACTTTACATTTAACAAGGCTTCTCGATACAATTTTAAACATTAAAGCTATCGCATTACTGTTCAAAACCACTCGAAGTGACGAAATTTTAAAAAACAATAGTATCCAATTAAATAAAGTATGGAATCTAAAATAAAAACATTAAACGATAAAATTGCTGAAGCTCATTTGGGCGGCGGTAAAAAACGTATCGAAAAACAACATTCCAATAAAAAACTATCGGCAAGAGAGCGCGTCAATTATTTGATGGATGAAGGCTCTTTTGAAGAAATCGGGATGTTAGTTACCCATCGAACGTCTGATTTTGGAATGCAAAAAGAACTGTTTTTTGGAGATGGTGTCATTACCGGATACGGAACTATAAACGGTCGATTGGTCTATATTTTTGCGCAGGATTTTACCGTTTTTGGGGGATCATTATCTGAAACTCATGCCGAAAAAATTTGTAAAATTATGGATATGGCAGTCAAAATGGGCGCACCCATGATTGGCCTGAATGATTCTGGTGGGGCACGTATTCAGGAAGGTGTTCGTTCGTTGGGTGGTTATGCTGATATTTTTTATAGAAACGTACAAGCCAGTGGCGTAATTCCGCAAATCTCTGCAATTATGGGTCCCTGCGCTGGTGGAGCGGTATATTCACCAGCCATGACTGATTTTACGATGATGGTTGAAGATACCAGTTATATGTTTGTAACAGGCCCGAATGTCGTGAAAACAGTAACCAATGAAACGGTGACTTCAGAGGAATTGGGAGGGGCAAGCACGCATTCTACGAAATCCGGTGTGGCGCACATTACTTCTGCTAATGATGTGGAATGTCTGGAAGATTTGAAACGCTTGTTGAGTTATTTACCACAAAGCAACAAAGAAAAAGCACACAATTTACGGTATGAACTCAATGATGAGGTTCGTCCCAAATTAGCGACTATTATTCCGGATAATCCCAATAAACCGTACGATATGCACGAGGTAATTAGCGGCATTATTGACGAAGATTCGTTTTATGAAATTCATAAAAACTATGCCGAAAATATCTTGGTGGGTTTTGCTCGATTGGGAGGAAAAAGCATTGGGATTATAGCCAACCAACCGATGATTTTAGCGGGTTGTCTGGATGTGAACAGCTCGAAAAAAGCAGCTCGATTTACTCGTTTTTGTGATTGTTTTAATATTCCGTTATTGGTTGTAGTGGATGTGCCGGGGTTTTTGCCGGGAACGGACCAAGAATGGAATGGAATTATCGTTCACGGAGCGAAATTATTGTACGCTTTAAGCGAAGCGACCGTGCCACGAGTTACGGTAATTACACGTAAAGCCTACGGTGGTGCGTATGATGTGATGAACTCGAAACACATTGGTGCCGACATGAATTTTGCTTGGCCCAGTGCCGAGATAGCCGTGATGGGAGCCAAAGGAGCCTCTGAAATTATTTTCAAGAAAGAAATCAATGAGGCCGAAGATCCTGCCGCTAAACTTTTGGAAAAAGAAGCTGAATATGCGAATTTGTTTGCGAATCCGTATACCGCAGCACAACGTGGTTTTGTGGATGAGGTAATCTTACCGGAAGACACCAGACGCAAACTGATAAAAGCCTTTAGCATGCTAGAAAATAAAGTTAGTGTTACTCCAGATAGAAAACACGGGAATATTCCGTTGTAGTATTTTTTTAAGAAATGAAAAAACCACCTGATTATTTTAGGTGGTTTTTTAGTTTTACATTTAATATCAAAAACTAGTTGGTGTTTTGGGGGATCATTTGACGTTTTAGTATCTTTCAATCGGACTATAAAAATTAAATTAGAATTTGGCTAAAAAAACAACTAGATGAAATAGGACAGATGTGGAAAAAGTGATTTGTTACTGCCACAAATTTCTTTTTTATTCGAATCGTTTTGATCCGGAAACGCTATTGGAGGAAACCATGATGGCGCTGGATTACGCCGTACGAAGCGGAAAAGCATTGTATGTGGAAATTTCTAATTATACAGCAGCGCAAACTAAGGAAACTACTGAAATACTGAAACAATTGGAGACACCCTGCTTTATTCATCAAGTGAAATATTCCATGTTTGCGTGGCAACCAGAAGCGGGATTATTAGATGTTCTCGAAGACAAAGGAGTGGGTTGTGTTGCTTTTTCTCCTTTGGCACAAATGGCATTGGCTTGGTTGCTAAAAGAGAACCGAATCAATTCTGTTTTGACAAGGAAAAAAAATAATCTTTTTTTAATTCTGAAAAAAAATGAAAAGTTGCCATTTAAAAGGGATTTAAGAAAGATTAGAATGCTTTTTTAAAAGTATACCGCTGATAAATAAGGTTTTATTATAAAAAAAATACTTAGTTTGAAGTGGCTTATTTTTTTTACTGATAAAAATGGTTAACTTGCGGCATAGAAAAAAACTGATATGTCTTACAAAAGTAGGCTGTGTTTTAGTTTTATTCGAGTGATTCCATGAAAAGATTGATTAGATTAAATACGTACTATAAACTACTGATGTTGATACTTTCGGCAAGTATTTTCTTTTTTGTAATTTACATCACCTTATATCTTTATACTATTCAGGAAGAACGGAATTTTTACAAAATCACTTACAATCAATACGATAAAGAAGTGAGATCTTTGTTTAGACTCAATTCTAAAACCACTACCGCCACCATTATTGATGTTACCCATTGGGATAATTTGGTTAGTTATACTATAACAAAAGATAAAAAATGGTATGATAAATATATTCTAAGCGAATTTGAAACCTATTCTGCTGATTACATTGGTGTTTATGGTTTAGATCAAAAAATAATAAATAAAACAGCTTCCCCTAAGATTAAAAGCCTTGACTTTATCCCAAAAGAGATGATGACAGTGCTTTATAAATCGAAACTAAAAAAATTCTATATTAAAATTCCAGAAGGAATTGTCGAGGTTTTTGGTGCAACGATTCATCCTTCAATAGATCCCAAAAAGAATAAAACAGCGCCGTCCGGTTACTTTTTTATAGCTAGACTTTTAGATAAGCCTTTTTTGAATTCTTTAGGAAATATAAGCAGTTCAAAAGTTAATTTAGTTCCGGCGCATCGTACGGTTCTTGAAGAAAGTGATTTTGTAATTGTAAGTTTAGATCTGAAAGACTGGAAAGATGACGTTGTGGCTACATTGCTTTTCAAAAGGCCGTTCAATTTGAATTATAAAAATTCAAAAGAAATTCTTTTTATTGTGGTGCTGGTTTCTTTATTGAACATTTTTATTTTTGTGTATTATACAAAACGATGGGTTTATAACCCACTAAAATTAGTCAAAAGTATTCTAGAAACAGGTAATATTAAAGCGATAGCTTCTTTAAGAAAATTCAAAGGAGAGTTTGGGTATATAGGGAATCTTTTTGAAGAGAACAGCAATCAAAGGAGACAATTAGAGATATCCAAACAAAAGGCGGAGGAAAGCGATACCTTAAAATCTTCTTTTTTGGCTAATTTATCGCATGAAATCAGAACTCCTATGAATGCCATAATGGGATTTAGTGATTTGCTAACGGATGCAAATTTGACAGAAAGTGAGAAATTGGAATATTTAAAAATAATAAAAAACAGTGGGAACAACCTGGTTTCAATAATTGAAGATCTTATTGAAATGTCTAAAATTGACGCCAAGCAAATTACACCTAATTATAAAGGATTAGACATTGAAAAATGTATGACAGAGTTGTATGATTCCATCAAAGTTACGATTCCTAAAGATAAAAATATTCAATTTTATATTCTTGAAAATTCAGCTAAAATTACAGAAAATATTCTTACTGATGAAACGAAACTGAAACAGATTATTGTGAATTTAATTACAAATGCGGTAAAATTTACCGATAATGGATTTGTTGCTTTTGGATACACAGTCCACAAAGAAAAAGGAATTTTAGCGTTTACTATTGAAGATTCAGGGATCGGTATGAGTACAAATCATCTGAAAGTAATATTTGATCGTTTCCGAAGAATTGAAGGGGACGGCACTACTGAATTAACGGGATTAGGTCTTGGTTTGTCCATCTCGAAGGCGTATGTAGAGATGCTGGGTGGGGAAATAACAGTGACATCTACAATTGGAGTAGGATCTGTTTTTACATTTTCGTTTCCATTAAAATTTGATCAGACTGAAAAAGACATTGTGTCAAGTAAGACGATATCTTTTTCAGGAAACCAGGAGAATGAAATAATTTTAATTGCTGAAGATGATACTATCAATTTCTTGTTGTTAAAGAAAATTATTGAGTCAAAAAACCATACAGTTTTGCGTGCTTTTAATGGTCAGGAAGCAGTTACTATTTGTACCGAAAATCCGGATATCAGTTTGGTTTTTATGGATATAAAAATGCCTATTTTGAGTGGTTATGAGGCTTTTGAAAAAATAAAGTTAATTAAACCGGGACTTCCAGTCATAGCCCAGACAGCGTATTCATCCGCAGAAGAGAGAGAAAAAATAGTTCAGTGCGGCTTTAATGACTACATTACAAAACCTTTGGACAAGGAAAAAGTCTTTGCGCTATTGGATGTTATTTTTATGGAAATTAATTCCTAGAATTATCTGAGGAGTTCCTCTTGTAACACTTTTTGGTTTTTTATTCTCAACCTCTAATGAAAGGCATAAGCCAAATTCTTTTGTCGGCTTTTTTTGGTCATATACTAAATTTTCTTGTGGAAAAAATGTATTAATTCATGTGCTCGTCTGCTATTTTTAAAGCTTCAGAAATAATTGATAAACCTTCGTCAATTTCAGTTTCGTTAATCATTAATGGTGGTGCAATAAAAATATATCCCCAGCGAACAAAGGTATATAATCCTTGCTCTCTTAACTTGGCACTCACTTTGTTCATAACTTCCATTTCGTCAGCATTAGCATTGAAAGGAGCCATTAGTTGATATGGTTTTTTACTTTTCACAATATCCAAACAACCCAATAATCCTTTGTTTCTAAAATCACCCATTGAAGGATGTTGGGCACGCATTTTGTTAATTTGTTTTTCCATGTAAGTACCCATTTTGACTGCGTTTTCTATCAAATGATCACTTTCGTAAATATTGATAACGGCAAGTGATGCTGCCAGAGCCACTGGATGTGAATTATAAGTCAATCCCAACCACAAAGGGGAATCGTCATATTTTGCTGCAATTTTATCCGATACCATCAAACAACCTAAGGGTAAATAAGAAGAAGTCAGACCTTTGGCCATACAAATCATATCTGGAATGATGTCGCTATGTTGAAAACCAAACCATTTTCCGGTTCGACCGAAACCACTCATTACCTCATCGGCAATAAATAGAATTTCATATTTTTCGCACAAGGCTTTAATCCCTTTTAGATAGCCTTTTGGATAATGCAAGCAACCTGATGACCCACTTTCGCCTTCAAAGACAAAGGCTGCAATAGTGTGCCCGCCTTCATACCGAATGATTCTTTCTACTGAATCAAGGCTCCATTTTAATTTCGTTTCTTCGTCTTGATCACTCAAACCATAAAAATCGTAGGGATCATCTAGGTGAAAAATATTAGTGGCTTGTTGGGCATCACTAAAAAGTTTTCTAGGATCTCCGCCTAAAGTCATACTGGCAGAAGAGTTTCCGTGGAATCCTCTATATCTTCCAAAAATTTTGTGCTTTCCAGTGTATAAACGAGCCAGTTTTATTGCATTTTCGATTGATGAAGCGCCACAAAGTGTAAAAAAAGCTTTGTTTAAATCACCGGGACAAATTTCGGCTAGTTTTTTTGCTAAACGCGCCCGGATTTCTGTAGTGCAAGATGGGGTCACATAACTCACTTTTTGCATTTGTTCGACAATTGCATCTGTGACCCGCTGGTCGCCGTGACCAATATTTACTGACATTAATCCGCTGGAGAAATCAATTATTTTTTTTCCTCCAACTTCATATAAATAAACGCCTTCGGCTCTTTCGATAGGGATTGGATTTACATTTTTTTGAGCAACCCAAGTAAACAAACTGAATTGTTTACTATCACTTATTATTTGTTCTTTACTTAACATTATATTTAAAATTTTAGTTTCAATTGGTTAGACAACAAAACCATAAAGTAGGACAGAATTTGCATCTTATAAATTTTGTTTGTCGATGTAAGCTTTGTGCAATTGTATTGTTTTGATATTAAATTGGACATGATTTGTTCATCTATGAATTTGTTCTTGCTTTTTAAAAAAGTATAGTTTTTCAAAATTCCTTCTTTTGTGAAACCTACACTTATATATAGTTTTATGGCTTTCAAATTATGAGTGTCGACACTCAATTCAACTCTGGAAACAGATTTTATTTTACATATATTAATGATTTCTAACATCATTTTTTTTCCAAATCCTTTTCCAAAATAATCAGGATGAATAGCTACTCCACCCAGATACATAATGTGGCTATTTCTATGCTTTTGTCGGATGAGTTTACACATTCCGACAGTTTTTGAATCTTATTTATATAGATATAAAATTTCTTCTTTTAGCAAGTCATTAAATATAGGTCTAAAACTTTCTGAATCCATTATTTCGTAGAGCAAAAAATGGTTTACTTCTGGATGCATGTAGCATTCATAAATGAATATAAAATTGGATGCTTTAACTTTTTCGATCATAATTATTTAACTCATCCAGTTGGTTCCAGCTTCAGGATTCCATTTGGTGGTTGTTTTCTTTTCTTTTGTAAAAAAGCCAATAGCGCTTTTCCCCGTAATATCTCCAGAACCAAATCTCGATTCATTCCATCCACCAAAACCAAAAGGTTCTCTGGGTACAGGAACTCCAATATTTACCCCGCACATTCCTGCTGAAGCATTTTCGGTTACATAATTTGCTAAACCGCCGCTTTGTGTAAATACGGAACACGCATTTCCATATGGATTGCCATTTTCAATTGCTAAAGCGTCATCAATTGTACTAACACGAACAATGGTTAGAACTGGTCCAAATATTTCCTCTTTTGCAATTTTCATATCAGCAGTTGCGTGGTCAATAATCGTTGGCCCGACATAAAAACCATTTTCTTTTCCCATAACTATCGTATTTCTGCCATCCAAAACGATTTTGGCACCTTGTTGTTCGGCTTCAGTGATATATAACTCAATCCTTTCTTTGGCTGCTTTCGAAATTACGGCACCTAATGTTGTACCACATTGAATTTTATTGGCGTCTTTAATTAATTTACCCAGTATCACATCGCAATTTCCAACAGCGATTAAAGTTGCAGCCGCCATACAACGCTGCCCGGCACAACCGCTCATAGAAGCTACAATATTAGAGGAAGCCATTTCGGGATTTGCATCCGGTAATAAAATGATGTGGTTTTTTGCTCCGCCAAGTGCTAAAACCTGTTTCAAATTTTGACTTGCTCTTTGATATACTATTTTTGCTACTTTCGTGGAGCCGACAAAAGTTATGGCTTTAATATCCGGATGATCGCAAAGATTTTCAACTGTAGATTGTGTACCATTAATGATATTGAATAAGCCATCAGGAAGTCCGGCTTCTTTCAAAAGTTTTGCTGTATATTGACTGCTGATTGGTACCGCTTCGGAGGGTTTCAAAATAAAAGCATTTCCAAGAGCCAAGGCATTTACAATAGTCCAATGCGGAACCATGCTTGGGAAATTAAAAGGAACGATAGAAGCAACGATCCCCAAAGGAACTCGGCTTGAGGAGCAATAAACACCTTTACTAACTTCCATGTTTTCTCCATTTACAAATTGAGGCAAAGCACAGGCAAATTCAGTAAGTTCGATGGCTTTATCAATTTCAGCTTTGGCTTCCCCATGAATTTTCCCGTTTTCGAGGTAAATAATTTCGGTCAGTTCCTCTATGTTTTTTTCTAATAATTGTTTGTATTTATAGAAAACCTGGACTCTTTCTTTTAAGGTAACTTTTTGCCAGGCTTTTTGAGCTTTTTGAGCAAAAGCGATAATTTCATTCAAATCATCCACGGTAGATTCTTTGAAAGTAGTTAATTCTTGACCATCTAAAGGGGAGATAATAGTATGAATTTTGCTGGAGCTTCCTGATTTAAACGCTCCATTTATAAAATTTTTTACTTCATTAAATATCATAATTAATTTATTTTAGTTTTTCAAATGTACACTTTTAAATAAAAATTTAGTAATTTTTTTGTTATTATATCTAAATTATGGTTAGATTTACAAAATAAACATATATAAATTAATTTATTTACAATATTTAGGTTTTTTATTAATGTCAAATTTGAGTTTAAATATTAACCAATTTATATTATTTTCTATTAACCAAACCATAAAATCAATGAAATCAATCTCAACCATTATTGGAGTTGCCTTATTATTCCTGTCGGCCTTGTGTTATTTTATTAATTGGGATGCTTTAGTTCCTGCATTTACTGTATTAGGGATTGCTATTATAACCAGAAAAGCATTGGAGCCATTAATTATCGGATGTGCTTTGGGTTTTATTTTGTTAGCATCAAAAGGAGGATCTGCAGAATTTTTTCCAGAGGGGAAAGGAATGATTTTTCCTTTAAATATGTTTGATGGTTTGTTCAGTTCGATATCAAGAGATGCGCATGATCAAGGTTTAATTTGGGTAATATTGGTATGTATTTTATATGGTGCTTTTGTGCAATTATTAGTTGCATCTGGAGGAATAAGAGCAGTTGCAACCTATTCTGAAAATCACGTAAAAACGAAACAGCAATCACTAATCATGACTTATTTTTTAAGTTTTTTCTTTTTCTTGGATGACTATTTAAGTGCTTTGTCTGTGGGAAATACGATGCGGCCTATAACAGATAAGTTTGGAGTTTCCAGAGCTAAATTAGCTTTGGTTCTGAGTTTTGTTTGTGTGCCCTTGACTGTAGTGTTTCCTATTTCTACCTGGACTATTTTTTACGGCACACAATTGTCGGCCCTAGGAAATATTGGGGATGTGAGTGTGAGTCCAAGTGCAATTCAAGCATTTTTAGGAACAATTCCTTATAATTTTTCGGCTTGGATTTCGTTAATTTTGGGAGGTTTAGTGGTATTTAAAGTTGTTCCAGATTTAAAAGGGATAAGAGATGCCGAGGCTGAAGTAGTCATTCCAGAACCTAAAGAGGAAAAAATCAGAAAGAATCCTGCTAAAAAAGCGGGAAAATTATATTATTTTATCATGCCGTTACTTGTTTTGGTATGGTGTACTATTTTCCCTTATCCTTATGATATGGATTATTGGGGAAGTTTAACTTTTTCGTCTGATATGATTTTTGGAAGTATTGATGCTTTACGCGGAATTGCTACTGCGGTTGTCTTTACGTATCTCTATTTTCTTATTTTTAGAGTTATTAAATTTGATAAAATTTCCAGACATTTTGTAATGGGACTGGAAACCATAACTTTTGTATTAGCCGTTTTAGCTTTTACTTATTTGTTAAAAGATGTTCAAAATGCTTTAGGGTTTAATGAATTTGTAACGTCTCACTTGCAAGGAATTAGCTGGTTAAATAGATCGACCTTACCCTTTATTGTTTTTGCTTTGGTTTCATGGATCTGTTGGGCAACGGGGTCTAATTGGGGAATATATGCCATTTTAGTGCCAACGACAGCCTTATTGTCACATTCATTAGGCGCTAATTTCTGGCTTTCTCAGGGTGCTTTAGTATCTGGAACAGTTTGGGGAGCAGCGGCCTGTTTCTTCTCGGATAATAGAGTTCTTACCGCACAATCCTGTAAAGTAGATATGATGAAACATGGTATTTCACAATTTCCATATCAATTAATAATATTTGGAGTTTCGGCTGTGATGTATTTTATCTGTGGATTTATTATGTAAACTTTTTGCCTATGATTTATAAAAACATATTACACAATCAGTTTTTCATCAGGAATGCTGTTCCGTCTGATGCGGATCATATGGAATATGTGCAGTTGCAGTGTTATCCCTCACTACATGAATCAGAGATTATGAATAGAAATCATTTTGCAAATCATATTAAGGTTTTCCCGGAAGGGCAATTAGTAGTTGAAAAAGAAGGGAAGTTAGTAGGTTCTGCAAGTGCCTTCAGATGTGATTTTCCGGAACATGACAGTACTTTTCTGGAGGAAACCGATAATTTATGGATTACCAATGTTCAAATTGCTCGTGGCGATTGGTTGTACGGAATCGATATGGGGATTTTGCCAGAATATCGAGGTTTGGGTCTTTCGACAGAAATGTACAAAGCCCGAACCGAAATCTGTAAAACCCTTGGGTTAAAAGGGCAAATTATTGCCGGAATGACCATTGGTTACGGAAGATTTAAAGATAAAATGACTATTGAAGACTATTGTTTGGCTTTGCAAATTAATAAATATACAGATCCTACAATCACCCCTCAAAGGAAAGCGGGATTTAGATGGATACGACCTTTGTATAACTATATTAATGATCCGGATTGTGGATATGCAAGCATGTTAATGTACCTTCCGGTAGACGAAAATTATAGTATTTAGGCCTGCGCCAAAAAACAAAAATAAACTAATCAATAAGAATGAATGGCTATCGGCGAATGCCTTTTGCCTTTAAAAATTAAAAAAAATGGGAACTCAAATTAAAAAAGTATCAGAAATACCTGGACCAAAAAGTAGAGAAATGTTAGCAAGAAGAGCTGCTGCTTTGCCTGCTGGTTTGGGAAAATCTACTGAGGTCGTTGTTGAAAAAGCGGAAGGTGCTTTGGTGTGGGATGTAGATGGAAATCAATTAATAGATTTTGCAGGAGGAATTGGGATGGTAAATTTGGGACACCGACCAAAAGCAGTTGTTGATGCCATAAAAGATCAAATGGATAAATACCTTCATACCGGAGCGCTAGTCACTACATTCGAACCGTATTTAGAATTTGCAGAATTACTTAATAAAATTACACCAGGAAATTTTCCTAAAAAAACCTTATTAGCTTGTTCAGGATCTGAAGCAGTAGAAAATGCAGTCCAAATTGCACGATATTATACGAAGCGACCAGCTGTTATTTGCTTTGAAGGGGCATATCATGGGAGAACTTTACTTACCTTAAGTTTGACCAGTAAATATGCTTTGTTCAAAAGAGGATTTGGTAGTTATTCACAAGATATCTATCGGTTTCATTCTCCAAATGTGTACCGTAAACCGGATAACTTCACTGAAGAAGAATACATCGATTTTTGCATCGAGCGTTTCGACCAGAATTTAATTTCACACGTAGATCCCTCTTCGGTTGCAGCTATTATTATCGAACCGGTTCAAGGCGAAGGGGGTTTTATTCCTGTGCCAAAACGTTTCTTAGAAAAGATCAGAAAAGTTTGTGATGAACATGGCATTGTTTTTATTGCTGATGAGGTTCAGTCCGGAGCTGGAAGAACAGGGAAATTCCTTTCTATCGAGCACAGCGAAGTAGTTCCTGATATGGTGACAATGGCAAAATCTATAGGTTCCGGATTGCCAATCAGTGCAGTAACGGGAAAAGCAGAAATGATGGATGCTCCTCATTTAGGTGGTGTGGGAGGAACGTATTCCGGAAGTCCAATTGCTGTGGTTGCTGCTCTTGAAACGGTAAAACAAATAAACACACCAGAATTTTTGGCAAAATCAGTTCATGTGGGAGAGATCATCAGAACGCGATTAGAAGTCATGAAAGAAAAATTTCCTTGTATCGGAGATGTTCGTGGTTTGGGCGCCATGCTCGTAGTTGAATTTGTAAAAGATAGAAAAACCAAAGAACCAGATATGGATATGGCCATGGCCGTCATTAAAAAATCAGTAGCTAACGGATTAATATTAATTCGAGCAGGATTGTACACGAACTGTATTCGTTTCTTGCCACCAATTGTAATCACTGATGAGCAATTGAACGAAGGATTGGATGTAATTGAAAATGCTATCCAAGAAGTGTTGAACGAAAGAAAATAATTTAGACGCAAGTCTCAAAGTCGAAAGTCATAAGACTAGTTCGATATTAGACTTTATAATAATAGACTTTATGACTTTTAAACTGATATATAATGCCAATATTATTACAATGGATGCTGCTTTTCCAAAAGCAGATTCCATGGTAATTAATAATTTTGGCCATATTGAAGCCACTGGAAGTGTAACTGAATTGCGAAATCAATTTGGTTCTTTTTCCAATGAATTTGATTTTAGCGGACAAACGATTGTTCCGGGATTGAATGATGCGCATATTCATGTTTGGAAAATTGGGCATCTTAGAACGTATATGTTGGATGTTCGGGCTGTGAAATCTATAGTGGAATTCAAAAGATTGTTAAAAGAATTTGCTGAGAAAAACCCAAGTTCCGAATGGATTATGGCTCGTGGAATCAATGAAATGATTCTCGAAGAAAAACGATTGCCGACCAAAGAAGATTTGGACGAAATTATTTCTGACCGACCTGTTTTTATAATTAGAACTTGTGCTCACATTGGAATTGCCAATTCAATAGCCATGGCAATTTCAGAAGTTGATGAAGCTACGGAAATTCCTTTTGGAGGAGAAATTCGCAAAAATAAAGATGGAAGTCTGCAAGGTATTTTTACTGAAAGAGCTTTGGGATTAATCATGAATAACATTCCAGCCTTTACTTTCGACGAATATAAAAACATGATTCTGGAAGGGCATAAGTATTTGTTGAGTTTAGGAATTACTAGTGCGACGGATCCGGCTGCAAATGAAGAATTATTGGCGGCTTACATTAAATTGGACCAAGAAGGATTGTTGAAAGTGAGAATGAATGTTTTTCCGCTTAGAATTCCGGATGGTAGTGACGAAATTCAGGTTTTACCGGAATTATATGAATCGGAATTCTTGCAAATAAAAACGGTAAAGTTTTTCTCTGATGGAGGTTTGAGTTCTGCTACAGCTGCCTTGAATGTTCCTTACAAAAATACCGAAGGATATAAAGGCGTTTTGAGATTGGATTATGACAAGTTTTTCGAAACGGCCAAAGAAGCTGTTGATAAAGGATTTTCTGTTGCAACTCATGCCATTGGTCATCAGGCGGTTGATTTGACTTTGAAAGTGTATCGAGATTTATTCAAAATCAACCCTAGTTTACGTCACCGAATTGAGCATGTTGGATTTTTATCGAATGAAAATATAAAAGATTTTAAAAATATGAAAATGACTGCAGCGATGCAGCCCATCTTCATTTACGAATTGGCAAATAATTTTAAAAGTACTTTGCCGGATGCATTATTGGATGTAGTTTATCCGTGTAAAACGGTTTTAGATAATGGAATTAACTTGGCCTTATCGACCGATGGTCCTGTGGTGAAAGAAATAAATCCTTGGCTCAATATGGAAACGGCGGTTACCCGAAAAGCGATGGATGGCTTTGTCATTGGCGAAAGCCAGAAAATAACTTTTGAGCAAGCATTGCATGCCTATACTGTAGGAAGTGCGATTGCGGATCATTTAGAAAATATAAAAGGAAGTCTTTCTGTAGGGAAATATGCTGATTTTATTATACTGAGTAAAAACCCGTTTAAATTAGACGATGTTTCTACCGTTGAAGTCAATGAAACATGGGTAAATGGAGAATTAAAATATAAAAAAATATAAAACAACTTTCTCAGACTCGGTTCCCTCTACTTTGGAGAGAGTTGGGGTGAGGAAAAACTACAAACGATGAGTGTATTAGATGATGAATTAGATTACCAAATATTGAAGCTGCTTCAAAAAGACGGGAGAATGTCGTTTACTGAAATTTCTAAAGAAATTAATGTGGCAGTGAGTACCATTAGACACCGTTATATTAACTTGATTGAAGATGGGACTTTGCAAATTATAGGAAGGGTTGATCCTAACAAAATTGGTTTTAATGCTTATGCAAGTGTTTTGATTTCCGTTAAACCAAAATCATATATGAAAACCATTTTTGAGGAATTAGGAAAGTTGCCTGAGATTAGTTTTTTGGCTTCTGTTTCAGGGGACTATGATATTGAAGCTAATATTATGTGTCGGGATATGGAGCATTTGAATGAATTATTAGGCGATAAAATTCATTCGATGGAAGGTGTTTTTGACACCAAAACAAATATGTATATGAAAATTTACAAATTCGCGCAACCCGATTTAGAATTAGCAAAATTATCAAGCAAGCAAGTAAAATGAATAATACAGACAAATTATACGAAAGAAGAAAGAAAAGTGTTCCAAACGCTTTAGGAATTTTTAATCCATCGAGCATTCAATCGGCTAAAGGTGCCATAATCATTGATGCCGATGGTAGAGAATTAATTGATTTCGCAGGAGGAATTGGTGTGAATAATGTCGGTCACGGTGTTCCTGAAATTATTGATGCGATTCAAAAACAAGCCGAAAAATTCATTCATGCCTCATTTAATGTTTCTGTTTATGAGCAATATTTAGACTTAACTGAGAAGTTATGTGAGATATTGCCACACGGGGAAGCTACAAAAGCAATGTTGACTTTATCCGGTGCAGAATCAGTAGAAAATGCGATCAAAATTGCTCGTGCAGTAACCGGAAAAGCGGGGATTATATGTTATGATGGTTCTTTTCATGGACGTACAATGATGGCGATGACTTTAACTTCAAATGTAAAATATAAAGAAGGTGCGGGACCTTATGCTCCTGAAGTATATCGTTTGGAATATCCGTATAACAAACCTTCGATGAATAAAAGAATGTCGAAAGCTGAATTCGATGATTTGATGATTATGAAGTTGCATAAAACTTTTTCAACAACCGTTTCAGTGAGTCAAACCGCTGCAATCATTTTGGAATTAGTACAAGGTGAGGGTGGTTTTACTGTTGCATCTAAAAAATACGTGCAGTATTTGCGTAAATTCTGCACTGAGAACAACATTTTATTGATTTTTGATGAGGTGCAATCTGGTTTTGGTCGTACCGGAAAATGGGCATCTTATGAGCATTATGGTGTAATTCCAGATTTGTCAACTTGGGCTAAATCTATGGGTGGCGGAATGCCAATTGGTGCTGTTATAGGTAAACAAGAAATTATGGATGCCGTTAAACCGGGACTTATCGGAGGAACGTATTTGGGAAATCCATTGAGTTGTGTGGCGTCATTGGCGAGCATCAATTACATGCAAAAAAACAATATCAATGCCGCTGGTGAAAAAGTAGGTAAGCTAGTGCTAGAAAAATTCATTCAATGGCAGACTTTGTATCCAAAAAATATTACTGATGTTCGTGGCTTAGGAGCAATGTTAGCCATCGAATTTTCGAATCCAACAACTGGAATGTCTGATGGTGTTTCTACGAAAGCAATTGTGGATAAATGTTTAGAGAAAGGATTGATTATAATCACTTCTGGAGCTTACGGAAACTGTATCAGAATATTAAGTCCTTTATTTATAGAAGATGAAATTTTAGAAAAAGGCTTGTCAATTTTAGAAGAAACAATAAAAGAAATACTGTCATGAGAAAACAATATATAAACGGAGAATGGTGCGACGCCATAGATGGCAAAACCTGGGATGTACAAAGTCCTTCAACCGAAGAAATTTTAGATAAAGTTCCTTTTGGAAATGCTGCTGATTGCAAAAAAGCAATTGTTGCAGCTGATGCATCTTTTAAAGAATGGAAAAATACGACACCTTATTTTAGAGCTGAATTTTTAAAAAAAGCAGCTAATTACATGCGGGAAAATGTAGAGATTTTCGCCAAGGAAACAGCAATGGAAACAGGAAAACCTATGCTCGAATCTCGTGGTGAATGGCTGGTTTCTGCTAATCTTTTTGAGTGGTTTGCTGAAGAGGGAAAACGCAGTTATGGTCGAGTAATTCCTTCCAGCAGAATAGACAAACGTTCCATGGTCATTTATCAATCCTTAGGAGTGGTTGGTGTGATTACTGCTTGGAATTTTCCAGCGTACAATCCAGCTCGTGCTGTTGCAGCTGCTTTAGCTGCTGGCTGTAGCGTAGTAATGAGAGGGTCAGAGTTTACGCCTTTGTCTAGTTTTAATATGGCAAAAGCTTTACACGAAGCAGGAATTCCTAAAGGTGTTTTCAACTTAATCAATACCGAACCGGTTTCGACAGGAACAGAGATGATTGAAAATCCTTTATTGAAAAAAATAAGTTTTACTGGAAGCACTAGAGTAGGAAAAATTTTAATGGATGGCGCTTCTAAAACAGCAACTAAATTATCGCTTGAATTAGGCGGAAACGCACCAGTAATTATAGAAAAAGATGTAGATGTGGAAGCAATTGCACATCAATCCTTGGTTGCGAAACTAAGAAATTGCGGACAGGTTTGTGTGGCTCCCCAACGTTTTTATGTGCATTCGAATATTTTTAGCCAATTTGTTTCGATTGTCAAAGACGATATTTCGAAATTAAAAACAGGAATTAATGGTGGCGCTATTGATTTTGTGGGACCATTAATAAATAAAACACAGCAAAAGCATATTGTGACAATGATTGAAAAAGCCAAAGCCGATGGAGCAACCATTCATATTGGTGGTGAAATTTCGGAAAAAGGATTTTTTGTACATCCGGCTTTGATTGAAGCCAGACAAACTCAAGAATTCATCAAAACTGAGGTTTTTGGACCATTGATGATTGTGATTCCTTTCGATACTAAAGAACAAGTGTTGGAATGGGCGAATGATACCGAATACGGTTTGGCTTCTTATGTGTTTACGAATCATATTAAGACTGCTAATTTCTATGCGGAAAACCTAGAATTTGGAATGGTAGGAATCAATGAATGGGCGGCGCATGGAACGGAATTGCCTTTCATAGGAATAAAAAGTAGCGGAATCGGTCACGAATCAGGTTCTGAAGGGTTGAAAGAATACATGGAATTGAAATTGATCAGTTATGGAAATATGTCATAGATGTTTTTAAAGTCGAAAGTCATAAATATTATTACTCTTTCAAATTTTAAATCTTTCAATCATTTAATTATAAATATATGAAAAAAGAAATTTTAGGTAAATACATTTTGCGAACAGCTACTCCTGAATATGCCAAACAAGAAGCTGAACTTCAAAAAATTGTTTTTCCAACTTTGTCTGAAGAAGAGTTGATGACTGAAGCACAATACATACGTCACATGGAGATTTTTCCTGAAGGACAAATGGTTGTTTTAGATGGCGATAGAGTTATTGCCGCAACAACAACTTTGCTGCAAAATTACCACGAAGGAAATCATACTTTCTTGGAAATTTCGGATAATTTATGGTTGGGAACACACGATCCAAAAGCGGAATGGCTTTACGGATTAGACGTTTCAGTTCATCCGGATTATCAAGGGAAAGGTATTGGTAAAGAAATTTACAATGCACGTCAGGAGGTAGCTAGAGCATTGGGAACCAAAGGGCAAATGACCGCAGGAATGCCTATTGGGTTTGATAATGTTAAAGATCAAATGACTATTGCTGAATATTGTGATAAATTAATTAAAGGAGAAATTATTGACCCCACTGTTACCGCTCAAACTAAATGTGGTTTTATTTTAGTGGAACCTTTATTCGATTATTTAGATGATCCCAGAAGCGGTAATTGTTCGGTTTTGATGTATTGGCCTTTGGATCCAAATACGAAATTAAGTGAAAACCATTAAAAAAGTGGTCAGTTCGAAGTATTCAGTGTTCAGTCACAATGGAGTTCTGTCAAGGAACTTTAAGCGTACAACATTAAATTTTAAACCAAAAAAATTATGATATTCAAATCAATAAATCCATTTTCAAGAGAAATCATCACGGAGCATGAAGTGTTGACGAACGCACAATTGAATCAGAAATTGGAAATGTCAGAAAGAGTTTTTAAAAATTGGCGAAATACGTCTTTTCAGGAAAGAGGAGATAAAATGAAAAAACTGGCTAACATTTTGAGAGCTAAGAAGGATGAGTTAGGTTTATTAATTACTAATGAAATGGGTAAAATTTTATCCGAAGGAATTTCTGAAGTTGAAAAATCAGCAGGAAATTGCGATTTTTATGCCGAGAATGCTGAGAGAATGCTGAAAGACGAAAAGTACGACACCCCTTTTACAAGCATGTCGGTTTACGACCCAATGGGAGCCGTTTTTGCAATTATGCCTTGGAATTATCCCTTTTGGCAGGTGTTGCGTTATGCTGCTCCTACAATTATGGCGGGAAATGTAACTCTTTTAAAACATGCACCAAATGTTATAGGCTGTGCCAAAGCTATAGAAAATGCCTTTTTGGAAGCCGGTTTTCCAGAAGGAGTTTTCCAACAAATAACAATTGATATACCGCAGGTAGAAGCAGTAATTGCTTCGGATATTGTTCATGGAGTTACCTTGACAGGAAGTGAAATGGCCGGTTCTTCGGTAGCATCATTAGCCGGGAAATACATCAAAAAATCGGTTATGGAATTGGGAGGTTCGGATGCATTCATAGTTTTGAATGATGCCGATATTGAAAAAGCGGCGACTGTTGCCACTCAATCCAGAATGCTCAATGCAGGCCAGGCGTGTATTTGTGCCAAACGATTTATCGTTACCGAAAAAGTAGCGGATGAATTTGCGGCTCTTTTTGCCCAAAAAGTATGCGTTTTAAGTCAAGGAAATCCTGTACAAGATGGAATTAATATGGGACCATTAGCTCGTTTGGATTTGGCCGAAAAACTAAGCCATCAATTAGAAAAAGCATTGCAACAAGGTGCGAAATTAATAGTAGGAGGAGATCGTGAAAATTGTAATTTTCAGCCTACATTAATAGATTTTGTAGATTCTAATAATATTGCTTTCCAAGAAGAAACTTTTGGGCCATTAGCCACCATTGTGCGTGCTAAAGATGAAAATGATGCTATTGCTATCGCTAATAATCATCGTTATGGCTTGGCTTCTGCAATTTGGACAGAAGATCGAGAAAAGGCATATAAACTAGCCAGAAAAATTGAAGCAGGAAATGTTTTTGTAAATTCTTTAGTGCGTTCTGATTCTCGTGTTCCTTTTGGAGGAATCAAAAAGTCGGGTTATGGGCGAGAATTATCTCAAGTTGGAATCAAAGAATTTATGAATATGAAATCCTTAGTTATTGAATAAAAACATGCTAGCTGTTTTTATGTGTGAAATTAATTAGAATATTGAATTCATGAAGATAACAGATGCTAATTTACATCTTTATTAAAGAAGTTTGAACTTAGGCTAAGAACCTAAAAAATAGATTAACCTAACCATCCAAATTAATAATGAAAACCAATTTAAACATGAAAAATCTAATCGTTTTTTTAGCATTAATGCTAAGCAGTTCCTTAATTTTTGCTCAAGAAAAAGTTTCAGACACAACCAAAACCGAAAAGAAATGGGATATAAATCTCGATATCGCCAGTAGATACATTTGGAGAGGACAATCTTGGGGAGGAAATTATCCTGTAGTTCAGTTGTATGGAAATTATAATGTAACTGATAAACTTTCTCTGGGTTTGTGGGCAACTCATAATTTCAAAAAACAATATTATGATGCAAATGGCGCTTCAAAAGGGTATCGAGAGTTAGATTTTGTTATTAATTACGCAGTTACTGATTATTTAACCGTTTCATTACAAGATTATTATTGGCCTTCCACAGACAAACAAGAAGGGGTTTCTAATGATTTTTTTAATTTTGGAAATGATGGTTCACAATCTATTGATTTACAGTTTTTATTTGATTTTTCTGAAAAAGGAGTGCCTATTTGGTTTACTCTGAGTACTTTGGTTGCTGGGAATGATTTTAGATATAAAGATGAGAATGATTTAAAAGGCAAACAAAATTTTACTACTTACATGGAAGTGGGCTATAGTTTTGAAGTTCCTTTGGGCATAAGTTTGTCTCCTGTTGTAGGAGCAGTTCTTAATAACAAAGCGGGCTATTATACCTTTGGTGATTATGATAAACTTTCGTTCGTAAACTTGGGGTGCAAAGCATCAAAAGATATTAAATTAAGTGAAAGCGTAACAATGCCTATTTGGTTAAATTATACCTATAATGCTGCATCAAACAAAGCTAATTTAGAACCATTTGGAAAGCAATTTTTAGTAGCAGGAGTTACTTTTTCATATTAAAAAATGAATTGAGTGTATTTAAAAAAAGCTGTTGTCTAAAATTTGGACTACAGCTTTTTTGCATGGTATAAATTTTCTTTTTAAAAACGATTCCTTAATACGTATAAGTAATTGCTTTTATATCGTTAGGTGTATTGGATAGAATAACAATAAATGGATATCCTTTGCGAGCAGCATTCTCTTTTAATCGCTTTTCTCCTCCATGTATAAAGGAGGTATTAGTTTCTCCTTTTGCTTTTCCATAAAAACTAGTGATGACCCCGGATTTTTTTAGACCAATTGTCTGAAAGTCTTTTAAGACGATTACTTTTTTATAATCTGATTTTGCAAGGACATTGATTTTTTCCGAAACTAGTTTTGAATCGGCAGCTGATTTTTCATTTAATTGAGCAACGGCATATTGGCTGATTTTTTTTTCTTCACTACTGCCTGGTACTGCAAAATAAACCAGATTATTCTCCATTTTGATGAAGTTTACATCCATTTTTTTATCGTCATGCGTAATGATTTCGTGAGTTTGTGCAACTAATGCAACATTGAATAAAATTGTGAATAATATAAATAAATTTTTCATGTGTTCAGATATTAAGGGATTGTTTGCTTTTGCTGTTTTGCCAACTTCTTTAATTTAATTACAGCGCTTTACTTTCAGCTAATAAAAAAAATACTTGCGTATGGCTGTGATTACTATTGATAGTAAATCATATCTCAAGTACGTTGTGGCTATAAATAGGTTTTGCCCCAATTGGTGTATTAGGAAACATATAATAAAATCAAGCGATGCCCTCCGGAGGTGGAGTTGAATTTTTTAAATGCGACTCTTTTGCTTTGAATAAATCCAAAGCGTTTATTCTGTTTGGAACAATGGAATCGTATGCTAATGCATTTGGGAGGGCTACGGTACCTATGAAAAGCGTTTTTAGTTTATTCTCGAAATTGTTTTCTTCCGTATTATTTTCAAACACTTCGTACACTTCGTATTTCCTGTCAATGACAAAAACAGCAACTGCCTCACTAATCCATGTAACGGAAAAAGCAATAAAAAGGACTATAAGATTTAATTTAATTAGGGTACGAAGCATGGTATAAATTTAATACAATTGAATGGGAGTTACCATTAAAATTTTCATAAAATAAAAAATAGAAAAAACGTTTTTTGTTACTGTTTAATTTTCATTGAAACTCGTTTCTTAGACTTAAAAAAAAAGAATATTTTTTTTGTGTTACAAAACGTAGAACTATAAAAAAACAAAATTATTTAAATTTAGTAAAAAATATTTAATTTTTTTTAACTGTATTTTTTATGGGGGTTGTTGTTATTAAGTATATTTATTTATTAATAATATTCTATTTTTTATATTTTAAATTTATTTTAATCAAAAAAATAGGGGGTGTAATGTAAAATTTAATTATTGAATTTTTAAAATACTTTCGTAAAAATATGGAATAATGATTTTTTTTTATTGATTTTTCGTTATTGATAATTCTTTTCTAAACAAGATAAAAAAGTGGGAAATAGTAATTTAAGTGGAGTAAAAGTTAATAAATTCGCTTTAGGATTAGGGAAAAATTCACACCAAAAGCAGCATAAAATAATGTTTTTAGCAATTATTTTAGTTCTGATTTTTTTAAATAGTAACCAAAACCAAATAATTACCAAGCTGTATTATTAATTAAAACACCTTAAAGATGAAAAAAACAGTAACTATCTTAGCAGTATTGCTAACCACAACTTTTATATTTGCACAAGAAAGCTCTGCGGTTCCAGCAACAACTTTTGCAGGATCTGCAGATGCATATTACAAATATGATTTTTCCGGAATAGACAACAGTTTGACAAGTTTTACTAATTCTCATAACTCGTTTGAACTAGGAATGGTTTCTATCGAAGCGTCACATAAAAGGGGTAAAGGTTCTGTTTTTGTAGATTTAGGTTTTGGTAACAGAGCCGCTCAGTTTACTTATAATGATACCAATGCAACTTTTATGATTAAGCAATTAAATTTCACATATGAATTTTCAGATAAGTTCAAAGTTACTGCTGGTAGTTTTGGAACTCATCTGGGATATGAATTATTGGATGCTGTCGATAATAAAAACTACAGTATGTCCTATGCCTTTACTTACGGACCCTTTTTTAATACAGGGGTAAAAGCACAATATACTACTGGAAAATTCAGTTTTATGGCGGGAGTTACTAATCCTACAGATTTTAAATCTACTATTGATGCAGGCTCAACTCAAAAAACGTTTATAGGGCAACTTGCGTTTCTGGGCGATACAGGTAGCGCCTTTTTTAATGTAACATCTGGTAGTAGTAATCCAGCTTCTGATGAAAATAAGACGCAGTTTGATTTCGTTGGAACAAAGAAACTTAGTGACGCATTTTCCTTAGGGTTTAATGGTACGTATGCAATGACTGATAACGACTTTGACAGTTCATTGGATGGAGAGTGGTTTGCATTAGTAGGCTATGCAAATGTTGCTATAAAAGAATCCCTAAGTCTGACATACAGATTGGAATATTTAGATGCAAAAGAGGCAACTCCTGCGCTGGGATTGCTTGCTGGAACTAGTGTTATAGGGAATACATTGTCATTAAACTACAAGGTTGGTAACTTGACTATCATTCCGGAATTCAGACTTGACTCCGCCTCTGAAGCTATTTTTTCAAATAATGATGCTGCTCCAAAAGTCTTGACCGCATTTGCACTGCTCGCTACAACCTATTCATTCTAGTATTTAAAACAATATTTTTTTTGCTGCCAGGATACTCTTTTGTATTTTGGCAGTTTTTTTGTTTAAAATTTCCTAAAGTACCCGTTGGGTGTAATTAGTTTTTGATGGAAATTTTCGTCAGTTCGAATGATCCCGCTTTTGGGCGGGATTATATCAAGAACTAGAAAATTAGTATTAAAAACAGTTCTCGATACACGTCACTTCAAGTGCGAAGCGTATCGAGAAGCTTTGTTCCGTTTTACTCCACAAAAAACACTCGGATTGACGTTTTGAACAATTGCATCCAACGAGTGCCAATGTATGACTAAAAACTAATGCCGATTTTGGTTTTACTTCAGTACTCATTAATAATTTCGGCAGTGGTTTGGAGAAATATTAATTATTCAATTTTGGACACAAAAAACGGCTCTTTGAAAATTCAAAAAACCGTTTAGGATTGTTTTAGGGGCTTTTGCTATTGTTGTTTGTAAATAGAATAAATGGTATTTCTTGTTTTCTCATCTAAAACATCAGTAACTTCATCTTGAATATAATGAAGTTTAAAAGCAATAATAGCAGCAGATATGTTTTTAGTGTCATACCCAATAATTCGTAATCCCTGATCGACATTAAAATCAAAAGGAGCTGTTTGTAGAAATTCATCAGGCCAAATTCCAAAACCTTTTTCGGCTAAAATTTTCCAGGGAAATAAGGCGCTGGGATCTTTTTTTCTGGTTGGGGCAATATCCGCATGACCTAAAATGTTTTGAGCAGGAATGTTATAATCTTTTTTTAACTTAGTTAGAAGGGCTAATAAGCTATTGATTTGTGATTCTGAAAACACTTCGGATCCGTTATTGTCGAGTTCAATTCCTATAGAAGCTGAATTAATATCCGTATTTTTTCCCCAAGAGCCATTTCCGGCATGCCAGGCTCTTAGGTAGTCATTCAGCATTTGCACGACTTTACCATCATCTGAAATTACATAATGGGAACTTACCTGAGTTTCTGTTTTTGTAAATGTATTTATGGTTTGTTGCAATGAATCTTGCGCTGTATGATGAATAATGATAAAATTAGGCTTGCGTAAATTAAAATTGACGGTACCAATCCATTTTGTATTGATTCCATTCTCCAAAAACGTAGATCCCATTTTGAAAATAGTATCCTTATAGGTATGTAATTGCTGCGTGTATAATGTATCTCTGTTTAATTCAACCGGAGGAACAACCGGAAGGGGTTTAGGATCCTTATTAGAAATCGTTTTTTTTAATGTTTTGAGTTTGGTGTCATATACCTTTTCAGTTTTCTTGTATGGATTTGTGGAGCAAGCAGCAATAGCAAGGGCGAAAAATAGGGTATAAAAAATATTTCTCATTAGGATTTGAGTTTTATAATGAAATAAAAAAACGATTATTTCGATTTCTTTTTAGACTTTGATTTTTTTGGATTTTTCTGCTCTTTTTTTAAAATAATGAATTTTTCCTTCTGATCTTCATTTAATAATGCCATTAATTTTCTATCGGTAACTTCAGATAGTGCCTCGATGTTTTTAATTTTATCTTCCTGACTGGTTTCTGCCTTTAGAAGCATTCCTTGAGTTCTGAAGCTTTCAATGAAGATATTAGACATTGCTACCACTTGGAGTTCATCCAGATTAAGTTCCGGTTTTATAGTTTCCATTATTTTAGCAACTGAAACTTCAACAGGAATTTCTTTAGGTTTTTCAGGAGTTCTGGTTTGATCCATTCCGCTATTCATCCTACGATTTCCTCCGTAACCGTTCCCGTTTCCATATCCATTATTATAACCGCCGTTTCCGTATTGTGCTGAAATGGTGTGGACTGATAATAATACAAATGTGATCACTAGTACTGATTGAATTGTTTTCATGTGTAGCATTTTAAAATATTAAAAAATCGTTTAAAAAATTATACCGGTTCTCCGTACAAATCAAATTCCGTTGCTTCGATAATTTTGATCATCACAAACTCTCCTGTTTTTACATAATGTTTTGATGCATCTATTAAAACCTCATTGTCTACGTCTGGACTGTCAAACTCAGTTCGGCCTACAAAATGGCCACCTTCTTTTCTGTCGATGATGCATCGGAACGTTTGACCTACTTTTTCCTGATTTAAATCCCATGAAATTTGTGATTGTAACTCCATAATCTCATTGGCGCGCTCTTGTTTTACAGTATCTGGAACATCATCTTCCAGTAAATAGGCATGTGTGTTTTCTTCATGAGAATAAGCAAAACAGCCCATTCTATCAAATTTCATTTCCTGAACCCAGTCTTTCAATATATTGAAATCTTCTTGTGTTTCTCCGGGATATCCTACGATCAAAGTGGTGCGTATTGCAATTCCAGGTACTGCTTCGCGAAACTCTTTTAATAATTTTGTTGTTTTTGCTTGCGTTGTTCCGCGACGCATGGATTTCAAAATTGAATCTGAAATGTGTTGCAACGGAATATCAATGTAATTACAAATCTTAGGTTCGCGTTTCATGATTTCCAGTACATCCATAGGAAAACCGGTTGGAAAAGCATAATGCAAACGAATCCACTCAATTCCTTCTACTTTAACTAAAGCTTCCAGTAGTTCTCCAAGCGCTCTTTTTTTGTAGATATCTAATCCGTAATACGTCAAATCCTGAGCAATCAAGATCAATTCTTTAACGCCATTTTTTGCTAGACCTTCGGATTCTTTTACCAGTTTTTCAATTGTTTGTGAAACGTTTTTTCCTCGCATTAAGGGTATTGCACAAAAACTGCATGGTCTGTCACAACCTTCGGAAATTTTTAGATAGGCATAATTTTTTGGAGTTGTAGTCAGTCGTTCTCCAAGCAACTCGTGCTTGTAGTCCGCTCCCAAGGCTTTTAATAATTGTGGTAGCTCTGTAGTTCCAAAAAATTGATCCACATTTGGAATCTCTTTTTCTAAATCAGGTCGGTAACGCTCGGACAGACATCCAGTAACAAATACTTTATCAACTAATCCTCTTTCTTTTTTGTCCGCATATTCCAGAATCATGTTGACAGATTCGGCCTTGGCATTATCAATAAATCCGCAGGTATTTATTACAATGATATTTCCTTCCTCGGCTTCCGGAGCTTCATGCGTAACGTCTTTGCCGCTTGCGCGTAGCTGACCCATAAGCACTTCACTATCATATACATTTTTTGAACACCCAAGAGTGATCACGTTTATTTTATTCTTTTTTAAAGACTTCGTTCTCATAACATTAGAATCCCGATAATTTGGGAATTTTGCAAAATTACACTTTTTTATTCAAACGGAACTTGTTTCTGTTTCTTTTACACTTTTTAAGGAGCTATTCCTGCTGTACGCTACAAACAAAGTTCACTGAACTCCTATAAAAATGACTACTAGAGGAAGTAATCTCCCGAAAATAATCGGGAGGATTTTTACTGCCATCAGGGCTAAAAAAAATCCGTTTCACAATCACGAAACGGATTTTTCTAATTCATTTTTCAGGACGTTACAACTCAAACAATAGTGTCAAAGAAACATTGTTGTTAATAGCATCTATACTTGCTCCATCAGTGAATCCTTGGTTAAAAAAACCTTGTTGGGAATTTCTTTTGGCATAGGAATAGGCTAAATCCAGTTTGGTAGATCCAAAATTATATCCTAAACCTGCGGAATACCCAGTTAAATCACCCACGGTTACGGCATTTTTATACGGACTTTGTTCGTACCGGTATCCTGCTCTTAGACTTAATGCCTTAATTTTATATTCGGCACCTATTCTTAATTCTCCGGTATTGTCGAGCAATTCATTCATGTCATTGTTTAGAGTGTTGAAAAAGGCATCGCTTTCAGGTTTAAATTTGGTGTTGCTGTAGTCTTTCATGGCATAATCAATACTAATCAAACCGGTCTTTCCAAATACGTAAGCCAAACTACCAGTTAACTTGCTTGGTGTTTGCAATTTATAGGGCTCATAAACATTGACCACTTCCGGGTCTACCACTTCCTGCGGTAATTCGCCGCTAGAGTTACCTCTTACCGTAATTAACCTTTGAGAAAGCTCATCGTTCAAAGTGTACCATGTAGAAGATTCAAAGGCCAAACCTACTCGAATTTCGTTGGTAACTTTTGCGATAGCACCCACTTGAAATGAAAATCCTGACCCGTAAGTATAGAGGTCATTGTTAAATTGTAGCCTAGTGATTTGATCATTAGCTCCCAATGGGTTGCTGTTGTCTTCATAGAAAGTAGATGATTTACGAAAGTCAGTAAAGTGAGAATTTAGATTTAATCCAAAATAGAATTGGTCATTATAGGAAGTTGCTGCATTAAAGGATAATTTGCCGTTGTATCCCGTGCTGTAAACGGAGTTTTCTTGATAATAATTTCCTCCAGCTGGCACATTAGAAGTGTAGACTGTATTGTTTTCTGTATCTTCTACTGGGTTAATTAGGTATCCTTCATAGCCTAAGAAAGCTTGTTGGTCTGCAAAGTTTAATTCAAAATAGTTACTGTTTTTAATAAATCCGAGTGGAATACCAAGTTGGTTTTTGTTTGGGTTGGCATTAGCATAACTCAAAAAATAATTAGCTATAGAATTGTTTGGATTGGTTCCTGCGGAAAACAGCCCATTATCAAAATTATTGGCGTTTTCATAATTTATGGCTAAGGAAATTTTTCTCCACTTGCTGTTTGGGTTTCTGGTATTAAAAACAAATACAATTCCTGCTTGATTCAAATCAAAAGAGTTTTCTTTCTCTGTTGCTGTCCCGCCAAAGTAATTTGAATTGTTTTTAGTATCGAAGTTAGTCAATGTAACAGCCATTTGATTATTGGTAAACACCGCTGAACCAGCAGGGTTTACATTGATAGATGACAGGTCGCCCCCAAGTGCTCCAAAAGCACCGCTCATGGCTCTAAAACGGGCTGTTCCATTTAAATTGTTTTGTGAATACCGAAGTGCATCAGAGATTTCTTGTGATTGGGCTACGGTAAATGATAAGCCAGCGAGTAATAAATATAGATGTTTTTTCATTTTTTGTTGGGGTATTTAATTTTTATCAAAAAGGATGGTTCCGCACTATTTTTTTATCCTCTTCCGCCTCTTCCGCCACCGCCAGATGATCTACCACCACCACTAGATCTTCCGCCACCTGAATTATTAGATCTAGACATGTTTGAACTTGGGCTATAAGAACGGCTGTTGTTGTCATTTCTTGTTGGTGTGAAAGATCGTGAAGGCGCATTGTTTTGGTTGCGCGCATTGTTTGTGTTGGATCTTCTTCTGGGCGTATTGTACGAACTGTTTTGCGGTTGACCTTGATTCCTAGAGAATGTAGGACTTGTTCGGTTGATGCTATTCGTTGCGTTTCGTCGCAAATCAGAAGTGTTGTTTCTAAAGTTGGCGTTATTAGTTCGTCTGCCAATAGTGGTATTGGTTTGGTTTCGGGAATATTCTCTGCTTGTTTGATTGGTGTTGTTTATCGCATTTGAATTGGAATACGAAGACCCTCTTCGGCCTGCACTAGAAGAATAATTGACATTGTTTTGATCATAGCCATAGTTTCCCCAGCCGTTACCGTACCAGTTGTTCCATCCCCAATTGTTTCCATACCAGTTGTTCCATCCCCAATTGTTGCCATACCAGTTATTCCACCCAAACCCCATGTTCATTCCCCATCCAAAACCACCGTTAAATCCCCAGTTGTTTCCGTACCAGTTATTCATGCCCCAATTGTTTCCGTACCAGTTATTCATACCCCATCCGTTGTCATAGACATTTACGGATTGCGCATTACCTCCCCATCCAGCATAAGTAGTGTAGTTTTCTTGAAGAGTATCGTTTTCTAAATCATAATCACTGTAAGTATCTACATCTGTGAAGATTTCATTGGATCGGTAGTTGTTTTGAAGTGAATTGAAATACGCAGTATATTGGTTATTTGGATCATTTTGTGGTTCTCGTTCCGCAATTTGATAGGAAGTATTGCCATAGATTCCGTCAGAATCGTAGTAGGAGCTATTTTGGTAAGAACCACAGGAACTTAAAAGAATGCTCAAAAACCCTATTAAAGAAAAAAGGAAGGTATTTCGGTTGGAGATAATATTAGTTTTCATATGAATAGGGTTTTTTATTGTTGGACATTACAAAAATAGTTAGTTTTGCGTAATTATTAGTTAAATAAATATTAAACAAAATTTGTGCCAAAATATAAAACATGGGTAAGAACTTAACTACAAGAGCGGAAGATTATTCAAAATGGTATAACGAGTTGGTTGTCAAAGCTGACTTAGCCGAAAATTCAGGGGTGAGGGGGTGTATGGTTATCAAGCCTTACGGATATGCAATTTGGGAAAAAATGCAAGCAGAGTTGGATCGAATGTTTAAAGAAACCGGACATCAGAATGCATATTTTCCTCTATTTGTTCCTAAAAGCATGTTTGAAGCCGAAGAAAAAAATGCAGAGGGTTTTGCTAAGGAATGTGCTATTGTTACCCATTATCGATTAAAAAATGATCCCGACAGACCTGGTAAACTAATGGTGGATCCCAATGCAAAATTAGAAGAAGAATTAATTGTACGTCCTACAAGTGAAGCTATTATTTGGTCTACTTATAAAGGATGGGTACAATCGTATAGAGATTTGCCATTACTGATTAACCAATGGGCAAATGTGGTGCGCTGGGAAATGAGAACGAGATTGTTTTTGCGTACCGCAGAATTTTTATGGCAAGAAGGGCATACAGCGCACGCTACTAAAGCAGAAGCGGTAGAAGAATCAGAAAAAATGATGCACGTGTATGCTGATTTTGCTGAGAATTTTATGGCAATTCCAGTTATAAAAGGAATAAAAACGGAAACCGAGCGTTTTGCTGGAGCAGAAGAAACCTATTGTATCGAGGCGTTGATGCAGGATGGTAAAGCATTACAAGCGGGGACGTCACACTTTTTAGGGCAAAACTTTGCTAAAGCGTTTGATGTGAAATTTGCAAATGCCGAAGGAAAACAAGAATATGTTTGGGGAACTTCGTGGGGTGTTTCTACTCGTTTGATGGGGGCATTAGTGATGACGCATTCAGACGACCAAGGCCTGGTATTGCCTCCTAGTTTAGCGCCTATTCAGGTCGTGATTGTTCCTATTTATAAAACAGAGGAACAATTAGCGGCAATAACTGAAGCAGTAACTGTTTTGACTGTGGCTTTGCGAAAATTACAAATCGCTGTCAAATATGATAACAGAACGACTCAAAAGCCAGGTTTTAAATTTGCAGAATGGGAATTAAAAGGCGTGCCGGTTAGGATTGCTGTAGGTCCAAAAGATTTAGAAAATGGAACTTTTGAGGTTGCAAGAAGAGATACATTGACCAAAGAAGTCGTTTCTAAAGATGGAATTGAAACGTATATCAACGATTTACTAGCGCAAATTCAAAAAGAATTATTTGAAAAAGCATTACAGTACAGAAATACACATGTTACTGAAGTAAATAGTTTTGAAGAGTTCAAAGCGGTTTTAGATGCCAAAGGAGGTTTTGTATCAGCACATTGGGACGGAACTGCAGCGACTGAGGAAAAGATTAAGGACTTGACTAAAGCAACTATTAGATGCATACCCCTGGACAGGGTTTTAGCAGCGGGAAACTGCGTCTTTACTGGGAAAAGCTCGATAGGAAGAGTGTTATTTGCGAAGGCATATTAAAAAAAATATTTTTTTTTAGCACCAGCTATTGTGCGTTTCAAAAATAGTTGTATTTTTGCATCCGCATTAGAGAAGCAGGGCCCGTTCGTCTATCGGTTAGGACGCATGGTTTTCATCCATGTAAGAGCGGTTCGATTCCGCTACGGGCTACTATTTTTTTTGCAGGTTAAAGTGATCCCGAACTCAGAGGGAAAATGGCCCGTTCGTCTATCGGTTAGGACGCATGGTTTTCATCCATGTAAGAGCGGTTCGATTCCGCTACGGGCTACAAATTCAATTTTGATTAATTGATAAAACTTAGGGGATAATGGTCCGTTCGTCTAGGGGTTAGGACGCCAAGATTTCGTCTTGGTAACAGGGGTTCGATTCCCTTACGGACTACAAAAATATAGTAAAAGATAAAAACATAATAAAATGGCAAATCATAAATCAGCTCTAAAAAGAATTAGAAGTAACGAAAAGAGAAGAGTATTAAATAGATACCAACATAAAACTACTCGTAATGCTATAAAAGCATTAAGAATAGCGACTGATAAAGTAGATGCTACTTCTAAATTATCAAACGTGATTTCTATGATTGATAAATTAGCTAAAAAGAATATCATTCATGATAACAAAGCGTCTAATTTAAAATCTAAATTAACGAAGCTTGTTGCTAAATTGTAATTAAAACAATTTATTTTATATAAATAAAAAGCTCTCATTCTTAGGATGGGAGTTTTTTTTATGGGTAATATTAGCTAATCTTATTCTTTAAATATTCAAGCATAGATAGGGTTATTGGTTTTGATAAAAAGTCAATTACCATGGGGTATTTTTTTGCTTTTTCTAAGTCTTCCGGATCAATTGTAGAAGAAAGTACAATTACCTTAATAGCACTAAAATCTGAAAACTCCGGGCTGTTAAAATAATCCAGAAATTCCCATCCTCCCATTACGGGCATATTTAGATCCAAAAAAATTAATTGCGGATGGTGGTGTTTGTCATCATTATTTTGTCTGATAGTATTGAAGTATTTCAGCGCTTCTTCGCCATTTTGAGAAGTAATTATTTCGTTAGAAAAGGATGATTTGTTGATTACTTTTTTGCATAGCATAAGTGTTATTGGGTCATCATCAACACATAAAATTGTATCTAACATATTATTTATTTTTAAAAGTTAATGTAAATATAGTTCCTTTATTGACTTCACTTTCAATATTAATTGTTCCTCCCATAGTTTCAACTTGAGATTTTACTAAATAGAGCCCTAATCCTTTGCTGTCCGGATAATTATGAAATCTCTGGTAAAGGCCAAAAACTTTATCTCTGTTTCTTTCCAGATCGATGCCTATTCCGTTGTCTTTGAAAATTAATACAATTGTGTCGTCAATTTCGCTGGTTGTGATTGTTATTTTTAGTTTTCTATTTTCGGATTTGTATTTTATAGCGTTGGTTAATAGGTTTAGTAAAATGCTTTCTATATACGCTTTATTGATGTTGATAATTGAAACTTTTTCAAAATTAATTTTTATAATGGGTTTGTATAATTCAATTTGAAAGTTGAGTTGATTGAACACATTTTCAAAAATATCTTGAAGAAGTACTGCTTCTTTTTTGATTGATGGATTGTCTTTGATGATGATTACTTTGACTAAGTCATTAATGGTTTCGTTTAATAAATGCGTAGATTTATTGAAGCCATATAAAATTTCTTTTAACTCTGGATTGTCAATAGGAATGTCTTCGATTAAGTTCAAAAGTCCTGTCAAATTTGATAATGGAGCCCTAAGGTTGTGTGAAGTAATGTACGAAAACTGTTTTAGATCTTTGTTGTTTTGTGTTAGCTCTCGAATAAGCTGTTCTTTTTCCTTTTCTTGTTTTTTTTCATCAGTGATGTCTCTCTGGATGGAGATCCAATGTGAAAGTTCGTTATCAGTATTGTATATTGGTATCATGGAGAAGCGTACCCAGTATTCTTTTTTGTTTTTTGTATAGCTGATGGTTTCAATAATGCACTCTTCTTTATTTTGTATAGCGGCTATCAGTTTTTTTAATTCCTCGTAATCTGAATTGGGACTATTAAAAAGTTCTGGAGATTTTCCTATACTTTCTTCGGAATTGTATCCTGACATGATTGAAAAAGCCGGGTTTACGTAGGTGATATTTGGGATATTTCCGTCGATCGAATTGGCTTCGGTGATGATGATGGAATCTTTTGATTGAATAATAACAGTCTCTAGCAATTTTAGTCTTTGTTCTTCTTCTTTTTGTTTTGTGATGTCTTGAATGGCTCCAATCATTCTAACGGCTTTCCCATTTTCATCTTTCAAGAGAAAACCTCTGTCAAGAACATACTTATAGGAATCGTTAGCGCATTTAAAACGGTATTGATCTTGCCAGTTTTCGGTTTTTTGTTCGATAAAAGAGTAGAGTTTGACAGACATTTTAATACTGTCCTCGGGGTGAATTTTATCAAACCACCATTTTGAACTATTACCAACTTCGTATTCTTTATAGCCAAAAACAGTTTCAATACCTTTGTTCCAAGAAAAGCTGTCTTCTTGTATTTTCCAATCCCAAATAGTATCACTTGTCGCTTTTGCTACAATATGGTATTGTTCATTCGATTCCTTTATTTCATCATTTGTGTTTTTCAGCTTTTCAAAAATGGATATGTTTCGAGTGTCATTTTTTGATAAAATGAGTTTGAAAATTATTCCGGTTAAAAATATGTATAAGATGTCTTTTGTGAAAGTGTAAAATTGGTGGTTTGAATCAGAAATAAAAGGTTGTAATAATTTATGACTAATGGTTGCTACAAACATTGAAATTACAATGTAAATGATAATTATTTGATTGGTTTTACTTTTCATTACTCAAATATAAATAATTATTTGTGAATTATTAAACAACATAATAACTTATTTTTCGTGATTTTTTTAAAGACCTATTTCTGTGTCTAATGCGTTAAGAATATGTAAACTATTACATAAATATTTTTTATATCAAAATAAAGTGTACCTTTGCACCCATTAAAAATCACAGATGGAATCTATTAGAAACATTGCAATTATTGCCCACGTCGATCACGGTAAAACAACTTTGGTTGATAAAATTATGTATCACTGTCAGTTATTTCGCGATAACGAAAATACAGGTGACTTAATCCTTGACAACAACGACTTAGAGCGTGAAAGAGGTATTACCATTACTTCAAAGAATGTTTCTGTAGTATACAAAGGAACAAAAATCAACATTATTGATACTCCTGGTCACGCCGATTTTGGTGGAGAGGTAGAGCGTGTATTGAATATGGCTGATGGTGTTTGTCTACTAGTAGATGCATTTGAAGGGCCTATGCCACAAACTCGTTTTGTATTACAGAAAGCACTAGACCTTGGTTTGAAACCATGCGTTGTTATTAATAAAGTAGATAAAGAAAACTGTACTCCTGAAGAAGTGCATGAAAAAGTTTTTGACTTAATGTTCGAATTAGGAGCAGAAGAGTGGCAGTTGGATTTTCCAACAGTTTACGGATCAGCTAAGAACAATTGGATGTCTGATCATTGGGAAAACGTAACTGATAATGTGGAAGCATTATTAGATATGGTTATTGCTAATGTACCGGCTCCTAAAGTATCAGAAGGAACTCCTCAAATGTTGATTACTTCATTAGACTTCTCTGCTTTTACAGGTCGTATCGCTATTGGTCGTTTAGAAAGAGGTGTTTTGAAAGAAGGAATGCAGATTTCTTTGTGCAAAAGAGATGGTGTAATCATGAAATCACGTATTAAAGAATTACATACTTTTGAAGGATTAGGTCGTAAAAAAGTGCAAGAAGTAATTGCTGGAGATATTTGTGCAATTATTGGAGTTGAAGGTTTTGAAATTGGGGATACTATCGCTGATTTTGAAAATCCGGAAGCCTTACAAACAATTACTATTGATGAGCCAACGATGAGTATGTTATTTACCATCAATGACTCTCCTTTCTTTGGGAAAGAAGGTAAGTTTGTAACTTCTCGTCATATCAGAGACAGGTTGAATAAAGAATTGGAAAAAAACTTAGCGATGAAATTGGGTGAAACTGATTCAGCGGATAAGTTCATGGTTTTTGGTCGTGGAGTACTTCACTTGTCTGTTCTTATTGAAACAATGAGAAGAGAAGGGTATGAGTTACAAATTGGGCAACCACAAGTTATCATCAAAGAAATTGACGGTAAAAAATGTGAGCCAATTGAGGAATTGACAATCGACTTACCAGAGAATTTGTCTGGAAGAGCGGTAGAGTTTGTTTCTTTCCGTAAAGGAGAAATGTTGAGTATGGAAACTAAAGGGGAGCGTATGATCATAAAATTCAATATCCCGTCTCGTGGAATCATTGGATTGCGTAACCTATTGCTTACTGCTACAGCTGGTGAGGCTATTATGGCACACCGTTTTATAGGATATGAGCCTTACAAAGGAGAAATTTCTGGACGTAACAAAGGGTCATTGATTTCTATGGAAAAAGGAAAAGCGATTCCTTACTCTATCGATAAATTGCAAGATCGTGGTAGATTCTTCGTTAATCCTAATGATGAAATTTACGAAGGTCAAGTAATTGGAGAAAACTCCCGTAGCGATGATATGTGTGTCAACGTAACTAAAGAGAAAAAACAATCTAACGTTCGTTCATCAGGAAATGATGATAAGGCTAGAATTATTCCTCCAGTTATTTTCTCTCTTGAAGAAGCTTTAGAGTACATTCAAAAAGATGAATATGTTGAGGTAACTCCAAAATCGATTCGTTTGAGAAAAATATATTTGACAGAAACGGATAGAAAAAGATTTAAAATCTAATTTTATTTTTATAAAACTGAAAAGCCATTCGTTGATTCGAATGGCTTTTTTTTTGGTGTTTAGATCCCTTTTATTGGTTTTAATTCGCTGTTTGCTACACAATTTTAATGGTCTCTTGTGAGGTATAAATGTCAGTTGTTTTTTTTGCGACACATTTTAACTATGACGGTATTGTACCATAAAATTTAGATTAATTGATATTCATAAATAATATTATCCGGGATTTGCATGAGGGATAGCAGCAAGCTACCGAAGTAGCGCGGATAGCCCGACAGCATAAATAGAAAGGGCTAATTCCGCATAATGATAAGTAGGCCTTTTCTATTTATGGTGGCATGCCCTATTAATTGTTTTATCGTTTCAAACTAAAATGACCTTTAGCTTCTCTTCCATCAGCTAATTTTATGGTATACCAATAATCATCAGAGGGTAATGGCTGCCCTGTAAAAGTACCGTCCCAGCCTTGACTGGAAGCTGTAATTTGTTTTAGTAATTTGCCGTATCTATCATAAATATAGATGGTAGAATTTGCATTAAAATCAGCATTTACTCCTTTTACATTCCAATAATCATTTTGGCCGTCTCCATTTGGAGTGAAAAATTTAGGTACGCCAATTAAGGCTATTTTTTGGCTCACTGTTCCACAACCATTTTTGTCATTGATGTATACTTCATGAATTCCAGCTGGTACATAATCAAAGAAATTTGAATCTTGAAAAGGTCCAAATGGTTCGTCAAGACTGTATTCATAAATTCCTTTTCCGGATACATTAACGGTTACCGTATTTGTATTTGCTAAATCAATTACATCAATGCTGGTAATACTAGCAATATCAGAAGCTGTAACTTTTATAGTTCGAATTCTAGAACATCCTGAAACTGTTCTTACTTCTACAGTGTAGTTTCCTTCTTGATTTACATCTAGCGTGTAGTTGTTCTCATTTGGTAGAAGAACGTTATCTTTAAACCATTTATAGGTGTAGTCAGTAGTTGGGGATCCATCTTGAATCCCTGCATTTAGTGTTACAAAAAAAGTAGGAAGGTTCGAACAGACCAATTCGTTTGCTGATCCATCAGAATTTAAGTTTATAGGTGGTAAACTATTTACTATGAAAGGTAAAATAATTGAAGCTTTACAGGTTGAGTTAGCAGTATTCTCCACAACGGCTGTAATGTTTTGGGTGCTGCTAATGAAAGGATTTGGCAACGGACTAGATAAAGAAGCTCCATTTGCATCAAAATATTTGACAACCATTCCTGTTTGATTTCCTAAAATCGTATTCTGAAAAGTACTCGTATTAAAACCAAACTTACCATCTTGTAACAAAGGCTCTATTTCATCATCACATACGGTTGTTAAATTTACAGTTACTTGGAAAGCTTCTGGAAGATCATCCACTGTGAATGTTATCAAAGTTTCGTCAAAACATTTTAAAGTTGAATTATTAGTAACAATTGCTTTTATCGTTTGTGTGCCTGTAGTATAGGTTGAAGGAAATGGGCTTGATATCGAATTGTTGTTTTGATCAAAATAAGTAACAGTAACATTAGTTTGTCCTTGTTTTAAATCAGATTCTAATGTAGCTGTATTAAAAGTATATTTTCCATCTTGGTTGTCATCACATTGTCTTGGGATAGACACAGCGTAAGCAAACGGAAGTTTTTCAACTGTAAGTGTTACGTAATGTCCCAAGCCATAACAAGCATTATCTGTATCACTGTCTACGCGGCCCCAAATTTCTTGAGTGTTTACGTAACCAATATTTCTGTAATTAGATATATTGGTGATTGCATTTATTTCTGCTAACGCATCGGCTTGATTGCGATAAAATGTTATTGTGTAATTTTCCGCGGGTAATAAACTCTTTATATCTGTTTCTGCACTGCTAAAGTCAAAAGTACTTACACCATCTCTTTTATCATTGTTTGCATTGTTATTGCCATTGATGTCTAATAAATCATCACATTCTATGAACTTTCTATTAAATGTACTTGGAATTTGTGTTGCTAAAACTTTTAGGGTCAATTCAGCTACGCTAAAACAACCATTAGAATTAAGTACTCTTGCATATACTTTCATCATTACGGGTGTTGTATTCGTAAAAGCCTTAGGCGTACTAATTAACTCTGAAGCGTTTGCCGTTGTAGCACCTGAAAATGAAGTGTAGTAAGAAAAGGTTTCATTTGCAAAATTGCTTGAAATCTCATCATTTTTTACCGTTAGATTAAATGTGGTTACCGCATCTAAATCATCGTCACATTGAATAATCGTTGCATTATTTACTGTTGGTAACGTATATACAATTAAAGTAGTGTCATTTGAAAGTAAGCCACAACTGTTTCCAATTTTATCTAATTTTACACGATATTTATATCCATTCATTGTGGTTTTTACATTGGTAACAGTCAAGGAATTTGTAGTTACTCCAGAATATGTTGCGTCATTAGTAATGTTAGTCCAAATGGTTCCATTAGTGGATACTTGCCATTGATAGGTGTTTCCACCATTATCAGCTAGAGTAATTACTGCATTTTGTAGTTCACAAGTTGGCGAAACTGTTGGTTGTGTTGTTATAGTTATAGGAGCAGCGGTCGTATAATTACTATTTGGTGTAGTATATCCAACTCCACTGGTAACCTTGCCATTTGCACTGAACGTTAAGGGTGAATTCCCTAAATAACTATCGTTGTTAGGGTCCAAGAACCCAGCTTCAATGACATCAAAACAAAGATCATTATCACTATCCGAATCAATGTAATCAAAGGTACCATCAGCATCTGTATCTAGGATTGATTTTTTTAAAATTCCATTATCTGCACTTGTTTCCTGACTATCCAATAGACCATTTTTGCCAAACGAAGTTGATAGGCCATCTAATTTTCCATCAAAATTACTATCTAGTGTGGCATTTCCAGTTTCTACAACATCATAAATACCGTCATTATCACTATCTACATCCCAAATATCTTGAACCGAATTAGTATCAGAATTTATTGGTGTAAGCCCTGGTTCAAAAATATTGTCAAGACCATCTTTGTTAGAATCAGTTCCAGAAAATACTTTATATCCTTTTCCTTGTGCCTCAATTGTATCGGGTATTCCATCATTATCACTATCTACATCTACTAAGTCTGGAATTGTATCTAAATCAGTATCAAAAGTTTCGACACGATCAATCATAAAAGTAGCTTTATTAACTGCTACTTCAGACAAATTAGTGTGTGTAAATTCTATTGAATTAGTCAAATAAGTAGAGAATTTAAAAGTTCCTGAACCAGGCATCAGTGGAGTGGTACTTTTTAGCCTGAAACGAATTTCAAAAGAGGAAAATTCAGTTACGCCACTTTCATAAATTCCGTCATAGTTAGTATCGACCAGTAACTGATTTTGCGGGTCTGTCAATGTAATTGTCTTATTCGTTGGAACTTTTATTACAAAATCACCTTCAGCATTTAAATAGTCAGAAACAGCAGTAGTTTGGTTTGGGTTGTCCTGCGCGATGTAATTAATACTTATGCTTTCTACTTTGGTTAGATTTAAGGAATAGGTAACAGAACTGGTTTGTCCAGCCGGAACAGCAGATACGAATCCATATACTGGTTTTCCGGTAATTGTTCCATTTCCCGTAATTGTAGCACTATAATCCGGGCTTGAGGTAGTATTTGACTGATTGAATGACGAAATAGTGGCTTCAAGAGTATTCGTTATGCCATCATTATCCAGGTCAATATCAATGTTGTTATTGGTACCGTCATTATCTGTATCCAGTGGGCAATCACTGACTGGAATTTTGTCTGAAAAAATAGGAACAGTGTTTGGACATCCCAAAATACTTCCTTTTACTTGGTAATATCCTGCTCGAGTTGGTTTGTATGAATTTAAATTGGCACCAATTATTGGAGTGTCGTCGAAATACCACTGAAAAGAATCATAAGAGGATAAAGTATTAATTTTCAAAATAACGTAAGGAATACAGGCTGAGTTGGTTACCGAAATTTTATCGGTAACAATTTCTGGTTTAGTGTCAAATCCGGAATAATAACCGCCATAAGTAGCAGCTCCATTTGTTCCAAAGTAAGAAACATACACTTGTCGGGTAGATTTTACTGATATATTGCCGAATAAACCATTAATTGTATATCTCACAAAACCTGAATTTCCTGTTACAGGAATAGCAGTGTTATTATTGAGCGTATTGTTGTTTACAGTCACGGTAGCTCCTGTTTCAGTAACGATGTTTACACCTCCGTTAAATGTTACGTTTCCTATCGATTCAATGTGAGGGATATTATCAACACTATTTGGTGTAGCGCAATTTAATGGTGGAACAAAAAACAAGTTTTGATTTGCAGGAGGATTATTAGGTGTGCCATTTGTGAGAAAACCGGGAGCCAGGCCACCGATACTTTGATAAGCTGATACGTTTTCAGAGGTTGAAACATATAAGTTTCCATCAATAAATTGGCTTCCATTGATTACAGTATATTGTCCGCTATTAATAGTAGCAAGAGGAGTTGTTGATCCGTTGATGAAAATTTTGGTGTTATCAAGATTTGCAATCAATAAAACCCTTTCTAATTCATCTGTGCCAAGTCCCTTAACAAAAACGTATTCTTTGCCTGTTTTTTCAAAAGGGACAATTTGGTCAAAACCTACATCTCTGCCTGCGGGAGAGCCTTGAGTATTAAATAATGTACTGTTACTGCCTCCAAAAGATCCTGAATTAACTACTACTGGTTTGTCTGATTCAACTAAAGCGCCAATCATTTTAGAGCTGTTAGACACGGAATTGTTGTAGTTTTCTAAAGCTATAACATAACTTTCATTTTTGTTTAAAGGAATTTCTATAGGCCCAGAAATAATTTCTCCATTGGATAATCTTGTTCCATTTTCTATATTTGAAATAGTGATTTTCGTACCGTTTTCTGTAGCTAAAACTGAAGCAAAGTTCAGTACAGTACTGTCATAAAGCGGATTTAACATGGCGCCTAACCTGAAATTTTTACCCAATGCACTGTTTCCTTTAGATACAAGTCCGCCAGCATGAACATAACTACCATTATTGACATTCAACCCTGCATTAACTCTAACACTTACATAAATTAAATCTTCGGCTTCTACTATAAATCCTTTGTTTGTAAGGATGCCAATACTGGTTTTTGGAGTAAATAATTGTGTGTCCTGACCTTGACCAATACGATAAATATAGGGAGCATTATTTCTTAAAACGTCTGTAACAATAGGGATTCCGTTTGCAATGATTTTAAAATTGACATCGGTACTACTAGGTGTAGAAAGATATAAATACTGATCGCCTGCTAAATTTGTAGAACAGGTCAATGGCGGAATATAATGTGTTTTGCTAAATTGAGCAAAGCAACTTATTGATAAAAAAGTGAAGAAAATAAGTAAAGTTTTTTTCATGTGTTAAAAATAACAAAATTTATATTATCTTCTTACTGAAAAATCGCCTTTTATTACTTTGCCAGTATCAAATTCCAGCTTTTCACTGACTTTTGCAGATTGGATTCCTTTGATTTTGCAAACCAACTTTAAGTTTTCCTTAGCCGTCATGTAGGGATAAAAGTTAGGTCTTTCAATAATGGTACCCACTTTTTTCAAGGCTTCATGAGTTTTCATTGTCCCGCCAAACCAGCGGTATACATCGGAGGTTTTATTGACCACATTCAGCGCAATTCCTAAAGTAGTTGATTTCCCGCTGCCGTTAGGACCTAGAATCCCGTATACAGTACCTTTTTGTATTTCGAAAGAAACGTTTTTTAAAGCTTGAAGTGTGCCATAACGTTTGTGGAGATTTTTAATAAAGAGTATCGTTTCCAAAGGGGTCATCTTTATAATTTTATATAGGACGAATAAGGTATGATTTTGGTACTCTAAAATTCATATTAGTTTATTTCTTCGATTAATTTACGTAATAAATCTAATTTTTGTGCCGTAATAGGTTTGTCGATATAGTCTTTTACTACACGGTATTTTTTTGTCTTTTCAATATCATTAGGGTCAATTGAGGATGTCATGATGAAAATTGTAATTTTTTTTTCTAAGGCTATCAGCAAAAATTCATCTAAAAATTGCCAACCATCCATGACCGGCATATTTAAATCTAATAAAATAGTGTCCGGCAGGTTTTCATTAGTATCAAAACAATGTTTTAATTTATCTAAGGCTAATTGGGGATTATGAAAAGATTCAATTTCGTCACAAAACTTATTTTTAGAAATGAGAATGCTCATCAATTTTACATTTAATTTATCATCGTCAATGATGTATGTTAATTTATTCTTCATATAAATAAATTTTAAAATTAGAACCTTGCCCCACTTCACTTTCTACTTCAATTTTTCCACCCATGGCTTCCAGCTGGTTTTTGGTTAAGAATAATCCAATTCCTTTCGCGTCTTCATTGCCGTGAAACGTTTTGTACATACCAAAAAGCTTGTGACCATTTTTTTCTAAATCTAATCCCAAACCATTATCTTTGAAATTGATAATGCTGTAATTGTCTTTAGCTTCGTAGCTAATTTCTAAAGTTGCAGTTCTATGGGGGGATTTATATTTAATTGCATTGGTAAATAAGTTAAGTAATATGCTGTCTAAATAAGCGGGGATAGCATTTACAATCAAATGGTCAGGAATGGTGTGAGTAATTACTATTTGACTCTCTTTGATGGCCTGACTCAAAGCCATTCTTGTTTTTTCAATTTCTTGCCTTAAGCGAATTCCTTTCTTTTCAATATTTATTTTTTGCTGAATGGTTATAATCTCATTCAAATATTCAATTGTTTCAGAGAGTTTCTGGGTGCCTTCTTTGAATAAATCAAAATAAGATAGTTTTTCAGTAATATCATCGGTATGATCTATCACATCAATTACCATAGATAGATTGCTGGTGTGGGAGCGGATGTTGTGGGAAACAATATGCGTGAAATTGTATAATTTATTATTTTGACTGTTGGTAATATCCAATAATTTTTTTAACTCTAATTCTTTTTCAATTCTTGAGGTTACATTTCGACCTACGCCTATGAAATGAATAAAGGTATTATGGCTGTCAAATACCGTTGTTATATTAAGTTCAAACCAATATTTTTCTTTGTTTTTAGTGTAATTAAGAATGGTGATTTTTATACTTTCCTGATTCTGAATTGCCTTTCGCAGGAATTCGCAGGCTTGTTCATCCGTTTCTGGACCTTTAGAGGCATAGCCGGGTTTTTGGCCTATTACTTCTTCCATTTTCAACCCTGTAAGGTCTAAATAAGCCTGATTTGCCCATACTGCTTCACCGTTAGGATTTGCAATTACAATGGTGTCTGTAGTTTCGGAGGCTGCTAGGGAAAGCAAACTCATTTTTGCTTCAACATTTTTTCTTTCGCTGATATCTCTGACAAAACAGACTAAATAGGTAATGTTGTCCACCATGAATTTTTTGCCTGAAGCAATTTCAACAGCAATTGATTTTCCAGATTTGGTCCTTAAGGATGTTTCGTTGACAGTATATTCATTCTTTGTTAAATTGTATTTCAAGAAAAAACGAAGCTCTTTTCTAAATGTCATAGGAAACAGTTTCGAATGGTGTATTCCTTTGATTTCCGAATCATAATATCCGGTAAGTTCGGTGGATCTGGAATTACAGTCTGTAATAATACCATTAGAGGTATCTATAATTAGGATGGCATCATTGGCACTGGAAAAAACAGAAGAGAATTTTTCAACACTGAGCTGAAGTTCATTGATTAGATTTTGCTCCTTTGTAATGTCTTGAAAAGTACCTAGTAGAGATACTGCTTTTCCATCAATCACATCGACTTGACAAATGCATTCTACATATTTGATATTGTTTTTTGCGGTCGTAATCTCAAATTTATCACTAAATGGAATCCCGTGGTTTATTGCACTATTAATAAGAACTTTGATTCGGTCTCTATTCTCACCCATGGTGTAAAAATTAATTCCATTCCCAATTATGGGTTCATAATTTTCAGGAACTTCTAGAATACATTTCGTAACCGCATCCCAAAAAATGTGATTCGTTTGCAGGTCCATTTTCCATATTCCAATCTTAGCTGATTGAGCCGCCCTGAAATAAAGTTCTAGTTTGTTCTTCATCAGTAGGTTTTAAATAGTTAAAGAGTCTTGGAGACTACCAAATATAAAGGTTATTTTTTTTTGTATCAAATATTTTTAACATAAAATGATGGTTTTGCTATTTATATCTTATTTTATTGTCTAGTCAGTATTTATTTTATGAAAAAAAATGAGAATTTATTAAAATATCTTTTAGAAACTAATCGCAAGCAACGCCTTAATTTATCGTAAATTTGTATTAAATTTTTTTTTCAATGAGTGAGCCAGTAATGCTTTTTAAAAAACCATCCTATCCTGTAAATAAATCACTTTTAGAATACTTGGGACGGTTTGATCGCTTGTCAAAAGTTTCTATTTTTTACGATGACTTATTGCGTTTTTCCGGATCAATAACGGTCTATGATAAAAATGACCAGGATACGTTATGGATACGGGTATACTACAATGATTTTGAGCGAGAAGAAATTGATTTGAATCTAAAAAAAATCTATTCACTACTCCACTCTGACGGTAATCTGGGGATTATCAAATTCTTGAATGTGGATTCCATTGATTACTGCACTTTTGGAAATTCAAAACCTTTTCGAATAAAAGTCAGGAACATACTAAATGATAATTACACCCATTTTTATATTAAAAAAGCAGATGCTTCTCGTATTTACGGACTGGAGTTAGAGCATATTCTTTCTCCGGACAAAATAAATTTTTTAGTATATGAAGACACTTTAATAGAAGAACATATTATGGGGATTCCTGGTGATGTGTTTATGAAAACACTGCTCATTGATTGCACCGAAACCGAAAAAGCGCAAATAGCCAAAGAATTTGTCAAGTTCAATGAACGCTGTATGATTCGATTATTAGGGGATATGCGTTCCTATAATTATGTAATTGTGCCCACCCATGATTTTGATCAAGTGGTCTATAAAATACGTGCTATTGATTTTGATCAGCAATGCTACGAAGGAAATTTCAAAGTGTACCGCCCTCAGTTTTTTAAAGAAAATTACCCCATGGTAAAATTAGTTAAAGAAAAGCTTCAAAACAGTTCCATAGAGCAATATAAGGATGAAGAAAGAGCCGTTTTAGCCAAAAGAATCCTTTCTGCCGAAAACAGGATCAAGCGGTTGTTGAAAATTATGCGCGAGGACGTAATTGCTCCCGAGGCACATATTGAACAATTGCGATTAGAGCTTTATCGGTACACCAATGATTTGAATTTTAAAAGTGCAAAATCAATGGGCGGTATCATGAGTGCAGCTTTTCATTTTATTACCAGAAATTTCAAAACCAGTACTTTATTCAAAACAAAAGTATAAATTTCCTTGTTTTTCAGTTGAATCACGGTATTGCTGTGTTTTAAAAAAATTACCTAGTTTAAACTGGAAAACGCTCGATTTTTAGGAGTAATGCTTTGGCATAATTTACGTGACAATCTACATTGGCACCCGCAATTTCTTCCAAGGCTTCGATAAGCTTATGAAATGAAATCACGGTTTTGAACGGACTTTCTTTGAAAAATGGATGCGCCATTTTTGGTAGTTTTTAAGAACCGTAAATTTACAAGGTTGGTTTTTGCATTTATTTCTAAAAAAAATCTCCAATTACACTTTCGTAATTGGAGATTGATATCATTATTGGTGCTTTAAACGGCAATAGAACACTGTAAACTTAAACTAGCTCTTCTCTTCTTTGTTGAAATAAACGAGATAGTAGTACATTTGTTTTTCCTCGTCCCATCCTTTTTCAACATATTTTTCAGCACTTTCAGGATTGATAAAATCCATTTTAATTTGGATATGTGTGTCTAAATTAATGATGTTTTTGATTGATTTTCTAGCATCAGAAACTGCTGCATTTGCAATAGGAAAAGAAGTAACATCTTCAATACTGTATTTTTCTCCTTTGTCCATTTTGTAGTTCTTGAATTCAGGAATAAGGTCTGGATTGTCTAAAACTTCGTTCAGGAAATTAGTTTCTTCAAACTGATCATTTTTGGCAAAATAGTTCACGGAACGGTTCATGAACATTACTTCTTCTTTCTTGTCCTCGGCTGGGAAAACAACATCCTTAGCAAAGTTCTGACAAAATTTTAAATACTTTTTAGTGATAAAGTTTTCATCCTCAAAAGCATCTACTGATAAGAAATGCTCTAGCCAGTATCTGGCATCGTAGCGGTTGCTGTCAACAGTCAGGATTTTGTACCCTTCCTCTTTTTTATAATTAAAAATGATGCAGCCTTTATCTAACTTGTTTAAACTCACACCTTGTTGCAAAATCATCTCTAAATGGGTTGCTTTTTCTTCAAACTGCAAGAAATCTGCTTGTATTTCACTTTTGAAAATCCCTATCGCATCCACGACATTATTATCAATACTTACGTTAGATAAATATGTAACGTACACTTCGCCATTCTTGATATGCGGATGATTGGATTGCTCAAATAAGTGGGTTGTGATTTTTTTAGAAATCTCATGAACGCTACTTGGATTGTCAAAAACTTCTGTTGCAAACTTGAACATATCATTGTAATCCAAATCAATTTCATGGGCAAACTGAAAATAGTTTTCTTCTTTTTCTCTAAAGGGTTTAAAGAAAAATTCTTTCATCAAGGGAACAATTTCATCATTTAAATTAAAAGGCTGCTCTGATAAAAAAATGGCTTCGTTTCTGCTTTTATTACCCACTCTATGAATGGATAAGTTCTCGATGTGTGTGTTATATAAGTTGATCATGTTTTTTATAAGATTTCCTCCCCTCAGTCCCTTCCTAAGGAGGGGTAGATGAGACGTAATTTTGTATTTGTTGATTTTTTTTATAATTGTCTGGAATCATACCTAACAAAGAAAGCCACGTAAAAAAATGTTCATTGGGTATCAATACGGACATTCATTTTATTTTATATGGTTAGTCGCCCTCACCTTTGGAGCAGGTTGGGGAGAGGGCTAATTCCAATTTTCCTCAAATCCATAGTCTTCAAAACTATCATCGCCTTCAAACATGTCCAGATCATCTTCGTCCAAGCCATCTTCAAATTCATCATTATAGTTATCGGCATTGTCAGATTCAAAGTTTTTCTCCATCGCTTCATCCGGCATTTCCCCGTGAGAAAAAATAGTTTCCGGATATAAATTACCCAGCACTTGGTCTTCTACAGCAGCAAGTTCTACAAGGAATGTCCACATATTGATAAAGTCATAGACATAAAGAATTTTGGTATTTTGTTTGTCTAAAATATCAGATAATTGATAGTCGCTCATGATTTTTTGCTCACCGGGAACATCACCGGTATCAAAAAGTGAAATTTCCTCTTCTTGGTTCCAAGTCTCATCACAAGTATAAAAAGAAGCTACTTCCATCCCGTCAAAACCAAAAGAATTGAAAATAGCATTGTGTAAATCTTCTAAAGTATCGTCTTCAAGTATTGCAATGTCTCTAAAAACATCTTCTTCCGCGTCTAGAATCACTCTAAATTTATAAACCATAATCTTTATTTATATTAAAAGTCCAAAGGTAAAATATAATTTTAGATTTAGATTTCAGATTTCAGATTTGTTAATAAGATTTTTGCGTATGCACGAGAAAGGAATACATCAATGTCAAAGTCTTTTTGAAGAAAAGAAGGAAAGTGTATTTTGTTTTCAAATCACTTATTTGAATAAAAAGTTACAGTTTTTTTATTTTAAATACACGGGCTACTCTTTTTCGGTACTGGTGGTATTTTTTATGATTTGGGTATTGTCTTTTTGATGTCATGTTATTTACAATCAATGCAATAACAAGAAGTATGAGTGAGCCAGTTAGCACAGGATACAGCACATACCAGTATCCCAGTTCTTTAATTTTTGGGGAGCCAATTATGGCTATCAATGCTGTGGCACCTCCCGGCGGGTGAAGCGTCTTTGTCATTTGCATCAAAACTATAGACAAGGAAACTGCAAGCGGTGCGGATAACCATAGAATATCAGGGACAAATTTAGCAATTGTTACACCTATAATTGCTGAAACCAGGTGGCCTCCAATAAGGTTTCTAGGCTGTGCTAATGGACTTTGAATCACACCATATACCAATACACTCGATGCGCCAAAGGATCCAATTAAATATATAACATCAGATTCTGGTAAAGCTTTTGATTGCAAATAGGCTATTATTCCAATGCCAATAAAAGAACCCAAAAAAGCCCAGGAATGTTCTTTGAAATCAACCAAAGTCTCCTTGTACAGAATGTATTTGGTTTTGCGATAACTCCTTTTTATTTTTTGAACGTGCATAGGAGATTATTTTATTAAACTTGGCGAATAGGAATAAACGGTAAAAGGGTAAATCATTTTTGCCGTATATTTTGATATTAAGCAAACCAACAAAATAGGAATAAACAAAGTGTAATCATTCGTTAGCCCACAAACTAAGAAAATAGAAGTAAAAGGGGCATGAATACTGGCGCTTAAAACGGCAGCCATCCCCATGATAATAAAGTTTATCGGAATTACATGAGCATTAAAATAAGTGTTTGTAACTAAAGCAAGAAGCAATCCTAAAAAAGCACCCATGAAAAGACTGGGTGCAAAAACGCCTCCATCTCCTCCTGAAGCAAGTGTGGCTGATGTTACAATGGGTTTCAGGATGATGATGCCAATGATTGTTAGTGCCAGAGGGAAAGTCAATGACATTTCATTCGAACTAACAAAAATAGTTTTAATAGCATGATAGCCTTCGCCATAAAGCTGTGGAAACAGGAATAAAGAGGAACTTAAAATCAGCGATCCTATTATAATTTTGAAATATGGAATTTTTATTCTCGTAAATTGGGCTTTGAAAAACAATACACTGCGCGTTAGATACACAGAATTCAATCCTGACAAAATGCCTAAAAGAATAAAATAGGGAATGGCTTTAAGATGCCAAGTTGTAATATTTACTGCAAACAGTGGTTTTTCGTCCAATAAAAATACCAGCCCAAAAGCAATGGCTACCGCAATCAAGTTACTAAGTAAGAATGCTCGAGTGACTTTTCTAGAAATAACCTCTATCGCAAAAAGAATTCCAGCGATCGGGCTGCTGAATATAGCTGTAATTCCAGCGGCAATTCCGGCACATATCAATTCAGTTTTGTATTGTCTAAACACATTTTGCTTTCTTTGAGCAACGGAGCCAATGGTTGCCGAAGCCACAACAGTTGAGACTTCTATCCCGGTGGAACCGCCAAAAACGACGGTCAATAATCCGTTAATGAAATGAGAAGGGATTTTATAACTGGGTAAATTTTTAGATTTAGAATTGGTGCTTTCAAAGATTTCTTTTATGCCTTTGTTTTCCTTTTTCTTAAATAAATATTCCCTAAGAAAATAAATAATCGACAATCCAAATACGGGAAAAATAACTAAGAATAGTGGATTGATAGTCGCTTGATGAAAAAATATTTCCTCATAATATTCTGTAGCATTTTTTAAAATAACACCTAAAAAAGCAGAAAGAAAACCAATCAAAACAGAGACAATAACTAATTTTCGGAATTTAATGAAGCGATAATTTTTTTTTATTCTTGCAGTAGTGTTCATTTAAAAGGGGGATGGAATCTTTATTAGTGTAATAAAAAGAATTTAACTCAATGTTGCAAAGATAAAGAAACAAAGCCAGATTAGAATTAAAAAAAGAAAGGCATGGTTTTCTTTTGCGATTCTGGTATTATTTTATTCTTTTAAATTTAGGAAGCATCTTATTTTTCATAAAATTCTAAAGGTAATTCATCCGGATCGGCAATAAAGAAGAACTTTTTTTGGGTAAATTCATCGATGCGTATTTCTTCGGAAGGGATGTTTTGATTCAAAAAATACTCGCGTGTTTTCTGAATATCATCTACTTCAAAAGCTAAATGACGCATTCCTGCCGCTTCAGGAGCGGAAGAACGTTTTGGCGGATTTGGAAAAGAAAATAATTCTATTACATATTCTCCGTTAAGTGCCAAATCAAGTTTATACGATCGTCTTTCCTCACGGTAAATTTCCTGAATAATGGTAAGTCCTAAAACAGTTGTATAGAACGTTTTAGATTTTTGATAATTGGCACAAATAATGGCAATATGATGAATTTTGTTAAGTTGGATCATATTATTGTTGATTTAATTGCCGGATCACTTTTGCCGGATTTCCAACGGCTAACGAATTATCAGGAATGTCTTTTGTAACCACTGAACCTGCACCAATAACGCAGCCATTTCCTATAGTGATTCCCGGACAAATAACGGAATTTCCTCCAATCCAGCAATCATCACCAATGGTGATTGGTAAGGCATTTTCCAGCGTTTTTCTCAGTTCAGCATCCAGCGGATGTGTGGCGGTGTACAATTGAACTCCTGGTGCAAAAAACACATTGGAACCAATAGTGACCTTGGCACAATCTAAAACAACACAGTTTACATTAAAATACACGTTTTCCCCACAACTGATATTGTAGCCGTAATCGCAAAAGAATGGAGGTTCAATGTAAAGATTTGCTCCTGCATTAGGAATTAGTTCTTTTAGAATTTCCCGTGCTTTTTTAGTTATTCTGTATTCCACAACATTTAATCGGTGGAGCAAATTTTTAGATTTTCGCCTGTCTTTTACTAAAACAGGATCGCCTGCTAAATAATATTCTCCGGCAATCATTTTCTCTTTTTCGGTTTTTATTTCCATACTTAGTTTTTTTGTTTTTGGGCATGCCCTGCGCAAAAGCTCCGGTCGGGCTATTCGTTACAATCTTTCTTGTCTCGCTTTGACATCGAGCCAAGAAAGGATTTTCACTACTATCCCTCATGCTGATCCTGCTTTTGAAGCGCAATAGTACGTTGTAAATATAATCTAAAATTAAAATTATTACAACTCATCCTCGTATTTCAACAGTTCAGTATTGTATTGTTTTGCCACCTTCTTTTCTAAAATACATTTGCTTTATAAAAAAATTAAATACGATGAAACTAACATGTACTAAGCAGCCAAATCATTTCAAGAAAAGTCTTAATTCGATTTTTTTATTTGCCTTTTTATTATTTAGCTTGACTATTTTTTTACAAAATACAGTTTCCGGGAAAGTGGTGGATGAGAAAGGAAAACCGGTTTCTGGAGCTAATATTTTTATCGAAGGAACGTATGATGGTACTTCCAGTACTGAAATGGGGGAATTTTAGTTTTACGACTCAACAATTGGGAATCAAAGTTTGTTGATGATTTTTCTGATTTATCTAGTGCGTTTGCCGCAGCCGTAGCCAGTAGAATTGGATTTTGAACAAATCAAAAAAATGCTGTCTAATCCATTTGAAAAAAATTACAAAAAAAGATTTTCTGTAAAAATAGGCCAACATTTAAAGGTGATTTCTGCCGATGAAATTGAGTGTTTTTTTAGTGAAAATAAAGGAACCTATTTGCATACTTTTGACAATAGGAATTATTTAATAGAAACAACTTTAGAACTTTTGGAACAGGAATTAGATCCAAAGGATTTTTATCGGGTAAGCCGAAAATTCATAGTTCCTCTTAAAGCAATTAAAGAAATTGTAGTCTACAGCAACTCCCGTTTGAAAGTTATTTTACCTTCTTACAAAGACGAAGAAGTAATTGTGAGTAGAGAAAAGGTTTCTGATTTCAAGAGTTGGATAGGCTGATAATAGTATTAAACAGATAAAGTATATAATAGGTGTTAAATAGCTCTTTTTTAGTGAATTAGGTATTTAGTATAGAATATGTCTATAGTGCTTTTATACCTTTAAAAATGTTTTTCGGATTCCAATTAGAACAAAAATGAGTGCCGTGTAAAGTATAAAAAACGGAATGATATATTCAATTAAATTCATAGGTAACATTACCGCAATTATCAATAGTTGGAAGCCCAAACCGTAGATAGAAAGTATCGTCATAAACCAATTAGGAAACGTTTTTACTTTGTAAGCTTCTTTATCAAGAGAGTGAATGATTTTGTCGAATGTTCCATAAACGAGGGTGTAAACACGGAACAGAATATCGACAGATTTTTGGGTTTCTCCGGGTAAAGCTCTGGGTGATTTGTACTCGAAAATTTTACTGGTAGTGTCTCCGCCAACGGATTTATTTCTTAAAATCACATAGTAGTAATTGTATAAAGTGCCCTGCAATTGGATGCCGATAAAAGCCAAAATAGTAACCCAAAATGATGTTTTTGAAACATAACAAATAGTCATTAAAAGCAGAAAATTTAAGATGATATCAAATACACTGTCCAAGTATCTTCCAGTATAAGAAGGCGTGTTTTTTAAGCGTGCTAGTTCACCATCTGCTGCATCAATCATTGATTTCAAAATGATAAAAAAACTTGCGAAATAGTAACTTCCTTGCAGAATACAGTAAATAGCAATCAAGCCCGAAACACCAAAAAGTAAGGTGACATGAATAGGAGTAAACCGAGTGTTTTTTAATTGATTGGCAAGAAATTTTCCAAATGGTCTTCCATAATCTGATAAATCTAAAAATTTATCTTGAGCGGCAAGTTTAGACATTTATGTTGGTAAACAAAGAAATGCGACAATATAGTCAGGTATTATTTTGAATTGAACACGGTTTAAACCGTGGGTTATGTTTATTTCTTATTTTGATAATCGGTGTAAAGTGAATGTCATTGCCGTTAATAAAAAGAAAGCCATCACTTGATGTAGTAATCCCAACCAAAGTGGGACACTGTAAAGCAGAGTAAGGATACCTAATGCAAATTGCAAGAAGACAATCAACACCAATATATTGATTCCTTTTTTCTGAAGTGAGGAAAGAGTGTGTTTTCTGCTTGTAAAATAAAGAGCAAGAATTAATCCTACCACGACATACGCCATAGTTCGATGTACGAACTGAACGCCGCTTTTTCCTTCGATAAGATTTAAAAACAAGGTGCTTTTTTCTATAAAGACACTCTCGTGAATGAATTGACTATCACTCATCAGCGGCCAATGATTGTGAATCAAACCCGCATTTAAACCCGCAACAAACCCGCCATAAATGATTTGGATAACTAGAAAAATTAATGTGACACGCGCGAGATTTCGTAATGGAGGTATAGCTGTCGCTTTGTTTGGGTAGATTAAATCCAAAGCTACCCAGAGTGTGTAAGCAAACGTTATAAAGGCAAATGTAAGGTGTAATGCCAATCTAAAATGACTTACATCCGGATTGTCGATTAATCCGCTACGTACCATAAACCAGCCCAGAAATCCTTGAAAACCACCCATGAATAGTAGAACAACACATTTTTTTATAGTCTCTGTCGAAAGACGTTTCTTGAACAAGAAGTATATAAAAGGAAGGATAAACGCTAAACCTATTATTCTCCCTATAAAACGGTGAAACCATTCCCAGAAATAAATGAATTTGTAATCACTTAACGTAAAATCATTGTGGATGTTTATTTTTTGGTACTCCGGAAATTTTTTATATTCTTCAAAAGCGTATGACCATTTTTCTGCTGTTAAAGGAGGAAAAGTATCAGTTACTAAATGCCAGTCGGTCATTGATAAACCGGAATTGGTCAATCGGGTAATTCCTCCCACTACAACCATCATAAACAATAATAAGCATCCTGATAACAACCAAATGATAACGTAATTATTCTCTTTTTTCATTGTTTGAAATTAATTTTTGCAAAGATATTTGAAATGTAATTAATTGTTAACTCAACAAGCGTTAATCTTTAATCCGATTTTTGCGGCTCTTTTTAGCATAAATTGAAAAGCAGCTTCATATTCATTTGGAATTTCTCCTTCTAAAATGGCTTCTTTTATGGCTTCTTTCAGCATTCCGATTTCTTTTGAAGGCTTTAAGTTAAATTTTTCCATAATTTCTTCACCTGATATTGGTGGCTGGAAATTACGTACCTGATCCCGTTCTTCGACTTCTACAATTTTCTGGCGGACGATTTCAAAATTATTGTGGTATTTCTTGAATTTATTTGGATTCTTCGTTGTGATATCCGCTTCGCATAGTGTCATTAAATTCTCAACGTCTTCGCCAGCGTCAAAAACCAAACGGCGCACTGCAGAATCCGTTACCGTATCTTGGGATAAAACAATCGGTCGTGAACTCATCATGACCATTTTTTGCACAAATTTCATTTTTTGATTCAGCGGCATGTGCAAACGTTCAAATATTTTTTTTGCCATTTTGCCACCAAGAAATTCATGTCCGTGAAAGGTCCAGCCTTGTTTTTTAGTAAAACGTTTCGTTGGTGCTTTACCTATGTCGTGCAATAATGCTGACCAGCGCAACCAAACATCATCAGTATGCGGACAAATATTATCGACAACTTCCAGCGTGTGATAAAAGTTATTTTTATGGGTATGGCCTTCAATTTCTTCCACTTGATTCAGAGCAGTCAATTCTGGAAGAATAATATCTAAAAGTCCAGTTTTGAACAATAGCAAGAATCCTACGGAGGGTTTGTCTGTCGAAAGTATTTTATTCAATTCATCGACAATGCGTTCTCCGGAAATAATTTTGATTCGTTCCGCATTTTTGGTTATCGAATTCAGCGAATCTTCTTCGATTTCAAATCCCAATTGGTTTGCAAAACGAATCCCTCTCAACATGCGCAAAGGATCGTCAGAAAAAGTAATATCCGGATCCAAAGGGGTTCTGATTATTTTGTTTTTTAAATCTTCCAATCCGTTAAAAGGATCGGAGAGTTCTCCAAAATTAGCGGTGTTCAAAGATAAAGCCAGTGCATTTATGGTGAAATCACGACGGTTTTGGTCGTCTTCTAAGGTGCCGTTTTCTACAACTGGATTCCTGCTTTCAAAATTATAGGATTCTTTTCTGGCTCCAACAAATTCAATTTCGGTGTCTTCAAAACGCAGCATCGCTGTTCCGTAAGTTTTGAAAATCTGAACTTTTGGTTTGTTAGGAAGTAGTTGTGACACTTTTAAAGCCAATTCAATTCCGCTGCCCACGGCAACAATATCAATGTCTTTTTTAAAGTCTCTCTTCAAAAGTAAATCTCTTACGAAACCACCAATCACATAACTGTCAACGCTAAGTTCTTGAGAAGCTTGAGAAATTACTTCGAATATTTTGTTATGTAAGGCTGTTTTGTAGTTCATTTTTTATTACCGCAAATTCGCTAATTATTTTTTGGTATCAACGATACGTTTGTATTCTAAAGAGGTCAAGTTAAAATTAACCAATATTGCAAGTTTGTTTCCAGAAATTTTTAAATAATTTAAACATTGATTGTAATGACTATTGTTAAAACATTCGACAGTTTTTATTTCAAGAATTATTTTGTCATGGATAATAAAATCTGCATAAAATTTATGTTTTAAAATTGAATTTTTATAACTAACAGAATATTCTTTTTCCCTCTCATAGTGAATATTATTTTCGTTAAATTCAAATTCTAAGGCATCTTTATAAACTATTTCAGAGAAACCTTTACCAAGATTTTTGTGTACTTCATACAGGAGTCCAACAATTTTATAACATTCATCTTTATAAATTAAATCATCCATTTTTAAAATTGAATTAGTGAATTAGCGGTAAAAAAACAATTATTTCCGAATCACTTTTACCTGAGAATCACTTGTCAATTTTATAATTGTAGATGGTTTTCCGGCAATTTTTTCGCGATGCAAATTTACAACATAGTCCACGCCTTTTATAATTTCAGGACTGATTTCTTTGAAACTTTTTGGAGTAGGTTGTCCGGAGATATTTGCTGATGTGGAAACCAACGGTTTTTTCATTTTTTCCATCAATTTAAAACAAAAAGGTTCCTTTACAAGTCTAATTCCTAGTGAGTTGTCAGCTGCGATTAAATTGGGTGCTACGTTTCGTGGTTTGTCCAGAATTAAAGTGGTTGGGTTTTGATTTGCCAGTTCACTATCGGTCAGGTCAGAGAAATCCATAATTTGCCAGGCTACTTCCGGAATGTCTTTGAATACATTGTAAATCATTTTATCGCCATTCATCAAAACAATCATGCTTTGGGTTTCGGCTCTTTTCTTGAGTTTGTAAATTTTAGCGACAGCCTCTGGATTTGTGGCGTCACAACCAATTCCCCATACGGTATCAGTGGGGTAGAGGATGATTCCTCCATTTTTTATGACTTCGTAAGCATTGTGTATTTCTTGGTTGATATCCATGATTATAGATCGATTATTTTATAAGTGGGAATTGCTTTGATTTTTAATTTATTATGATAAACATAAAGATTAATTAATCTTTCAGATATAAACCCGAAAATTCGTGCTTGATAGTCATCCTTGGGAATACTGACTTTAGATTCCAATTCAAATAGAATAGAAAAAAGCCAGGTGTAATAATCATCCCAAATTTTCTTGGAACAAATCATCATATTTGCTACATGAAACAGTCGACCTTCGTCTAAATGGGTTACAATACTTTCTTTGTATTGCGGGTACTTCTCACTAATTATTTTTTTTGTTAAATCCCAATCTTCTTTTCGGTGATCTTCACAGTAGTTTTGAGTCAGTGTAGTATTTTTAAATTTATATGGTTTACAAAGAATTACATCGTACTCCGAGAGTATTTTAATGATTTTTTTTTCTAAAATTTCTCCATCAGTTTTAACTAATTTTGTTTTTTTAAAATCATCAATCTTAATTTTTTTTTGAGCGGAAGGTTGGAAATTATAAAAGGGATTGAAAAAATTAAAATACCTCCTGTAATGACAGATTCCAACGTATTCAACATCCGTAATATTTTTCCAAATCCAATAAGAAGCAGTTAATTCACAGTAGTTTTTGTTTTTATTAGCAATGTTATCGAGCGCGTTGTCTCGCAAAATATTTGTTGCAATGTCTACATTTTCGCCGACTTGTATCGGGATATGCAATTCGTTAAATAAAATAGGGGTCTCTTTATGTGTAACTGTAAAAATTTTAACCATTTTCTAGTTCTTTTTTAGATTTAATTAATGCGGATGCAATTATTTGGTGCATGTCGTAATATTTGTATTCTGCCAATCTGCCTCCGAAAATTACATTATTAAGGGTTTCGGAAAGCTTTTTATAATTGAGATATATCGCTTGATTTTTTTCGTCATTAATAGGATAATAAGCCTCTTTTTCGGACGTCCAATTTTCAGGATATTCTTTTGTCACTACAGTTTTCTTTTGGTTGCCAAATTCAAAATGTTTATGCTCTACGATCCTAGTATGTTGATATTCAATGTCATTATAGTTAATGCCTGCATTTCCTTGAAAATTCTCGGTATCCAGAATTTGTGTTTCAAATCGCAACGAGCGATATTCTAGTTTTCCAAACCGGTAATCAAAATATTCGTCAATTTTCCCCGTGAAAACAATTTTTGTTGCGATATTTTCAAAGTACTCTTTGTTTTCGAAATAATCTGTATCAAGTTTCACTTCAATGTTTTCCAATAAATTTTCTATAATTTTATTGTAACCTCCAATGGGGATTCCTTGGTAGCGATCGTTAAAATAATTATTGTCAAAAGTAAATCTAACGGGAAGTCTTTTAATGATGAAAGCAGGCAGTTCGGTGGCCTTTCTACCCCATTGCTTTTCAGTATACCCTTTGATCAAGGTTTCGTATATGTCTTTTCCCACCAATGAAAGTGCTTGTTCTTCGAGGTTTTTAGGGTTGTCGCTTCCAAATTCCTTAATTTGATGCTCAATTTTATTTTTTGCTTCAGACGGCGTTTTGGTTCCCCATAGCTGATAAAAGGTATTCATGTTAAAAGGTAGATTATAAAGTTTACCCTTTGAAAGCGATAGAGGCGAATATACGAAATGATTAAAATTCACGAATTGATTTACATAATCCCATATTTTCTTGTCATTGGTATGAAAAATATGCGGGCCATATTTGTGGACATTTATTCCTTCAATATTTTCACAATAAATATTTCCTCCGGTGTGTTTTCTTTTATCTAAAATTAAACACTTTTTACCCGCTTTTGTTGCCTCATGCGCAAAAACACTACCGAAAAGACCTGATCCTACTATTAAATAATCATATTCTTTTTTCATTCAACAAAAATAGATATTTAATACTAAATTGCAACAAATTTCAAATTGATGTTTATGTTAGGAAAAATACAAGTAGGTTATTTAGTCTCGTACGATTATGAACTATTAAAAAATTCGATACCAACAATATACAAAGAATCTAACACTATTTTTTTAGCTATTGATAAGGAACGAAAAACATGGAACGGTGAATTTTTTACTATTGATGATACTTTTTTTGAATGGATTGATGCATTTGATGTTGAAAATAAAATTGTTATATATGAAGATGATTTTTACGTGTCAAGTTTAACTACAATGGAATGCGAGGTTAGAGAAAGAAAAATGCTTTCCGATAAAATGGGAATAGGAAATTGGTTAATTCAAATTGATGCAGATGAATACTTTTTAGATTTTTCAGGTTTTATAAATGATCTTAGGAAGTATGATTCTTTTTTGAAAAACCCAAAAGAAAATCCTGTTCAAATAGGTTGTTTTTTAACTCACTTGTACAAATACACTAATGAAGGAATATTGTATGTTGAAAATCTTACAAGAGTTTTACTTGCTACAAACTATCCAAATTACAAAGTAGGTAGAAAGACAAAAGCAAGGGTAATTTACACGGATAAAATTCTTTTGCATGAATGTTTATCAAGAACCGAAGACCAATTAGCTTTCAAATTAAAAAATTGGGGACATAATGTACAAATTAATAACTCTTTCTTTGAAAAATGGAAATTAGTAAATCAAGAAAATTATAAAACATTTAAAGATTTTTATTACATAGAAGCTGATACATGGAAAACTTTAGGTTATTTTCCTACAAAAAATATAGATGAAATTAAAAACTATGTTAGTAATAATAAAGTACTTAGAATTTCATCACTTTATCTTTTTTTTAAAAATTTCGGACAATGGTTTAAGTATTTAGCTAAATAATATTTTTGCTTTTATTAAAACAATCGACTAATCTTATAATAAAACAATTGAAAAGAACTATAATTTTTAATACGTCATTGATAACCAATCAAAAGGAGTTAATTGATATCATTGAAAGCTTCAATTCAAAAGGAATTCTTTTTGGTGACGGAGTGCGAAACAAAATAAAACTTTTTGAATTAGAAGGGGAAACGATAAATATCAAATCTTTCAAAACCCCAAATCTGATCAATAGAATTGCCTACAAATATTTCAGAAAATCTAAAGCCAGACGTTCTTTCGAATATGCAGCTATTTTATTAGAAAAGGGAATTGGTACGCCACAACCTATAGCTTGTGCTGAAAATTTCACTTTGTTGGGATTACAAGAAAGTTTTTATATCAGTGAGCATCTTCAGGCAGAGTTAACTTTCAGAGAATTAGTGCTACAACCTGATTATCCGGATCATGAGAATATCTTGCGGCAGTTTACCCGATTTACATTTGATTTACATCAAAAAGGAATTGAGTTTTTAGATCATTCTCCAGGAAATACTTTGATTAAAAAAGCAGATGATGGAAGCTATAGTTTCTACCTAGTTGATTTAAATAGAATGAATTTCCATCAGTTTATGGACTTCGAGCTACGCATGAAAAATTTCAACAGGCTTACGCCAAAAAAAGAAATGCTGGCAATAATGAGTGATGAATATGCCAAACTTTACAATAAGAAATACGATGAAGTTTTTGTAAAAATGTGCTTTTATACCAATGATTTTCAAATGAAATTTCATAGAAAAATTGCTCGTAAAAAGAAATTATTGTTTTGGAGATAACTGTTGTTGTCTTTTCCAAAGTTGTTCTAATTCTTGATATCGGATGTGAATTGAATTGGCGTTTAAATAGCAAATAATCAAGCCTTTTTTTCCGTCAAGAAATCCTAATCGGAGAATGTAATTGAACAAAAAATTATAAGCAGGATGTAAAAAATGTAATAAAACCGAAGGCTTTTGCTTTTTTAAAAACTTCTCCTGAGCTTTGAATTCCCCATACCGAATCGTTTTCGATTTATACGCTTGAAAATTAGCATAGGAATAATGAATCAGTTTGTTTTTTAGAACACCTATTTTTCCATTCACTTTTAATTTTTCATGAACAAGCCGGTCTGTGGTATATTCAGCTTGATTTTTATTAAAAAGCCTAAATATTTTATCATTCTGATTCCCGCTGAAATGCAATACTTTGCCTTCAAACATAAAAGTTCTGTAGAAAAGAAAAGCCGAAAAGGTTTCATTGGTTTTTATTGTGGCTATAATTTCATTCTTTAATGCAGGAGTCAGTCTTTCATCTGCATCCAAAAATAAAATCCAGTCATTTTTTGCATGTAAAATAGCAAAGTTCCTTTGAGAAGAATAGTTTTTAAATTTATTTTGAATGAAAGTGACTTTTTCAAATGATTTACAAATAGCTTCTGTTTTATCGGTACTGAATGAATCGACAACAATAATTTCATCAGCAAAATCTAAATCAACCAAAAGTGGCTTAATTTGATTTTCCTCGTTTAATGTAATTATTAAAACTGAAATGTTCGTGTTGTGATTGTATTTCATTAATTTTTGAATGTTTTACAAAAATAGAATATTATTCTAAATGTGTTTCCAAGAAAGTATGTAAAGCAGGAATAATCAACTCGGGAGTAAACTCTTTGTAAAACGCAATGGTTTCTTTTTTTATGATTTTAGCCGTTTTGCCTTCAAATAAATCAGGTTTAAACTCTTGTAAATGCAGAGAAACATGATTAATTCCATCTTCAAATGTGGCCCATCCTTTTTTGTCAATCCAAGGCGAAAAAATAATAAAAGAGGGTTTTTCTAATGCTTTTGCCATATTTATTGCCCCGCCATCGTTGCCAATTATCATATCACAATGATTCATGATGGCGATAAACTCTCGAATGTTTTTTCCTAAGAGGGAGAAATAAATTTTTTGTCTAGTACTTTCTTTACACCCATTGTAAATTGTTTTTGCATCTTCAATTTGCTTTGGAAAATAATTAAAAAGAATATTCACATCTTCCTTATCTGCAATAAAATCGACTAATTGAGACATATATTCCAACGAATAGGTTTTGTCTGGACTGCTTCCAATTATGCTGACCATAACTGTTTTTTTAGATTGGTCTATACCGTGAGATTCAAAAAGTGAACTAGCAAAATCATTCTCTACTTTTGTGACATAAATTCTGGGAAATGTTTCTAATTCAATATCCAGATGCAAAGGATTTAGCAATGCTAATCGCTGTTCAATTATTAAACCTAAATTGGTATTGGTCGTTTTTTTTCTAATCACCGTATCCGTATAAAGAAAGTCTCTTCCTTTTTTCCAATACGATATTTTTTGTTTTGCACCCGATAACAATACGACAAGCCAGCTTTCTAATTTGGAATACGCATCTATAATAATATCATATTTTTCAGTTCGAATGGATTTCAATAATTTAAAATATTCCCATTTGCTTTTTTGATGTTTTTCCTGGAAAAGGATGAGATTATCGAAACTTGTATTTCCTTGTAAAACAGCAATGGTAGATTCGTAAACCATATAATCAATTTGCGCTTTTGGGTAGGCTTTGCGCAAATTATTGCATAATATGGAGCTTACTAAAACATCTCCAATCATTTTTTGTTGAATTACAAGTATTTTCATTTGAAGTAAATTTGAAAAGTTATGCTTTTGTTTTCAAGTAATTCATTGCACGAGGACTAATCCAGGTTTGTTTTCGTAGGACATTTAAATAATAAATGGATAAATTTTTAAGCATCAATCGATTCACTTTCAATTTTGGAATAAAAAATAAAAACACGCTTAAAAGCGACAAAAATAGTTTCTCACTAAGAACTCCTAAAATTAATAATGTATGTAAATAGAGTTGTATTCCTGTTGAAAATTGATTGCTGATGTACACGTGTTTTGAGATGATCACTTCTGTTTTCGTGAGTGCTTTTGTCTTTACATTTAATCGGGATGCACCACCATGTTGATGGAAAATAGTAGCTTTTCGGGTAACGGCAACTTTTCCATCCGTATCAGAAATTTTTTTACAAAGTGCAACATCTTCAAAATAAAGCCAAAAATCTTCATTCCAGCCTTGAATTTTGTTAAACCATTCTCGGCTTATGAAAATGACCGCTCCGGTAACCCAATCTGGGTAAAACAACTCATTGTTGTTATTAAAACGTTTTTCTAATTTTGCCTTATTCAGTTTTCTAAAAATAGATCTTGACACTCCGAAAAATCGTCCTAAAGCCGGAAATAAATTGTTTTGTTTGTAAAAAACTTCGTTTTCGTTTATTTGTAAACAGGATAAAATTCCAATTTCTGGATGGGAAACAGCCGTTTCTAAAAGAATTTCAAGGGCTTCAAGAGTAAGTTTTGTATCTGGATTTAAAAAAAGGAAATGGTTTCCCGTAGCAATGCTTGCACCAAAGTTGCAACCATTTGAGAAACCATTATTACCAGTGTTTTCTATAAATGTAAACTTGGAATATTTTTGTTTAAAAATGTTGAATTGTCCGTCATTCGAAAAATTATCAACAATGATGACTTCGAATGAGAATGTTTTCGAAATAATTGTATCAATGGATTCTAAACATTCGTCTAAGGCTTTCCAACCACGGTAATTGACAATAATTATTGAAATATCCAATAGGTCTTTTTATAAAGATTTTTAAACGAATACGGATTAAACCGCTACGTCATATTCACGTAAAGCATTGTTCAATGATGTTTTCAAATCAGTTGAAGGTTTACGAGTTCCAATGATTAAAGCACAAGGAACCTGGAAGTCTCCTGCTGGAAATTTCTTAGTGTAACTTCCTGGAATCACAACGGAACGGGCAGGAACATATCCCTTCATTTCAACGGGAGTTTCTCCGGTTACATCAATAATTTTTGTGGAGGCAGTCAGGCAAACATTGGCACCAAGTACAGCTTCTTTCCCAACATGTACCCCTTCAACTACGATACATCGGGAACCAATGAAAGCGCCGTCTTCAATAATTACAGGAGCCGCTTGCAAAGGTTCAAGTACGCCACCAATACCAACGCCACCGCTTAAGTGTACGTTTTTACCTATTTGAGCACAACTACCTACGGTTGCCCATGTGTCTACCATAGTTCCTTCGTCTACATAAGCACCAATGTTTACATAACTTGGCATCAAGATAACACCACTGGAAATATAAGCACCGTAACGCGCTACTGCGTTAGGAACAACACGAATTCCTTTCTCGGCATAGCCTCTTTTCAATAACATTTTGTCATGGTATTCGAAAATTCCAGACTCTAATGTTTCCATTTTTTGAATAGGGAAATACATTACTACTGCTTTTTTTACCCATTCGTTTACTTGCCATCCCTCTCCAACTGGTTCAGCAACACGTAATTTTCCGGTATCTAATAATTCAATAACTGCTCTGATAGCATCAGTTGTTGTAGTTTCTTGTAACAAAGCACGGTTTTCCCAAGCTTGTTCTATAATCGGCTGTAATGGATTCATTTTTGATAGATTTTTGACAAAGATAGGGTTTTTAACTAAAAGCAAAAAGTCAAATTAATTTGAAAATGTTATATATTTGTACTTTAAATTGTAGGTACTATGGAAACCATTAGATTAGAATTTCAACCCGAAATCAAAGCCAAAATTCTGGAGTTATTGAGTTCCTTTTCATCAGATGAACTTACAATAGTTCAGGAAAGGTCAATTTTTGAAGAAGAAAAAAGAATGCTTCAGTCCAGGATTGATAAGATTGATAATGGTACTGCTGTATATTCTACTTTTGAGGAATTGGATATTTTGCTGGAAAAAACGATATCAAAATATGAGGATTAAATTAACTATCGAATTTAATCATGATTTAGATGTTATAATTGATTTCATTTCAAAAGACAAACCGCTTACTGCAAGAAAATTTAAAATTGCATTGATAAAAAACATAAAAAAAGATATGCAGCAGCCTTTTCTTTTCAAAAAATCAATTTATTTTGATAATGAAAACACAAGAGATTATGTTTTTAAAGGTTATACAATCGTTTTTAAAGTTGATGTTGCACACGAAACTGTTTTAGTTGTGGCAATTTTGAAACATAGGAATTCGTTTTAAGTAAAAATAGTATGGAAACCATTAGATTAGAATTTCAACCCGAAATCAAAGCCAAAATTCTGGAGTTATTGAGTTTCTTTTCATCAGATGAACTTACAATAGTAAATAGTACAGGAAGATGAGGCGTTTACTAGAAATAAAAAAAAGTAGACGCTTCACTAGAAAAAAATCATAATGGTACTGCAAAACTTCATACAATATACTAAGTTGATGCATCTCTTGATAAAGTGATTTCAAAACATGAAAATTAATTATTCTGATTTTTTTTATGGATTTAGCCGATTAAGCTCAATATGTTTGTAAAACTTCTTATAAATGCCTAGAATTCTCTCCATAGACTACGGTCAAAAACGAACCGGAATAGCGGTAACTGATGAAATGCAAATTATAGCTTCGGGTTTAACCACAATCCCATCGGCAACTGCAATTGCTTTTTTGAAGGATTATTTTTCCAAAGAAAAAGTAGAAGCCGTTCTTATTGGTGAACCCAAACAAATGAATGGCGAACCCTCAGAAAGTGCTTCGATTATTAAAGGATTTGTCACGCACTTTACCAATCATTTTCCGGAGATGAAAGTCATTCGGGTTGATGAACGGTTTACTTCAAAAATGGCTTTTCAATCCATGATAGATAGCGGCCTGAGTAAGAAACAGCGTCAAAACAAAGCACTTATTGACGAAATATCGGCCACGATTATGCTTCAGGACTATTTGACCAGGAAAAAATTTTAAAATCAGTGTAAAAAAGCTATTTTTTTGCTAAAACGGTTTGATAAATGTAACTTTTGAGGTAAAATTTATGCTTTTTTTTGTGAATATATCATTTACCTTTGCACTTTAAAATCTAGTTATGCCTGACACAACCATACGTACAAATAGTGAAGTAGTTCTTATTGGAGCTGGAATTATGAGCGCCACGCTGGGCTTAATCCTAAAAGAACTGCAACCGGATATAAAAATTGAAATTTACGAACGATTAGATAGAGCGGCGGCTGAAAGCTCTGATGCATGGAATAATGCAGGAACTGGACATGCTGCTTTTTGTGAACTCAATTACACTCCCGTAGGACCTGATGGAAGCATCAGCCCAAAAAAAGCGATCAGTATCGCGGAGTCTTTCGAAGTTTCCAGACAGTTCTGGGCATATCTCGTTCAAGAAAACAGAGTTCCTTCTCCTGAAAATTTTATTAAAAGCATTCCCCACATAAGTTTTGTATGGGGAGAAAAAAATGTAGCTTATCTTAAAAAAAGATTTGACGCGTTGCATTTGAATCCTCTTTTTAAGCAAATGGTTTTTAGTACTGATTTTGCACAATTAAAAGAATGGATGCCGCTGGTTATGGAAGGGAGATCAGAAACCGAAAAAGTGGCCGCCAGTTCAATGGCAATTGGGACAGATGTAAATTTTGGAGAATTGACACGAAGTATTTTTGGTTATTTAGCAAAACTAGATGGGGTTACCATTCATTATAACCACGAAGTTCAAAAATTAAAACAACGAGAAGATAAGTTATGGCGCATAAAAATCACTGATTTAGCTTCCGGTCAAAAGAGAAAAACATACTCTAAATTTGTTTTCATTGGTGCTGGGGGTGGTTCCTTGCCATTATTAGAAAAAGCAAATGTGCCCGAAGGAAAAGGCTATGGCGGTTTCCCGGTGAGCGGACAATGGCTAAAATGCACAAATCCGGAAGTGATTGCAAAACACCAGGCTAAAGTATATGGTAAGGCAAGCGTGGGAGCACCACCAATGTCTGTACCACATATTGATTCCCGAATGATAAATGGAGAAAAGCAATTGCTTTTTGGTCCTTTTGCGGGTTTTTCGACTAGGTTTTTAAAAAATGGCTCCTATTCAGATTTACCTTTATCGATAAAATCAGATAATATTATTCCAATGTTAGCCGCAGGTATTAAGAATATACCCCTTACCAAATATTTAATTGAGCAAGTGCGCCAATCCCCTAAAGACCGAATTAATGCGTTAAGAGAATATGTTCCCAAGGCACGATCCAAAGACTGGAAAATTGAACGTGCCGGACAACGGGTACAAGTGATAAAAAAAGACGAAAAAGAAGGAGGCATACTGGAGTTTGGTACCGAAGTAATTACCACTGCAGATGGATCTTTATCCGTTTTGCTGGGTGCTTCTCCAGGTGCTTCAACAGCAGTTTCTATTATGATAGATTTGATAGGAAGATGTTTCAAAGAGGAAATTAAAACGGCGGAGTGGCAGGAGAAATTAAAAATCATGATTCCTTCTTATGGTCAAAATCTCAATGAAGATCCAATTTTATTAGAGAAAATCAGAAAAGAAACGGCTGCCGTCCTAAAACTGAATAATTAGAAAGTCAGCACAAAAATAAAAAGCGTTTGAATTAGATAAGAATCTGGTTCAAGCGCTTTTCTTGTTAAGATTCCTTTAATGCTGTTGTGGTTTTTAAAATAGTTTCGGATAAACTGGTCAGCCAGATTAATTGTTCGATTACCAATTGTGCTTCTTGCATTTTCAATTGAAAAGCCTTTTCATCAATAGGAATTCCTGCTTTCAATTCTCGGGCACGTATATTTTTCAATTCGGTAAAACGTAGCGCTAAATCCTCTTTGGGAAGGTTTTCTTTTAGCTTGAAATCATTTTCCTTCAAAAGTGCAATAGCCTCATCCAGATTTCTAATCACAGTATCCACCACCACATTGAATGCTTCAGATGCGGAGGTTGTTTTATGGGATTGAATGTAAGTTCCTAAAGACGCTAATGAGGAGAGAAGAGAGTGATTTAATACCGTTAGTTTATAGACTTTAGGCAGCTGTTTTTGTTTTGATTTAGGCTCTTGTGCCATTCTCTGAAAAGAAGCCATTAAATTCCCAATCTCGATGAAAGCATTTTTACGAGCCAAGCGGTACGATGTAGAAACGGTTCCTTTTTTATTATAAAAAATTGAAATTTCCTTCAGGTAATTTTGATTGGCATTGATGGATTTTTCTAAATGCATGGGCATGTTTAAAAATTCCCAAGAAGGCCATAAAAAATGATTGGCCAAAAAAGCAAGACCGGCACCTACAATGGTGTCCAGTATTCTAAATTGAACAAGATCCCCTATGTTAGGAGTCACAATTCCATAAATAAAAACAACATACATGGTTACAAATGTGGCACTGACTTTGTAATTTGTTTGGGTAAAAGAGAATCCTAAAAGCAAGCAAAGAATAGAAAGAATACTGATTATAATGTTGTCTTTGACAAAGAAAAGAATTCCAAAGGCAATTAATCCACCTAAAACAGTACCTAGAATTCTATGAAAAGAACGTTGTTTAGTCAAGCCGTAACCGGGTCGCATGATAACGATAATAGTTAATAAAATCCAGTATACATTATGAAAAGGCAGTATTTTTCCAATAATAAAACCAACTAATAGCGCTATTGTTAATCGTAAGGAATGCCTGAAAATAGTGGAGGAAAAACTCAGATTCTCTGTCAAAGTACGCCACGGATAATACTGCGGCGTTAAGAATTTTTCTAAATCGGTATCGATTCCTGTAAAATCCTGTAAATTAACAATTGAGGTAAAAGCACGTTCTACAATTTTTATTTTCTCGACTTGCTTTTCCGCATATTCCAGCATAGTGGTAAGCATAAAAACGCCTTCTGAGGCAGAATTTTTCCCTAAATCTTTTTCATAATCAGTGATCGCCAGCTGTAAGGCGTTCAAATCGTTTAGCAATGTGTGTTTTGGAATATAATTCGTTCGTTTTTTTACACTTTTGGATAATTGCTTTAAACTTGTGGCCAGATTGTAGGCTAAGTTTTGATACGTCAGCAAGACCCTTGGATGATTGTCGAATTTTCGGTGCAATTTATCATGGTCAAATGACGTAGACAATGCCACTTCAAGGATTTCTACCATTGCTATAAAAACAAGCAACATTTTTCGATTTTGATTAGAAGAACCTGCGCTGATATGGCTGTTAATCAATACTTCTCTTATGTTTTGATGAATTGTGTTCAACTCGACCTGAAGGTTTAACTGCTTTTCAATAATTGCTTTTTTATCTGCATCTATGGTCCATAAATCTCCTCTTAGTTTCAAATATTTAGCCGTAAGTTTGATGCATTCAGCAATTTGTAATTCGATGTAGCGATGTGGTCTGATGTAGTGAAAAATAAGGGAAACAACGAGGTAGAATAATCCTCCTGCTAGAATCAAACCCGAATGTTGCACCATTGCCCAACCGGTATTTATATTAGAAAATGTCAAGGAGAGTGAAATCAGGGTGGAGAAAGAAACCATTGTAGCTCGTTGTCCGTAAACGGATAACATGGATGTCAGGAAAACCAACAGGGCTAAAAAAGGATAAAAAATCCAAGAATACGGATAAATTATATTTACTAGCAAATTCACACCAGCAACAAGAATGGTGGCTACAAGAATCCCGTTGACTTTATGTTTCAGACTACTTGGAATGTCACTGGGATAAGTAAAAAAGGCTCCAAGAGCTATTGTAAAACCTACTTCGAATTTGCCAAAAAAAGAAAACAGCATCACCGGAATTACAGTGGCGATAGTTACTTTTAGGGCATTAGTGAAATACGTCGTATCAGTAAATTTTTGGATTTTATGAATCATACAATTGCATTGTTTGCAAAGGTAAGGATTGTAAGAATTTTTAAAGGGAATACTATCGGTCTTTTAACCTAAATTTTAAATAGTGATGAATTATCATTAGAGCATTATTCATTGGCTATTTTTTTACTATTTTTGCAGACCGAATTAAAAGAGAACTTATTTCGATTTTAATAGCTAATATTTAATACAACACGAATGATTTTACCAATTATAGGATATGGTGATCCAGTTTTAAGAAAAATAGGGGAAGTTCTCTCACCAGAACATCCAAACTTGAAAGAAACGATTGCCAATATGTATGAAACAATGTATAATGCCTATGGTGTGGGTCTTGCTGCACCACAAGTAGGATTAGCGCTTCGTTTATTTGTAATCGACACGACTCCTTTTAGCGACGATGAGGAATTAGAAGATGCAGAACAAAAAGAATTAAAAGGATTCAAAAAAACCTTTATCAATGCAAAAATGATACAAGAAGAAGGTGAAGAATGGAGTTTCAATGAAGGCTGTCTGAGTATTCCGGATGTCAGAGAGGATGTTTATAGAAATCCAACCATAACAATTGAGTATTGCGAAGAGGATTTTGTAATGAAAACCGAAGTTTTTGACGGATTAATCGCCAGAGTAATCCAACATGAATACGATCATATTGAAGGAATTTTATTCACCGATAAAATTTCATCATTAAAAAAACGATTGATTCAAAAGAAACTGAAAAACATTTTAGAGGGAAAAACATTCCAAGACTACCGAATGAAATTCTTTGCCAAAAAAGGAAGATAAAACAGCTTTTTAACTTCGCTTGGTATGATTTTTGGTTTCAAATAAAAATAAATAAGTCAAATTCTTAATAATAATTCCACAATAACATGAATTTAGAAAAAATATTAGCCATTTCTGGGAAACCAGGTTTATATGTATTGAAAGTGCAAACAAGAACCGGATTTGTAGCAGAATCATTAGCGGATGGAAAAAAAATCACCGTAAACTTGAAAAGCAATGTAAGCTTACTATCGGAAATTTCAATTTATACCTATGAAGGCGAAAAACCTTTAGCTGAAATCATGCAAAAAATTGCTGATAAAGAAAGCAAAGGTGCGGCAATATCCCATAAAGAAGACAACACTACATTGATGGCTTATTTCAAAGAAGTTTTACCTGATTATGATGAAGAAAGAGTATATCCTTCTGATATCAAAAAAGTGCTGAACTGGTATAATATGCTTCAAGCAAAAGGACTTGTTACTGATGAAGCTCCTGCTGCTGCAGTGACAGAAGAGGTTACAGCCGAAGAAACTCCAGTAGCGGAAGTTAACGCTCCGGCTAAAAAAGCAAAAGCTAAAAAAGAATAATCATATTTTAAAATACTATTTAATCCTGTTCAGTTGTTTTTCTGAACAGGATTTTTTTATTTTTACCAAAAACTATCCCTAATGAATTCAAGACAAAACCAACTGCAAGCTTTCGAACGAGTATTAGATATTATGGATGATTTGCGTGAAAAATGTCCTTGGGACAAAAAGCAAACTATGCAAACCTTGCGCCATCTTACCATTGAAGAAACCTATGAATTAGGCGATGCTATTTTAGACAATGATTTGAACGAAGTCAAAAAAGAATTGGGTGATTTGTTGTTGCATATTGTTTTTTATGCCAAAATAGGAAGCGAGACGAACGATTTTGACATTGCTGATGTGTGTAATGAAATTTGTGAAAAGCTAATTCACCGTCATCCCCATATTTACAGTGATGTGGTGGTAAAAGACGAGGAAGAAGTGAAACAAAACTGGGAAAAACTAAAACTCAAAGAAGGCAGAAAGTCCGTTCTGGAAGGTGTTCCAAGAAGTTTACCCGCATTAGTAAAAGCAAGCCGAATCCAGGAAAAAGTAAAAGGAGTGGGTTTTGATTGGGAAGAATCGCATCAGGTTTGGGATAAGGTTCAAGAAGAATTAGACGAATTACACGTTGAGGTTGAAGCAGGAGATCAGGATAAAATTGAAGCCGAATTTGGGGATGTTTTATTTTCAATGATCAATTATGCCCGATTTTTAAATGTAAATCCAGAAGATGCTTTGGAACGAACCAATAAAAAATTTATCAAGCGCTTTCAATATTTGGAAAGTAAAGCAGGAGAATTGGGAAAACCTTTAATGGATATGACACTTGCTGAAATGGATGTTTTTTGGGAAGAAGCGAAGAAACTATAGTGTTTATTATTAAATAATTAAATTAGGATCACTTATAAAATTATCCAATGCCAGAAAATAAAACCGAGTTAAAACGTTCTTTAGGATTAATCGATGCCACGAGTTTAGTTGCCGGTTCCATGATAGGATCCGGAATTTTCATTGTAACATCAGCCATGGCAAGAGATATTGGTTCTGCTGCCTGGTTATTAGTTATTTGGTTGGTAACGGGATTAATCACGGTTGCCGCGGCATTGAGTTATGGAGAATTGGCAGGAATGATGCCTAATGCGGGCGGACAATTTGTGTATATTCAACGCGCTTATGGGCGATTGGTTTCTTTCCTGTATGGTTGGACTGTTTTTACAGTAATTCAAACGGGAGTTATTGCGGCTATAGCGGTTACTTTTGCGAATTATGCCGCTATCTTCTTTCCTGTTTTAGATCAAACTCTTTTTAGGGTTGGTACTGGTTTTATTTTTTCGTATCAAAAAGTATTGGCTATTTTTAGTATAATCCTGTTAACCTACATCAATACCAAAGGAGTAGAAAGCGGAAAAACAGTTCAGTTGCTCTTTACTTCGGCAAAATTAATAGCGCTTTTTGCCTTGATAATTTTAGGATTATACGTGGGTCTGCAAACGGATGTTTTGTCCAATAATTTCGCAACTATGTGGGAAGCCAGCAAAACGGTAGTCAATCCTGATGGAACAATTACAGTAACAAAATTAGCAGGAATGGCTATTTTGGGAGCAGCAGGAGCTACCATTATTAATTCCTTGTTTTCTAGTGATGCTTGGAATAATGTCACTTTCATTGCAGGGGAAATTAAAGAACCTAAAAAGAATATCCCCCGTAGTTTGTTTCTTGGAACCTTAATTGTTACTGTTATTTATGTTTTAGCAAATCTGGCGTACTTGGCTTTATTGCCAATGCAGGGAGCTCCAAACGCTGCTGATATTGCCAGTAACGGAATCATGTTTGCCAGTAATGATAGAGTAGGAGCGGCCGCAGCAAGTATGATTATGGGAAATGTAGGTGTTTTTGTAATGGCTGCATTGATTATGGTTTCTACTTTTGGATGCAACAGCGGATTGATTCTTTCGGGAGGACGATTATTTTTTGCTATGGCAAAAGACGGACTTTTTTTTAAACAGGCTACAGAACTGAATAAAAACCAGGTTCCGGCCAAAGCATTGTGGGTGCAATGCATTTGGGCTTGTATGCTTTGTGTTTCAGGAAAATTCGGGGACTTATTAACCTATGCTACTTTTGCGTCATTGTTGTTTTATATCCTGACTATTCTGGGAGTTTTCATTCTTAGAAAAAAAGAACCCAATGCCGATAGGCCTTATAAAGCGTTTGGATATCCGGTTGTACCCGCACTTTATATTGTGGTGACATCAGCCATTTGTCTGACTTTACTGATTTATGACACCTTCAATACGGGATTGGGATTGTGCATTGTGGCGTTAGGAATTCCGGTGTATTATTTTGTAATGAACAAGAAAGAGTAAAGCAAATGGAATTAATTAGCTAATTTTTTGAGTGAATTGATGTCTTTTTAAAACGATTTTTTTACCGGTTAATTCAATCAATCCTAGTTTTTTTAAATCCGAAAGTAAACGGATACAGCTTTCAGTGGCTGTTCCAATCATGCTGGCTAGTTCATTTCTCTAAAGTTGTACTTTTAAGGAGTTATCTTCGTTTTTTCTAAAGGTGTGATGCAAATAGAGAAGCGTCCCGGCTAATCTTCCCTTGACTGTTTTTTGGGCTAAATGCACCATGTGATCGTCGGCTTCTTTTAGATCACCGCAAATGCTTTTCATCACATTCATCGAAAACTGATTGTTCTTGCCAAAGCATCCCATCACTTCTGATTTTGGAATACAAATACCATCTTTTAGACAGTAATACCATTTACATTCTCTCCCTCTTCAAATGTAACCGCTCCTTTTTTACTACTATGGGAGGTTTTACAATAAGAAAGTTTTAGTAATTCGTCTTTTGTTAAGGTTTTTAAAGAGCTAAATTCTCTGACGATACATTGTTCGCATTTGCTCATATTCTTTGGTATTAAAAGGCAAATGGATATGCAAACTGATACCTTCAGAACGATTGCTCTCTGTGAAAGATTTCTTCAAAATTTCTTCTGAAAAATCCATTTCATCCTAATTAGGATAACTGGTGTATTTTGGTTCCGAAACATTGTATTTTTGTATTAAGGAATTTTTCATGGCAAAATCATTTATAGTTAGTCAAAAGTAAAGCGACTGTTCACATATTAAAATGACAATTATCATATTGAAAAAAACTTTTACAAAAAAAAGAGGCTTCAAAAGCCTCTTCACAAAGAAATTTGTTCTTTAAATAGTAATGCAATCCTGAATCATTTTTATCCATTTTTTAGCTATTTGATGATCTTCATGCAAACAAACCTGACCTATTTGATCATTCTCAATTGTGTAAAATGGAATGGTGTCTGTTTTTTTACCTTCTTTATAGTGAAATTGAAATTCAATTTTTACTATCGTATCGCTGTTATTCTCCGTTGTTGGAATCAGTTTACAGGATTGAATTGTATTTAAATCTACAAAAGAAACAACTTCTTCTTTAGCATTAAAATCCATCAAAAGAAACCCTTTGTTTTTTTGGTCTAAAGCCAATACTTTTTTGTTTTGTGTTTCCATTAACTCAAAATTAAAGCGATTGTTTTGACTGAATTTCTGTTTTATTGATTTAATTTTTGTTTTATTTAGTGAACTATACCGAATGGAATAGAAATGGGGATGGCGATTATTAACGTTAGTACCAGGCCAATTATAGTTACGGATGTATCCATTTTTTTTATTTTTTTTAGATTTATAATGCAGGATTAATTGAACTGAAAACTAAAAAGGAATCAATTCAAAATAGAAGATAAATATATTCTTCTAATTAGGGTTTCAGTGCTTTAAATTACCAGAAAAAATGAAAAGGAAAGAGTAAGAGCGAAACCATTTCACAACGGTTGATGTCTTGTTTTGCAAAATGAATAATGTACTTAGAGGCTTTAAAATTTGGAACAGCTACCAAGTAATTTTCGTAAAAATTACTAACGTTAGGATCAATAGAACGATCATGTAAAGCAAATACAGTATGTACCTGTGGTTGAATAAAAGCTGAAGAATGAATGCTGTCAGCAGAAAAGAATGAATGTGACTTTTCTGTTTGAATTGAATCCAATGAAATAGCATTTGCATTAAAAGCAAATAACAGAGCTATTGAAAAGCCAATAAAAAAGACAGTTTTCTGAATCCATTTCATTTTGTAAACATAAAAAAGGAGACTGACTTTATGAAATTTTTTTTAATAAATGATCGTTAAATGTTAAAATCAGCTAAGTCGTGTCTCCCCATAAAAAAACCTCGAGCAGTTTATTCTCGAGGTTTTGATCACCAGTATGTGCTGAAATTTATTCGGTTTTTAAGTTTCGTAATTGTTTGAGTTTTTCTTTCCAAACATCAAGACTCTCTTTATGAATAGCAATGTTTTTACGAACTTCTAATACGATGGAATTTTCTTTTTTTGCATTTCTGGTATTGGTAAAAAACTGAATGTTATTTTCCAATTGAAAAATTTCATTTTGAACTTCATCAATTTTACGCATTACAAAAATCTTTTCATTATCTAATTTGCGCGTATCATGGCTTTCTGACAAATGATCCATTCTGTTTGAGAAACGCAACATATCAGTGTCTTTTTTACTCAAACTTAATTTTTCAAAAAGGGCATCCAGTATTTTGTTGAATTTTCCCTCAATATGTCTTCTTGTGAACGGTACTTTACCAAAGTTTTTCCAGGTTTCAATATGCAATTTTATGGAGTCTAAATCTGTTTTATGGTCTCCGATCAATTGGAACTCTCTTAAGGTTTCCAAGTAGGTTTTTTTAGCATCAAAAGCGGCTACTTCTTCCCCATTTTCCTCATTTTTTTGCTCTTTTAATTTGTCAAAATAATGATTGCAGGCATCCTTAAACTCTTTCCATATTTTATCCGAATATTTTCTTGGTACATGCCCTATTTGTTTCCATTCATCCTGAATTTGTTTCATGATAGGAGTTGTAGCATCAAAATCAGTGCTTTCCTGCAATTCTTTGGCTTTAGCTACAAGAGCTGTTTTCTTGCTTAAATTGTCGTTTTGGTCTTTCTTAATGTCTTTATAAAATGAATTTTTGAAAGAATTGAAATTTCTTACAGCAGTTTTAAAACTGGCCCAAGTATCCTCATTTACCTCCGATGGCACTTTTCCGGCAGAGAAGAAAGCAGTTCTCAAGGCTTCTACCTTTTCTATTTGAGCTAGCCATTGAGAATGTGCATTCACTTTCTCGGTCGCCAAAACTTCAATATGAGCAATAATTTCTTTTTTCTTTTCTAAATTCTCTTGTTCAGTTCCTCTTTGATTTTCGAATAAAACTTCCCGTTTATCATGCATTTGCTTGGTCAAATCACTGAATTTATTCCAAATATCATCTCGATGTTCTCTGGAAACCGGTCCAATATCCTCCTTCCAGATTCGATGTAAATCCTGTAGTTCTCTGAAGGCTTTGTTAATATCAGCTTCAGTGACCAATTCTTCAACACGCGCTACAATTTTTTGTTTTTGTTCTAAGTTGTGTTTGAAATCCAAATCTCTCGCTTCCCGGTCTAAATGCAGATAATCATAGAAATTTTCCACATGAAAATGGAAGTTATTCCACACGTGGTTGTATTTGTCCTTAGGAATTGGCCCGGCAGTTTTCCATCGTTCTCTTAAATCATTAAAATGTTTTAAGGTGTCTTTGATGTTTTCCTGAGGGTTAATCAACTCTTTTAATTCCTCAACAATGGCCAAACGATTTTCTAAATTTGTTTTTAGATTCGTTTGCAAGCTCTTGAAATGGGTATTTTTAGTATCTCTAAAAAGAGAGTAATAAGTATCAAATTGAGATTTAAACGGAGAATGATATTGAAATTCTTCGTTAGGGTCTTGATTTTCTGCTAGAAATTCTTCTTTTTTTTCTTCGAGGAGGTGGTTGTATTTAGCTAAAAATGCTTTTTTAATTTCTTCAATATGCTGCTTAAAAGTCAAAATTTTGTCGCTGGAAACTAAATTTTTCAGTTCGTTGACCAATACTTCAAGTGATAAGGTATCATAATCCTGCATCGGAATATCGTGACTTTCTTTGAGTGTTTCGTCTTCACTTTCAGCTGCATTTGTTTGTGTAATGGCATGAAGCGCAGTTGTATTTGCTGTTTCTGGCGCTATTACATTCTCTTCGGCGGGAACAGCAGCTTCGGGTTCATTTGTTGGATCAGTGGCGTGAGTTGCTAAAACGTTTGATTCTAATGAATTAGATTCAACAGTATTTTTGTCTAATTTTCCGTCTGCTTCAGGCAGGTTATCATTCTTTTCTTCTAACATTTTTTCAATGTGTAAGGTTTCTAAATAGATTCAACTCGAAAGATACTAAAGCAGTATGAAAATACAAAACAAAAACTTAATTTATAGTCATTTTAGGTTAAATGGCTTTTTTTTGGAGCTATTTCCTGCTGTCCGCTGTATTCCCAATTAATAAAAACTACGGCTGAAAAGCCTTGTTTTTCTAAATCGGGAGATGCCGCTTCCATCAGGGCTAGGCATTTGGGTTAAAATTATGAATTGTTTTCAAAAAAAAGTCCCACCGAAGCAGGACTAAAGATTTTCATCTACGGCATATAGCCTTATTGTGATAAGATTAAAGATTAGAAATTTTAATCAGTTGTAAATATACCTATAAAATAATTAGGATACAATGAGGGAAACCGTAAAGCAGGTAATTATTTTCTCCGTAGCTTTAAAAATTCTTACAAAATACAGATTGTTATGGCAAAAATATTAGGATTGGATTTAGGGACAAATAGCATTGGGTGGGCTTTGATTGATGATAAATTGAATGAAATTATAGGAATTGGAAGTAGAATCTTTCCAATGGGTGTTGAGAATTTGGGAGATGGAGATAATGAAATTTCCAAAAATGCAAGTAGAACTGGAGCAAGAGGTGTACGACGCCAATTTTTTAGAAGGAGATTAAGGAAGAGAATATTGTTAAGATCACTCTCGGAAAATAATATGTGTCCTATGGTTGCGCATGATTTTGAAGATTGGAAAATAACCAAACAATTTCCATCTGAAAAATTAGCTGTCTGGTTTGCGTTAAATCCTTATGAATTAAGACAGAATGCATTGACTAATAAATTATCATTGGAAGAAATTGGTCGAATTTTTTATCACTTAATTCAAAGAAGAGGTTTTTTAAGCAATAGTAGAAAAGGAGGAAGCGATGATGGAGCTATTTTTAAAGGAAACGCCAAAGAGGGAAAAATTGGAATTGATGATACATTAGAAAGTATTGAAGGCAAATCTTTAGGTTCTTATTTGTTTGAAATTTATCCAAAAGAAAACCAGCCTTTTCAGGATGGACTAGAAAGAATCCGAAATAGATATACAACTCGAAAAATGTATATTGATGAATTTGAGCTAATTTGGGATACACAAGCCAAATTTCATTCCGTTTTAAATAATGATTTGAAAACTCTTTTTGGGGGTAGAAAACAAGACAATTACAAAGAAGATGGTATTCTATTTCATCAACGACCATTGCGTTCCCAAAAGCATTTGGTTGGGAATTGTTCGTTCGAAACTTCAAAAACCAAATGCCCTATAAGTGCTATTCCTGTTGAAATGTTTAGAATTTGGCAGTGGGTGAATACCGTGGAATACAACGGAACTAAAATTTCTAAATACGAAAAGGACAAACTAATTGACCTATTGCTTTTATCTGATAAAATTGAGTTTAAGAAATTACGAAAAGTAATTGGCAAAGAAAGTGCCGAATTCAAATTCAATTATAAAGATGATGATCAAATAGTTGGAACACATACTATTTCTAATTTATCTAACAAAAAATTCTTTGGTAAAAAATGGTTTGAGTTTTCTGAGAAAGAGCAAGAAGATATTTGGCACGTTTTGTATTTTTTTGACAGTAAATCGAATCTTAAAGACTACGCCATCAAGAATTGGTATTTTAATGAAGAACAGGCAATCGCCATTTCAAAATTTAATGTAAAAGATGGCTATGCAAGTTTGAGCCGAAAAGCAATTGGAAATATTTTGCCATTTCTTCAGCTAGGATACACCTATGATGTGGCTGTTGTTATGGGTGGAATTAAAAATACTTTTGGAGACAAATGGCAAAATGATTCATCAGAAAATAATCAAATACAACTAGATTTAATTGATAATGTTGAAGGAATTGTTCGGTCTAAAATTTCGGGTGGTTTTATAGATACGATTAAAGAGTTACTTCGGAAGGACTTTTTATTAAATGACAAACAATTAAAAAAACTATATCACCATTCTGCAACAATTGATGTTACAGCATTACTAGATAAACTGCCAATTGGCAAAGGTGCCGACAAGGAAATTCAAGCTATCAGAAATCCTATTGTAATAACAGCTTTGTTTGAATTGCGAAAATTAGTCAATGAATTAATTGAAGAGCATGGGGAATTGGACGAGATAAAAGTAGAAATGGCTCGTGATTTGAAAATATCTAAATCGCAACGAAATAAAATTCGTAGAGATCAAAAACGCTTAGAACGAGAAAATGATAGAGTTAAAAGTGAAGTAGAAAAATACACAAGAGTTTCACATGATAACATTTTGAAATTTAAACTTTGGGAAGAATGTAAGCAAACTTGTCCTTATACTGGCGTTACAATTCCGGTTAGTAAGCTTTTTACTGGCGAAGTCCAAATAGAGCATATCCATCCGTGGAGTCGTTCGCTAAACGACAGTTTCAATAATAAAACATTGTGTTATGCTGATGAAAACAGACGAAAAGGAGATAAAACACCTTTTGAATTTTATGGAAATGATGAATTAGATTGGATTTCCAGAAAAGAACGAGCTTTGAAATTGTTTTCTGATACTAAGGAATATCCAAATGCTTACCAAAAATTCAAGCGATTTGTACAAACAAAATTTGATGATGATTTTTCATCAAGACAATTAAATGACACAAGATTTATAAGCAAAGAAGCTTCAACGTATTTGAAACAAATTTGTAAAAAAGTAAATGTTTCTCCTGGACAAATGACCGCTAACTTGCGTCAAAAATGGGGACTGAATACTGTTTTGAATGATGAAAATGCTAAAACTCGTGAAGACCATCGTCATCACGCCATTGATGCTTTGGTTATGGCTTGTGGCAAGACTAGTTATTTGCAGGAATTATCAAAATGGAATCGTTACAATAGAAACTACGATTTAAAAGATTTTCCAATGCCTTGGGAAACGTTCCGATTTGATGCAGAAAAAGCAGTAGATAAAATCTTGATCTCGCACAAACGTATTGCTAAAGACATAACTGTTAGATATACAAAAGTGGAGAAAAACGGCGTAACTCATATCAATAAAGGGGTTGCAGCAAGAGGACAATTGCATAAAGAAACTGTTTTTGGAAAACGAAACTTTAATGGAGACGAAGCCTTTCATGTTAGGAAATCAATAGATAGTTTAACAACAGAAAAGCAATTAGAAAAAGTAGTTGATGAAGCTATTAGAAAGTTAATTCATAAAAGGATTCAAGAATTAGGCGGATTTGTTAAAGGCACAATTCCTGCAAATATTTTTTTTATTGTTGATGAAAACGGAGTAAAGCAACCACAAATTTTCTTGCCTAATAGAAATGGTGCGCCAGTTCCTATTTTAAAAATAAGAATGAAAGAAAATATTGGTGGAGCAGAAAAATTAAAGGACAATGTAAACCAATGGGTAAATCCTAGAAATAATCATCATGTTTTAATTTATAAAGATGAAAAAGGAAATCTAAAAGAAGAGGTAGTAACTTTTTGGACAGTTGTGGAAAGAAAGAGAACTGGACAAGCAGCATATCAATTACCTCCTGATGGAAAAGAAATAGTTGCAACGTTGCATATTAATGATATGTTTTTACTGGGATTACGAGATGAAGAGATCAATTGGGAAAGTCCCGATTTTGAAGTTTTAAAAGAGCATTTATTTAAAATTCAGACATTATCTGAAATGTATTATGAATTTAGATTGAGTTCAGACGCGACACAAAATAAAGACACAAAATCATCTGTATTTAGAAGAATTAGTAGCTTTAAAGGTTGGGAAATTTTTAATCCAATAAAAGTAAAAATTTCAGTTTCTGGAAAAATTTCTAAACTTTAATTAGAATTAAATAAACTATGGTGTATATTTACACCACTAAAAGTTTTTATTATGTCAAGACAAAGTATCACATTAGCCAATCAAAACGATGAATGGTTAAAGCAACAAGTAGCCAACGAAGAATTTACCAGCAAAAGTGAGGCTGTAAATTATTTAATTAAGCTAGCGCGTGAACGCGAAGCGTACCATGAATATGTTCAAATGAAAATTGATAGAGGATTGAAAAGTGGTCTTACGCCGAAGCAAACAAAAGAAGAAATGTTAGCTGAGTTTAAAAAAAGATTAAAAGTTGTATAATTATTTTTTGACTCATGAAGCCAAAGAAGATTTATTGAGGATTTATGAATTTGGAATTCACAGATTCGGAGAAATCCAAGCGGATAAATATATAATAATGCTTCATGATTGTTTTGACAAAATCGCTTCCAATCCATTTATGTTTCCTGTTGTTTCCAAATATAAAAATGTTGAACGATTTTGTGTTTGTGGAGTTGATACCATTTACTTCAATATCAAAGAAGACGAAATTGAAATCATTACAATCATCGGAAGACAAGATTTTTAAAAGTTCTTTGACATACAGTTTTTCATTGTCTTAAACAGCCAAACCACAACTGAAAGATACGGCATCCGCCCAGCAGGGATGCAGTAGCTTTCAGTTGTGGTTTGATTAAAGATTAGAAAACACGATATTAGATCATGTTTTTATGAGGTTTAATGATACGTTGTGGTTTGATTAAAGATTAGAAAACACGATATTGATCTATTAAAACTAATGCGGTAGCGTCCGGTTGTGGTTTGATTAAAGATTAGAAAACACGATATTATAATCTACCTTTTTGAGTACCTAAAGACGGTTGTGGTTTGATTAAAGATTAGAAAACACGATATTGCTATTGATTGGAGTGATAAGTTTAATGACGTTGTGGTTTGATTAAAGATTAGAAAACACGATATTTCACGTCACCAATTATGCCGTGCTTCTCTGGTTGTGGTTTGATTAAAGATTAGAAAACACGATATTACAATGTTCGGTTTGATAAAGAAACCCATCGTTGTGGTTTGATTAAAGATTAGAAAACACGATATTAGCTATATTTTTAAGATAATCAGCACCACGTTGTGGTTTGATTAAAGATTAGAAAACACGATATTACCTTACTTGACTTGCAATGTATTCCAATTGTTGTGGTTTGATTAAAGATTAGAAAACACGATATTAATTGAACGACACTTGACCCGCTATATACTGTTGTGGTTTGATTAAAGATTAGAAAACACGATATTTGTTGCAATTAGATTCCATTCTTTCAAAAGGTTGTGGTTTGATTAAAGATTAGAAAACACGATATTTTGAAGCGATAGAATTATATTCTGGGTTTAGTTGTGGTTTGATTAAAGATTAGAAAACACGATATTTAACTAATTCAAACGAACCGGAATTGACCTGTTGTGGTTTGATTAAAGATTAGAAAACACGATATTGTATCACCGAAGCGAGGGAATCTAATAAGGGTTGTGGTTTGATTAAAGATTAGAAAACACGATATTTCACGTCACCAATTATGCCGTGCTTCTCTGGTTGTGGTTTGATTAAAGATTAGAAAACACGATATTGGACTTAAGTAATTCATACCTTACCATTTAGTTGTGGTTTGATTAAAGATTAGAAAACACGATATTTATTTCAATGAATTAAAAAGAGTTTCTAAAGTTGTGGTTTGATTAAAGATTAGAAAACACGATATTAGGATCTTTCAACATTATCTCGTCAATCTGGTTGTGGTTTGATTAAAGATTAGAAAACACGATATTTCGTTCGTCTCTCCTATCGTATGCGTTGTAGTTGTGGTTTGATTAAAGATTAGAAAACACGATATTCTAAAGGCTGTGCTTTCACTTGCGAAATTAGTTGTGGTTTGATTAAAGATTAGAAAACACGATATTAATTCATTATAAACAGTTCCTGACCATCTAGTTGTGGTTTGATTAAAGATTAGAAAACACGATATTCTCAGTAACACCAGCCGAAGCTAATACGTAGTTGTGGTTTGATTAAAGATTAGAAAACACGATATTTCCGGTCTTAAATAAACGTCATACGATACTGTTGTGGTTTGATTAAAGATTAGAAAACACGATATTTGCCTGTTCTTCATAGTCAAGTCTTATCAAGTTGTGGTTTGATTAAAGATTAGAAAACACGATATTAAAAGGATCGAATTACGCTACTCCAACAAGTTGTGGTTTGATTAAAGATTAGAAAACACGATATTAATGTTCTTTCACGAAACCTTTAGCGTATTGTTGTGGTTTGATTAAAGATTAGAAAACACGATATTCTACAACACCTTTAAACGCAAATTCAGCCAGTTGTGGTTTGATTAAAGATTAGAAAACACGATATTTCGATTGTCTACAATGTCGTGAGCGATGTGTTGTGGTTTGATTAAAGATTAGAAAACACGATATTCACTGATGCCAACAGTACATAAGCGTAAGTGTTGTGGTTTGATTAAAGATTAGAAAACACGATATTAATATGACTGGAAAACCTTTTTCCGAAATGTTGTGGTTTGATTAAAGATTAGAAAACACGATATTTCTCATTTTTAGCGTTATTTAGTTGTTGTTGTTGTGGTTTGATTAAAGATTAGAAAACACGATATTTGATAAGTTTTTTATAGTAGTTACTCCTGGTTGTGGTTTGATTAAAGATTAGAAAACACGATATTCAAGTCAGGATTTAGCCGAGGCCGAAGCTAGTTGTGGTTTGATTAAAGATTAGAAAACACGATATTTATTTCAATGAATTAAAAAGAGTTTCTAAGGTTGTGGTTTGATTAAAGATTAGAAAACACGATATTCAATAAAGTTAGGGCCAACAATCCAAATATGTTGTGGTTTGATTAAAGATTAGAAAACACGATATTAAAGTTCGAATGATAATAAAAGCCGTAGCAGTTGTGGTTTGATTAAAGATTAGAAAACACGATATTTGCCGAAAAATTAGCAAGTGCAAACGAGGCGTTGTGGTTTGATTAAAGATTAGAAAACACGATATTTCTTTGCTGCGCCACCTCCAGCTTCGCCAGTTGTGGTTTGATTAAAGATTAGAAAACACGATATTCACAACTCATACCGTCAAAGAACGATAGTAGTTGTGGTTTGATTAAAGATTAGAAAACACGATATTAAAAGGGGTTGTCAAATATTCAAATATCAAGTTGTGGTTTGATTAAAGATTAGAAAACACGATATTAAGATGCTGTACTAGCTCCAGGAGTTGCCAGTTGTGGTTTGATTAAAGATTAGAAAACACGATATTCAATTAGCAGAAATGATGCAGGATAATGGTGTTGTGGTTTGATTAAAGATTAGAAAACACGATATTGAAGACTAATGGCTTTCGTGAGAACGACGGGTTGTGGTTTGATTAAAGATTAGAAAACACGATATTACCCATCGCATCTTTGATTAACATACCTGGTTGTGGTTTGATTAAAGATTAGAAAACACGATATTAACTATTGATAATGTAATAAGAGACAGCCTGTTGTGGTTTGATTAAAGATTAGAAAACACGATATTAGTTGGCTTGTTACCTTCTAATTATCAAAGGAATATGGGTGAATGTCGTATAGAAAAATGCCTCTTTTTTGGATTGATATCCCAATATTGAGGCATTTTTTTATTTCTATCAATAAAAATTCGATAAATGGTAGTAGAATCATAGTAAGAGGCAAGATTCAATGATTAATTTTTAGTGCAATCTGCAGGGACAGGTCGCGACCTGTCCGTACGTTAGAGATTAGTCGCAAAATAATTTATATTTTTTTACGATTTGTGTGCAAGATAGGAAATGTTGTTTTGAGAATGTGAATAGGGCAGGGACAGGTCGCGACCTGTCCGTACGTTAGAGATTAGTCGCAAAATAATTTATATTTTTTTACGATTTGTGTGTAGGATAGGAAATGTTGTTTAGGGAATGTGAATAGGGCAGGAATAGGGCAGGGACAGGTCGCGACCTGTCCGTACGTTAGTAATTAGTCGCAAAATAATTTATATTTTTTTACGATTTGTGTGTAGGATAGGAAATGTTGTTTAGGGAATGTGAATAGGGCAGGAATAGGGCAGGGATAGGTCGCGACCTGTCCGTACGTTAGAGATTAGTCGCAAAATAATTTATATTTCGTTACGATTTGTGTGCAAGATAGGAAATGTTGTTTTGAGAATGTGAATAGGGCAGGGACAGGTCGCGACCTGTCCGTACGTTAGAGATTAGTCGCAAAATAATTTATATTTTTTTACGATT
>NZ_RYDM01000008.1:0-182627 GCF_003984825.1 Flavobacterium sp. RSP46
AGGGTGGTCAGTTTACTCCGGAACTGGTGGTCAATTTGCACTGGAATTGGGTGGTCAATTTGACCGGTTTTTCCAGTTTATAAGATTGTGCAACAACGCAAACACCAAAAAGTAGAATTGACAAAAGAGGAAAGTTATAAATTTTTAGAAACATTAGTAAATAACAATAAAATACAATAAATATGACAGGATTTAAAGGAGTAAGAAACGTAAACGGGAGACCGAAAGGAACATTAAATAAAGCCACCGCAGAGTTAAGAGAAAAATTTACTTTATTGGTTGAAAATAATTTTGATAAACTTCAAAGTGATATTGATTTGCTCGAGCCTAAAGACAGGATTAAAACCATTTTAGAACTGGCAAAATTTGTAATTCCAGTTTTAAGAAGTACAGAATTAATCGGAGAAACTGACAACAACAACTTTCAACCTATTATTTTAAATTTAGGTGCAGGAATTAATCCAAATATGTAATGATTGAGATAAACAGCATTGAAGATTTTAAAGAATACTTGCTTAACCACGAATTAAGTAAGTTTCAAATTTCAGAAATATTAAAAAAAACTTTAAAAGTTTGGATTAGTGATGAATATAACAAAACGGACTTGGTTAATATGATTGAAGACTTTTATTATAAGTATCCAAACATACAGGAAAGACCTTTGTTTCTCGATGTTCCAGTAAAAGAATAAGTTTGTCAGACTTGTTATTTGTGTTGAAAAGAACCTTTCAGAAATGAAGGGTTTGCCTGTTTAGTGTAAAACGTGTAAAATGTGTAACCAAAACAAAACATTTATTTTTGTGTTGTAAAAAGTGCTTTTTAAGGGAACTTTTAACCCACAATACAAAAATCGTACAAATTAAGAAATAAAAAAACCGCAACGATCTATTTACTAGATTATTACGGTTTTTTAAAGCAGAGAGGAAGGGATTCGAACCCTCGATATGTTGCCATATACACGCTTTCCAAGCGTGCGCCTTCAGCCACTCGGCCACCTCTCTATTTTATTACGGCTGCAAAGAACACGAAAAAAAACGAGTTAGAAAAGTAAAATCTAAATATTATGTCATTTCTCCTCGTAAAGAAGTTTCAAAAATAGTTTTGAAGTCTTTTGGGGCTATTTTTTTGCTCAATAAATACATCAATTTTGTGATTCCCGCCTCGGTGGTGATGTCTTTTCCGGAAATCACACCAATTTCTTTCAGTCCGGTACTGGTTTCGTATTGCCCCATACTGACACTCCCGCCAGAACATTGGGTAACGTTAACAATATGTAACCCGCCGGCAATCGCTTTTTTCAAGAGGTTTAAAAACCAATCCTCTGTAGGTGCATTCCCAGCTCCGTAGGTTTCTAAAACAACACCTTTAAGATTCGGAATATTTAAAATAGCGGATAAAACTGCTTCACTGATTCCAGGAAACATCTTTATAATGGCAACATTATTGTCTAAATTTTTATGCACTTTGAATTCCTCCGTTCCTTTTTTAGGCAAAAACAATTCAGGATTCAACTTTAAATGCACCCCAGACTCCACCAATTCAGGATAATTTGGAGACGTAAATGCTTTAAAATGTTCCGCATTAATCTTTGTAGTTCTATTGCCTCGGTATAATTTGTATTCAAAATAAAGACACACTTCACTGATAACCGGATGATTATTATTTTGCAGAGAAGCTATTTGAATGGCTGTAATCAGGTTTTCTTTAGCATCGGTACGCAAATCCCCTATGGGTAATTGTGAACCGGTAAAAATAACTGGTTTTGACAAATTCTCAAGCATAAAACTCAGCGCTGAAGCAGAATACGACATAGTATCGGATCCATGAAGCACAACAAATCCATCAAATGAAGTATAATTATCTGCAATAATTATAGCCATTTTTGCCCATTTTTCAGGATTCATGTTCGAGGAATCTATAGGATTTTCAAAAGAAACGGTTTCGATCTCACAATCCAATTGTTTCAATTCTGGAATTCGCTGTAACAATTTACTAAAATTGAATGCCTTGAGGGCTCCTGTTTCAAAATCTTTTCGCATACCAATAGTTCCTCCGGTATATATTAAAAGTATTTTGGCTTTATACAACATCGTGGTATTTTAATTTGTTCACAACTGGATTTGCATACATGGCCAAAAAACTTTCAAGAGCCACTGGATTGTCATGATCAATTCGCATTTCCAGTCTGCGCTCGAACAATGATTTTTCATTTTCAGTATACAAATGGGAATATCTATCGGTCTTATTTACAATATCAAAAGCAATAAAATTCGTTGGCCATAATTTGTAATTACTCAATATGGCATTATCAATTACTTGTGCCAAAGCTACTATTTGCTTATTTGAGTTCTCGTTTTCTGTAATAATGGCATCAATTTCAATATCTAAAACTTTCCCAACATGAATGTGTATTCTCTTCTTTTGCCCTAGAGCACCACTCAGAATCGTCATGAAATCTTCATTCTTTTCCTTGACATACACTTCATTATTGGCTTCAGCCATCAATTGTGGCATTTTCAGAGCATCAGTAGGATCATACTCGTACGAAATAGATACGGGTACAATTTTAATTTTCTTGAAATAATCCATTAAATTCTTTTCATCAGAACCCATACCCACCATTTTCAAAACACCCGGATTGGTCTCATCCTTGCCGTCTTTCGTTCTTCCTTCTCGCTGTGCTATCCATACAGAACGGTTTTCATGAAGCAATAAATTCCCTATATATTCCGACAATAGTTTTGAACTCTGCAGCATTTCTCTTGGAGTCAATCCCCGTTGTACTAAAAAATTACGGTTCAGTTTTGCCAAGGTATTCAGAAACGATTTTTTTACTAAATTATCCCCAATCGCTGAGGCTGTCATCACTAACCCATGTTCAAATAAAGCTGTGTTTAATAACGTAGTATCCAAAAGGATGTCCCGATGATTTGAGACAAACAAATAAGAAGTGTTTTTCTTTAACTTTTCAAAACCGGAAGTGGTCATTCCTTCTGAACTTTTTTCTAGTATTCTTTGAACCGATTGGTATATAAAATTACATTGAAAATCCCGAATGGAGTGCGTTTTCCTGAGTTGTTCTTTCCAAACTTCGTCAGCAGCACCCGGAAAAGTAAAGTTCATCAATGCTTTCATCATTGGGTGATTAATCACATCTTGAAGTGCTTCGTTTATTTCGGAATCATAAAATGGCCGAATAGCGTCAAATTTCTGCATTGTTGATTTTTCTATATTTGTGTGGGCAAATGAACAAAAAAAAAGTCAAAATAAAGTGAATTCTACTTTAAATCCCAAAAATAGCTTTAGAATTCTCGGTGGTTCGCATTGCTATTTCATGTGTTGAAAGGCCATAAATCTGGGCTAACTTATCGACTACGCTGACTATATAACTACTTTCATTCCTTTTTCCACGAAAAGGAATTGGGGCTAAATATGGGGAATCTGTTTCTAAAACAAGATGCTTTATATCGATCTGTTTCAAAAATTGATCGATTTTTCCGTTTTTGAAAGTAACAACCCCGCCTATTCCAAGCTTCATATTATACGAAATTGCCCTTAAAGCTTGTTCATACGTTCCAGAAAAACAATGAAAAATACCAAATAAATCATCCGATTTTTCTTGTTCCAGAATTTCGAAAATTTCATCAAATGCATCCCGACAATGAATCACAATAGGTAACTTATATTCTTTAGCCAATTGAATCTGCTTTTTGAAAGCAATTTGTTGCTGAGGCAAATGGGTTTTATCCCAATACAAATCGATCCCAATTTCACCAACAGCGTAGAATTTTCTTTTCGCCAGTTCGTTTTCCACATGCTGTAATTCTTTCAGATAATTCTCTTTCACATACGTGGGATGCAAGCCCATCATCAAGAATACGTTTTCAGGATACTTTTTTTCTAAAGTATACATGGATTCCGTGCACGTCGAATCGATTGCCGGAATAAAAAAACGCGAAACCCCCGCTTCAATGGCGCGTTGGATCATTTCATCTCGGTCTTGATTGAATTCCTCAGAATATAAATGAGTATGGGTATCGGTAATTATTACTTTTGTTTCCAAGTGTCGTCTTTTAAGAATACAAAATTACAAGAATTAAACTAGTCAAAAAAATGGTTTAACAAAGATTGCGACAGAAAAAAGATTCCAAAACTGCATACAACAACTTGTATCTTTGTAAAAGGGACACTATAATTCCGAAAACAAATTCTGCCTAGATGAAAAACCTCCACAAAATCCTTAAAAAAGAAAACTACAAAAAAGTAAAATTTAAGATTACTAAAACCCAACACCTTTTGATTAAAGCCAAAATCAACGGTATCAAAGGAAATTTCATTTTAGATACAGGTGCTTCAAGTAGTTGTATCGGATTTGAATGTGTTGATTTGTTTCTATTGGAAGCTAAAAAATCAAAAACTAAAGCTTCAGGAGCTGGAGCTTCCGGAATGTTGACACAAATAGCTACAAAAAATCAATTGCAACTAGGCACTTGGAAAGACAGTGCTTTTGACGTCGTAATTTTCGATTTATCTCATATAAACGAAGCTTTAACACAACACAAATCAAAACCCGTTCATGGAATCATAGGAGCCGATGTTTTAATGAAAGGAAAAGGAATCGTGGACTATTTTAATTATTGCTTATATTTACAATAGAAAAACGACCTTAAAACCTTAAAGAAACATGAAAAATATTTTCAAAAAATTATTGGTATTTATGGGACTACTTTTATTTTCTTGTTCTCCCGCCGACTTAACTAACGAAGATGAAACAATAACTAATTCAGATTCCAACAATCTCAGTATTTTAAAAACCAGCTATTCAAAAATTTGGGACTTCGATAATTTAACGGAATGGGAAGATGCTACTCAAGTTGGCAATCCAAATTACTGGATTGAAAATGGGAATTTACGTATTTTCACAAATCCAAATACGTGGGAAAGATCAAAAGTAAAAACGATTTCAAGTTTTGCCGCTGGAACCTATAGCTGGAATGTTTATATCCCCGAAATGGGCGTTGGTGACATGGCTAGCATTGGAGCTTTTTTATATAATAATGACACACACGAACTCGATTTTGAGATCGGCTATGGATCACAAGCCATTCGAAATCAATTAGCAGCAGAACCAGACGATCTTATCGTATACATGATCTCACAGGGCTATCCGTTCCAATCTGTTCAAAGGAAAATCAAAAGAAGACAATGGTATAATCTTACACTACAATTATCCCTTACTTCTAATGGGCGATACAATGTAAGTTGGAAAATCAATGATGCAATTATGGCAAGTGTCCGACTTAATTATGGTAAAAACACCAAATTTAACATCTATTGCAGTGTCGAAAATTTACAATTTATAGGCGACCACATTCCGAAAAGCCAAAATTACGCACTTTTTGATGTTGTGGAATTCAAAGGAATTTTAATAAAAAAATAAAAAATCCGTTTAGTTTTAGAACTAAACGGATTTTTTATTTTATGAATTAATTCAATTACAATTCTAATGCTTTTTTAGGATTGTTCTCTAACAATAATTCCATTGGGTTTTCTAAGGCTTCTTTTACGGCCACCAAGAAACCAACAGACTCACGACCATCAATAATTCTATGGTCATAAGACAACGCCACATACATCATTGGGTGAATTTCTACTTTTCCGTTTACGGCAATTGGGCGCTCGATAATGTTGTGCATTCCAAGAATTCCTGACTGTGGCGGATTGATAATTGGCGTACTCAACATACTTCCAAAAACACCACCGTTAGTAATCGTAAACGTTCCACCAGTCATATCATCCACTGTGATTTGTCCGTCACGCGCTTTAAGGGCTAATCTTTTAATGTCGGCTTCAACTCCACGGAAAGTCAAGTTCTCCGCATTACGAACGACAGGAACCATTAATCCTTTTGGTCCTGAAACTGCGATAGAAATGTCGCAAAAATCGAAAGCGATCTTATGATCCCCATCCATCATTGAGTTTACATCTGGAAATAATTTTAATGCTCTGGTCACTGCTTTAGTAAAAAAAGACATGTACCCTAAACCAATTCCGCCATGTTTTGCTTTGAATGCGTCTTTGTATTCATTCCGAATCAAGTTGATTGGCGTCATGTTTACTTCATTAAAAGTAGTTAACATGGCTGTTTCGTTTTTAGCAGCCACTAATCGTTCTGCCACTTTACGACGTAACATTGATAATTTTGAACGTTCGGATCCACGAGACCCACCGGTAGGCGTCCCCATTGAAGGCGCCGCATGTACGGCATCGTCTTTAGTGATTCTTCCGTCTTTTCCAGTTCCTGTTACTGAAGTTGTTGCTATATTTTTTTCGTCTAATATTTTTCGTGCTGCCGGAGATGGAGTTCCTGAAGCGTAAGTTGCTGCTGCTGGAGCGGCTTTTGGTGCTTCTGTTTTAGTTTCCACTTTTGGCGCTTCAACTGTTTTTGTAGCTTCAGCAACTGGCGCATCGCCTGCTGGTTTTACGCCGTCCGTATCAATGTGACAAACTACTGCTCCTACTGCAACTGCATCTCCTTCTTCCGCTTTCAAAGTAATGATTCCGCTGGCTTCTGCTGGCAATTCTAATGTTGCTTTATCAGAATCAACCTCAGCAATGGCTTGGTCTTTCTCTACATAATCTCCGTCTTTTACCAACCAAGTTGCGATTTCAACTTCCTTTATAGATTCCCCTGGTGATGGGACTTTCATTTCTAAAATCATGTTCTATTATTTTAAATTATGAATTTTAAGTTTTAAATTGTTCTTGAACAACTTATGTGTGTTAGATGTATTGTTTTTTAGCCCTGATGGCAGCGACATCCTTTTTCTAGCTTCTTTAGCTAGGAAAAGATATAGCGTACAGCAGGAAATAGCTCCTTATTATCGGTATAAATTTTTATCAAAAACCATTCGCAATGCATCAGCCTGACGGCGTTTTGCTCTTGTATAACTTCCTGAGGCCGGTGCCGCATACGCTTTTAGTGAAGCCAATCTCCATTTTACTAAATCAAAATTCATTAGCATAAAGCTGTAAGCCCCCATGTTTTTTGGTTCTTCTTGTGCCCAAACATAATCATCTGCATTAGGGTATTTAGCGATAATGGCTTTTAATTGTTCTACCGGTAATGGGAACAATTGCTCGATTCTAACTACAGCCACATCATTTCTGTCCAGAATTTCTCTTTCGGCAGTAATGTCATAATAGAATTTTCCGGTACAGAAAACCAGCGTTTTCACATGCGCTTTATTCACTGTTTCATCATCAAATGTTTCTTGAAAACTCCCTGTTGCAAATTCTTCAACGGTAGATACTACCCTTGTATCCCGCAACAAACTTTTAGGCGTAAACACAACAAGTGGTTTACGAAACGTTGTTTTCATTTGTCTTCTCAAAAGGTGAAAGAAGTTGGCTGGTGTAGTACAATCTGCCACATACATATTGTGTCTGGCACAAAGTTGTAAATATCGCTCCATTCTGGCTGATGAATGCTCCGCTCCTTGTCCTTCGTATCCGTGCGGCAATAATAAAACAATTCCGTTTTGATTGTTCCATTTATCTTCGCCACAAGAAATATACTGATCAATTATAATTTGGGCACCGTTACTAAAATCACCAAACTGTGCTTCCCAGATGGTTAATGTATTTGGGTTGGCTAAAGCGTACCCATAATCAAACCCTAAAACAGCATATTCAGACAACAGCGAATTGAAGATATTGAATTTCCCTGTTGCTCCTTCTAAAGTACTCAACAAAATCACTTCTTCTTCTGAATCCTCTACTTTTACAACGGCATGACGGTGAGAGAACGTGCCTCGCTCTACATCTTGCCCCGAAATACGAACATCATATCCTTCTTTTAAAAGTGACCCATAGGCTAAGTGCTCTGCCATGGCCCAATCCAACTTGTTGGTTTCAAAAAACATTGTTTTTCTATCGTTGACCAGTTTTTGTATTTTGCTGATAAATTTTTTGTCTGCAGGTAAGTTACAAATTACGTTTGCAACCTCAGTAAGTCCGGCTACTGGAAAAGTAGTGTCTACTTTTTTGAGCATTTCAACATCCGAAACCTGTTCAAAACCTTTCCATTCGTTTTTCATGAATGGCGTTATAATAGTCAAATCTTTTTTACGGGAGGCTTCTAAATTCACCTCTAGATTTGATTTGTATTCTTTTTCTAATCCTTTTACAAAAGTACTGTCAACAACTCCTTCGGCAAGCAATTTCTCCATGTAGATGTCTCTTGGATTTTTATGCTTTGCAATGATTTTGTACAATACGGGTTGGGTAAAACGAGGCTCATCGCCTTCATTATGTCCATATTTTCTATATCCCAATAAATCAATAAACACATCCCTACCAAATTCCATTCTGAAGTCCAATGCAAAGGACATCGCGTGAACTACTGCTTCAGCATCATCTGCATTGACATGCAAAACGGGCGAAAGGGTAACTTTAGCAACATCAGTACAATAGGTAGAGGAACGAGCATCCAGATAATTGGTGGTAAAACCTACTTGATTATTGATAACAATATGTATAGTTCCTCCAGTTTTATAACCATCCAATTGTGCCATTTGCACAATTTCATACAAAATTCCCTGACCCGCAATTGCAGCATCTCCGTGAACGGCGATTGGCAATACTTTTGAGAAATCGTTAGGAAAATATTTATCTTGTTTGGCTCTTGTGATTCCTTCGATTACTGCACCTACTGTTTCAAGGTGCGACGGATTAGGAGCTAAATTTATATTAATTTTTTTACCGGTACTGGTCACTTTATCCGCTGTAAGTCCTAAATGGTATTTTACATCTCCGTCAAAATATTCTTGATCGTAATCTTTACCGTCAAACTCTCCAAAGATGTCTTGGGTCGATTTGCCAAAAATATTTGCCAACACATTCAAACGACCACGATGTGCCATTCCCATAACAAATTGCTCAACTCCTTTTTCAGCTGCTTTCTCGATTAAAGCATCTAATGCAGGAATAATTGATTCCCCACCTTCTAGAGAAAAGCGTTTTTGACCTACATATTTAGTGTGCAAAAAATTCTCAAAAGAAACGGCTTGGTTTAATTTATTAAGAATGGATTTTTTTTCGTCCAATGAAAATTTAGGCTGATTGTCATTGTAGCCTAATTTTTTCTGAATCCACTCCACTACTTCCGGTTTACGGATATACATATATTCCACCCCGATGTGCTGGCAGTATATTGTATCAAGATGCGTTATGATTTCCTGAAGCGTACAAGGCTGTATTTCCATAACCTTGGCTGCATCAAAAACAGTATTTAAGTCTGCTGATGAAAGTCCAAAATTTGTGATTTCTAGAGTTGGTGATGATACTCGTCTTTCTCGAACCGGATTTGTCTTAGTAAACAAATGACCGCGAGAGCGGTATCCATCTATTAATTTTAATACATTGAACTCCTTTTGAAGCTTGTCAGAAACCAAGCTAATATCTGTATTATTAGCCGCAAAATTTGCAATTTGCTCGACTTTATGATCCTCGCCGTAAGAACTCATCCCAAAGTCAAAACCTTGAAAGAAACTTCTCCAACTAGGCTCAACGCTGTCTGGATTTTCTATATATTGATCGTATAATTGAGCGAAAAATTCTGTATGTGCTGCGTTTAAAAATGAAAACCTATCCATAATATTTAGTGAATATACCTTTTTGATTAAAATAGTTTGGCAAAAGTACAATAATACAATAAATTTATAATTTATTTTAAGATACTTTTACATCTTAAATTGTTAAAAATCTAGAAACTTATGGCAAAAAAGCGCTTTTTCGAGGTTACCAAATCGTTTTTAGTACTTATTGCCTTGTTTTTTGCAAGTGCTCTGTTTGCACAACAAAATACAATGTATACCACTATGCCAAACCAGTTTTGGAGAAATGTACAATTTGGAGGTGGACTGGGTTTAGGCTTTGGTTCCGGCTACACGGACATTTCGTTAGCGCCAAGTGCCATTTATAATTTTAATGAATATGTGGCTTTGGGACTGGGAGTGCAGTATAAATATTTGAAGCAACGCGATTTTTTTGCTTCTCATTTGTATGGCGGTAGTGTTATAGGATTATTTAATCCAATCCCCGAAATCCAACTTTCGACGGAACTGGAACAATTAAGAGTCAATGTAAATCTGGATGGATCCAATAGCAATTCTCAAAACTACTGGAATACAGGTTTATTCATCGGCCTTGGTTACAGATCTGGAAACGCCACTATTGGTGGGCGATATAATGTTTTGACTGACAAAAACAACATTTACGGCAGTGCCTTTATGCCTTTTATTAGAGTGTATTTTTAATTATCTGCGATGAAAAAAACTTTTCAATTATGCTGTATTTTATTTATAAGTTACAGTTTTGCTCAAAACAATATTTTACAATCTGGGCCCATGGTGGGGTATTGCGAAATGACCGAAGCGATGATTTGGTTGCAAACCAACAAAAAAGCTTCGGTGAAAATAGCTTATTTTGCCCTTGACAATCCTACTAATATATTCTACTCCGACGTGTATTCATCTTCAAAAGAAGTTGGCTTCACGCATCATATTATTTTAGATCAATTAGAACCCGGAAAAAAATATACGTATGCTGTTTTCATAAATGACAAAAAAATCATCTTGCCCTACGAGACTTCTTTTTCATCAAAGAAACTTTGGGAATGGCGCGAAGATGCTCCTGATTTCACAGTAGCCATTGGAAGTTGTTCCTATTTTAATGAAACTCCGCTGGACAGACCAGGAAAAGCCTACGGAAGTGAGTATGGCATTTTTGAAAGTATTGCCAAAAAAAATCCAGAAATCATGATATGGAGTGGTGACAATATTTATCTCAGAGAAGCGGACTGGGATAGTAAAACCGGGATTTATCATCGGTATACGCATTCAAGGTCGGTAAAAGAAATTCAGCCTTTGCTGGCAAAAACTCAAAATTTTGCCATTTGGGATGACCATGATTTTGGTCCGGATGATAGCGATGGCAGTTTTTATAACAAATTTCTAACTCAAAAAGCGTTTAAAGATTTCTGGGCAAATAAAAGCTACGGTATGAATGCTGAACAAAACGAGGGTATTTATTCTACCTTTAGCTGGAGTGATGCACAGTTTTTTTTATTGGACGATCGGTTTTTCAAGACCCCAAATAACAGAATTACGGGCGAAAGAACGGTTTTAGGAAATACCCAATTAGAATGGCTGATTAACGCACTAAGTTCCTCTAAAGCCAGTTTTAAAATAATTGTAATGGGCGTACAAGTATTAAATTCCGTAGCGGAAAAGGAAAACTACAGCAACTACCCCAAAGAGAAAGAAAAATTGCTAAAAGAAATTCTTGATAATAAAATTAAGGGCGTTTTATTCCTAAGCGGTGATAGGCATTTTACTGAATTTTCCGAAGTTCCCCGCGAGAATGCCTACTCTTTATTTGACTGGACCGTTTCACCGCTAACTTCCGGTGTTGCCGCTGAAGGGGCATTAAAGGAAAACAATATTTACAGATCCAAAGGCAGTTTGATTACGCAACATAATTTTGGTATGATTTCATTCTTGGGTTCAAAGGAAAACCGCCAAATGAAACTAACTGTTTTTGATACTGCGGGAACTGAATTATGGAATAAAACAATCTTAAAAAAAGACTTACAATAACTAATACTTATTCCGGAACCACACTTTTTGCCATTCTCTTTTTAGGATCAAAAAAGCGACTTGTTCTGCCAGAACTACTAAATCAGATCCGTCTAGTTTTTTTATTTCTTCTTCGGAAACATCAATTATGTATAATAAATTGAGGTATTCAGCAAATTTGTATTGAATAAGTCGATATATTTTTTCGTGAAGCTGCAACTTCAATTCACTGGGAGAAATACCCAACGGAAAATCAATTGCTTCGTTAGCGAGATTGAAATCCTTATTCATTTGTTCGATTAATTTCAAATATAAGTTTTCACCCGCGGCTTCAGCAAGTAGTAAATCGGTATTTTTTGGAACTATAAACATATCTTTAAATATCAATGGCAATATGAATGTCAATTTTCAATATTGTTATTATTATACACTATACTTCTTGTTAAATTTTAAATATAAACTTTCAAAGTCAATGTTGAAATTGATTATTGAAATTGAATTACACTTTTCTGCCCATTAAATTCTCCCCAAAAGATTTCAACATTGCTTTTTTATCGGCGCTAATATTCATTTTATCCAAGGTCTGAAACGCCTTAAAAGTAAAATCTTGTATTGCTTCCTGTGTTGCCGTAGCCGCACCAGAACTATTAAAAAGTGCTTTCACCGTCTCTATTTTATCCGTACTATTTTCCGGCTGAACAGAAAACAAATACCGCAATTCTTTAGCTTCCTCTTCTTTTGAAAAAGCTACTGCTTTTAGATACAAATACGTTTTTTTATTTTCTATAATATCACCGCCTACTTGTTTTCCAAAGGTTTCTGGATCCCCAAAAGCGTCCAAGAAATCATCCTGTAATTGAAAAGCCAAGCCTAAATTGAGGCCGAAATCATAAATCAGATTTGCGTTTTCCTCGGTAGTTTCTGCAATAATCGCTCCCATTTTCATGGCTGCTGCTACCAAAACAGCCGTTTTGTATTGAATCATCATCAGGTATTCTGGAATGGTAACATCATTGCGTTCTTCAAAATCGACATCCCATTGCTGCCCTTCGCAAACTTCAAGCGCTGTTTTGCTGAACAACTTGGCCAAATCCCGAAAAATAACGGGCTCATATTGTTCAAAATATTGATAGGCTAAAATCAGCATCGCATCCCCAGATAAAATTCCGGTGTTTATATTCCATTTCTCATGAACCGTTGCTTTTCCTCTTCGTAGTGGCGCATCATCCATAATATCATCGTGAACCAACGAAAAGTTATGAAAAACTTCAACGGCTAATGCGGCAGGCAATGCTTTTTGATACGGTGCATCAAAAATTTCGGCACTCATTAAGGTCAGTACCGGACGAATTCTTTTTCCGCCAAGGTCTAAAATATACCGGATGGGCTCGTACAAATTTCTTGGTTCTTTGGTTTCATATTGTGCCTGCAAATACTCCGAAAGAAACCCCTGATATTGATAAATGGAATGCATAAAATAAATTTTTGGCTAATTTACTCTATTCAAATTGTATTACAAACATCGTTTTACCTTCAAATGTTAAATAAACCAAAATACATCGGAAACTATTTTGGTGTTTAAAGTTTCCGTCTTATATTCGCACTCGAAATTAATCGTTCAAATCAACAAATTTGAATTTAATTAAAAAATACTGAAACCATTTCAGCCTTAAAAATGAAAGAAAAAATTATAACTAAAGCAAGCGAGATGTTTTTAAAACTAGGTTTTAAGAGCATCACCATGGATGATATTGCAGGAGAAATGTGTATTTCTAAAAAAACGATTTATAAATATTTCTGCAATAAAGAATTACTTATTGAGGAAAGCACCACTGCAATTCACAAACAAATCCATCAAATTATTGACCGTATTATTGCCCAGAATTATAATGCTATCGCAGAAAATTTTGAAATACGAAAAATGTTTAAAGAAATGTTTCAATCCTCAGACGACTCCCCCATTTACCAATTAAAAAAACATTATCCTGAAATTTATGAGAAAGTGATGACAAGAGAAATCAATGAATGCAACACCACTTTTGAACAAAACATAAAAAAAGGAATCGAACAAGGTTTTTACCGCGACAATATAAATATTAAAAGTTACACGCGATTTTATTATTATTTAATTTTCAGTATAAAGGGCTGTACCAGTTCCGAAAAAGAAGCTCAAAAGATAGAACTTGAGATTTTAGAATACCATACCAGAGCTATGGCAACTCCCAGCGGGATAATTGAACTTGAAAAACATTTACTTAACTATATTACAAAATGAAAACTATAATTTTACTAGCCATCCTGACCTTTGGGATTTCGGCTCAATCACAAAACTCAGGCAACCCAGGTACAAGTCCCACACAAACACTTACGCTAAAAGAAGCCATCAACTATGCTTTAGAAAACAAAGCAGATGCCAAAAAAGCAAAATTACAAGTAGAGAACAGTGAGTACCAAATTCAGGAAATACGCTCCAGAGCTTTGCCTCAAATTTCAGCTAATGGCAATTTGACGTACAATCCTGTAATACAAACAACTGTTATTGACGGAGCAGGATTTGGCGCTCCGGGAACTACCATCCAAGCCGCTTTTGGCCAACCATGGATTTCTACTGCCGGAGTTTCTCTGACACAGGCTATCTTCGACCAAACTGTTTTTACCGGCCTAAAAGCAGCAAAATCTACCAGAGAATTTTACCAGATCAACAATCAACTAACAGAAGAGCAAGTAATTGAGCGTGTGGCCAATAATTATTACCAAGTCTATGTGCAGCGACAAAAACTAACGGTGATTGACAGCACTTTAAGAAATACCACCAAAGTAAGAAACATCATCAAAGGACAATATGACAATGGTCTAGCCAAGAAAATTGATTTGGATCGAATTATAGTAAAAATTTCAAACATCAATACACAACGTCAACAGGTACTGAATGCCGTACAAATACAAGAAAATACCTTGAAATTTTATATGGGAATGCCCATAGAAACCCAAATCGAGATTCCACAAACTGCCTTTGAAGTAGGGTCACAAGCATTGTCTGAAATTCCAAATACGGCAAACAGAACGGAATACTTGCTTTTGAAAAAACAAGAACAATTATTATTTTATCAAAAAAAGGCTATTGAAGCTGCTTATTACCCAACATTATCACTGAATGCCGGGTACAATTATATTGGTCAGGGTCCTGTAATGCCTTTGGGCGGAAAACCTTCTAAAGGAGTGTACTGGTCTGATTTCTCTTCGATTGGCTTGAATTTGAAAGTACCGATATTTACTGGATTTGGCACTCGTGCAAAAGTGAGACAAGCCGATGTTGACCTACGAACTATCCACGAAGAGTTGGTTGATACCAAGTTGTCACTTGACCTGGCTTTTGCCAATGCAAAAACGCAAATTGACAACAGCTTAACCACAATCAACAATCAGAAAGAAAATGCCCAATTAGCCAAAGAGGTTTTAAATAACACCCGAAACAACTATATACAAGGATTAACCACACTGACTGATTTACTGGATGCTGAAAACTCATTGACCGAAGCTCAAAACAACTACACATCAGCTATATTAGAGTACAAACTGGCAGAAATACAATTAGTCAAATCCAAAGGGGAATTAAAAACACTAACCAATAAATAATCAAAATGAAAAAAATAATAATAACAGTAGTAGTAATTGCAGCATCCTTAGGACTAATTGCCTACGTGTTAACCAATAATAAAAAAGAAAACGAAGCCAAAACAACTATTGTTGCGGAGAAAAACGCCTCCGTTTCTGTTAGAGTTGAAACCGTAAAAACCGAAGCTGTTTCATTAGATTTCTCATCCAATGGAAATTTTGAACCCATACAAGAATTAAAATTTTCTGCTGAAAAATCAGGCAAAATAACAAAGATACTTGTAAAAGAAGGCGATTATGTTTCAGTAGGACAAACACTCGCCATTGTACGAAGCGATGTTATAAACGTAAATGCGCAAAACGCTAATGCGGTGTATCAAAATGCGGTGGCTGATTACACCCGATTTGAAAATGCATACAAAACAGGCGGCGTAACTAAACAACAAGTAGATCAGGTAAAACTAGCAATGGTAAATGCTAAATTCCAGTTAACACAAGCAAATATCAATGTTGGAGATACAAGAATCAAAGCGCCAATTAGTGGGTTTATCAATAAGAAATACATCGAGGTTGGATCAATCATTTCTGCTACACCTGCTACGGAATTGTTTGATATTGTAAATGTTTCCAAACTAAAACTAAAAGTTAACGTTAACGAAAGCCAAGTGGCCAGTTTAAAAGTAGGTACCGTCACAAAAGTTGTAGCAAGCGTTTATCCAGACCAAATTTTCTCAGGGAAAATCACTTTTATCGCCTCAAAAGCGGACGAAATTTTAAATTTCCCCATCGAGATTGAAATTACAAACAACGCTTCCAACGGTTTAAAAGCGGGTATGTACGGAACCGCTGAATTTGCATCGAAACAACAAAAACAATCGTTGATGATTGTTCCTAGAGATGCTTTTGTAGGAGGTGTAAGCAGCAATCAGGTTTTTGTAATTGAAAGCGGAACTGCCAAATTGAAAACAGTTACAGCTGGAAGAATTCTTGGGGACAAAGTAGAAATTCTAAACGGACTCTCAAATGGTGAAACTGTAATTGTGACAGGTCAAATCAACCTTCAGGACGGATCTAAAGTGGATGTCATTAAATAGTCGAAAGTTGTAAACCCAAAGGTCAAAAGCAGAAAACGGCATGACCTTATACGTTAAGACCTAAAAATATAAATATATGAAATTAGCAGAAATATCCATAAAACGTCCTTCGTTAGTAATTGTATTGTTTACGATTCTAACACTTGGCGGACTGTTCAGTTACAGCCAATTGGGCTACGAATTGATTCCAAAATTCGAAACCAATGTAATTACTGTCGCCACTATTTATCCGGGTGCATCACCAAGTGAGGTAGAAAATACGGTTACCAAAAAAATTGAAGATGCCATTGCATCCTTAGAAAATATTAAAAAAATAGACTCGAAGTCCTACGAAAGTTTATCAACAGTGTCCATTACATTAACGTCTTCGGCTGATGTTAATATTTCCATGAACGATGCGCAGCGTAAAATAAATGCTATTCTTAGTGATTTGCCTGATGATGTTGAAACGCCTTCATTGACTAAATTTTCTTTAAGCGATTTACCAATTATGACTATTGGTGCCAACGGAAAAATGGATGAAGTTGCTTTTTACGACTTAATTGATAAAAAATTAGCACCCGTTATTTCTCGAGTAGAAGGTGTAGCACAGGTAAATATTATTGGCGGACAAGAAAGAGAAATTCAAGTAAATCTTGATGCGGTAAAAATGCAAGCCTACGGACTTTCGATTCCGCAAGTGCAACAAACTATTTTATCTTCTAATTTGGATTTTCCAACAGGAAACATTCAAACTCGTGAGCAGAAAATACTAATTCGTTTAGCGGGAAAATATAAAACTGTTGATGAATTAAGAAACTTAATTGTATCTTCTAAAAACGGAATACAAGTTCGTTTAGATGCTATTGCTGATGTTCAGGATACTCAAAAAATTCCTGAAAAAATAGCGCGTGTCAATCAAAAAAGTGCTATTATTTTACAAATCATCAAACAATCGGATGCCAATGCGGTTGCCGTAAGTGAAGAGTTAGTTAAAACAATTGCTAAACTGGAAACGGATTATAAAGCTAACGGATTAAAACTTGAAATAGCAAAAGACAGTACTATTTTCACATTAGAAGCTGCCGATGCTGTTGTGCATGATTTACTAATTGCGGTACTTTTAGTGGCTCTTGTAATGTTGTTTTTCTTGCACAGCATTAGAAACTCATTGATTGTAATGGTTTCTATTCCTGCTTCATTAATTGCTACGTTCATTGGAATTTATTTGATGGGGTATACCTTAAACTTAATGAGTTTATTAGGACTTTCTCTTGTGGTGGGTATTCTTGTGGATGACGCCATTGTAGTTCTCGAGAATATTTACAGGCACATGGAAATGGGTAAAAATAAAGTTCGAGCTGCTTATGATGGAACTGCAGAAATTGGTGGAACTGTTGTATCGATTACTTTAGTAATTGTAGTAGTGTTTCTACCAATTGCAATGAGTACCGGATTGGTTTCTAACATTATTACACAATTCTGTGTAACGGTTATTATCTCAACATTGCTGTCATTAGTCGCTTCATTTACAATCATTCCATGGTTATCTTCAAGATACGGGAAATTAGAACACATTCAAGGTAAAAATCTTTTTGGAAGAATCATCCTGGGATTTGAAAGCTATTTGACACGATTTACAAATTGGGTCTCCAGATTATTGGAATGGTGTTTGGATCATTATTTTAAAACACTGGCTATCGTTTTAGTCATCTTTTTTGGATCCATGATTAGTTTATTTGGCGGTGGATTTATTGGTGGGGAATTCTTTGCCGCGTCTGATAGTGGTGAGTTTTTAGTTCAGATAGAAATGCCAAAAGATGCTTCATTAGAGCAAACCAATTTCATGACGCAAAAAGCAGAAGCATTCTTGCAGAAAGAAGAGTATGTTTTTAGTCAAATTACAACGATTGGTCAAACCAGTGAAGGTCTTGGTGCTTCGCAAGCCACTGCTTACAAATCGGAGATAAACGTAAAAATGGTTGGATTAGACAAACGTAATGAACCTGCAAATGTGTATGCTGCAAAAACCAAACGCAAATTAGAAAAAATACTAGTTGGTGCCAAAGTAAAAACAGTTCCAGTTGGTATTTTAGGAACTGCAGAAGATGCTACTTTAGGATTAATTGTAACGGGGCCAAATGTAGAAAGCGCCATGCAATTTGCAAAAGCAGCAGAAAAAGAATTACGTACCATTCCTGGAGCAACAGAAATCGAATTGTCTGTAGAAGATGGAAATCCAGAAGTAAACGTAAAAGTCGATAGAGATAAAATGGCCGCTTTAGGATTGAGTTTGCAAACAGTAGGTATGACCATGCAAACTGCTTTTAGCGGAAATACTGATGGTAGATTTAGAGCTGGTGAATACGAATACGATATCAACATTAAATACAATGCATTCGACAGAAAAAGTATCGCAGATGTCAGAAACTTAATTTTCATAAACGATAGTGGTCAACAAATAAAACTGAATCAATTTGCAACCGTAACCGAAGGTTCCGGTCCAAGTGAATTAGAACGAAGAGACAAATCAGCATCGGTAACTGTAAAAGGCCAAAATGTGGGTGTGGCTTCAGGAACTATTGTAACACAATGGCAAGAAAAAATTGAAAAATTAAAAAAACCAACCGGTGTAAATTATATTTGGGGTGGTGATCAGGAAAACCAGTCCGAAGGTTTTGGTACATTAGGAATTGCGTTATTAGCTGCGATTGTCTTGGTTTACCTGGTAATGGTTTCGTTATACGACAGTTTTGTACATCCATTTGTGGTATTGTTTGCCATCCCGCTTTCCTTTATTGGTGCAATGTTGGCTTTGGCTTTAACCAATAATACACTGAATATATTTACCATTTTAGGTATCATCATGCTTATTGGTCTGGTGTGTAAAAATGCGATTATGCTTGTAGATTATACCAATCAAAGGCGTAAAGCTGGCGAAACGGTCAGAACAGCATTAATCCAAGCAAATCATGCGCGTCTTCGTCCAATTTTGATGACCACTATCGCGATGGTATTTGGTATGTTCCCCATTGCGCTAGCCTCTGGAGCTGGAGCGGAATGGAAAAACGGTTTGGCTTGGGTAATTATTGGGGGATTAATTTCCTCATTATTCTTGACTTTAGTAGTAGTTCCGGTAATTTACCAAATTATGGAAAAAGCCATCAGTAGACTTTCGAAAGGAGAAAAAGTTGATTATGAAGCTGAGATGGTTGCCGATTATGAGCATAAAGAACTAAGTGAAGATGGATTTAATCCAAAACATACCGTTTAAAATCTGAATTTATTATAAAAGATAAAACCTGTTCATTAGTTTGAACAGGTTTTTTTATGGCTAAAAACCCATTAAGAATTCAATTTTAACAATGGCAACAACTGGCTTTTACACCTTCTTAATCACATAGGTCACAATTCCCCAGATGATTAATTGATTTTCTTCCGTGACTTTTATCGGAGCATAATTGGGATTTTCAGGCATCAGATACAAACAGTCTTTCTCCAGTTGTATGCGTTTCACCGTAAATTCTCCATCGATAAAGCAAATTGCAATTTTATTGTTCTGTGGCTCCAAGCTTCTATCCACAACAAGAACATCTTTATCATTGATTCCAGCATCAATCATAGAATTTCCTTTGACTCTGATGTAAAAAGTAGCTAATGGGTTTTCACTCAATTGCTTGTTCAAATCAATGCTCATTTCCATAAAATCTGCGGCCGGTGATGGAAATCCCGCCGAAACCCCTTCGTTTATGAAAGGAATTCGCAATTCACTTTCAAAATCAGGTAGAAAGAACATTAGTTTTTGTCCGTTATTTATTGGCATTTGATTTCGAGTATGTCTTTAAAATTAGTGGTGTATCCGGGTGACAAATGGTTCTGATTCATGTTCCAGGTCAGACTTAAATTTTGGGTAGCCAACTTTACTTTCTTGTCACCAATTTTGTTATTGAGACCATCCATCACTTTCATCAGCAGCAAATGTTTTGGGTTTTCTTCGTCAAACAGCTGCAATTGTTTCTTGTTTTGATCAATCAATTCCGTGACGATCACGCCCGCTTTCTTGAATTTCAAATGTTCATTTCCTTGGTGCAGTTTCTTCAACATTGCGATAGCAACATTAGAAATTGTCAATGTAGAATTTGACGCATACGGCAATGTAATCGCCATATTAAAATAATATTTTGAGGTTTGTACCGTATGTTTATCCACCACTAACATTACAATAATGGTATGACAGCAGGAATTTTGTTTGCGTAATTTCTCTGCACAAACCGCGGCAAAAGTTGCTACACGTTCGCGCAGCAAATCAAAATCAGCAATTTGTTTTGGGAAACTTCTGGTCGTAGCAATACTTTTCTTTTGGTCAACAATGGGCTCTAAATCCAATACTGATTTTCCTTCGAGTTCATATTTTAAACGCATCCCAATCACACCCATTTCTTTTTTGATCCAAGCTTCGTGTTGTGGTGCCGTAAAATCCAGAGCGGTCACAATATTTTTAGCTTTCATCTTTTTATTCATCCGGTAACCAATGCCCCAGACATCTTCAATCTTTGTCCATTTCAAGGCTTTGATTCGTTTTTCTTCCGTATCAATAACGTAAACGCCTTGCGTTCTGTCTTGGAATTTCTTGGCAATTTTATTGGCTACTTTAGACAATGCTTTGGTTTCGGCAAAGCCAATGCAAACCGGAATCCCTACCCATTTTCGTATCCGGGTTTTCATTTGGATTCCATACTCATGATAATCGGAAATCGTCAAACCATCAAAATTCAGGAAGGCTTCATCAATGCTGTAAATTTCTAGATTTGGTGTAAACTGCCCTAAAATAGCCATCACCCGATTGCTCAAGTCTCCATACAGTGCATAATTGGATGAAAATAATGTTATATTTTTCTCTTTTACCAATTCCTTAATCTGAAATGCCGGCGCACCCATAAGAATCCCGGCCACTTTTGCTTCATTGCTTCTGGAAATCACGCAACCGTCGTTATTTGATAATATTGCAACCGGCTTTCCGTTGAATTTCGGCTGAAAAACACGTTCGCAGGAAACGTAAAAATTGTTACAATCAACTAAAGCATACATGTTGCAAAATTACTCAATATCAGTTGAAGCGAGTTCGTAACAAAAGTTAATTTTAAGCACTGTTGATAAGTAGTTTTTGTAGTGAAAAGGATTTAAAAGTAGCTAATGCTCCTTTACTGGCATTCTTCTTTTATGAAAAACATCAACAGATACAGTAATTTTATGAAAAAAAATCATAATAATTGCTTTTCAATAAAATTGTTTTTTGTTTTTCATACAAATTAGAATGCTGATTTTAAGTGGATTAAGTTTACAAAATCAGGCCGTACTTTAAAGACACAATCCCTTGATTAAAAATTTTGGCATGCTCCTTGAATATCCCTTATCAAATAACACAAAAAGCGAAAGCCGAAAAGCTCAAGAGTAGGCAAAATTCAAAAGAACTGTATCATGAAAAAAATTACCTTTTTAGTAGCTAGTATCTTCATATTGGGAGGTAGTATAGCGAATGCCACAGAAAAAATCGATTTTTCTGTAGAAAGAAGATCTCCAGTAGATTTTAGAGATGCCGACCCAATTGTGTTCACAGAAAGAGGAATTGAGTTTTTTATTTTCCCTGACGGACAATTAGATTTTAATACACGTCCTACAATTGGACGGGATATCTATTATAAGTCAAGCCGAAAAAATGGGGTAAACAAAACCTATGGTGCGCCAGGCAATGTGCGAAACGGGAATTATGGGGTAAAAGTAGCACACGATAATATGGGGAGAGTAAGACAAGTAGGAAATGTGTTTATCAACTATGATTCAAATGACCGCATCAAACGAGTGGGTTCCGTGTATATGACCTACAACCGATTTGCATTGGAACGCGTAGGAGGTTTAGAAATAATTTACAACCGTCATGGCCAGATTGTTGAAACTGTTGGCGCTGTAAAAGGTGGTAGAAGTTACCAATACGGTCAAAACAGAAATGATCGTGATTACGACAATGATTTTGGTGGCAACCAAAACTCAGAGGACGACGACTCTTACTATTACAGAACAAATGGCCCCAAAACAAAAATTGAAAAAACGAAAGGAACCGGTCGCCTAGCCATCGTAATCAATAGAAGATAGTTTGTTAGTTATAAATGGTTTGTTTGAAAAATCCCGTTGGTATTCGTATCAACGGGATTTTTGTTTGAACAATTGAAAACACTACAAATTCCCCATAATTTGGTCCATAACCCAACTCGTATGCGTTGCTGTCAAACCTGTAGAAGGGTGTGTACTGTGCCCAAGAAGGTCCTCTCGCATTTGCTGTACATGATACAACTGAATATTTTCAGGATGGTCAATAAATACTTCTGTTTGTCCTTGTGCGTTCGAAAGCACTACAGGATCGTTTTCAAATACAGAAAACGTTATTTTTCCTTTGCTTCCATAAATGACCACTTTATCTTCCCGTTCATAGCACCCAAAATTCCAGCTTCCGGTACCTGTAATTCCAGATTCATGCAACCAACAGGCAGTCGCGGCATCTTTAGCAGCGTACAATCCCTGTTGATTAATACTAAGCCCCGAAACTTCTTTTATATTTCCCAGTAAATGCGTGAATAAATCCAGGCCGTGACTTGCTAAATCATCAAAATAACCGCCTGCAGCAATCAACGCATCAGTTCGCCAATTGTATTCGCCTGATAAATCCGTAGAACTTGCAGGTTTACTCAAATGCCATCTTATGTGTCTGATGTCACCAATGCTATTGGTATCAAGCCACGCTTTTATTTGTTCAAAACGAGGTAATGTTCGGCGATAATAGGCTACAAACAACGGAATTTTTTTTGCTGCGAAAGCAGTACAAATCGAGAGACTGTCTTGATAATTTGGAGACAAAGGTTTTTCGATACAACATATTTTACCGGCTGCAGCCACCATGAGTCCATACAATTTATGCACATCCGGAGGCGTGGCAATATAAATCGCATCAATCTCAGGATCATTAATCAAATCATCAGCATTTGTGTAATATTTGCTGATTCCGTGTCTTTTAGCATAATCCGCAGCCTTAACCGCATCTCTTCGCATTACTGCTACCACTTGAAAACCATCCGTTTTCTGGTACGCAGGACCACTTTTCAGTTCGGTAACATCGCCACAGCCTAATATTCCCCAGCGGATTACTTTTGTAGGTTCACTCATAATGATAATTTTTCATTGCCTCAGACGATTGTGCGCTACTGCGACTGTTTTGCGTAATAGTTAACCAGAAAGAAACTATGCTTCTTGTAGATACAACGCTGGATGGAACTTAATTGCTTATCGTTTGAAATTCTCGTTTTACTCACAACCATCAATTCCACAACTGTCTCCATCGGTGGTATTCAATACCGTGACTTTCGAATCAAATTTGCCTTCCTCCCATACTTTTTCAAGTGTTTTCACAAAGGTTTCCACATGTTGCGCACCCGAAACTGCATATTTATTATCGAAAACAAAAAAAGGAACTCCTTGAACCCCGACAGATTGCGCCTCATTTATATCCTGCTGCACTTCATTTGCGTAAGCATCAGAATTTAGCACTTCATCAATAGCTTCGCCATTCAGTCCTGCTTCCAGTCCTAACGCTTTCAAAGTATCCAAATCATTAATATTCTTACCATCCGTTAAATAGGCTTTGAACAGTAATTCTTCTAAGTCATTTGCCAAATCATATTTTTTAGCCAAATGCAACAAGCGATGTGCATGCAGCGAATTGGCCATAACCGCTTTTTCAAAATTGAAATCCAATCCTGCATTTTTAGCATTTTCAGTCATATTATTCAGCATCTCTTGTGCCCAATCTTTATCTTTTCTATATTTTTCGGCCAAATGCTCAACCATATCATCCTCTGGAGAAGCAACAAAGCCGGCGTCTAACTGAAAACTTTTCCATTCAATTTCAACTGCATCTTTATGCTCAAAATTCTGTAAAGCACCTTCTATTCTTCTTTTTCCAATATAACAAAACGGACACATGATATCCGACCAGATTTGTATTTTTAATGTATTTCCCATTTTCCTTTAATTAAATTCAAAAATTAATTTTATAATACAAAATTAATCAATTCAGTTTTGAGCTTTTGGGGTTTTAGTGTTTAATTATAGATACTGGAATAGTAAATATTTATTTGAATCAGAAAGTCAGAAAAGTAATCCTTTATAATAGAACCAAAAAAACCATCAAAATTGCTCGTGATGGTTTTTTGTCAACTATAATCATTATACTAAAACTTCAACGTTAATCCCGCTAAGAAATTAATTCCTGCTTGTGGATAATAATACGGATAGATGTCATACATGTATCCGTTAGAAACATATTTTTTATCTAAAAAGTTATTCACTAAACCGGTCAAAATAATTAATTTATAAACCGATTTGTGTTTATAATTAACTACAATTTATAACTCACTGAAAATAAAAACACTCGTGGTAAAACAAAAGTAGTTCGCTCGCTGATTAAAAAGTCTGAGAATGAATAATCATTTTTCACTCTGATATCAAATAGGTTATTGACAGTCAATTGAAAGCCAAAAGGACTATTTTTCTTTTGATATCGCAATGATGTATTAGCAATATCATAAAAATTACTTTGATTGTTGTTATTCGTATTCGTGAGATTTTCGTATTCAAATTTACAGGTCCAAAATTTAAAAAAGGTTATGTCAGCATTAGCAGTTAAGGCATCCGTCTGAAAATTCGATTGAGTCAAACCGGAGAACTGACTAAAACCTTTAGTGTAACCAATACTCAAATTAGGCCATTTCCTATGGGCTGTCCGAAAGGAAACACCCATTCTTTGATTGTTTCTGTCATTTACCGTTAATACATTATTCAATGTTTGTAAATAATTAAACCAACGCAAACTCGTATTGAAACGCAAACTGAAACGGTATATTTGCTTAGATATAGAACCATGTACATTGTAATTCGTTTCAGGATTATCGCTTAGAATGGGTGTGCTAAATTGATTGATTCCATCTAATAGGATTTCGTTCCGAATCGTTTTTACTTTTTTATTAAAACTAGCTGTGGCATCCATCCTAATGCCTCTAAAACTATTAATTTTTGAATACCGCAAATTTGCCGAATGATAGCGCTCGTTTTGCAACAACGCATTTCCTCTGTACACCAAATTATAATTTTGCAAGCTAAACTGATCCGCCATTTGGCTCACCTGCGGAAAACTATTCTCAAGTTTATACGTAAAAGTTACCGTTTCTGATTTATTAAATTCAAATTCGCTGTCCCACTGCGGTTGCAAGAGTGTTTTAGACAATGTCCGCACTCCTAATTGCTGTTCTGTCTGTAGATGGTACCAGTGCATGTATAAACCAGGTTTATTAGTCCATTTACCAATACGGAATTTGTATTCGACTCCAATATATGCATCATTCAATTGGTACTTAACGTCATTCCCGAAACCAGCCAACGCAAAATCATTAACTGTTCCATTGGTCAATAGTTGTTTCTCTGAAGTTTCAAAACGAGATGTTCCATAATTATTTCCCACATTAGTATACAAATGATTGAAATTATCAATGACCCAATAATGTTTAACCAACGCATCCACACTATTATTTTTGGCTTTCTTGATTTGTTCAATGGTATAGGAATCATCGTCTTGCAGTGGAATCAGTCCTGTCAAAAAAGGCTGATCCGTAAACCATCGTGTTTGTGGTGTGTTGTAGTCATACGACTGATTGACTACAAATGTGGTGGTATGATGTGCATTATAACTTTTATGCCACTCAATAAATTGTTTTACGGCAGTATTATCGGCTTTGTTGAGTGTTTCAAAAACACTCGCATTCACATTAGTTATCGAATTGATAGTTTTTGAAATAGTATTATTACTCGACTGGTATTGTCCGTTATAGTACCATTTTTCTGTAGCACTTGGCGAATAATCAAGTTTTATGTTGCCAATACCCAGAACCGAGCGACTACTGCCATTTTGTAGTCTGTCTTCAAAAGCAATGACACTGTTTTGCAAATACTCATTTTTACTTTCGGTTTGTGATGCCGTCAACACTTTAGAAAAAATAGAAAAACTGGTATTTATTGAAACACTATTGGTTTAGACGATTTCAGAATTTTTACAATATGAAAAGGATAGGCAACATCTTGTGTTACTCCTAATTGTACATTTTGTATAGTTACTGCAATGTTACTAGTGTTTTCTAAGATGTTTGTTATATCAACACTAGTACTTCTATTTTTCATATCAATAGCTACAATAATTTGGTAATTATTAAAATCTACATTAGTTTCTGTGAAAGTGGCAGTTATATTATTGTCAATCGAATTAAAATTAGTTAATAATGTTTGCCAATCATTGTTATTGGTTATTACTATATTTTGTCGAGTATAAATAGTATTATTATTCAAATGCCCTTTTCCAACTAAAACAGCCGTAATAGTTTGTAGTTCAAAATCATTTTCATCATCGCTTTTATTACAACTTATTGTAAATAACAAGACTATTAAGATTAATGTTTTCATAATTAAAAAATTTATTGTTAATACTAAATCTTTGACACGGTGTTAATTATTCATGTTAGATTAAAGTTTTTTTTTACTCTACAATAATTTGATGTCCTTCTATTTGTCCATCGATATTTATATTCAGAATATAAATACCTTTTGGTAATCCACTCACGTTGATTTTTGCAATAGTATTGACAATTTCAACCTTTCCTTTTTTATGTCCCATCAAATCATACAGTTCTGCTATAATTTTCGATTTCGTTGTTGGCTGCCTATTTTGATCGCTTAACTCGATGTTTACAAAATCACTTGATGGGTTAGGATATATAGTATACCATGCAGTCGCTTCTGGATTAGCCATTCGTGGTATTTGACCTCCACCACCTGAGCCATGGCTTACTTGTATAGATTTTGCCCCACCACAACCACAGGCATTTTTACCCATAAATTGTACTAAACCCGCATTCTGGGCGTAACCTGTAAAAACCTGAATTGAATTTGAATCACTATAATTCGTCAATTTTTGCCAGTTTTGTCCAAAATAATCAAACGTATTTACAGTATCATACGGATAAGGCAACCACCATTCATACGAAGTTGCCCCTAGAGAAATACCCCCATTATAATTTACTAACGCTCCAGTAATAACAGTTGATGGCCCTTTTAAAAACGCTGGAAGACTGGGCACACCCACCCAAATCGTTTTTGTAATATTTTTATACCCGCAAGTTGCGTTGCCAAAATATAGATTTAGAGTAATTTGACCACTTGCAGTTGATGATGTTGGGTTTAATATAACTGAGTTTGTGCCATTTCCTGTAATGGTAGCTAAACTATTGTCTTGTGTGACAGACCAGTTGTAAGATGTTGCGCCAACTGGAACTGTATATGTTTCGCTATTACAAATAGTATTATTTCCTGATATTTGAACATTGAAACCCATACATTGTGCCATAAGAACGGCTGCATAGGCATCTATCAATCCATATCCCATTTGATCATTCCAAGTGCCATTCGCTCTTTCTGTTATGGTTGTATAAGAATAACCACCTATTTTTTGAGATGTTTGTTCAATAATATCACGAACTTGTTGACCTGTTAAAGATGGATTTGCAGAAAGAATTAAAGCACAAACACCTGCAACATGAGGACTTGCCATCGACGTACCATCTAAAGACTGAGTACCATTGTTTGGAGTTGTTGATAAAATATTACTTCCTGGTGCAACAATATCTAATTTTGCTCCATACCCAGAAAAACTTGAACGAGCACCAATGGAAGTTATTGAGCCAACACTTATTATATTGTCATTAAAATTACTAGGATAATCCATAATTGGACCGGAACTTCCATAATTACCAGCAGCAAAAACTATTAAAGTACCTTTGTTGTTTCTACCTAAAGTCATTGCACTTGTAATTGCATTCTCAAGAATTGTACTGTGCAGTTGGTTATATAATTGTCCGCCCTGGTCGCCCCAAGAATTATTAATTACATCTGCTCCATTTTGATAAGCCCAACTAATTCCGCTGGCAAGTTCTGCTGATATATTAGGTGTTAATGATAATGAATGGCTTACACTCATTATTTTTGATAATGGAGCAACACCAACAACTTGTAAATTATTGTCTTTAATTGCTCCAATAGTTCCTGCTACATGCGTACCGTGACGATTGCCATTGATGAAAATACTGGGCGAAGTAGATGTTTGAGCATTATAACTTAAATTGGAGATATTTCCTGCCAAATCATTATGGTTTTTATCAATTCCTTGGTCAACAACTGCTACTTTCACGCCATTTCCTTGTGATATATTCCATGCTTGACACGCATTAATATCTATATTAGGATTAGCAGAATTATTTAATCCCCATAAACTTCCAAAATCGGTATCATTTGTACAATTATTTCTAAAATTAAACATAAAGGCTGGGTCAACGTCAGCAAATAAACCTGTTTCATATAAATAATTCGCAAGGTCTAATGAATTTCCAATAGTGCTTTTTTTCAATGATAGAATATACCATAGTGGCATATTGGGAACTTGTTTAACAATTTGTACATTTTTTTGTGTTGCAATTTGTTGTAATGTTGTAAAATCATTACTATCGTTAAGCTTGATATAAAAATAATTAGAAGTACCAATAGATGAAGCGTTGTTTCTCTTATAATACAATGAAACATTATTTATGTTTGGATTTTCTTTTAAAGAATTAATTTTTTGTAAAAACTCCAAATCAGTCGGGATATTTTGAAATTCTAATTTAGCTGTCTTTTGTGTTTTAATATTTGAGTTGTCAATTTCAAGATTGAAATCTTTGAAATTTAAAGTTGTGATACTTGATTTTTGTATATTTTCTTCGGTACTAATGTTTAGAAAAGTTTTGTCTAATGTCAAATAGACTTTTTGACCTTTATAATAGTAGTAATAGTTACTTTGTGCATATATTCCTAACATGCTGAATAAGAAAAAGAATATTGATAGGTGTAATTTATTTTTCAAGATATAAAATTTTTATAATTGTAAAATTAGTTGATTATTTTGTAAGACACTGAAAAACATGATTATAGTATGAATATATTTTTTGTTAATTTTCAAGATACTTTTTTCTAAAATCGAATTTTACACAATGTGATTTTTTTAAATTTATACTTTTTTTCTGGTTAACCAAGGCAAATATCAAAAAAAAAAAAAAACGTGATTAAAAAATTTACTTATTTTTTTAACTTAAATTTAACAAGTTTAGGTTGATGTATAGTTTTATAAATAATTCACACTACGAAGTTTTAAAGATGTTTAAATAAACATCTTTGTTAGATAGTAATTAATTGAGTAACTATCTTATATTTAGGTATTTAAATCCAATAGATTTAATTCTATTATTACGTGAATTCAAATCCTATCAGAACAAATTCTATTTTTCTGACGAATCTAAAATAGATTATTTTTCTTATAAATAACTAAAAATTTAAAATACCCTTTAAATTAATTTGTATTAAAATTCTTAGTAAATAATCACTGATAATAAAAAATCCCGACAGTCAGACCGTCAGGATTTCTAAAATTTTAGTTGATATTTTTCTAAAACTTCAACGTCAATCCCACCAAGAAATTAATTCCTGCTTGTGGATAATAATACGGATAGATGTCATACATGTATCCGTTAGAAACGTATTTTTTATCTAAAAAATTGTTTACAAGACCTGTTACAATTATTTCTTTAAAAATTGATTTGGGTTTAAAGGTGTACGCCACATTCAAATCATTCACAAAATAATCCGCCAACTTTGCAGCCGGCAATTCTATATTATTCATGTATTGTTCCCCAACGAATTTTTGCAACCACGAAATATGAAGATTCTCCACTGGTGTGTAGACCAGAATATTTCCCGCAATAATCGATGGCGAATATGCGATATCTGTAGTGCCGTAATCCTTTCCTTCAACAGCTAAATCAATATTTTTATTGGCACTCAAGGTAAAATTAGGACGGATAATCAATTGGTCTGTCAACGCTATTGTAGCATCCACTTCCAGTCCTAAGCGGTAACTTTTTTCGCTGTTCGAACGTATCGGAGCACCTACATCGTCTAAACTCCCTGTCAAAATCAATTGGTCTTTATAGGCCATATAATACACATTCGAGTTAAATTGTACTTTTTCCGCAACATATCTCCACCCCAATTCAAAGTCATTTAGCTTTTCTGGTTTTACGTTTCCGCCTTCATAATCACTCCTATTCGGTTCGCGATTGGCTCTGGCATAAGACAAATACACGGAATTTCCGGAATTGATCGTATAAGTTAATCCCGTTTTAGGGTTAAAGAAATTAAAAGTATCGTCCACAAGTGTTGGTTGAACACCATTGGCTTTATAATTAACTGATCTATATTGCAAATCTCCAAATAAACTAAGGAGTCCCGTGATTTGGTAATTGGCTTTCACAAAAATATTCCCGTCCGTTTTATTGGCATAATCATCGTAATAGCGATCTCCTAACTCACTCTGTGAGGCATTTCGTGCCCAGATCACTTTTCCAAAATGGTCGCCTTCATACTTATTCCATCCACCACCAAAAATTACATCCAGTTTTTCCTCTTTATAATTAGCAGAAAAAGTAGTACCGTAAAAATCATTATCCAACCATTTTTGACGCACTAAATCCGTTCTATTTATTGTTGTTCCTCCAATAGTAATTGGCGTCAAGTTATAGCTGGAAAATTTAGCGTCTTCCTTATAATTTTCATAGAATCCTTTTCCTTTGGTGTAATGCAAAGCAAAATTAGTACTCCAGTTTTCAGATATTTTTTCGTTCCAATGCAATTGAGAGTGATCTTGCTGGTAATTATCCGTTTCATTATCATAAAAACGAGCATTTCCTTGCTCGTCCGTAAAAGCACCTGATGAATTAAACGCTCGGTCATTCTGCAGCGTTTCTGCATCTATTCCGTTCCAAGACTGGTACGTTTTTTCAGTACCTCCAAAAACCAATGCTTTTATCAAAGTCGTTTTACCGACATACGTTCCCTGCAGAAAATAGGATTTCAAATCAGAAGCGCCACGATCTACAAACCCGTCAGACTTGATGGCTGATAACCTTCCTGCGATTTCAAAATGGTCGTTCATCAAACCCGTACTGAATTTTACGGTGTGTTTTCTGGTATTGAAACTACCCACAGAGTTCGATATTTCACCAGAGCTTTCTTTGGCAAAATTGTCCGTCAACATGTTTAAGCTCGCCCCAAAAGCACCCGCTCCATTCGTAGACGTTCCTACGCCACGTTGCAATTGCAAACTTTCTAATGATGAAGCAAAATCTGGCATATTTACCCAAAAGGTTCCCTGACTTTCAGAATCATTGTAAGGAATTCCGTTGATAGTGACATTCACTCTTGTTGCATCGCTACCACGTACGCGAATTCCGGTATACCCTACTCCATTTCCAGCATCAGAAGTCGTCACAACTGACGGCAAATAATTCATTAAAATAGGAATATCCTGTCCTAAGTTTCGGAATTTGATTTCCTTTTTGTCCAAATTACTGAAACTTACCGGCGTTTTAGTAGTGACCCGCACCGCCGAAACCAAGACTTCATCAAGTTGGTTTACTTTCGTAGTGTCTTTAACTTGAGAAAAAGAGATAAATGATGTAAAGAGAAAGACAGAAGACATAAAATATGTCAGATTCTTGGACTTTGAAACTTTAAGACTTTGAGACTTTGAGACTAAAATAGTATTCATCCGTAAATAAGATTACGAATAAAAGGGGGAATTATTCCTTTTGTTAAATTAATAAATGATTGTTTCCTATGACAAATAGATAGTGTGCACGCTATTTTCTTTGTCATTTTTTCCCTTAGCGACATTACTCGCCCAGGTTCGTTGGGTATGATCTCAGCTCGTTATTTAGAGCACCCCTTTGAGACAGCGCAAAAGTAGTTTTTTTTGTTCGAATTTTAGAAAATAAAAAATAAAATCTTATTCTAAATTTGGTTTTCTCCTGTTTTTCTTGACTTCAGAAATAGTCTTTTTATCCTTTATTCTTTTTCTAATGACTGATTTAGGGATTCTGGTGGGTTTTCTTTCTTTTGGAACAAGCAATGCATTTTTTATTAATTCCAAAAATCGTTTGATTACGAGTTCTTTGTTTCTAAATTGACTTCGGTCTTCCTCACAATTTAAAATTAAAACAGCATCAGTGGTAAGTCTGGACGATAATTTAGTTGCAATCAAAAGTTTTTCTTCGTCCGTTAAAGCCAGAGAATGGTGCAGATCAAAAGTCAACACCACTTTAGAGGATACTTTATTTACGTTCTGACCGCCGGCTCCACTGCTCCGGACTGCTTTAAAACTTAATTCGGATACGATTTTTTCTATTTCCATTGATGCGTAAATTTTAGAACTGATGTGCCGGTTTCAACAAATCATTCACCGTTTTGACCGGATTAAAAGTAATCAAAGGCACCTCAACAAACACAGTCAGCCATTTAGCCATTGCGCCGTTCCATAAACCAGGCAATTCATACCCTTTGATGTTTTTGCCCGCTACATTTTTTTCCACAATAAAACCACTACTATAATCCACAAAGTGAGTGAGATCAAATTTCTCTTTTTTATAATTTTTTAGGCTACAGACTAAATCAACCGGATTAAAATGGGTAGCAGCATCCAGAATCGTCTTTTGATTGTCGTTTGCCAAATCGACTTGGAAACCTTCTACGATTTGCAATGAAATTCCTCCTTGATGATCCCGGACCCAAAACGGCCCTCCTCCGGGTTCACCCTCGTTTTTTACCATTCCGCATACGCGAATCGGCCTGTTTAAAATCGCTTTTATTTCCTTGATTTTATTGTCCAGAGTATATGTATGAAAACCGTCCTTCATTGTAGTATTCAATTTTTCCTTCAAAAAAAGAATAATTTCATCTACAAACGCGGACTCAATTGCCACAGTATCCAAGGCGTTTAAATACCTGAAAACTTGCTGCTGTATTGCCAGCAAAATACCCGCCAACCCTTTTTTGTACAAAGAAATTTTCTCTAAATTGTTTTGAATTACATTGTCAATGTTTTTGATAAATACTATATCAGCCTCTAAATCATTCAAATTGGCAATCAAAGCACCGTGTCCTCCGGGCCTGAAAACTAATTGTCCCTTTTCATCTCGGAACGGCTTGTTTTTCATAGTAACCGCAAGTGTATCAGTCCGCTTGCTTTGATAGGAAAAACTAACCTGTATTGTTACACCCGATTGCTTTTCAATTTTAGATTTAATTGCATCAATGCGGCTTTCAAACTTTTTTTGATGGGATTCTGACACTGTAAAATGCAAATAAGAACAGTTATTAGTGCTCGTATAATGCGTACATTCCTGTAAATGCTCTTCCACAGGAGTTGCAATATGGGTTTTGTATTTATGAAAAGGAAGAGTCCCTTTTGGTTGATTTGCAAAGTCAAAATAATCAGATGATAAAATGAATTTTATAAAATAATAATTTTTCAAACTTGGATCTAAAGTATCAAAAGCGGCATACTCGGCTCTGAGTCGTTTATCGATTGCTTCAAAAAAGGGAAGTTTTTCCATTCCCACGATAAAAACAGCAAGTTTATTTGCTTTTTTTCGGTTGATATAGGAATTAATTGATTCATTTTCAACATCAAATTCATTTATAAATTCCGCCAAAAACTTAAACATTCTGCTGGCTGCTCCGGAAGCAGGCACAAATTTCTGTAATTTCAGATTTGATTTATGGGCATCAAAAAAAAGGGATTTTTCTTGAAAATCTTTTTCAGATAGCTTTAAAATACCATTAGACACTGTTGCCGGACGAACCAAATCTGCTTTGGGGATACCGTTTTTAAAAAAATTCAATTGCTTTTGAATGTTTTTCATTGAAATTCCATACTCCTGAATATACAGAAAATCATCCGAGGAAAACCCGAGTTCCCTTGCTAAAGTTAAGTCATTAACACTTGCAATTGCCTTTTTGAGACGCAAATCCTGGTCTCCGGAAAGGGTTATAAATGGTTTATTATTATCGATTAAAGATTGTTTAAACACGGCAAAAACAGATTCTCTTCCTTCTGCTTTGTCTCGCAAATCATCTTTTTCCCAGGGTACATCAATATCTGTCAGAAAAAACAAATCGTATTCATGTGCGCGAGCTGCTTCATGCAACAAAGGATCACAGTAGTTGTAATACACCTCCGAAAAAACTTTGGTCACCATTAAATTCGTATCACAAAAAAGATATTTATTGGCAATCAGCGTTCGTTCATTTTCTAATTTAGCTTGACCGTAAGCAATGGGCAGCATATCATCAACGGTACATATTTGCTGACTTGAATCCCACTTTTCTTGCAGGTAATCACGTGCAAACTCCGGAACCCATTCCGTTTTATAATAGTCCGCAAGCTGTCTGGCCAAGGTAGTTTTGCCAGTGCTTTCAGGACCAAATAAAGCTATTTTAATTATTTTTGTAACTCCGTTTGAGAGCTGTCTGAGATTTTCTTCCATTCTAAATAGCCAAAAATGGCAACTATTGTAAATACTATGTATTGAAAACTGGTAAAGGTATAGCCTTTGGCAAAATACAACGGAATGGAAATTACATCTCCAATAATCCAAAACACCCAATTCTCGACTTTCCTTTTGGCCATGAGCCACATTCCCACAAAGAAAATCCCTGTAATAAATGTATCTACATAGGCATACCAAGTGGTAAATTTACCAAAATAGTGGTATACTGAAACCACAAAAGCGACCGTAAATATAAAAAGAATTATCGCAATTCGTTTTTCAGAACTTGAAATTTTTGAAATTGGGAATTCTTCCGTATCGCCTTTTTTTCGGGTCCAATGGTACCAGCCATAAATACTCATTACAAAATAATAGCCATTAATCATCATGTCACCCCACAAGGTCCATTTCCAGAGCAAATACACAAATATGGACGTACTCACTAATCCGGTTGGAAAAACCAGAATATTGTCTTTTTTGGCGTACCAAACACTCCATAGTCCAAAAATGACAGCTATAATTTCCAAGATAATATCTAATGTTGAATACTCGCTGTACTGCGAAAAAAAATAGTCTATCATTAATTAAGGTTAAAAAAATTAATATCCTTTTCAAAAGCGGTTCCTATAATTACTAGATCGGCTCCGGCAGCATACGCGTTTTGAATTCCCTGCAAATCTACAATACCACCACCAACAAGTAACGGAATTTCAATATTTTGCGTAACTAATGCAATCATTTCTAACGGAACAGCTTGTTTAGCGCCACTTCCCGCTTCGAGATAAATCAGTTTATTACCTAACATTTCTCCCGCTAGTGCCGTAGCCAATGCTAAATTCAGATTATTTCTATCTAAAGGCTTTGTTTTACTAATGCGTTCTACTGCGGTTTCAGTGCCACTTTCAATCAAAATATAACCGGTAGAAATGATCTCGAGTTGGGTTTGTTTTAAAATGGGTGCTACTTTTACTTGGTGTTCGATTAAAAAATCAGGATTGCGACCAGAAATTAAAGACAAAAACAAAATCGCATCGGCTTTATCTGAAATTTGAGATGGGTTTCCAGGAAATAAAACGATAGGCAATGTGCTGCTTTTTTTTATTTCTATAATTAATTCGTCTAAAATGTTGTTTTCAACCTGGCTTCCGCCAATGAAAATATGTGTTGCGGGTGATTGATTGATTTTTGAAATTAAACTAGGTAAATTTTCCAAAACTATTTTATCAGGATCCAGAAGAATCGCCAGGAGCTTTTGACATTCGACTTTAGATTGTATGATTTCGTTATAAATGTTTGTCATTTTTGGTACGCAGATAACGCGGATTTTGTGGATTTAAACGGATTTCTGATACTTTATATTGTTGCTTATTAATTGTCTTTTCATTGCTTAACCAGTACGGGCAAAGCAATGACAAACTGCGCGATGAAATACTGTGTACTATTTTTCGAAAGCATAAACTAACGTAAAATCCTCTATTTCTTCAAAATGAATATTGAAATTCTTCAATACATTATTAAAATGAAGTTTAGCTTTATTTTGTTTAGCATTTAATTCAAATGAATGAACGTTTATATGGTCTTTGAAACTGATTCCTCTTTCGTTTCTAATTTTGAAAATAGCCTCTTTGGCACCCCAAATAACCGTTAATTTTCGGATATATTCTTCACTATCCATATCCAAGAATTGAAACTCGCTGTCACAAAATTTATCAGCGATTCGAGTGATTTTGTCTCTTTGCAATTCAATGTCGATTCCTACAGTTTCGTCACTGATTATGATGGCCGAAAACTCATGAGAATGTGTGATGGAAATGTGCTTTCCATCGTGTAAATGGGGTTTTCCGAAGGTGTCATAATACAAATCAAAATCAGTATATCCGGCTTGTTGCAATGCCTTACGAACGCTCAGGAAGGCGCGTTGGTGCATTTCGGATTTCATTCCGTCCAGTCGATTTTGATTGTTTACATTAAGAACAATCTGCTGGTTTAATTCGGAGAAAGGTTCCATTATTTTCCAAATTAAAATTTGGGTGGCGGCATTAGGATGTATGATTTTATAAAGTGGCATCGTGTTGTGATCTTGATTTTTAGCCCCGGTAGCAGCGACATCCTTTTTTCACGCTTTTTTGCGTGTAAAAAGATATAGCGAATAACGGGAAATAGCTCCAGAAACTGAAACAAGTTCAGCTTAAAGAAATTATTTAGTTAATGTTCAAAAGATTAGCGAATTAAACAATTCATAAATCTTCTGGAAAACCGTAAAATTCTAAAGTTATTGCGTAAATTTGCAAAAAATTTTCACCCGAGCCTGAAAGGCGAACGGACGAAGTAATTACAAATATACTATAAATGAGTACTACAACTATGCCTTTTGTGGCTTTCAAAGTAAAAGACATTTCCCTGGCGGCTTGGGGAAGAAAAGAAATTGAATTAGCAGAAGCTGAAATGCCAGGTTTAATGGCGCTTCGTGCGGAATACAAAAACGAACAACCACTTGCTGGTGCTCGTATTGCGGGATGTTTGCACATGACAATCCAGACTGCAGTTTTGATTGAAACGTTGATCGCTCTTGGTGCTGAAGTTACTTGGAGTTCTTGTAACATTTTCTCTACACAAGATCAGGCTGCTGCAGCGATTGCTGCTGCTGGAATTCAGGTATATGCTTGGAAAGGGTTGAACGAACCTGATTTTGACTGGTGTATTGAGCAAACATTATTTTTTGGCGAAGACAGAAAACCATTGAACATGATTCTTGATGACGGTGGGGATTTGACCAATATGGTTATAGACCGTTACCCGGAATTAGTTGCAGGAATCAAAGGATTATCCGAAGAAACTACCACTGGAGTACACAGATTATACGAAAGAGTAAAAGCGGGAACATTGCCAATGCCGGCAATCAACGTGAATGACTCGGTTACTAAATCGAAATTTGACAACAAATACGGTTGTAAAGAATCAGCAGTTGATGCAGTTCGTCGTGCAACTGACTTGATGCTTGCTGCAAAAAGAGTAATCGTTTGTGGATACGGTGACGTAGGTAAAGGGACAGCAGCTTCTTTTAGAGGTGCTGGTTCTATTGTTACGGTTACTGAAATTGACCCAATTTGTGCGCTTCAAGCAGCGATGGACGGTTTTGAAGTAAAAAAATTAGATACGGTTATTGCAACTGCTGATATTATCATTACCACTACTGGAAATAAAGATATTGTTTTGGGTTCTCATTTTGAGAAAATGAAAGACAAAACTATCGTTTGTAACATTGGACATTTTGACAACGAAATTGATATGGCTTGGTTGAACACTAACCACGGTGCATCAAAAATCGAAATCAAACCTCAAGTTGATAAATACACTATTGCTGGAAATGATATTATTGTATTGGCTGAAGGCCGTTTGGTAAACCTTGGTTGTGCTACAGGTCACCCAAGTTTTGTAATGAGTAACTCCTTTACTAACCAAACACTGGCTCAAATCGAATTATGGAAAAACAGTGCGGCATACAACAATGATGTGTACATGTTACCAAAACATCTTGATGAGAAAGTAGCCATGTTACACTTAGCTAAATTGGGTGTTGAATTAGAGACGTTACGTACTGATCAAGCGGATTACATTGGCGTTCCAGTTGAAGGCCCGTTCAAACCAGAATATTACCGATACTAGTCGAGTCATTGCGAGGAAACGAAGCAATTCTCACTATTATAATACAAACCCTTGCAGTTCCGAAGTTTCGGGAGCAAGGGTTTTTTGTTTTTGGGCGTGACCCTTCGCAAAAACTACGGGTCGGATACTTATACGTGCCCTGCTAATGAAACCCCAACGACCAATGGAAATTGCTACGCCAAAAAGAACGGCACGTCAATAAGCCAGATGAAGCATTATAAATCTAGTGCTTGTCTGAGTTGTGAACTTTTTAAAAAATGCACCAAAAATACCAAAGGCAGACTCATTGAACGCTCCCAATACGCCGATTTTATTTATCAAAATAAAGTCAGAATCCAAAATAATTATGAAATATACCGCAGACGACAAGCTATCGTCGAACATCCAGCAGCCTGTCCCGCTCTTTGCAGGAGAGTAATAAAGCGGCAATGGGATTTTTATTATATCATGACAAAGAAAACCATAAAACGCGCCGCAGCTGATGTTGGATTGATTTTTACAGCCTACAACCTGCGCCGAATCTTCAACCTGATTGATCACAATCTACTAAAACAGTATCTAAGAATACTGGCGTTGTATTTTGTGATGTTAAGAGCAATTTTTAACCCTTTATACGGACTGTTTTATTTTAATAATCATCAGCGACTTTTGCCAGAATGAATTTTAATTGTAGTTTATATAACATATATTTACTTAATGATTAACAAAATACAGTTCGTTTAGAGGTTTTTAGACGAACTGACGTTAGCGGGAATCGCACCCACTATAACCGTAAAATCAAACAAAAGAAAACATGAAAAAAACATTGCTTTTAATCGCTCTTTTAACGGTTTTTAATAATACTTATTCACAAGAAGACAAAGTCGATCTTGCAATAAAAGAACTTATTCAAAAAAATAAAATTGTCGGTTTACAATTATCGGTTATTAAAGAAAATGTTATTGTAAAAACAAGTCATTATGGATTCGCCAATATTCAAGATTCAATTGCTGTAAATAGTCAAACCGTTTTTAGCATTAATTCTATTACCAAAGCATTCACAGGAGTTGCAATCATGCAATTAGTAGAAAACGGAAAATTAAATCTAGAAGAACCTATTTCAAATTATTTAGATAAATTACCCCAAACTTGGCAAAAAATTACCGTAGAACAGCTTGCAACCCATAAATCGGGACTTCCTGATGTTTGGGATTCACAAGGCAATATGCTTTCCGAGGATGGTAATATTTTGTTCGAAAACGTCAAAAAGCTACCCCTTGCTTTTGAACCTGGAAAACATGTGAGAGAAGGCTTGGCAAATTACATGCTTCTAGGAATGCTTATAGAAAAAATTAGTGGACAGTCGTTTGAAAAATTTATTATGGAAAACCAATTCAAAAAAGCAGGAATGAAAAACGCCATGAAGGCAGGAATTGGGGATTTTTATAACATTATTAATAACTCATCAAGACCATATACTTATTTTAGAAATAATGTTCTAACTAATGTTTATCAACCAATGCCTTCAAATTTATTGCCTGCAGGTGGGATATATGCAACAGCAACCGAAATGGCACAATGGGTAATTGCATTACAAACTAATCAATTAATTAATGCTGAAAATCTTAAAATTCTTTTAAAACCTATTGAATTAGAAAACGGAAAACCATATGAAGAGAATGGTTTGCTCGACAGAACTTCAATTGGTTTTTCATTAAGTTCAAGAGCTGAAAATCCAATAATTGCTTCAATGGGTGGTGCAAGAAATGCATTATTTATTTATCCTAATAAAAATGTTTCAATAGTAATTTTGACAAATTTAATGGGTTCTCATCCTCAAGCTTTTATAGAAGAAATTGCTAAATTATACATTAACTAAAAATAACAACTGCCGCTAACAGCTAGGGCTTACAAGTGCTACTCAAAAAATCGTAATGCCGGATTTTGACAAACCGTTAAGGCAAAATATGCAACGCAAAACGCCTGATAAATTCTGATGCATTTTTGACCCAAAAAAACCAACCTGTTTTAGTTTCAAATTGAGAGCTAATCCGATAGAATAATAAAGAAACCTCTCGATTTACAAATAAATCAATTCGGTAGTCCTTATAATAATATAAGTTTATGGTATCTTTGAATAACATAAATTCTAAGAGACATACAGCTGCTAATTAATTTGTATATCACAACAAAAGATAAAACCCTTTAATTATAAAACCATGAATACTTATTCTATTATCGCTCAGCTTGTAATCGCAGTGTCCGTAGGTTACGTATGGATTTTTAGGTTTGATAACATTGTTAACGAATTTAAACAATACGGCATATCGGATTTGACAAGAAATGTTGTTGGAGCCACAAAAATAGCCTTATCAACCTTGTTAATAACAGGAATTTGGTATCCTGAATTAGTATTTATACCGGCACTTATAATGGCCTTTCTAATGATAAGCGCACAATTTTTTCATTTTAAAGCAAAAAACCCATGGTCTAAACACCTTCCTTCTTTATTCCTTTTAGCATTATCTCTTTTTGTTGCATTATGCGCTTCCAAATAATCAAAACATGAATTTATTGCATTTACTTATTTTATTTTCGGCAACCTCCTTTCTTATCTATGGAATGGCGTATTTTGCCTCGTCGAATATGAAAAATGAATTTAAACGCTTTGGACTTGAAAAATTTGGACCATTAATTGCTGTTTTAGAATTGGCAGGGGCTATCGGTTTATTTATTGGGCTTCAAAATCATACTGTTTTAGTTCTTGCTTCCGGAGGCCTAGCTTTGCTTATGCTTCTTGGTACAGGGGTAAGAATAAAGATGAAAGATTCTTTATTGGTTTCTTTACCCGCGTTTTTTTACTTTGTGTTGAATCTCTATATTTTATGCAGAACCTTAGAATAAATCAACACTAAGTTGTTTTTAATATTTACCACCAAACAGTTCACTATTTGTTCTAATTTTAAATTAAAACAAAATACCCATTCCAATAATAATTGAAATGGGTACTAAGTAATAACCATGGTATAATGTCGTATTTTAAAATCAAGATAAAATTACATAACAATCTGATTTAAAGCTGCTTTACTTAAAGTTAATTCTTTTGACTTTACGACTTTTAAACTTTCGACTTATTTATAATAATTGAGAAAATCAATAATGCTTCAGCATAACGCTTTTATCACATTTTGAAATTATTCAATAATAATTTTTTTACTGGTTTTATTATTCTCATCATCAATTAGCTGCATGATATACGTTCCAGACGAAAGAGAAGAAACATCTATTGTATTACTAGAAGACTTTAGTACTGTACTTAAAATCTGTCTTCCTAACAAATCAAATACTGCAACATCTAAGTGCTGTGTTTTTTCAAATTGAACCGTAATGCTGTTTTTTGCAGGATTTGGATAGACCTGAATTAGGGAAGTATCAAAATTTTTAGCGCTAAGGCTTAAGCTTTCTATTCCACAATACGCTATTGCCCATGATGTCAGTATACCATCATCCCCTAATCCTGTATCCGTTATATTAAGTCTCCATTCGCCTTTAGCACTTTCTCCATTAAAAGCAGAAAGCGGTTGCGCCGGCTTTAAAACACCAGAGATTGCTGGACTTGTTAAAGAACAGTTTATTACAGCCAACCCTTGATCATCAAAAGTAGCATTCAAATCTGGATTAGAATCACACTTACTAGCTATGAGTGAAACATTGGTCCCTGATGGACTTGTCAGTACCGCAACTATATCTCCTATATAACTATGGGTAATTTTCATCGAAACATTAATATCAGAAATTGGGATATCAGTTGCTATATTTATTGTGCTTGTTGTCGTTAAGGTTGATACTATTACAGAAGGATTAGTGTTAGTCCTACTAAAACACTTGTTTGAACCAGTTGTAAAGCTACTTGGCCTACTAAAAACACCGTTTGCACATTCGTTTTTAGGCCTAACTCTCCAATAATATAACGTATTTTCGCTTAACCCTTTATTTTGATTATATCCATTTTTTGAGACAGTTGCGGTTTCTACTATAGATTGAAAATTTGAATCAGAAGCAACTTCCACATCAAAAAATTCAGCACTGTTATTCCCATCTTTAGACCAGATATAGGATGGATAAGTTGATTGTTTCACACTTGTATTAGCTGGACTACTCAGCACAGGCTCCGAAAAAACACCTCCCTTTAGCGTTAATACAACAACTTGAGTTTTGGTTTCTGACGAAGAAGTACCCGCGAAAGTGATAGAATAATCCTTAGGGTTTGAATTAGAAAATCCGCTAACGGTCATTAGTATTGTTTCTTTTGAGGTACTTGCTGTTGTTGGTGTAAAGCTAGCTGTGGAACCAGATGGTAAACCTGTCGCAGCAAATCTCACTACCCCCGTAAAACCCGCAGAAGGAATATAATCAAAACTAAAAGTTGATTTATTATCATTAGCACATTGGATTTTTGAGACTTCAAGCGCTGTCAAAAAGAATGTTGGAGTTGTAACTTGCTTAATTATTATAGTTGCGTCATTTACATCTAAGAAAACATTGTCAGCCGCTTTTATCATTAAACGCCCTGATTCCGTTAAAGAAGAGGGTACAATGATGCTTTTAGAACCACTATTTAAAGCCTTATCCGCTAATATAATAGTATCGGTAAAATCTCCTAAAGCCGAAAATAAAATATTTACAAACAAACAGTTTACCGGAAGTAAATTGGTATTCGCAACATCCCAAGTTATCAGTTGAGTTTCACCTTGTATCCAAGTCGTATTCGTGTTTTGACTTGATACTTTAAATGGTCCTGACGTTTGAATTGTATTTAATGTCATTAAATCAGCTGCCGTTTGTCCGCCATAAACAACATTATCCCTAACCGTAAAAGCAAACTCAAAACTCCGTTGAACTTGGGGAATTACCTCCCAAGTAGGCATCAGATTATTACTTAAAATATCTGTTAATTGGGGGAAATACCTATTAGGTTTTGTGGTTCCTCTTCGGGTTCTAAACATAGGACCTTGAATAGCCGTTGGGACAGGCTGAACAGGACTTTGCATCTCTTCATTGTCATTTTGTTCCCACGTATAAGTAAGAAGATCTCCTGAGTCAGGATCAGAACCTGTTCCTGACAACTGAAATGCGGTACCTACAGGAATACTATAATTTGCTCCCGCATTGGCTTTTGGCGGTAAGTTGCTAACCTTGATTTCATCAAAACAAGCGGAACTCACACCCCCTTGAATGTTAGCACTTATGTCTCGTATGTTTACATAATTAAAATAATCATCCGAATTTTCCTGTACATTTTGCCCCGTACAAATTCCGGCATACCCCATTATTGACGATCCGCTTCCGGGTTCCACTTCGGTATTATTTCCACTTTTCAAACAGGTAGTTGTTCCATTATGGGTATGATACCCTCCCATTTGATGCCCAATCTCATGAGCGACATAATCAACATCAAAAGAGTCTCCAGTAGGATTTGATCTACCAGTCATACCGCTTCCTTTATTTCCGGAATTACAAACACAACCAATACAACCTGCATTACCGCCGCCAGCTGTATTAAAATTATGCCCTATGTCGTAGTTTGCGTCTCCAATATTAGCATCTATGGTCAATTGAGTTTGCTTATTATATTCTGTACCCCAAGGGTCAGTAGTTCCATCATAATACATTACATCAAAATTCTTAGGTACAAACTGATATGTGATACCTAATTCTTTCTCATAAATACCATTTACTCGTGTCATTGTGACAACCATTTGCGCCATGATATTTGATTTTTTTTCAAAATCGGTAGTAGCATTACCAATAAACAAGGCACCATACTCTCCTGTACACGACATTGCTAATTCATACAACCGAATTTTACTATCATCAGTAGCACCTATCGTTTTATTTATTTGCGTATTTCCAGTTTTTTTAGAAAGTGAATTATCAGTCTCGCAAGTAAAAACATCAGATGAATTATTGACTAGATCATCTCTGTTGTAAGCAATATATACTGACTTATCACTTGTATAGGGATCTATAAAATAAGTTGATTTTCCAGCTTCAAAAACCTGAGCATGAAATCCGGCTTGCGACAGACTAAACCGAATATATTTACCAGGATGTACTAATGAACTACCAACATAACTTTTAATATTTGGTAATTTTGCAGCCAAATCCGGATGCAAAATTTGGGCGTCTAAAACTTGATAATTTTCAACAGAACCGTCTTCATTAGGCACATTGATTATATTTTGAGAAGTCCCAAAAAACACACCTCTTTTAGGAGCATTCTGTAGTTTATTTTTAACAGTGGCTATACCAACCGTGTAAAGTTTAAATTTTGTGGGCATTTTTTCTTTATCAAAACTAATATTATTAATTTTGAGCCGACTGTTTTCGGATAAAGCGGTCCAATCACTTTTATTCTGCCCCCATGATATGCTTAAGGAAAAACAAAACAGTAGGGGTAAAAGAAAATTATTTTTAGTATTCATTATCTTTAAATTTAGGTAAAAAATAAATCCCCCATTGCATTTCTACGATGGGGGATTTTGAATCAATTATTTATTGCATCAGAAACTTAAATGTATCTGATTTATTACCATTTATAACAAGAAAATACATTCCGCTGGATAATTTACTAACAGGTATTTTAGCTTCATTACCACTTTCTAATTGCAAAGCGCTTATTAAACCTCCATTTAGGGTATAAATGTCAACCCGATCAATTGGTGTTCTTGCACTGGAAATTGTAATTACTTTATCAGCCGATAATACAGTTGGGTATATTTTAAATTCTTCCCCATTAATTTTTTGCGTAGATAAAGTTGCTTGTGTTACCAAAGCAAAAGTTCCAGATCCGGTATGATTTCCTTTATAAGTACGATATTGCTCCGCAGAATATGCAGCACCTAACCCTCCGTTTATTTGAAAATTCTTAGGGTAATTTTTAGCATCATTGATAGAGTTGCTATTTACTTTTATAACTCTTAACCCGCTAGGGTCTGAAAACTCACTTGTTTCAGCATCTGTAAAGAATAGTGTTAAGTCATAGGAAGCTGTTGGTGCATTCAATCCATCTGCTTCTACTTTGATAACTTTCCCTGAATGAGATCCTGCTATATTAGTAAAGTTAGATTTACTACCTGATTCACTAATAGTTAGCGTAACACAACCCAGATCCTTAGTCGCATTTTCTATCATCCCAATGACATCTCCATCCTGATCGCTCAAAAAGTATACTTGGTTACCAATTTTTACGGTTTCACTATCAAATTGCATCAAATCAGATTCTACTGAAGCTGGTGTTCCGCTTACTACTACGTTGTCTAAAGTAAAACTAAAAGCAGTACCTAGTAAAGCATCATTATACCATCTCCAAGCTAAATGAAATTGTGTATTATTTAATGCCGGTGTCGCTTTATTATACTTACCTGAAGACATAACAGCTCCTGATGCTGTACCTGCAAAAAAGGCTAAAGAATTATAATTAGCGCCATCTAAAGAGTATACAAATTCACCATAATCAAACAACGCAGTATTATCTACTTGGTCCGTTTCTCCTCCTGCTTCCCAGTCAAAAGCTACAGTAACATCGCTCATCCCTTTTGTATCAATCAATTTGCTTATGAGAAGTAGATTTCCGTTTTGGGTTGAATCATAAGTGGCGCCTTGAGATGCAGTGCCATTTGAAACGTATGCTTTTCCTAAAGTATTTGGCCCATTAAAAAGCCAAACATTGGGATCCAATCCTATTACACTTTTAGTTTCCCAACCAGATGGAATATTTGAAGTAGTAAAAGTTTCTTTAAAAATCTCTACCGTACCTATACCAATAGCTGGTACATAATCATTATCAACAATTGTGATGTTTTGAATTCTAGATTGCGCTACAGGAGTATTTACATTAAACTTGATTATAATATTTTCTACACCTTCAACTATACCATCATTAAAAATGTTGAGTAAAATTGTTTTAGTCCCATCTTTATCAAAAGACAAACTAGTTGCTGATGTAGTAAAGTCTTTATTAATAGTTGCTGTAGAACCTGAGAAGTCTAAATTAATGGTTTGAGGAGAAGTGATGTTTACCCCAGTAACCTTAACCTCTATTGTATTAAAAACAGCACACCCTTGTGTTGCTGTCTGCTCGTTGACTACAGAAACATTAGCCGATTCAAAGAAAAGTTGGTTTGGATCAGGCGCAATAAATTCATTCCCTACATTAACCGCATACCAGGCATTCGTTACTTGTTTCACTTCATTAGAAAACGTTCCATATTCTTGTCCTGCAACAAGTATACTTGCATCTCTCATCTCTTGAAAAGTAGCGTTTGGAGTAAGTAGCACTTCGGCCTTAAAAGTAATCTGTTCAGCAATAAGAAAACCTAAACCTTTGACACTGTAGACCTTCAAAGCATCATTTATTTGATCATCTGCAGCCGCTTTAGCTTTCCCACGAGTAAAACTCTTTCCAGAACCTTCTACTAATAAATAATACCATTTATTTAGAACTCCACTATTACTATGGACTCCGCATTGGTCATTCGCTAAGCTAGGTTGTACACATTGTGGGTCAGACCAAAATTTACCTCCATAACTGTCGGGATCTGTATTTGCTTTTGGATCATCCATCCAACGCAAAGCAGTAGATCCAGCTGCGCCCGGAGCTAACCCACCATCACGTTCATCAATTTGTTCTCCAATTCCCCACGGGTCATAAGGCAACGAACTATCAATTGTAGTCAATACATAGTTTTCTACAGATGCTGCCCAGATATCCGAAAACCCTTCATTCATAGCACCGGATTCTCTGGCGTAAACTAAATCAGATGTATTAGAGCAGACACCATGTCCTATTTCATGCCCACAAACATCCATGGATGTTAAAGGTCCAAAAGAACCATTAGGCTTTGTACCGCCTTGATAACTTCCATCTCCGTAGGTCATTGCAGTACCATTCCAGAAAGCATTGTCATACGCATCACCATAATGTACATAATTAATAACTTTGGTACCACGATTATCATAACTACTTCGATTATGAATAGCTCCCCAATATTTAATTACTATTTCAGCTCCCCAATGCGCATCTAAAGCAATATCATCATTTTTTGTTTCATTGTCAACAGGGTATTTTAGAGTAGTGAAACGACTTCTCCAGTGTTCATCTGCGGTCCAGTTGTTGTCTCCAATTTCAACTTTTAATTGTCCTGATGGAGCATCACCATCATAAATAGAATACGATGGAATATTAGGCACACCAATAGGCGCTCCACCTACTCCATTATAAGAACGCGTTTCGTTTTCTATAACAACCGGCAATCCATTCACAAGGACCGGAATAGTCCCGAATAATGAATAGCGATTATTGACTGCATCTAATGTAGTCTGAAATTTTCTGTTTCCAGCATATCTTGTAGCTCCGTTCCCTTCAACTGAGGCTAAAATTGCTGCTGAATTAGTGGTGTTTATTTTATTCTTTTCGATGTTTTTATTAATTTCATCTGCATGTTTAATAATTGCATCCGTTAATAAAATCTGGCCATTGGCAGCATCAACAAAAACATTGTTTCTTGATAATGGTTTTGATGCGTATATATTGAATTTGTATGCAAGCGTTAAGTCAACCTCTTTTGTCTTATAATTATCAACATATACTAATTCGCCTTTAGGCAAATATTCATTATATGATTTTTGTAATTGTTGTATCTCTTTCTGATTCACCGTAACTTTTAAACTTTTTGAAATATCTTCCCAAACATAATTCTCAGCACCAACATGTTGCTTTGCCTTTTCTAATGCTTGGTCTTGGGACAATGACTTTGTCTTAGAAACATTAGCACCCATAACATAATGCTCTAGTGTAATTGCAGTTACTTTATCTTTTTTAAGAACAATATTATATCGCGCATGCTCCACTTTCACCCCATTATAGAAGGCAGAAAAAGTAACGATATTAAAATTCCCCTTGGTGGTATTGGTGTGAATTTCTTTAAATTCAAATGAATTTTTATCTAATTGCAGTACTTCCACTAAAAAAGCAGGAACACCAGCTAAATTTAAAGTATAGTCCGGTTTAATTTTTAGTAAAGAAGGACTCTGGCGACTTTTATTAAATTTAAATTCCTGGATATTTGTATTTGATTGCAAATATTTTTCATTATTTTGAGTTTTACTTTTTTGAGCGAAAATTAAAAAGGTAAAAAACAAAAAACTAGATGTGAGTAATAGTTTATTCATAGTTGTGCTGTAAAATTTGGTGTACTAATTGAGTTTGTCCTTATTGTTTAATGCTGTGTAATTTGATACTTTATTTCATTAGCGCTAATATTTATTAATTAATAGTATTTGTAGTCTTTAAAATCATTAATTCAAACGAACAATCAATAAACCACTTAGACAAGATCATTTTTAATGTCTAATCTGATTAAACAGAATCATATTAACTATATCACGGTATGCTGTTTTGACTCGTAAAACCAACATTCTCGTAACTATTATTCCAAAAAAAATATTTGATTAAAATTGATTAAAATAAATTTTAATCAAAATTTTGACTTTAAAAAACATAATTATTATATTTTAATCCAAAAAAGAATTAATTAATTAATTTTTTATCAAAAAAAAAGGTTAAAAAAAATAAACTTAATTTCTAATCAATATTAAAACAATAAATTATTTAAAAATTAATTTCAATTTATTAATTAAAAAAAAATCCTATAGATTTAAACTATTAGAGAGTAATGAATCTAATCTTTATGTTGCCATATAAAATCAGATACCGTTTAAAACTAGAAATAACCTTCTGAATTAGTGAAATTATATCAAAAAAAGAGATGCGTTTATAAAGAATATAATGGAGAGGGAAAATTTGAAAGAAAAAAAACACTACAGTGTCTTTGAGTGTCCAAAAAAATTACAGACAAGCAGTAATCACCTATACAAGTGAAAATTTATATTTTAATTAGAAGATGATTTTCTAAAAACAGTTCTGATTTGTAAAACCTATAAAAGAATCACAACAGTTTCTAATTACAAAATATCCCTTCCAAAACAGTATACGGCATTTTATTTGAACCGAAATTTAATTCATTAAACTCCCCTAGACCAGCAATAAAAAACTACGAATATAATCAATACTTATACCCTGATAAAATCAAATATAATTTACAAATCAGGCAAACCATCAATTTTGACTTTGCCTTCTTTTCCTTTGAAGATTCCGGAGGCGCTTGGCTAAGGTCAAAAAAAAAACCCATTTCTTTCGAAACGGGTTTTTTAATAATTGAGAAAATCAATTATGCTTCAACTTCAAATGGAAGTATAGATACATAAGATTTGTTATCTCTTTTCTTTTGGAAAAAAACAACTCCATCTACTCTTGCGTGTAGGGTGTGATCTTTACTGATGTAAACATTTGCACCTGGATTATGTTTTGAACCTCTTTGTCTTACGATGATGTTCCCAGCAATAGCAGCTTGACCACCAAAAATCTTAACACCTAAACGTTTTGATTCTGATTCTCTACCATTCTTAGAACTACCGACACCTTTCTTGTGAGCCATGACGTATTAGTTTTATTTTGTTATTATTCTTGAGTATCTTCTTTTTTAGCTTTAGCTACCTTTTTCTTAGGAGCTTCAACTTCTTCTGTAGTTGCTTCAACTGCTGCTTTTTTAGGAGCCGCTTTTTTAGCACCTGCTGCAGTAATACCTTCGATTACAATTTGAGTAAGATACTGACGGTGTCCGTTTCTCTTTTTGTATCCTTTTCTTCTTTTCTTTTTGAAAATGATAACTTTATCTCCTTTTAAGTGTTGTAACACTTTGGCTTCTACTGAAGCACCTTCTATAGCTGGGGCGCCTATTGTGATTGTACCGTTATCATCTAACAAATAAACTTTGTCGAAAGAAACTTGAGTTCCTTCTTCATTTGCTAAACGGTGAACGTAAACCTTTAGGTCTTTGCTAACTTTAAACTGTTGCCCTGCTATCTCTACGATTGCATACATAACAAATTGTTTTATAAATTTTTAAGGTTGCAAATATACAATTAAATAATTACCTCGCAATTTGTTGAAGAAAAAAAAATACCCAATACATCATAATTACTTATTAAATAGACTTTTGAAATAATTTTACAAAATAAAACGCTTAACTAGTGTTAAATTTCTCACAGCGAAACACTTTTTATGTAACAAAAATTAAAAACCACTACTAATTATGCATATTAACAAAATTATTAACCTTATGAAAAATTCATTAATGGCTTTAGGTGCTTTGTTTATGCTAGGAGGAGTAGCTTCTGCTCAGAAAGTAGCTTTTGAAGAATACAAATTAGACAATGGACTGCATGTGATTTTGCACAACGATCCTTCTGCCCCTACTGTTATTACCTCAGTAATGTACCATGTAGGCGCTAAAGATGAAAATCCGGAAAGAACTGGTTTTGCTCACTTTTTTGAACATTTATTGTTTGAAGGAACCGAAAACATCAAACGCGGTGAGTGGTTTAAGATTGTAACTGGAAACGGTGGTGTAAATAATGCCAACACAACGGATGACCGAACCTATTATTACGAGGTTTTCCCATCTAACAACTTAGAATTAGGTTTATGGATGGAAGCAGAAAGAATGCTGCACCCAGTGATCAATCAAATTGGTGTTGATACTCAAAACGAAGTGGTGAAAGAAGAAAAGAGATTGCGCGTTGACAATCAGCCTTACGGAAATTTTTTGGCGGAAGTAAAAAAGAATATTTTCACAAAACACCCATACCGTTGGGCAACTATAGGTTCTATGAGCCATTTAGACGCTGCAACATTAGAAGAATTCCAAGCTTTCAACAAGAAATTTTACATTCCGAACAATGCTGTTTTAATTGTCGCTGGTGATTTCAAAAAAGAGCAAGCAAAAGAATGGATTCAAAAATATTTTGGACCGATCAAAAAAGGAGCTCCCATACAAAGAGAAACATTTGTTGAAGAACCGATTACTCAAACTATAAAAGCAGAATTTCAAGATGCTAATATCCAAATCCCTGCAATTGTAGCAGCCTACAGAACGCCATCTATGAAAACCAGAGACGCAAGAGTACTGGATATGATTTCATCCATCTTAAGCGATGGAAAAAGTTCTAGACTATACAAAAAAATAGTTGATGACAAAAAGATGGCCTTGCAAATTGGCGCTTTTAGTAACAGCCAAGAAGACTACGGCAGCTATATCATTTACGGTTTGCCTCAAGCGCCTAACACAACCGAAAATATTCTTGCCGAAATTGACTCTGAAATTGTAAAATTACAAACGGAATTGATTTCTGAAAGAGATTTACAAAAACTACAAAACAAATTCGAAAACCAATATGTAAACAGCAACTCTACCATTGACGGTATTGCAGACAATCTGGCTTCCTATCATTTGTTATACGGTGATGTAAACTTAATCAATACCGAAATTGAAATCTATCATTCTATCACTCGGGAAGAAATCAGAGATATTGCTAAGAAATATTTAAATCCAAACCAAAGATTAGTTTTGGATTATGTTCCATCTAAAGACAAAGCTCAAAACTAAGATACATCATTATGAAAAAATCAATATTAATTTTATCAAGCTTGTTCTTAACCGTAATTATGCAAGGACAAATCATCCCTCAGCCAAAACCTGGTGTAGCACCATCAATAAAAATCGGAAAACCGTTAACTTTTGAATTAAAAAATGGATTAAAAGTTATGGTTGTCGAAAACCATAAACTTCCTAGAGTAGCATTCAGTCTTACCTTAGACAATGATCCGTATGCTGAAGGCGACAAAAAAGGGGTTGCCGACATGACCAGTACATTAATCGGAAGCGGCACCACTAAAATTTCGAAAACAGCTTTCAATGAAGAAGTAGATTTCTTAGGCGCTAACATCAATTTTAGTTCTAATGGCGCTTCAGCAAGTTCCTTATCTAAATATTCGGGGAGAGTTTTAGAGCTAATGGCTGATGGTGCATTAAACCCAAACTTCACCCAAGAGGAATTTGACAAAGAAAAAGCAAAACTTATTGAAGGTTTGAAAGCCAATGAAAAAAGCGTTTCAGCAGTAGCAGCAAGAGTTGTAGATGTTTTGACTTATGGGAAAAACCATCCTGCAGGCGAATATGTTAGCGAAGCTACCTTGAAAAACGTAACTCTTGCAGATGTAAAAGCAAACTACACAACATATTTTGTGCCAAGCAACGCTTACCTAATTATTGTGGGTGATGTAAAATTCAGCGAGACAAAAAAAATGGTAGAGAAATTCTTTGGCTCATGGAAAAAAGCAGCTGCTCCATCGATCTCTTATAGCGATCCAATAGATGTTTCCGCTACACAAATCAACTTTATTGACATGCCAAATGCAGTTCAATCAGAAGTTGCGGTTGTAAATATGTCAAATCTTAAAATGACTGATCCAGATTATTTTGCTGTCTTAGTTGCGAACCAAATTTTAGGTGGTGACTTTAATAGTTACATCAACATGAACTTAAGAGAAGCGCACGGATGGACTTATGGTGCAAGAACAAGCATTTACGGAGACAAACGCATTTCTACTTTCAATGCTTCTACGCAAGTTCGTAATGCCGTAACAGATAGCACGGTTGTTGAAATTTTTAAAGAATTCAAAAAAATCAGAACTGAGAAAGTGACGGATGAAATGTTAGCCAGCGTAAAAGCAGGATACATTGGACGTTTTGTAATGCAAATTGAAAAGCCACAAACCGTGGCAGGATATGCTTTGAGAATTCAAACACAAAGCTTACCAGCTGACTTCTACGAAAACTACATCAAAAATATCAGCGCTGTAACAGCAGATGACATTTTAAGAGTATCAAATAAATATTTTTTAACGGACAACAGCCGAATTGTAATTGTTGGAAAAGCAGCTGATGTAGCTACTAATCTGGAAAAATTGAAAATACCAGTTTCCTACTTTGATAAATACGGAAATGCAACAGCTAAACCAGAATTAAAAAAACCAGTTCCAGCAGGAGTCACTGCCAAAAGTGTCATTGAGAATTACATCAAAGCTATCGGTGGAGAAAAAGCAGCATTGGCTGTAAAAACAATTGTAATGAACGGGACAACAACTATTCCGCAAGCGCCTTCTCCATTAAGCTTCACCTCAAAAATTGATGCCAAAGGAAAATTGATGGTTGAATTAACGATGGGCACAATGAGCCTAATGAAACAAGTGGTAAATGAAAAAGGAGCTTACGTAATGCAACAAGGGCAACGCCAAAATATTGAAGGCAGTACACTTGCTGATATGAAAGCAGCTGCCACACCATTTGAAGAATTGTCTCTTGCTAAAAACCAAGGTTTAACGCTGGAAACTATTGAATCCATTAATGGGAAAGATGCGTACGCCGTCAAAAACGGGAAAACTACACTATTCTATGATGTAACTACTGGTTTAAAATTAGCCGAATCTAAAATTGTTGAACAAGGTGGGCAAAGCATCACTCAAACTACAAATTATGGAGATTACAAAGAAGTGAAAGGAGTTAAAGTTCCTTTTAACATCATCCAGAATGTAGGTTTTGAATTAGACATAAAAATGTCTGATGTAAAAATCAATGAAGGTGTTTCAGATGCTGATTTTTTATAATCAAATCTTGAATAAATAAATAAAGGCTGTCTATTTTTAGACAGCCTTTATTATTTTTAATAAGATCCTAAACACAAACTGATCAAGAACAGCTACTACTTCTTAGCCGACAAATACACGCCGATTAAAATAATAAAAGCACCAAAAAACTGAACTGGCGTTAGCATTTCATTATCCAATAATCCCCAGCAAAAAGCAACTACGGGAATCAAATACGTTACCGAAGTAGCAAAAACCGGTGATGACATCTGGATTAATTTAAAGAACAGAATATTCGCAATTCCAGTTCCTACCACACCTAAAACCATTATAAACAAAATTGATTCCTGCACTTTCACATCATGTACCACTTCAAAAAAACCGGAGAAAAACAAGATTATGAATGCCGGAAAAAACAATACCATAAAATTCCCGGTAGTAATACTCAGCGGACTCAAATCATGCAAATATTTTTTGATTAAATTGACATTGACTGCGTAACATATCGAAGCTATTAAAACCAAAATAGCATAATAATAATTTTGTTCCGGATGATGCATGGCACCGTTCAAAATCAACAAAGCGCTTCCTAATAAACCAATTAGAATTCCAAAAATTTGATTTCTTTTGAACTGCAGTCCAAAAACCAAAGCGCCAAGAATCAGCGTATTCAAAGGGGTCAGGGAATTCAAAATAGAACTCACGGAACTATCAATTTCAGTCTGTGCAATTGCAAACAAGTAAGCGGGTATAAATGTCCCGAATAAAGATGTTAAAGCAATGTATTTCCATTTAAATACTGGGATTTTAGACAAACTTTTGAACCCTATTAATATTAAAAAAACAGCTGCAAAAATAATTCGCAACGATCCCAATTGTAACGCTGTCAAACCTATTAATCCTTTTTTTATCAGTATAAAGGAACTTCCCCAAACCAAGGCAAGAACCAACAAATACACCCATTTTAACTGCTTCGATTCCATAAAAATAATTTTGCCCAAAATTGTAATTATTTTATGAATTAGTCCTTCTTTTTTTAATTAATTTTGTAATTCATAAAAAAGTAGTTAATCTTCAAAATATACATTATAATGAATTTCAAAAAATCAATCGCAACACTGGTACTTACATGTCTTTTATTTGTAGGTTGCAAAGAAAAAGAAACAGACATAGCTTCAAAAGAAACGGCTGAAACAACTGCTCCAAAAGTTAAAAAGGAAATTGCAGCTGCTAATCTTCAAACAGCGAGTTTCTCTGTAGAAGGAATGACGTGCGCTGTAGGCTGCGCCAAAACGATTCAAGAAGATCTAACCGCACAGGATGGTGTTCAAAAAGCAACAGTAGATTTTGATACTAAAATGGCCACTGTAACTTTTGACAAAACAGTTCAAACACCAGAAAAATTGACAACAGTGGTTGAAGCCGCTGCTGATGGCAAAACATACAAGGTTTCTAAAATGAAGTCCTAAATAGAACTTTACCTTTATCGCAACAAAACATTCTCTTTACGGGGATGTTTTTTTTTGAACCACACAAGGATGTTGAAGGTCATTAAAAAAAGCGTACAGTTAGTGTTAACAGGCTAATTTAAACTTAAAAGCCTTATTTATTCTAAAAAGAGTATTGCTTATTTTGTACTATTCCGGTAAATGGCTATTGTTGTTATTTCCACTTCAAGGTTTCCATTAGCCGCTGCATATCATTTTTGATATAACTTGCCGCTGGCATAATCGAGTCATAATTGGGTTTCGCATAAAAATAAACGGATCCCGTCAAAAAATGACTAGTGCTGTCCGTCGCATAAAACTGGGAATTCGTTGCTGCATTTCCTTCTACCTGATAAAACATACCGTACACTTTTTTATCGGGATTAAAATACGGTTGTTCCAGGATATCATCTGCTTTTATCACGTGTTCATAAGTCAATTTTTGTGCATCCCGCAACAGTTCATTAATGTTTTTAGTGACTGGTTTATAGGTGAGATAAATAGTCGCTTTCATTTTTGGATAGGTAATCGTGAAACCACAATTGGGCTCTTTCTGGATAACGGCCTCTGAATTCATATCGAAAACAAAAGGACATTCGTTTTCAAAATTCATATAACTGGCTTGCGGATAATCCAACCGCAAATAAGCGGATGGTTTTGGGATCACGGCGTCTTTGCAACTAAAACTCAACAATGATGTTAGTGCTATTACCAGAAAAGGGATTGTTTTTTTAAACATTTCTATTTTTTTTAATCTTACAAATTTTAAGAAAACGTATTCCAATGGCTCTCTTTCCTTCGCAGAGGACCATGGAAGGATTATTCAATCGTTACTTTTATCTGTTTAACTCGTTTTTTATCCACTGCTTCTATAGTAAACAGACAGTTTTCGAATACAATTTTTTGATCTTTTTTAGGGAAATTGCCTAAAATTTCCAGAATAAATCCGGCTAATGTTTCGGCTTCTCCTTTTTTAATTTCGAATAATTCTTCATTAACATCAATAATCCGATAAAAATCTCTCAGGTTTATTTTTCCTTCAAAAAGGTAATTTTTTTCATCAATTTGAGAAAAACTAATCTGCTCATCATCAAATTCATCACTGATATCCCCAACAATTTCTTCAATAACATCCTCAAGAGAAACTAACCCTGAGGTTCCTCCATATTCATCTACCACGATCGCTAAATGACTTTTCTTGTTCTGAAAATCTTTCAGCAAATTATCCAGCTTTTTGTTTTCAGGGACAAAAAAAGGTTCTCGCAGCAATGCTTTCCAGTCAAATTCATTTGTATTAATATGCGGAAGCAAGTCTTTGACAAACAAAACGCCTTCTATCTGGTCTATATTGTCTCGATATACCGGAATTCTGGAATATCCTTTTTCTATAATTTTGGGACAAATAGCAGCAAAAGATTCTTCTATTTCTAAAGCAAAAATATCGATTCGCGGACTCATTACTTGTCTGGTATCCGTATTTCCAAAACTCACAATTCCTTCTAATATTTTTTGCTCTTCGGAAGAGGTTTCATCCGAAGCCGTAAGCTCTAAAGCCTGTGATAATTGATCAACAGAAAAATTTGTTTTTTGTTTTCCTAATTTGTTATGCAAATAAATCGTTGCTGCACGCATTGGTAAACTAATAGGCGTCAAAAGCTTATCTAAAAAGAAAATAGGGTAAGCAATAAGTTTGGCAAACTTGGTATTATTTCGACTGGCATATACTTTAGGCAAGACTTCCCCAAAGAGCAAAATCAAAAAAGTGACTACCAATACTTCCAAGATGAATTTCAATACCGGTTGGGTTATCGCTGCAAACATGCTTTTTCCAGCGTATGAAAACAATATTACTATCGCTATGTTGACAAAATTATTAGCAACCAGAAGTGTGGCCAGCAGTTTTTTGGGTTTTTCTAAAAGCGCGGCAATGATTTTTCCTTTAGAATCATTCTCTTGAATGATTTCATCAATCTCTTTTTGTGACAACGAAAACAAGGCTACTTCGGCACCTGAAATTAATGCGGAACAAAACAGCAATATGATTATTACTGTAAAACCAAATGCTAAATTAGTATCTATTGCGTAAGCAAAAAGCAAACTGGGCTCTGAGTCCAAATTGGTAAGGATTAGTTAAACACTCAAAATGGCAAGTCGTTTATAGGCATGACATTCTTATCGGTGTCAAAATTAGTGTTTTTCGGGACATCAGGTACAGGAATTTGTTTATTACTTTCAGTGTCTTTCTTAGTTGACAGAAAAGTAAATTCGGTTACCTGAATTTCAGTGGTGTGTTTTGTACTTCCATCCTCTGACTGCCATTGACGGGATTTAATGCGTCCTTCCACGTAAATTTTATCGCCTTTAGAAAGGTATTTTTCACAAAGTTCCGCCGCTTTGTTGCGAACAACTAAATTGTGCCACTCCGTAGAAGTGATTTTTTCATTGGTGGTTTTGTTGATATACACTTCGTTTGTGGCCAACTGAAATCTTCCAATACAATTGCCTCCATCAAAATAATGCATTTTGATGTCGTCGCCAAGAAAACCAATTAGCATAACCTTGTTTAATGTTCCGTTCATTTTAGAATATGGTATTTTATCAAAGATACATTTTTTTAGAAACTCTATAAATCCTTTTCAATAAAATTATGAATCACAATTGGGAACGGAAAAGTTCTCAAAGTTTCAACGTCAATTCCGTTTTCAATTGTTCCTTCAATTTTCACTTTCCAAAACTTAATATGTAAATGCTGGTGTGACAATTTATGAAGGATACTTTTTTCGTTGTATTCTAACATACTTACGACAGTATTTTCTTTAAAATAATCCGCTTGAATAGCTTCGCTAACACAATCAAAATCTTCCTCTTTTTCGGTTTCTATCAAAGGGAATTCATAGAGATTGTGCCAAATTCCTTTGTCTGTTCGTTTTTGAATTATGGTGTTGTCATTTTCATCTGCAACAACCAGATAATTAAAGTAACGGCTTCTCACTTTTAGTTTTTTAGTCTTAACAGGCAACTGATTAACTTTGTTTTTTTGCAAAGCAGCGCAACTTTCGTTAAAAACACAAATACCGCAATTTGGACTTTTAGGAACACATTGCAAAGCCCCAAATTCCATAATGGCTTGATTGAAGGTTGCCGGGTTATCTTTTGGCATCAGTTCGAATGCCAAAGCAGCGAATTCTTTTTTGGCAGAAGCCTGAGCAATATCTGTATCTATATCGAAATAACGCGATAAAACTCGGAATACATTTCCATCAACAACCGGAACGGCTTCGTTATAAGAAAAAGAAGCGATGGCCGCAGCGGTATATTCCCCAATGCCTTTTAATTTTAGTAAATCCGCATAGTTATCCGGAAAACTTCCCCCTAAATCTGAGGCCACATATTGCGCCGTTTTATGCAAATTTCGCGCTCTGGAATAATATCCTAATCCCTGCCAAAGTTTCAAAACATGTTCTTCATTGGCTTTTGCTAAATCAAAAACAGTAGGAAAAGCGGCAGTAAAAGACATAAAATAAGGCATTCCTTGGGCAACGCGTGTCTGCTGCAACATGATTTCGGAGAGCCAAATAGGATACGGATCCGTAGTGTTTCGCCATGGCAAATCCCGTTTATTTTGTAAATACCATTTTATCAGCAGGTTAGAAAAATTCATTTTTAAATATTAGACTGCAAAAGTAAAAGTTTATGTGATTAAAATTTAATGAATTAGCTTGAATAATTGTTTTTTAAATTCCTATATTTGCAAACTCAAAAAAATAGTACAACATTATAAATAGGAAAGAAAATGACGAAAGCAGATATCGTAGCAAAAATTTCAGAAAAATTAGGTCTTGAAAAGGGAGATGTACAGGCAACTGTAGAGACTTTTATGAATGAAGTAAAAAATTCATTAGAAACTGGAGACAATGTTTATTTAAGAGGTTTTGGAAGCTTTATAGTGAAAACCAGAGCAGAGAAAACTGGAAGAAACATTTCTAAAAATACTACAATAAAAATTCCTGCACACAACATTCCTGCATTCAAACCTGCAAAAGTTTTTGTTGAAGGGGTGAAAATAAATAACGAAGCAAAATAATAATATTAATTAATCATAAAATCATAAGATATGCCAAGTGGTAAAAAAAGAAAGAGACATAAGGTAGCAACTCACAAACGTAAAAAAAGAGCGAGAGCTAATCGTCACAAAAAGAAAAAGTAGTTTTAAACTACTTTTTTCTTTTTAAATGTTCATTGAAATTGAAAGTTAGTAATCAGTATTCAGTTTTTAGTAGTCAGTCAACTGCGAACTTAACACTGCAAACTGCCAGCTAATTTTCCCCGGGTTCAATACCTGTTAAAAATATTGTTTAATCCATTTGTTCGCCACAGCGAATAGATAAAAATGTACAGCGTGAATAAAGAATTAATCATCCGATCTAGTTCTGAAGCCGTAGATTTTGCCTTATTAAAAGATGGAAAACTAATTGAATTACACAAAGAAGAAGAAAAAAGCAACTTCCAAGTTGGCGATATTTTTATTGCCAAAATCAGGAAACCCGTTGCCGGACTAAATGCTGCTTTTGTAAATGTTGGCTTTGAAAAAGATGCCTTTTTACATTATCATGATTTAGGACCCAATTTAGCTTCCCAACTGAAATTCATAAAACTTGTAAGCGCAGGTAAATTAAAAGATTTCTCCCTAAAAAACTTTCAGTTTGAAAAAGAAATAGACAAAGATGGTACCATTACTGATGTTTTGAGTGCCAATCAATCTGTTTTAGTACAAGTTGTCAAAGAACCTATATCTACAAAAGGACCAAGGATTAGCGCTGAGCTTTCTCTTGCCGGAAGATTTATAGTTTTGGTTCCGTTTTCTGATCGTGTTTCTATTTCTCAAAAAATAGAAGACAAAAAAGAAAAAGAACGCTTGAAACGATTAGTACAATCCATCAAACCAAAAGGATTTGGTGTTATTGTTCGCACAGTAGCCGAAGGCAAAAATACAGCCGAATTAGAAAAAGATTTGCAGAACCTGCTCAGCAGATGGACTGCAATGTGTAAAAAATTACCAACTGCTCATCATCCTTCAAAAGTATTAGGAGAACTCAATAGAGCCTCTTCGATATTAAGAGATGTATTTAATGATACCTTTAGTGGTATTCAAATTGATGATGAAGAGTTGTACAACCAAACGAAGGATTATTTGCAAGAAATTGCCCCTTCGAAACAATCAATAGTGAAGTTTTATCAATCAAATGACACACCTATTTTTGAGAAATACAACATAGAGAGACAAATCAAAACTTCTTTTGGAAAAACAGTATCCATGAGTAAAGGGGCGTATCTTATTATCGAACATACTGAAGCCTTGCACGTTATAGACGTAAACAGCGGAAACCGTTCTAATAAAGCTACCAACCAGGAAGATACAGCCATGGAAGTCAACATGATAGCAGCAGCCGAAATTGCAAGACAACTGCGTCTTCGTGATATGGGCGGAATCATTGTGGTTGATTTTATCGACATGTCGAATCCTGAAAATCGCAAAGTGTTGTTCGACTTCCTCAGGGAAGAAATGAGCGATGATAAAGCAAAACATAAGATCTTACCCCCTAGTAAATTTGGACTAGTTCAAATTACAAGACAAAGAGTAAGACCAGAAGTAAATATTAAGACCAGAGAAGAAGATCCAAACAATGAAAGTGCCGAAATTGAAGCACCAATTCAAATCATTGATAAAATCGCTTTTGATCTGGAAAGAGTATTAAAAAACCACAAAGATGTTGTGCTTAATGTACATCCGTTTGTGGCCGCATACCTTACCAAAGGTTTTCCATCATTACGTTCAAAATGGTTTCTTGAACATAAAAAGTGGGTGAAAATCATACCTCGTGATGCTTACACGTATTTAGAATATCATTTCTACGACAAAAAAGAAAATGCTGTCATAGAATAAATTATAAACCGCCTTTCGTAAGATTGGCGGTTTTTTTGTGCGTCATTGCGAGATTTTTCGAAGCAATCTGTAATTTATAATTTATTTGATTTTAGGAGCTAATCCAGCTATCCGCTCTATCTTTTGCAAAGCTTTCACCCTTCAAAAGGCTGGAAGCTTTGCAAAAGGATGCCACTACAAACGAAGTTCACTGAACTCCTATAAAAAACAAACATTAAGTGAAGTAATCTGGGCTAGGGATTTGTGTAAATAGAATTATTTTCTTCTCTCCACAAAAAACCGCTTCATCAACTCCGAAGCTTCATTAGCCAAGATACCTTTTACAACAGTTGTTTTAGGATGCAATTGTGTTCCCATTTTAACAAAACCCCTATTTTCATCAGTGGCTCCATAGACAATTCTCGAAATCTGACTCCAGTACAAAGCGCCGGCGCACATCTGGCAAGGTTCCAGTGTGACGTACAGCGTACAACCCATTAAATATTTTCCGCCAAGATAATTAGCTGCGGCAGTTATGGATTGCATTTCCGCATGAGCCGTAACATCATGAAGTAATTCGGTTAAATTATGACTTCTGGCAATAACTTTATTATCAATGACAATAATGGCACCAACCGGAATTTCGCCTTTTTCAAAAGCCATTTCGGCTTCCTGCAAAGCCTTTTTCATAAAATATTCGTCGGTGAAAGGATTTATCATAGTATAAGTCCGCGAATTCGCATATTTAAGTTCTTTGCAAATCTTCGCTTTATTTTGTGATTCTTTATAAAACAAGTTTTTTATCAAATGTAAAAATACAATTTCAAATCGTACCTTTGCTTTATGTCAGATAATTTACTTTCAACCATAAACAATCCAACCGATTTACGCCTGCTTGATGAAACCCAACTTCCTCAGGTCGCTCAAGAATTACGCAATTTCATAATTGATATTGTAGCCGCAAAAGAAGGCCATCTTGGGGCCAGTTTGGGCGTTGTTGAACTCACCATCGCTTTGCATTATGTGTTTGACACACCAAATGATTTGTTGGTCTGGGATGTAGGCCATCAGGCCTATGGACATAAAATACTCACCGGCCGAAGAGAAAATTTTCATACCAACAGGCAACTCGGCGGTATTTCCGGTTTCCCAAAAAGAAGTGAAAGTATTTACGATGCTTTTGGCGTAGGACATTCTTCGACTTCCATTTCGGCAGCATTAGGAATGGCGATTGCTTCTAATTTGAAAGGCGAATACGATAAACAACATATTGCAGTGATTGGAGATGCCTCCATCGCATCAGGAATGGCTTTTGAAGGATTAAATCACGCCGGAGTTACTGATGCTAATTTACTGGTGATCCTTAATGATAACGCCATCGGCATTGACCCGAGCGTTGGTGCGTTAAAAAAGTATCTTACTGCCGTAAAAGAAGGGAAAAATCCGAGGCAGAACAACATGATTAAATCATTGAATTTTGATTATTCGGGTCCTATTGACGGGCATAATCTTTTTGCGGTTATCAAGGAACTCAAACGCTTGCAAAAAGTAAAAGGACCAAAATTTCTCCATATCATCACCACCAAAGGTAAAGGACTGCAACAAGCCGAAGAAAATCAGGTTAAATACCATGCGCCGGGGAAATTTGACGCTACAACTGGGGAAATTCACATCAAATCAGAAGAGAATTTACCGCCGAAATACCAGGATGTTTTTGGCTTGACCGTATTGGATTTGGCCCGAAAAAATGAAAAAATAATAGGGATTACACCTGCAATGCCTTCGGGAAGTTCCCTCAAATTCATGATGGAAGCTTTCCCAAAACGCGCCTTTGATGTAGGAATCGCCGAGCAACATGCCGTTACCTTAGCGGCCGGAATGGTGGCACAAGGAATGATCGTATTTTGCAATATTTATTCTACTTTTTTGCAAAGAGCATACGACCAAGTCATTCATGACGTAGCACTGCAAAACTTACCGGTAATTTTCTGTTTGGACAGAGCGGGATTAGTGGGAGAAGACGGCGCAACGCATCACGGTGTTTTTGATCTTGCTTATTTGCGCTGTATTCCTAATATGATTATCTATTCCCCCATGAACGAAATAGCGCTTCAAAACATTCTCTATACTGCACAACTGGGATTGAATCAACCCATCGCTATCCGTTATCCAAGAGGTCGTGGTGTGATTCAGAATTGGCACGATCAACATCTGGGAAAGTATAAAAAAATAGCAATTGGAGAAAGCATTTGTATTAAAAAAGGAACACATATCGCAGTATTATCAAATGGAACTATTGGTCACAATGTCACTTTGGCTATAGCCAAGACAGACCACCAGGAAACCATTGCCCATTATGATTTTTCATTTGTCAAACCATTAGACGAAAAAGCACTACATACCATTTTTACTGAATTTTCAACTATAATCACGCTAGAAGACGGCGTTGTAAATGGCGGTTTTGGGAGTGCTATACTTGAATTTGCTTCCCAAAATAATTACACTTCAAAAATAAAAATATTAGGCATTCCTGACGAATTTATTGAACAGGGAACAGTAGCTGAATTACAACAATATTGCAAAATTGACGTTAAAAGTCTTGAAATCCTTTTTTCAAGCTATTAAAATAATTATTTTGCACGTTTAAATTTAATCTCACCCGTAATGAAATTACTCCCTACTGCATTTTTACTTTTTTTATTTTCAGTTTCTATAAATAGTTTTTCCCAAGAAGCAACAGTCAGTACTATGAAAACTGCACTTGAACCTGTAACAACACTCACAAAAGTAAAGAAACCGCTGACCGTAGTAGTCAATATACGAACTAAGAAACCACATGTCCCTTTATCGTATTGGACAAAAAAAAATAGTTTAGGATTTGACATATCCGAAGTCGCTTTTATCAACTGGAGTCCCGGAGGAACAAGCTCCGTTTCCGGGTTGTTCAACGGAAAATTTCTGAGAACGTACAACCGAAGCAATTACAATTGGACCAATGAACTTTTAATCCGATATGGTTTAAACAAACAAGACCGCATCGAAGTAAGAAAAACGGATGATGCCTTTTTATTAAACTCAACATTTGGTTACCGAAAAGACACCCTTTCGAATTGGTACCATTCCGCAAAATTAAATTTCAATACGCAGTTCACTAATGGTTATTCCTATCCAAATACTGAAACTGCAATATCAAAGCCCTTTGCACCCGCTTATGCCTTCATGGGAATAGGAGCTGAGAATATAAATAAAGAGAAAAAAAGAACATTTTATATTTCCCCATTTACATTTAAAACAACCTTGGTTTTAGATCAAAGATTAGCGAATCAAGGTGCTTTTGGTGTCTCTAAAGCCATTTACGATCTGAACGGAAATTTGATCGAAAAAGGCGAAAAATCCAGAACAGAGCTCGGGTTTTTATTTACGGGTCATCTGAAAAAAGAAATTTTTAAAAATATTCATTTAGAAAATCGCCTCAGTTTATATTCTGATTATGTGAATCATTTTGGCAACATAGATATCGATTACGACCTCCAATTTGAATTAGTGGTAAACCAATACGTAAAAGCGAATATTGGCGCACATATTATTTATGATGATGATATTAAATCAAAAAGAGAAATAGCGGGAATTCAAGTCACTGAAGGCCCAAAAGTACAAGTACGGCAAGCTATAGGTGTTGGAATACAATATTTGTTTTAAAAAAATCCTGAAAAATTTTTTCAGGGCTTTAAAATTTATGCTATTAATTTTTAATTATTTTTTCAACATAATGTAAATTTTCTCCTTTTATATCCAATATATAAATCCCGGTTGCCAATGCACTTAAATCAATTGATTTTGCTCTACTGAATTCTTGGTTTTTAACATCATAAAGCACTCGTCCGTTAAGATCTATTACTTGGATATTTACCCTACCAGAGTATTGATCAATTTTAATTGTTATTGGCCCTTTGGATGGGTTTGGAAATACGCGCATCACATCACTCTCAAAGTTGTCTACCGCTAAGGCGCAATTTGGTCCTGATGCAGGTCTTGTAAAATCTTCAGCTTGATCATTCCCGACATTATTGTCTCCAGCAGATGCGTTTACTCCTAGTCCTCTGGCAGCAAAAACTTCCCAAATCAAACAGAAATCCTTACCGCCTGTTATTGCCTGATCTGCAGCTATAATAGCATTTCTTGCATCTACAAAAGTAGGACTGCAAGCTTGTAATTTGATTCCATCTAATACAATTCGCATGATTCTATTATTCCCGCCTGATCCTGTATATTTATTATTATCAAAACTATATTTATTGATATAAGCCCACGTTAAGTCCCACAGCATAGTAGCCCAAACGGAACCTACCCCGTGTACGGAGGTTTTTGATACATTATCTGTGTCAATAAACTGATAATTATTGGTAGAGGCGTATGTCATTGGATTAATCGCCCTGTCCGTAGAATACTGAAAATCTCGTATTCCCCTGCCATCTGTGGCTTGTGAAGAAACAAAAGTCCCTATTCCTCTTTTGGCACCACCAGAATCTCCAGGTTTAATTTGCATCATTAATGCAAACCAATCAGACCAGCCTTCTCCCATTTGATCCGCATTATTCAAACAACTGGAGTTATTGCTCCCACCGGCCAGACGAGTAGAAATCCCATGACCATATTCGTGTGCAATAATCCCATTATCGAAATCACCATCTGAATTTATGAAAGGAGAAGCCTCTAATTGAATTTTTATATTTACGGCTTGAGTCTGCATTTGGGTTATAATATTCTCCCCAACGGACTGAGTAACACTTATGGCAGGTATGGTAATCGATTCATCAGCTCCCGACATAATTAAATCTCCATCAGCATTATTAACAACAATTACAGCAATAGCCCCAGCATTTTGCGCCGCTTTTACTTTTACTACAAACGTACAGCTCCCTCTTCTTAAAATGACAATTTTCCCACTCATTGCCGCAGCATTAGAAGGTGCTACACACCCTTGGGAGGTGCCGCCCGTACTATCTAAGTAGAGCACTACATCAGATTGCAGGAAATTGGGAGCCACAGGCAAATCAACACGTCCTGGGTTAAAGGAGTTTTGCCTTGCTACATAACTTCCAGCAATACTTGCAGGCGAATTAATTATTATTGGCTTAATTTCTGGACCTCGATCCCACAGAAACATCTGCATCCTTCCGCTACTCCCATCCACCGGAGTTGAAAAATTAGCATTATTTAAACTCATTGGTACCACTAATGATCCATCTTGTGCATCAGCATTAACATGATCCGTATCTTTCCCGCCACGATTGTAGTTATTCACTTGGAAATTTCCATTTGCTTCATCAAAACCATATTGATACCAAACATCATGCATGACATTATTCATATAAAAAAGGTTCGTAATTGCCGCATCTATATAGGTTGATGCCTGTACATTTGTACCACCATAAGGAAAATCAAAAAGTAGTGATGCTCCACCTGAAGGGCTAAAACCCGAAGTTGAATTAGTGCTGACAAAATCCTCTTTAGCCCATACATTATTTCCTCTGGTTATCGTAAATTCATGTCCCGCCACACCATCAACATCATGCCAGCCAAAAGGAGATGCATGGCTGTTCGCTGGGTTCGGAACAAGTTGAAAAGCAGAATGGTTGGGACTTTCAAAATTGAATGGTATCACTCGGTAGGACCCACTAGTTGTTTGCGTTGGAGAGGCCGAAAAAATTTGTTTGTAACTGGAGTCAAATAAATTTGCCCAAGACTCATGAGAATGACTGATTGCTTTACTATGATCAAAACTGCAAGAAATAACAAAATCATTTTTTTCTAACAGTCCCCCATCAGTGGCATCAATTCTCACGCTCCATATATGGTCCTGAGTTGGTGTATAAATGGTAAAATCCCACGCCAAAATTAATTTACCATTACTGGCTTGATGAAAAACTAAATTAGCAGTGACTGGCTCCTGAATGCCTAACCCATTGCTTATTTTAAATTTATGAGCTTCTTTATTTTCTATAACAGTGAAAATTTCATCGGCTTTCATGCCCAAGAGCGAATACGCTTTAGTCAAAGCATCTACTGCTGATAATGAGGGTTTGGTTGTATTTACTTTTTTAGAAACACCATCCACTATTCGTTTTTGAACATCAATAACTTCACTATTCTGTATTGAAAAATTAGAAACTGCTCTAAAGATTTCAATACCTTTATAACGTTGCACTACATAACAATTTTGTATTCCGGAGCTGGTCGCTCCACCATCGCTTTGTATTACCCAATCCTTAAAATCGCTTTTCGAAACATTAATTTTAGCATTAGGAGTATTTAAATAATGTTGAATAATTAAAGCGTTCGATTGTCCTAAAGCAAAAAAATGCGTTAAAAAAACTAAAAAAAGTATAATTTTTTTCATAAAAATCTAATAATTCATCAATCATAAAAGCTGAAAACAAATCTAATTTTTTTAATCTACAATAACAAATTAATGATTAGTACACAATTGTTAATTTTTAACAGCAGTAATTGTTTTATAAAACAACAACGCATTTCCATCTGTCAGTAATGAGATAAAATGACAAATATGTAATAATCTTCCGTATAAATTTTCTTTTTCCAAATGATGCTTTTCAGGCAACATTTTCAGAATTAAAGAGTCGTAATTAGATGCATTCCCATCGAATTTATTATTGAAAGCCGTTATGAATTTATCTAACAAGGTTTGAATAATCTGGTAGCCTACAATTTCTTTCTCAATGACTTCCCGACTTTGGTAAATATTATCCACACTTATTTTGATAATATCGTCCATCTGCGCTTTGTATTTGCTCTTATCCATTATGGCATACGGGAATTTTCCGTTCAGGATCAGCACTTCATTTTCGACAAATACTTTTACGGCATCATTGATTAAACTTCCAATTGCCAAAGCGCGCAAATAACTTATTCTATCTTCTTTGGTTTCTAAGGTCTTGTATTTTGAAGTATCAATGCTGTCTTTCACCAATTTTATCAAATATTCTAAAGCAAAATCTTCGGAAACTAATCCTAAATTGATTCCGTCTTCAAAATCAATAATGGTATAACAAATATCATCAGCCGCTTCGACTAAATACGCTAAAGGATGTCTTTCAAAACCAATATCGATCCCTGTTTTATTTGGAATCAATCCCATATCAGAAGCCACATCTTGAAAAAAAGTTTTATCCGTTTGAAAGAAACCGTATTTTTTGTCGGCAATAGCTGCGGTTGGTTTCTTCGGCAAGCTTTCTTTTGGATACTTCATAAAAGCACCCAAAGTTGCAAACGAAATTCTAAGTCCTCCTTCAATTCCCGGACGACTGGCCGTCAACACCGAAAATCCATTCGCATTTCCTTCGAAATCAATTAAATCCTGCCATTCTTTTGCCGTAAGCTGGTCCTTGTATTGTTGTCCTTTCCCAATGGAAAAATATTCACCAATTGCTTTCTCACCGGAATGCCCAAAAGGTGGATTCCCAATATCATGAGCCAATGATGCAGCGGCAACTATAGCCCCAAAATCATTCATGTGATAGCCATGCACTTCTTGTAGATGCGGATATTTCTCGATGATTTTTTTACCCACCAATCGCCCTAAAGAACGCCCCACGACAGAAACTTCTAAACTGTGCGTCAATCTGGTGTGTACAAAATCAGTTTTTGATAACGGAATAACCTGCGTTTTATCTTGTAAACTTCTAAAGGCAGCCGAGAAGATAATACGGTCATAATCCACCTCAAAACCCAAACGGGTGTCGTCTTGTTCTATCCGCAATCGTTTGCCTTTGTCTCCTTGTCGTTTTAGTGATAAAAGTTGTTCCCAGTGCATCATTATATTTTTGGTTTTTACAAGGAGCGAATATAAAGAAAAGGTTGTGTTTATAAACAAAAAAACAGTCTAAAATGACTGCTAATTTTATCTTATCTACTTTCTTATTCTTTCGTAAATAATTTTTTCTTGGTTATAAACTCGTGTTTTTTCACCACATACGTTGCGGATAAAGTATCATGCAAACCTCTTTCTGTTTTACCCAGAAATGAAAAAGGGTCCATAGGATTTAGACGGGATACTGCTCGTATCATAAAGTTTTTGGTATTGGGTTTAGATCCATCAACTCGTACTACAATCGTTTTGGTAAAATACTTAGCAAAGGTCCTGGAGAAGTACATCTCCGTAAATACATAGTAAAAAAACAAAATAATAAGTCCAAAGAATAAATTTTCAATCAAACTTAATGATGAAACCCAATTCGATGCCCCATGACTGTTTGTTGTATCTCCAATTATATTAATGGTAGCGACAATACTTATTGCTATAATATAAATAATCAATATATCGATAAGTAGATTCAGGAGACGCTGGCTTTTGGAAGCTAATAAATCATCTGTAATAGTAAATTTTTTATTTTCCATTTTTTATCGTTTTGATTATTATAAAAAAGTCTTCAAGGCTAATAACTATCTCAAATATAGTGAATTGTTTACAAATATTACTGTTAAATCTTGGTGTTTTAGCCCCGATTAAAGTGAAAATCCTTTTTATTCGCCTTTTTTTGGTGAATAAAAAGATTGCAACGGAAAGCGGGACACGAGCGAAGCGAACTGACGAAGTAGATAGCTCCAAAAAAAAAAGCAGTTATCATAACAATAACTGCTTTTTTGTTTTAAAACCATTTCGTTGATGTCAACAAAATGGTTTTAAAATGAGTTTGCTTCGTTTCTCGCAATGGCCTACGACCCACACATTTCACACTCATCCGGACCTGCATTTTTAGACAATTCGAGCATGGCTCTGTATTCATCGGCAGTCATTTCTACTGCTTCAGCGACTGCAGGAATAACGATTGATTGCTCCTTGATTTCGATTGGCTCCGCTTTTTTATCATTGTTTAATGTAAATTTAATCGCATCTACCGCAGCTTTTGTTCTCAAATAATACATTCCCGTTTTCAATCCAGATTGCCAAGCATAGAAATGCATCGATGTCAATTTAGAATAATTGGCATTTTGCATAAACAAGTTCAACGATTGTGATTGATCCACAAAATAACCACGTTGACGAGACATATCAATAATGTCTTTCATCGACATTTCCCAAACTGTTTTGTACAATTCTTTCAGGTCTTGCGGAATATTAAGGTCTTGAACCGAACCGTTATTTCGCATTAATTCTTGTTTCAACGTTTCGTTCCACAAACCACGCTCCACTAAATCGTGCAACAAGTGTTTGTTTACCACAATAAATTCTCCCGAAAGGACTCTTCTGGTGTAAATATTAGAAGTATAGGGTTCGAATGCTTCGTTGTTACCCAAAATTTGTGACGTCGATGCTGTTGGCATTGGTGCCACTAACAACGAGTTTCTCACTCCGTGTTCCATCACTTCTTTTCGCAAGGAAGCCCAGTCCCAACGACCAGATAATTCCTCATCTTTCATTCCCCACAAATTGTATTGGAATTCTCCTTGAGATATTGGCGAGCCTTTAAATGTCGAATAAGGACCTTCTTCTTTGGCCATTTCCATCGATGCGGTTACCGCAGCAAAGTATAATGTTTCAAAAATTTCCTGATTCAGTTTTTTAGCTTCGTCGCTCGTAAACGGCATACGCAACATAATGAAAGCATCGGCTAATCCTTGCACTCCAAGACCAATTGGTCGGTGGCGTTTATTAGAATTTTCCCCTTCTATTACCGGATAATAATTTCTGTCGATTACTTTATTCAAGTTTCTGGTTACGCGTTTTGTAACGGTATACATCAATTCATGGTCAAACTTTCCATTAGAAACAAACATTGGCAAGGAAAGAGAAGCTAGATTACAAACTGCAATTTCATCTTTGGATGTAAATTCCATAATCTCGGTACACAAATTCGAAGAACGAATCGTCCCCAAATTTTTCTGGTTTGATTTTCTATTGACGGCATCTTTATACAACATGTAAGGCGTTCCAGTTTCGATTTGCGATTCTAGAATTTTCTCCCAAAGCTCATGCGCTTTAATGGTTTTTCTACCTTTTCCACGTTTCTCGTAATCAATGTACATGGTTTCAAATTCTTCGCCATACACATCATACAATCCCGGACATTCATTAGGACACATCAACGTCCAATAACTGTCTTCTTGAACCCGTTTCATAAATAAATCAGACGTCCACATCGCAAAAAACAAATCTCTTGCACGCATTTCTTCTTTTCCGGTATTCTTTTTCAAATCTAAGAATTCAAAGATATCCGCATGCCAAGTCTCGATGTATATCGCAAAACTTCCCTTGCGTTTTCCACCACCTTGATCTACATAACGTGCCGTATCATTGAAAACACGCAACATCGGAACAATTCCGTTTGACGTTCCGTTTGTTCCACGTATGTAAGAACCTGTAGCTCTTACATTATGAATAGAAAGCCCAACTCCACCTGCTGATTGCGAAATTTTAGCCGTTTGTTTCAACGTGTCATAAATCCCATCAATACTATCATCTTGCATCGCCAAAAGGAAACAAGAAGACATTTGCGGTTTTGGAGTTCCTGCATTGAATAATGTAGGCGTTGCATGCGTAAAGAATTTTTTCGACATTAAGTCGTACGTTTCAATCACTGAATCTAAATCATCTAAGTGAATCCCGACCGAAACACGCATCAACATGTGTTGCGGACGCTCCACGATTTTACCGTTTATTTTTAGTAAATAAGAACGTTCTAAAGTTTTAAACCCAAAATAATCATAATTAAAATCTCTATTGTATATCACATGGGAATCTAAAAATTCCGCATTTTTCATAATCACCTGATGTACTTCTTCAGATAATAAAGGTGCATCTTGTCCATTTCTCGGGTTTACATAATGAAACATATCGTTCATTGTTTCCGAAAATGATTTTTTAGTATTGGAATGCAAATTCGAAATTGCAATTCTCGCTGCCAACTGTGCATAATCAGGATGCGCAATAGTCATTGAAGCCGCAGTTTCGGCTGCTAAATTATCTAATTCTGACGTAGAAACTCCATCATAAAGCCCTTCAATTACTCGCATTGCGACTTTCACGGCATCTACTAAATCATTTAAACCATAGCATAGTTTTTTAATTCTATCTGTGATTTTGTCGAACATTACCGGCTCTTTGTGGCCATCTCTTTTTACTACGTACATACTTTTGTTTGTTTTTTAAAACAGAAAATCCCTTCGCTGTTTTTCGTTATTTGTTAGTCATTGCGAGGAACGAAACAATCTCAATTATTGTTTCATTTGCTCAATTTTTTTTGGAGCCATATCCAGCTATCCATTTCAATCTTTCTAGTCCTGAAAAAAGTTCAGGACTAGAAAGGATTTCCATTACTATCTGGGCTAATGAGTATTAGAAACAAAAAGAAATCAGTAAATCATTTAAGATTTAAAAAATCAAAATATTTCTTTAACATTAAAATATTTAGAAAAATTAAGACAAAACTTAATCGATCTTAATTCCTTCATGGTTTGATAAAAATCTAAAAATCGGCGTCAAAAGATATTTTTTGAGCATCACCATCAGTGTTCATTACACCTGCTTTTTGATATTCAGCCACTTTCTTTTCAAAGAAGTTTGTTTTCCCTTGAAGCGAAATCATATCCATAAAATCAAATGGGTTTGTAGTATTATATTCTCTGTCGCAACCTAATTCCACTAACAATCTGTCAGCAACAAATTCTAAATATTGTGTCATCAATACGGCATTCATTCCTATCAAACTTACCGGAAGTGACTCGGTGATAAATTCTCTTTCAATGTTTAAAGCATCTACAATAATGCTTCTGATTCTTTCTTTTGGCACTTTATTCACCAAGTGATGGTTGTGTAAATGCACGGCAAAATCACAGTGTACTCCTTCATCACGAGAAATCAATTCGTTAGAAAACGTCAATCCTGGCATTAAACCCCGTTTTTTCAACCAATAAATCGAGCAAAATGCTCCCGAAAAGAAAATTCCTTCCACTGCTGCAAAAGCAATCAAACGTTCTGCAAATGAATCCGATTCAATCCATTGCAAAGCCCAGTCCGCTTTTTTCTTAATCGCCGGAAAAACCTCTAAAGCATTGAATAATTCATCTTTCTCCACTTCATCTTTTACATAGGTATCAATCAATAACGAATAGGTTTCGCTGTGAATGTTTTCCATCATAATTTGAAAACCGTAAAAGAATTTCGCTTCCGCATATTGCACTTCGTTTACAAAATTTTCTGCCAGATTTTCATTTACAATGCCATCTGAAGCAGCAAAAAATGCCAAAATGTGCTTCACAAAATAACGCTCATCATCCGAGAGTTTGTTGTTCCAGTCATTTAAATCCTGTGACAAATCGATTTCTTCAGCCGTCCAGAAACTGGCTTCCATACTTTTATAAAATTCCCAAATGTCATGGTGTTTGATAGGAAAAATTACGAAACGATTTTTATTTTCTTGTAAAATTGGTTCAACTTGAGTCATTATAATTGTTTGTTTTTTTGAGGTTTTAACAAATTTTTAAGCTTTTTGAGAGATACAAAGATTGTAAAATATTGCGGTTAATAAAAGCCAAACTTATTCACAATCCCCTATAGTTTTTAACAAATAGAAAAATTAAGATATTTTTCATACAAATTTTAAAACACTTAAATTCAGTATTTTAAATAATAATTAAAGGAATGAAGCACCGTAAAATATAGTTTTTTTAAATAATTAAACAAGAAAAACAGAATTCTTATTTACTTATTTTTTCATGTCTTGCGCCACCTTTTCAAGTTCAGCATACCAGTCTTCGCCAAATTTACGAATCAGGGCTTCTTTGACAAATTTGTATACCGGAACTTCAAGTTCCTGACCTAAAGAGCAGGCGGGATCACAAATATCCCATTTGTCATAATTAACAGCGGCAAACTCCGTAAAATCTTTCACCCGAACTGGATACAAATGACAAGAAACTGGTTTTTTCCAACTAATTGCTCCTTGATTATAGGCTTGTTCAATACCACACAGAGCGGTCTTACCGTCAAATATTGCGTAGGCACAATCTTTGTCGTCAATCAGTGGCGTTTCAAGATCACCATCGGTACCTTTTACCCAAGTTCCTTGCGCTTCAATTGCAGCAATTCCTTGTTTGCGTAAAAAAGGCTTGATCTTTGGATAAATAGATTCGAGGATTTGAGTCTCCTCAAAACTCAATGGTGCACCAGCGTCACCATCTACGCAACAAGCGCCTTTACAAGCAGTCAAATTACAAACAAAATCTTTTTCGAGTAAGTCTTCTGAGACTATGGTTTTTCCTAGTTGAAACATTCTGCAAAGATATTCAAGAAATTTGAAAAAGCACCTCAGCAACTCATAAATTCGTAAACAAAACCGAATAAAATTAAAACGAATTTACCTAATTTTATACTCCTGATTTTTTAACTTCGTTTACTTTTGTTTTCAAACTTATACAAACAATTGCATTTTTTATTTCTTTACAGTTCATCCTCTTTCACCAACCAAAAACACAGAACCATTTGAAATGGTTTTAAAAAATATTGAGTATTAATTGCCTTAGTTGTGCCCTAAAAACGATAAAAATCAAACTGTTACTTTTTTAGGACTATGAAATACAGGTCAACTATTCCCTCCTAGAAAAAAAAATCTTCTCAAAAAAAAAGGCATTAAAATTAAAAAATCTACTCCTCCAATAATCAGGGAAATTATCTACTTTTACCATAAATAAAAAAAGTCTGTTATGGAATTCGATATTCGCGAAATAATCACCGTAGGAATGGTACTTTTTGCCGTAATTGACATCGTGGGATCCATCCCGATTATCATTGATTTAAGAGCAAAACACGGACATATTGAATCCGAAAAAGCATCCATTGTAGCCGCCGTCATCATGATTGTTTTTCTTTTTGCCGGAGAAGAACTCTTAAAACTAATTGGAATCGATGTCAATTCTTTTGCTGTAGCCGGATCCTTTGTGTTGTTTTTCTTGGCATTAGAGATGATTTTAGGAATTCGGATTTACCGGGACGAAGAAGCCAGCTCTGCCTCAATTGTTCCCCTTGCCTTCCCTTTGATTGCTGGAGCCGGAACAATGACCACTTTACTCTCTTTACGCTCCCAATTTTATACCATAAATATTGTAATTGCCATTTTATTAAATATCATTTTGGTCTATATCGTTTTAAAATCATCCTCAAAAATAGAAAAATTATTAGGCGAAAACGGACTTGGTGTAATCAGAAAGACTTTTGGCGTAGTACTTCTGGCGATTGCTGTTAAATTATTCGCTGCGAATGTTAAAGGTTTGTTTGTCTAAAATATAATTTCCTAAATTTACCCTTAAATTATTGTAAAATAAAAAATCTGATTTTTTTGGAGCATTTTATTCTAAATAAATAACCCCTCCAAACATCTGCATTTTTTACCAAAAACAAAAACATCTTATGAAAATTTTCACTAACATCTTGGTATTTTTAGCAATAGCGCTAATCCTATTTAATGTTACTTTACTGGATTTCAAAAATCCATTTCAAGGAGATAGCGTAGTTGCATTTATTGGAATGGCAGCCTCTTTTTGTGCTGTATTGATTCTTCTAATATTCAGAATGTCAAAGAAAATAGAAGAAAAAACAAACGAAAAATAGCCTTGGTCTTTGATGTACTTATCCTTGGCGGTGGCGTATCTAGCATGTCATGCGCTCTAGTTTTGGGTTCTGCAAACAACAAACCCTTTGTGTCTAATAAAAAAATCGGGGTGTTTACCCATCAAAAAACCTCTGCCCTTAAGGAAGCGCTATTCAATAATGTCTACGGAATCCCTGCAGGCACATTAGGCGCTGATTTATTGAAAGAAAGTACAGGACATCTTTTAGAAAAATATCCGCACATTACACAAATTCCCAACGAAAAAGTACTAAAAATTGAGGGCACCGCTCCTGAGTTTGCTGTAACTACAAATAAAAAAACCTACAAGACCAGCATAATTGTTGTAGGTGTCGGATCTGCAAATACTTTTGCTATTGAAGGTTTAATGCCATTTGTAGAACCACATCAAAAATCCCTTCCCGAAAAACAACGAATCCAACTCAAAAACAGCGATCACAAAGTCAAGGAAGGCATTTACGTGATAGGCACTTTAGCCGGATGGAGAAGCCAACTGGCCATTGCTGCAGGCAGTGGAGCTGCAGTAGCAACAGATATTCTAACTTTATGGAATGACGGAATTCAGACTCATGCTCATGATAGCATTAGATAAATAGAATTTCATTCTGGAAAATCTCTCAAAAAATAGTGTTAGGTTTACACCTTCAATTCACTGTTTTATGGGATCATTTTTTTTGGGACTGGCAAGACTCCTGATTTTTATCGGATTTGTTTCTTTTTTTTCGATTGTGTTTTATCTTTCGTCTTTTTTTAGAAGCAACGAAATTAACGCCAAAAAAGCTCTTGTACTGCGGGATTTTATAATTCGCACCTCAAACACTCTTTTAGGCATACGCACTATCATCTATGGCGACAAGCCGAAAGTTCAAGGACTAATCGTAGCCAATCACCGTTCTTATTTTGACCCAATTGTTATCGTAAATCAAATACATGCTTTTCCTGTAGGGAAAAAAGAAGTTGCCTCTTGGCCTATGATTGGCTACATCTGCAAAATATCCGGCGTTTTATTTGTAGATAGAAAGTGTCCAAAAAGCCGACAAGAAACCGCCGAAAATATCCGAGAAGTTCTTGCCAAAGGATATTCGATCATTAATTTTCCAGAGGGAACAACAGCGGATTTGCCAACAACTCTTGATTTCAATTACGGCTCTTTTGTAATGGCTACTAAGATTAAAGCCGCCGTAATTCCTATTGCAATAGATTATAAAGAAAAAACAGACGCTTTTATTGGTGACGACACTTTCATTCCTCATTTTTTAAAATGCTTTGGAAAACGGACCACTGAAATTAAAATAACTTATTTTCCGCCTATTTATTCTGAAGATGCAGCCTGTTTATTAAGTACGTCAAAGAAAATGATAGATAACGAACTCATTCGATATAGAAAAGATTGGGACAATCAAAATTAATTTTCCTTTTAAGGGCAAACAAAATCAAGAGTGAAATTTTCTAATTAAGCATCAAGTCCTAAGCTAATAAGCATCTCAAAAATAGAATCTTCATTTAGTGCCACTTTCTTTAAAACAGCTTTAATTCCTTCCACATTTTTTTGTTCCAGAGCATTATCAAAGTCATTTATAAGGCCTCCAACATACAAACGCTCATTAACTGTCATTCCAGAAAACTTACTTTCCATACTGTGAAATATAGTGATTATTATTTTTTCAAAATTGCCTTAATCATGGCATCCTCTTTCAATACAATCTCATAATAAGACCGTTCCCCATACAATTGCCGAGCAAATTCAGCAGCCAGGTATCGTTTTACCAATGATTTGCTTTTTCCAAATTTCAAATCCAATCCGTTGCCAAAAATAAATTTCTGAAATGAATTGAAATATTCCTCTGTTTGATTCATTTTAGATTGGAACTGAGCAAAAGTAAGTCCTTTAAAGGCGCTCCGGTTTTTATCCAATTGTTCGAAAACAAAATTCCCTACAATTCCCGATTGCAATAAATAAGCGGTACTTTCATTTCCATGTTCCACCTCAAGCGGGACAAAAACATCAGGAACAATACCGCCACCGCCATATACAATTTTACCTTTCTTAGTTTTGAATTGCAAGGTGTCTGAAACTTTAATACTGTCTTTTTGATACAGTTCCCCATTTTCAAAACGCATTTCTGATTCTTTAAAATACGCTTCATTCCCTTTTGAATAAGGTTTTTGAATAGACCGGCCTGTGGGCGTATAATATCTGGCAGTGGTCAAGCGAACTGCTGAACCGTCAGCAAAATCTATTTCTCGTTGCACCAATCCCTTTCCAAAAGAACGGCGGCCTACAATAGTTCCCCGGTCATTATCCTGAACGGCTCCTGCAAGAATTTCACTTGCTGAAGCGCTGTTTTCATTAATTAGAATAAAAACATTTCCTTTTTCAAAACTACCTTTTTGGGTTGCAAATGTCTTGTCTATAGTACCTTTTTTGTTTTTGGTAAAAACAATCAGTTGTTTGTTTGGCAACAATTCATCCGCGATAGCAATTGCTTCTTCCATATAACCGCCACCGTTATCTCGGACATCAATAATAAGTGACTTCGCACCTCGTTGCTTAAGTGCAGACAAATTTTGCATAAACTCCTTGTAAGTAGTTTCGGCAAAACGATTTATTTTTATGTATCCTGTCGCATTACTCAAGAGCAAAGCGGCATCAACACTTTTCAAGGGAATAACATCGCGTTTTAGTTTTAGCTTGAGTTTTTTACGTTCTGATTTTCTATATATTGTAAGCTCTATATTAGAACCTACGGCCCCTTTTAATTTAGAAAACAAACTGTCTGTGGGCAACTTACGTCCGAACAATTTGGTTTTATCAGCATATAGAATCCGATCACCTGATTTTATTCCTGCTTTTGCCGAAGGGCCGTTTTCTACAGGTTTTATGACCGCTACAGAATCTTTATACATATAAAAATTCACTCCTATTCCCACAAAATTACCCTTCATGCTTTCCATTACCTGTTGCTGCTCGCTAGCGGGAATATATACGGAATGCGGATCAAGTTGCGCAAGAATATTATCAACGGTAAGATTTACAATAGAATCCGTATCAACCGCATCAACGTATTCAGTATCAATAAAATCAATGAGTGTATTCAGCTTAGTTTTAGAATTATTTTTAGCTGTGAAATCAGCTCTACCGGGAAAATGCAACATCCCGCCCAACACAACGCCAAAAGCAAGTGTTGAGAAAAGGAGTAGTGGTAAATATTTTGTATTAAATTTCATATAAAGTTATCATTAAAAAAATAATATAACCTGACGTGCATCATCGTTTTAATTTTTTTTGCACGTTCTTTTATTCCTCCAAAACTGGAATATGCTCAACCTCTACTCCGGCTTTTATCAAAAACTGAATGCCGGAATCATCCCGATAGCCATTGTGATAGACCACTCTTTTTATTCCCGACTGGTGAATCAATTTACTGCACTCTTTACAAGGTGAAAGTGTGATATACAGGGTGGCTCCTTCGCAGGATTGTGTTGATCGCGCTACCTTGAGGATCGCATTTGCCTCAGCATGTAAAACATCCCAGCGGGTTAATCCTTGCTCATCTTCACAACAGTTTTCAAAACCGGAGGGCGTTCCGTTATACCCATCTGAGATTATCATTCTGTCACGTACAATAATTGCACCAACTTGTTTTCGTTTACAATAGGACAGCAAGCTCCATTCTTTGGCAATTCTAAGGTATGCTTTGTCGTATTTATTTAATTTTTTTTCGTTCATTTTATCTTATCCAGATTTCACTTTCCACAATCATTGGTATCACTACTCCTATTATAAATGCTGACATTACTAATGTCCAGTCGCGTTTTGAAAATCTAAAAACAGTCTGAACAATGTAGGCTAAAATCAAAACCAAAAAAACCACTACAATCTGGGCGGCTTCTATACCTAGTGCAAATTCTGACAGTGGCAAGACTTTAGACATAGCATTTCCTCCAAGAATCGATTTGAAATAATTTGAAAAACCCAACCCATGAATTATCCCAAAGAAAAGCGTGATAAAAAACAGCAGATTGAGGCTTTCTTTCTTGCTCGATTTTCCTGCCGTAAAAAGATTAAACAATGCGGTTATCACAATTGTAATTGGGATTAACAACTCAACAATATTTACTTTTATGGCAATTATACCAAAAACAGAAAGCAGTAAAGCCATGGTATGACCAATGGTAAAAAGGGAAACCAAAAGTACAATTCGCTTCCAGTCCTTGAAAGAAAAAGGAACCGCTAGGGCGATTAAAAATAAAACATGATCATAAGCGTGAATATCCAAAACGTGTTTTAATCCTATTTGAAAGTAAATCCAAAATTCTGACATCAGTAAAGTATTAAGTTGATAAAGGGTTGTAAACTTACGATTAATTTTGAAAATGATTCATTTGAACATTCAAATAAATACAAATCAAAAGCAGGTATGTCGAAAGAAAAAATATAAAAAAAATAAAAATTAATACTTTAAAATAGATATATCTTTGTACGATACAAAAACCACAATTATGTCATTTTCAGATTTATTTGATAGCGAATTCAAACAAAGAAATAGAGGTCATTTTTCATCTATTGTCCGTGTAGCACTAACTGACGAGAAGATTTCTCCAGAAGAAAAAGCATTTGTAGATAAATTAGCCGTTCGATTAGAAATTTCTCCTGCAGAATATGAAGAAATTTTACAGGATCCGCTAAAATACCCTATCAATCCTCCTTATTTATATGAACAAAGGATAGAGCGACTGTATGATTTAGCCAGAATCGTTCATGTTGACCACCATTTAGGAGACAAACAAGAGCTGATGTTACGGAAAATTGGCATTGGAATAGGATTTGACCCTGAAAATATAAATCAAATTGTAGAAAATGCTCTTCTGCTTGTAGAAAAAGAAGTAGATTTGGATACGTTCATTACTGAAATACAAAATATCAATACGTAGATTATACCTATAAAAAAGCTTCCGCCAAGACGGAAGCTTTTTGTTTTTAGTACTTGCTTAGTTTTGCTTTAAGCATAAATTCTTCCGATTTTTCAACCATATTGTAGCTTCCACAGAAAAAAGGAACGCGCTGATGCAGTTCCGTTGGTTCAATTTCCATCACCCGATCAAATCCATCCGATGCTTTTCCTCCCGCCTGTTCTGCGATAAAAGCTAATGGGTTGCATTCATACAACAATCGTAATTTCCCTTTGGATGCTTTTGAACTTGTTGGATATAAATAAATCCCTCCTTTAATCATATTGCGATGAAAGTCAGAAACTAAACTTCCGATGTATCGAGAAGTATAAGGCCTGTCTCCTTCTTCCAGCTGACAATATTTGATATAATCCTTTACTCCTTGCGGAAAATGGACATAATTACCTTCATTGATGGAATAAATATGGCCATCGGTTGGGAATTTCATTTTAGGATGAGACAAGTAAAAAGTACCAATAGCAGGATTCAGCGTAAATCCGTTCACACCGTGCCCAGTTGTATAAACTAACATAGTCGAAGTCCCGTAAATCACATAGCCTGCAGCAACCTGATTGATCCCCGGCTGTAAAAAATCTTCCAACGTAACTGGAGTTCCTATTGGGGTAATTCTCCTGTAAACCGAAAATATTGTCCCTACAGAAACATTAACATCAATATTAGACGAGCCGTCAAGGGGATCCATCAACACTACATATTTATTATTGTGGCTGTGGTCACTTCCTTCCACAGTAATGAAATCATCATTTTCTTCAGAAGCGATTCCGCATACGATCTCGCGATTAATTAATGTTTGAATAAAAACTTCATTGGCATATACATCTAGTTTTTGCTGATCTTCCCCCTGTATGTTTTGCTCTCCGGCAGCACCCACAATATCAACCAGTCCAGCTTTGTTTACTTTATAATTGACTACCTTGGCAGCCAATCGGATGGAGTTGATAATTCGAGATAATTCGCCGGACGAATATTGAAAAGCATTCTGGTTTTCAATGATAAATTCTCCAAGTGTTTTGTTGCGTTCTTCCATTAAGAAATCGTTGTAGTTGTTTTGAAGTCACAAATATCGTTTTTTTTGTGAAATTGATTTGAAAAATAGTTGCTTAGTTTAACCGTATTGTATATTTGCTGATTAAAACATAAAATTAATACGTAAAAATCTAATTTTATTGCGATATTGAAGCATTAAAATAAAAAATTATGAAATGAGCCGTATTGGAGATTGATCCAATAGCCAATCGAAAAAGCAAATTTCTTATTCAACTAAAAAACACAAATACATCCCGCACATGACGATCAGAAAAGGAAATCCTGAAGATATGGAAGCTGTTTTAGGGCTCATCCAAGAATTAGCAACATTCGAGAAAGAACCCGATGCCGTCCTTGTAACTGTTGCCGATTTAATTCGAGATGGTTTTGGCCCGGTGCCACTATTTCATGTTTTTGTTGCCGAGGTTCAAGCGGACCCGAGCAATAGCGAACAGGCAAAACAAATTGTAGGTATCGCCTTGTACTACTACCGATTTTCTACTTGGAAAGGAAAAACAATTCACCTGGAAGATTTAGTGGTAAAAGAGACAATGCGTGGCACCGGATTAGGATATGCTTTATATTCTGAAATTATAAAACAGGGTAAAAAAGATCAGGTTCGAAGAGTAGAATGGAATGTATTGGACTGGAATACTCCGGCAATAGAATTTTATGAAAAATCAGGCGCCAAAGTACTCCGTGATTGGTATGTTGTTCACATGGACGAATTGGGAATCACCAATTTTGTAGAGAATAAATTGAAATAAAATAAAGAACAATTTTTGTTTAAAATATGAGAGTATTCAAATTTGGAGGAGCTTCTGTAAAAGATGCTGAAGGAATTAAAAACGTGTATGACGTTTTACAAAAAGTGGGTTATGAAGACGTATTGTTGGTCGTTTCTGCAATGGGAAAAACCACAAACGCGCTCGAGGTTGTCATAAAAAATTATTTCGATAAATCCGCTGAATTAAATTCATCTGTTCAAGAAGTAAAAAAGTACCACAATCAAATTTTGATAGATTTATTTGAGGACGAAAAAAACGAAGTCTTCAAAGCTGTTAACACTCAATTTTCAGATTTAGAGTATTTCCTGACCCACAATAAATCACCCAATTATAATTTTGTCTACGATCAAATTGTCAGTTATGGCGAATTAATTTCGACCACAATCCTTAGTCATTTCATGAATTTCATGGGCATAAAAACACAATGGCTGGATGTTCGGAATTTCATAAAAACCAATGCTACATACAGAGATGCAGAAGTAGATTGGGAATTGACACAGAAAAACATTGCCAAAAACGTAAAACGTAAAACACTAAACATTACACAAGGATTCTTAGGTTCTGACGAAAATAACTTTACCACCACTTTAGGCCGAGAAGGATCTGATTATACTGCTGCAATTTTTGCGTATTGCTTAAATGCCGAAAGCGTGACCATCTGGAAAGATGTTCCCGGAGTAATGAATGCCGATCCAAGATATTTTGAAAATGCGAGTTTATTGAATCAGATTTCGTACCGTGAAGCCATAGAACTGGCTTTTTATGGGGCAACGGTTATTCACCCAAAAACACTACAACCTTTGCAAAAAAAGGAAATTCCGTTGTATGTAAAATCCTTTATAAATCCGTTACTAAAAGGAACGAGCGTTTCTAAAGGAGTCGACTTAGAACCTTATTTACCGTGTTTCATCGTCAAAAGAAACCAACTTTTGATTTCGCTTTCCTCTATCGATTTCTCTTTTATCATGGAAGAAAACATCAGCGAAATTTTTGCATTATTCCATCAATTCAAAATAAAAGTGAACTTGATTCAGAATTCAGCAATTAGTTTCTCCGTATGTGTAGAAGATAAATTTGACAATTTCAAAGCCCTGAATGCTATCTTGTCTAAAAAGTTTAAAGTAGAGTTTAATGAAAATGTCACCTTATACACCATCCGACATTTTAACGAAACAGCAGCCGAAACCGTTGAAAAAAACAAAGTTGTGTTATTGAAACAGGTCAGTCGGGAAACCATACAAGTGATCACAAAGGAAGTGTAACCCTAAAAAACATGCGCAACCCAAAATATAAATGGAGATCAGAAATTGATTCTGATCTCCATTCTTTTAATACTTTAAAACCCAAACGCTAAAATCGAAACCTTTTGTAATTATCAAATTATAAATACTACTTTTGACACTTTCGAGTTATAGTATTTATGTTGAAAAAATTACTTTTTTGGACTGTAATAAGCTGTATTTCTGGGCTCCACGCACAGGAAATAAATTCGTTGTACAAAACCAAAAAAATCCCTTTTTCCCGTGACACCATTCATCTTGAAAAAGAAAGCATTAATTCCAGTTTTTTCAAATTGCTTGACGCCAATGGCAAACCCATCGAAATCACTTTTTATACGGTAAATTTCAGTGAAGGGACTTTGTTTTTAAAAGAAAACAGTGCCCAATACAACGATTCAATAACGGTACACTATTTGAAATTTCCGGAGATCCTTACTAAAGAATACCGCATTTATGATTCTGCCAAAGTAGTAAGCAACGAAGCCGGATCAGGTGATTTATATACCCTAAAAAATAAAAAACCAAATAAAAATGTACCTTTTGACGGCTTGAACACATCCGGAAGTATTACCCGTGGCATTACCATAGGAAACAATCAAAATGCCGTTTTGAATTCCAATTTAGACTTACAAATCACAGGAAAAATCTCTGAAAAAGTAAGCTTAAGAGCCTCCATTCAAGACAGTAACATTCCGCTGCAGGATGGCGGTTATTCCCAAAAATTAGACCAGTTCGATAATGTATTCATGGAATTATTCAGTGCCGATTGGAACATTCGAGCGGGTGATATTTTTCTAGAGAACAAGAAATCCCAATTCCTGAATTTCAATAAAAAAGTGCAGGGACTCGCCACCACCTTCACCTTTGGAACCGAAGAAAACAAAACAAATGTATTTGCCTCAGCAGCGCTGGTCCGAGGACAATATGCAAAAAGCGATATTGTGGGCCAAGAAGGCAATCAGGGTCCCTATAAATTAAAAGGGCAAAATGGAGAGCTGTATGTACTCGTTATTTCAGGATCAGAGCGGGTGTATGTAAATGGTGTTTTATTAAAACGAGGCGAAAACAATGATTACACGATTGATTATAATGCGGGTGAAATCGTGTTTACCCCGCTTTTCACGATTACTTCCGAAATGCGAATTGCCATAGAATACCAATATTCAGATCGAAATTACACTCGATTTATAACCTATGCAGGCGCCACGCACGAAAATAAAAACTGGAGTTTTGGAGGCTATTTATATTCGGAAAACGACCTGAAAAACCAACCTTTACAACAAAATTTATCCCAAGAACAAGCCCAGATATTAGTTAATGCGGGAGATAATCCGGATTTAATGGTTGCCCCGTCAGCATTTGCAGATTCCTATTCTGAAAACAAGGTGCTGTACCGAAAAACAATCCTCAATGCTGTGGAAATTTTTGAGTACTCAAATGAAGCACAGCAGGAATTATTCAATGTTCGATTTACTTTAGTAGGACTGAATAATGGAAATTATATTTTGACAAGTTCAGCCACGATCACCAGGGTTTATGAGTATATAGCTCCCATTAACGGCGTTTCGCAAGGAAGTTATGAACCCGTCATACAATTGATTGCTCCTACAAAAATCCAAGTGACCACCTTTTTAGGGAAATACAATCCCACTGATAAAACGGTACTCGATTTTGAAATTGGTCTCAGCAATAACGACAGCAATTTATTTTCGCCCGTTGACGATGCAAACAATCAGGGCCTGGCTGCAAAAATCAATGCCAAGCAACGGCTTTTTTCAAAAAAATGGCACGTAGATGCTTTTGCGAATTATCAATTTATTCAGCGAAATTTCAGGGCTGTAGAACGGCTGTACAACATCGAATTTGACCGGGATTGGAACTTAGGAACTGCGGCTATAGGAAATCAAAGTTTGTTAATTTCCGGACTGCAATTGGATTTAAACCCTAAACCCAACTCAACAAACAAAGGACTATTGATGTATCAGTTTGAAAAACTGGATTTTTCGGGAAATTTTTCGGGAAATCGACATGTTTTAAATGGCTTGTTTCAAATAAAAAACTGGACTTTTCAAAATCAAGGCAGTTCCCTAAAAAGTGACGGAACGATTTCATCCTCTGAATTTTTAAGAAACCAATCCCAAATCCGTTTTCATATTGACAAAAACTGGATTGGCTCTCGCTTGCGCTTAGAGGACAATCAGGAGAAAAATAAAATTTCAAATGAATTTTCGGCTTTGAGTCAAAAATTTACAGAGTACGGATTTTTTACCGGTCGCGGAGACAGCACCAAAGTTTTTGTAGAATTGGGATACCTAAGAAGATCCAATGACAGTTTACAAAATGGTCTGATCCAAAGGGTAAATTCATCTCAAACTTGGTTGTTGAAATCAAAATTAATTCAAACTAATAAAAGCGATTTGTCCCTTTTTGCCAATTATAGGATCTTGGAATTTGTGGACGCTACACGAAAAAAAGAACCAACATTGAACTCCAGAATCGTGTACACGGATCGTTTTTTCAATCAATTGATACAAAGCACAACGGTTTATGAAACGAATTCCGGGACCATTCCCCAACAGGAATTCACGTATCTGGAAGTTCCTGCGGGCCAGGGAATTTACACCTGGAACGACTATAACGTCAATGGAATTCAGGAATTACAGGAGTTTGAAGTCGCCACGTTTATTGACCAGGCAAAATTCATCCGCATCTTTCTTCCCAACAGGGTTTACATAAAAACACATCAAAACAAATTCTCGCAATCCGTGACCCTGAATCCCAATCAATGGCAGAACGAAAAAGGTTTTAAGAAAATACTTTCGTATTTCTACAATCAAACCGCTTTCATCATCGACCGAAAAACTAGAAGTGAGGGTGATAATTTCGAATTAAATCCGTTCAGCAGTTCTACTGAAAATGTGTTGGGATTAAACTCGAGTTTAAGGAACAGTTTGTTTTACAATAGAGGAAAACAAAACCACTCCGCCACGTATTCATATCTGCAAAATAAAACTAAAAACTTGTTGTCTATAGGCTCTCAAGAGGCTACCAACAATTCGCATCAATTGCAGTACAATCATTTGTACCAGAAAAGCTGGCTGCTAGGTTTTTTTGCCAAAACGATACAAACAACCATTGAATCAGAAAATTTCCCGGAGAAAAACTATGCTATAAACGGTTATCAATTAGCTCCTAAAATCAGTTATCTATTTTCTAAAAGCACGAGCTGGGACCTCTTTTATGAATTACAGAATAAAAAAAACCAAATTGGGGTTTCAGAAACGCTGCTGCAAAACCGTTTTGGAACTGCCTTTTCGTATGCAGGTACAAAAAAATTTACGATGAACGGCGAAGTCTCTTTTTACCAAAATAAATTCGAAGGAAATGAATTCTCTTCGGTTGGATTTCAAATGCTGGAAGGGCTACAAACCGGACAAAACATCACTTGGAGGCTTCTTTTACAAAAAAATATCACCCAGTTTTTAGATGTTAATTTTAATTATCAGGGTCGGAAAAGTGAAACAACCCAGGCCATACATACTGGAAATATTCAATTGAGAGCCTATTTTTAATACCACAATTTAATAGTTTGGTAATGCCCTCGCAATATTAAATACACGTTCATTGTCTATCTTTCAAATTTAAACCACTAAACTACAGAGCCACATGGATTTGAATGCCAACCAACAAACTATTTTGATTGCGCCATTAAACTGGGGCTTAGGCCATGCTACACGTTGTATTCCAATTATTAAGGCCTTATTAGAGAACAACTACATTCCTATAATTGCTTCTGATGGAATTGCATTGGCTTTGCTAAAAAAGGAATTCCCTACTGTACAAACGCTGGAACTGCCATCCTACCAGATAGAATATGCAAAAAATGGAGCTCACTTTAAATGGAAATTATTAAAAAATAGCCCAAAAATGCTTGAAGCAATTTGGGAAGAAAAAAAAATAATTAAAAAATGGATCTCAAAATATAGGATTGACGGGATTATATCCGACAACCGACTGGGTGTGTTCAGCAAAAAAATTCCTTCGGTATTTATTACCCATCAATTGAATGTAATGACTGGCAATACCACTTGGATTACCAGTAAGATCCACCAACATATTATAAAAAAATACACAGAATGCTGGGTTCCAGATCTTGCCGGATCAATTAATCTAACCGGAAAAATGGGACATGTTGACGATCCAAATCTCAAAATTAGATACATTGGTCCTTTGAGTCGATTGCAAAAAAAATTAGTCCCAAAAAAATATGATTTAATGATTATTCTTTCCGGACCAGAACCTCAGCGCGGCTTGCTGGAGGATTCCCTGAAAAAAGAAATCGCACGATACCGCGGGAATGTCATATTTATTGAAGGAAAGATTGAAACCGAACAAATAGTAACTCAAATCAATCCTGTTACCTATTATAATTACATGAATTCTTCCCAGTTAGAGCAGGCTTTTAACGAAAGTGAAATGGTGTTGTGCCGTTCCGGATACACCACAATTATGGATCTAGCCCAACTCCGTAAAAAGGCTTTTTTTATTCCAACTCCAGGCCAATACGAACAGGAATATTTAGCCAGAAAGCTAAAAAAAGAAGGGTTAGTTCCCTATGCAAATCAGGATGATTTCAAAATTGAAAATCTTAGTGAAGTAGCGTCCTACCGTGGTTTACAAACCTTGCATTGCAATATTGACTGGAAATCGCTTTTTGATATTTTCCAAAACACAAAAATAAGTACCCTTAACCCCTAAAAACCCATTCTCTCAAATGGTTTTTTTAAGATTAGTATTGAATGTTTACCAAAAAAAGAAGCACTCCTGAATTACAGATTTGTACCTTTTGAATTAGCATGGCTATTGAATTCTTTGAATAATTCGAGTAAGTGCATCGTTGCTTTTATCAAATCATTAGTTTCTAAAAGTAACGCGAAATACAACTTGCTGTTTTTAGGACTGGTTTCTACCGTTCTAATTCTTTCAATTTGTTTTTTAATTAATTTAGATACTTGATCGTAAATCTCCATTTTGGTTTCTAAAAGAACATCAATTTTGTCAAACGAACCTTCTTGAAAAATAACAATAATATCTTCAAATAATTTTTCAAGCTTATTGTCTAAGCTTTTCAAATCCCTAATTTGATTGAATTTTAATTGTTTGTGATTGTTATTGATATGTGCATAGCTGTTTTGTGAGATGAATCCAAGGGACTGAATCATGTCTTGAAGATAACCCAAAATCATGACATAAAACATACTGCCCTCTGCCGAGGTTTCATCCAGATTCTTTATAAAATAGTATACATTACTCTTTAATTCATCGACTTCTTTTTCGAGTTTTTTGATGTCTTTTTTATTCTCCTTTAACTTCCCTAAATCCTGAAGGCTAAGATTTTCGATAACCTCTCTATAAATCGTGTCTGAACCGCTTATCACTCTGGAAATCTGAATGGTACACTCCCTAATAACTTCATTTATGGTAACAATATCTTCTCTTTTCAAGAGCAATAATTCTTGCTGGGCTTTAATGGTTTTAGTATGCTTTCTTGAACTTCGATACAAAAGAATTCCTAATCCAACCAGCAATCCGATGAAAGCATATACTTGACCTACTTTGAGGAAATACGCAAAGATAAAGGCCGAAACAAATGCAACAATTGCTGTTACAAACCATCCCCCAATCACATTAAAAACCCCTGCAATACGATACACTGCGCTTTCGCGGTCCCAAGCGCGATCTGCAAATGAAGTTCCCATGGCCACCATAAAAGTAACATAGGTTGTAGAAAGTGGCAACTTTAAAGAAGTCCCTATCGATATCAAAATACTGGCTACCATCAAATTTACAGCCGCACGAACCATATCAAAAGCAGGTTCGTCTTTTCGTTTTTTTCCTTTGACTTCCGGTTTCTCAAATTGCTTATCAATTTTGATTTGGATTGATTTTGGTAAAAAATAATTAATTCCCAGTCCGATATAAACGCCAAATCGTACAATATATCTGGATAACATATTGGGTGAAAAACGCTCTACGCCATCACCCTGTCTGGATAAATTAAGGCCGGTCTCGATGACAGTTTTGGCTTTTTTTGAAGTCCAAAGTGTTATAACCATAACCACTCCTGCAAAAACTAAAAAATAAAATGGCGCCACAATATTATCATTAGCCAACGCTCCCATCATAAATTGATCTCCAGAAATTCCTGAACCATTGAAAATTTCATAGGAGTTATAGGCCGCAATAGGAACGCCGATAAAGTTAACCAAATCATTCCCGGCAAAAGCTAAAGCCAAAGCAAAAGTCCCTACTATGATGATTACTCGGAGAATATTTATTTTGAAGAAAGTCATCAACACTTGAGAAAGCAGTGTGAAAAAAACAAAATTTACTCCTATTATCAGTAATTGATTGCTTTTTATCCAGACATGAGTAGCTTGATCGATAAAAGAAACTCCTTTCAATCCTTTAATCAGGATAAAAAAAGTAATCGCAGTAATGGCTAATCCTCCAAAAACTGCACCTATATATTTGACTCTTTTTTCATATTGAAAAGTAAAAATTAGTCGAGAAACATATTGCACAAAACTTCCAAGAGTGAAAGAAAGAATGACAGACAGTAGGATACTAAAAACAATTTGTGATGCTTTTTCAGTGTTGATATAATCACTTAAAGTATCAAAACTATCATCCAAAACATAAATTTTATAGACTGCCAAACAGAGCGCTGCCCCTAAAAGTTCAAAAATAATGGATACTGTAGTCGAAGTTGGTAATCCTATTGAGTTAAAAACATCTAATAATATAATATCTGAGATCATTACGGCCAGGAAAATAATCATAACATCATTAAAACTAAACATGGCGGGAACAAAAATACCACTTCGGGCAATTTCCATCATACCACTGGAAAATAGCGCTCCTACTAAAATACCTAGACTGGCCACAATCATAATAGTACGAAACGACACTGCTTTAGAACCAATTGCCGAATTTAAGAAATTTACTGCGTCATTACTAACCCCGACAACTAGATCAATTATTGCCAAAATGCCTAAAACCACAAGCATTACTATATATATTTGTTCCATATCTGTATTAAAGTGAAAGGTGAAATTTTGTTTGCTCTGATGGAATTAGTTGGCCTTCAAAACAACTGTCTCATTGTACGACAACCTCATGATGATTTATGCCTGAGTGTTGCTTTATAGTTCAAAAAAGAATCGTGATGGTACGGTTACACTTGGATGTCATCATAAATATACCACAACAAACTTGTGGTGTCTTTTGCAAATATGACCCTCGAAAGTAAGACTGCCGTTACTAAATTATTATTTTGACATCAACTTAATAACATCAATAACACAAGTGAATGATCCTAAAATAATTGTGCTTATTAGGTAAAGGATATTATTAATTCTATTTGACCTGAAGGAATTTAGATGGCCGTACTTATTCCCCTGACTTGGATTTTTCCAGGGTAAATGAAAACTCAGATCCAACATGATACGTGCTGTCTACATAAATTTTCTCGTCATGTGCTTCGATAATATGTTTTACTATGGACAATCCCAGCCCAGAGCCTCCCTCTGTTCTTGCTCCGCTTTTATCTACTCTATAAAAACGTTCAAAAAGTCTTGGGATATTTTTTTTCTCAATTCCTTCCCCGTTATCGGTGACACGAACGATGACTTTTTCTGCTGTCAAATCCTCAATACTTACTTCGGTAGAGCCCTTTAATTTTCCGTATTTGATTGAGTTTACAATAAGGTTCATCACCACTTGTTGTATTTTTTCCTGATCTCCAATGACCATAACGGGTTTGTTGTATTTCATGTCAAACATCAACAAAATATCTTTTTTAGATGCTTTCATTTCGAGCAAATCAAATACATTCTGAACGAGTTTAACGATGTCAAACTCGACAATTTCCAGATGCAAATCCCCTATTTCGAGTTTGGTAATCATGTCCAGATCCTGCACAATGTAAATCAGTCTTTCGACTCCTTTTTCGGCGCGTTCCAGGTATTTTTTTCGGATTGTTTTGTCATTCATGGCTCCGTCAAGTAAGGTTGACAGATAGCCCTGAACCATAAAAAGAGGTGTTTTTAGTTCGTGAGAGACATTGCCTAGAAATTCTCTCCGGTATTCCTCCCGAACTTTTAAGGTTTCAATTTCCAGCTTTTTGTCAGTAGCAAACTTCTTGACTTCCCTTGTAAGAGTCGCCATGTCAGTGGTTATGGGCTGGTTTCTGAAGGTACTTGATTCTAATAAAGAAACGTCATCATATATTTTTTTTACCTTTTTATAAATAAAACGCTCCACCCGATATTGAATCACTATAAATGAAAAAGTAGCAATCGAAATGGCAAAAATCAGGCTAAACTGGTAGGAAAAAGTAAAAAAAAGGTAAATCAGCAAACTTACCAATGCAGTAGAAAAAAGGGTAATATACAGGGCCGACTTTACGGCAAAACGATATGTTTTTTTAAAATTTATTGTCATTTATACTTCAAACTTATATCCCACTCCTTTTATTGTTTTGAACAACTCTTCGCCAATTTTTTCACGTAATTTTCTGATGTGAACATCTATGGTTCTACCACCAACAACTACTTCATTGCCCCACACTTTATCCAGAATTTCATCTCTTTTGAAAACTTTTCCCGGTTTTGAAGCCAATAAATAAAACAATTCAAATTCTTTTCTGGGTAAGGCAATTTCGATATTATCTTTTACAATTTTGTATTCCTCCCGATTGATTTCGATTCCACCAACATTAAGAGTTTCGCTATTTTGTTCTTTTTCTTTTAATCGGCGCAGTAAGGCTTTTACTTTACTGACTAATAATTTAGGCTTTATTGGTTTAGTGATGTAATCATCAGCTCCGGCATCAAAGCCCGCAACTTGAGAGTAATCTTCGCTTCTGGCGGTTAAAAAAGTTATGATTACATTACTGAGTTCCGGTATTTTTCTGATGTTCTCGCAAGCTTCCATGCCATCCATTTCCGGCATCATTACATCCATTATAATTAGGTCCGGCAATTCTTTTTTAGCGATTGCTATAGCCTCTTTCCCGTTTGTGGCAGTACTGATTTGATATCCCTCTTGAGCGAGATTATACCCTACAATTTCTAAGATATCCGGTTCGTCGTCTACTAGTAGAATTTTAGTATTTTTTTTCTTCATAAAGCACCAAAAATTATTTTGAATTGTAAATGTAATCATAAATGAGCTATTGAAAAGCTGTTAACGGTAATTTAATATTGAGGCCACTTTATGATGTAAAATAAAACATAATCATAACAAACCAGTAACTTACATTTTACATTTCGGCTGTTACTTTGCAAAAAATTTAAACCAGATGAAATTCAAATTATTATTTTTAACGTTATTTATAACCGCTGTTTCTTTTTCACAGAACAAAGGAACTATAGCAGGTATCTTGACAGATAAGGATTCTAACAACCAATCATTACCATTTGCTAACGTTCTCATTAAAGGAACTAATATAGGAACAAATACTGATATTGATGGTAAATATGCCATAACAATACTTCCTGGAAAATATACTTTACAGTTTAGTTTTGTAGGATATGAATCTGTAGAAGTTCCTGTAACAGTAGTTGCTAATCAAACTGTAACATTAAACAAAACTTTAGGTTCCGGAAGCTACAAACTAGAAGATGTAGTGGTGCGATCTACTGTAAATAGAGAAAAGGAAACCGCTCTTTTATTAGACCAAAAAAACGCAGTTGTCTTCAAACAAAGTATTGGAGCACAGGAAATGGCTCGTAAAGGAGTAAGTGATGTTGAAGAAGGTTTGACAAAAATTACCGGAATCTCTAAAGTAGAATCTAGGGGTTTATTCGTAAGGGGGCTAGAGGACAGGTACAATAATCTTTTGATAAATGACCTGCAAGCACCTTCAAATAGTCCGTTCACCAAAATAATTCCACTAGATCTTTTCCCAACAGATATCGTAGGAGTTTTAAATGTTTACAAAACTTTTAATCCTAATATTTCTGGAGATTTTGCCGGAGCTACTGTAAACATTGAAACTGTACAATCAAAAAGCATTACTAAAATCAACATTGGTACTGGTTTTACTACTGCAAATAACGGTTCTGATTTTTTAATTCATAGCGATGCAAACAATAGTAGAGGCGCTTTGGGACTGAATGGTCAAGACCGTCAGTTAAGTAATGAATTTGGAAATGTTCCAACCGGAAAAAAACTATCTCCTACTGGATATAATGATGCTTACAAGAACAATACTTGGAATGTTGATAAAACTTCAAGCCCATTAAATACAAGTATTGGTTTTATACATGCCGAAAAATTTACTTTAAACAATGATGCAAAGTTAAATTACACACTTTCGTTGAATGCAGATAATAAATACATAATCCGTAAGGGTGTAGACCGTACTTTTATTTTAGGAGCTGGAGATTATGACAACAACTTGAACAAAGAAAGCTATAGTTACCAAACGACAGCTTCCGCTTTAATTGGAATAAATTATAAAGCTAAACGTTTTGACATTGGGTTCAACTCGTTTTACTTACGCTCCACTGATAGCAAGATTCAGGATCAATTAGGGTATACGAACAATCAATCTACTAATCCTAACATTTTAATCAGAACAAACCAATTTGATCAATCTGATTATTTGAACACCCAACTTTTAGGAAATGTAAAACTAACTGAGGACGAAAAACATTCGCTTAGAGTCGGTGGCTCTTTTGTAAAAACTGCTTATGAGCAACCGGATCGTAAATTTATTATTGGTGAAAAAATTTCTGAAACTGAAATTAATACTTCTTATGGAGGAAATCATCTGAACAGACAGTATTTAGACATCAAAGGAAATTACTACTTCTCAGGTTTATTAGAGTATAATTTTAAGTTTAATGAGAAAGAAAACGGAAAATCCAATCGCATAACTGTAGGATATAATGTTTTCGAGAATGACTTAAGATCTACTTACCGTATTTTCTCGGGATTACGTTCTGTCAACAAAAACTACACAGCTCCCTTGAATACCATTGATCAATTTATTGTTGATGATGTCAATAATGGAATCATAGCTGTTCGTGAAGAATCAAATGCTGATTATAAAGTGAAATTAAATCAATTAGTTAACGCAGGCTATGTTAGCTTACTTTACAACATTGGTGACAAATTTGAAATCAATGGAGGACTTAGAGTCGAAAATTCAGACCGATTAATTCATTACAGAAATATTGGTCAAATTATCAATGGACCATACCAAAAGATTAAAGACCAAAAATTAGATGTATTACCCTCGATTAATGCAAAATATGCTTTGACAGAAAGCAGCAATTTACGTTTTAATGGTTCTAAAACAATTACCAGACCTGTTACAATGGAATTATTACCTATTCAATATGTAAGCCCAGATGGAAAATCAATATTGGGTAATCCAAACTTAAAAAATAGTGATAATTTTAACTTCGATATGAAGTATGAATTGTTTCCAAAAAACAACGAAATCATTGCGGCTGGATTATTTGCAAAACAAATCCAAAATCCTATTGAAAGAGTTTTTATTGCAGGTGCAGGTGGAAGTGGTCAATTGATGACGTATCAAAATTCTAAAGAAGCTTTTTTATATGGCGCAGAAATTGAATTGCTATTGCAATTAGAACGCTTATCTCCAGTATTATCAGATTTCTCTTTCGGAATGAACACTTCATTGATGAAAACCGATGTGAAAGTAAATTTTGGAGGCAGTTCATTAGAGAATAACTCAACTAGAAAATTACAAGGGGCTTCAGAATGGATCATCAACTCAGATTTGAAATATGATTTTGAATTTAATGAAATTATGAAAAACTCCATTTCATTAGTATATGGCGTATATGGTCCAAGAATATTTGCTGTAGGATCAGCGGGTATGGACAATATCTATGAAAAACCATTTCACAAGTTAGACTTTGTGTGGTCTAGTAAAATCAGCAAAAATATTGATCTTAAATTTGTCGTTGATAATCTTTTAAATCCATTATATAAAATGGAATTGGGCAAGGACAATAAATTTATCATAAATGAAAGTTCCTTATTATTGGAGAGTTTCAAAAGAGGGCGAGGATTCTCACTTAATTTATCTTATACTTTTTAAAAAACGAGGCTGTCAAAAAATGACAGCCTTTTTTATTAATCACAACAACCTAACAATCTTTACATAAAATTTACTTTAAGTTCAAATTTTAGCAATGGTTTTATAATATTGACTTAACGTCCATTACGAGCTATAAATGTAAATTTGTTAAAAATAATCACAACAAACAAACAGTAACAAAATGAAAAAATTAGTCTTAAGCTTATCAATGGTAGCTTTATCTTTAGGAAGTTGTTCTTCTGATAACGAGGAAATCACAACACAACCAATACCTACAGGAACTATTTCAGGTGATATAACAACTGCAAAAACGTATCCATTAGGAAATTACACCATACAAGGAACAGTAAAAATTAAAAGCGGAGGGTCTTTAACCATAGATGCTGGCTCAACTATTACAGCAACTCTTGCTGATGGAACAGCTGATGCTTTATTAGTGGAAAACGGAGGGAAACTTTTCTTAAATGGTACTGCTGCATTGCCAATTGTACTTACAGAAGCTTCTAAAACTGCAGGTTCATGGGGTGGAATTATTATGTTTGGAGATGCTCCTATAGTAGGTGCTAATGGCGTTACTACAGCAACATCTGAAGACGGAAACAACTTGCCATACGGTGGTACAAACGCTACGCACAATGGTGGTTCATTAAAATACGTACGTGTAGAATATGCTGGAAAAAAACTTACTGACAACACTAGTGAATTAAATGGATTTTCATTTTACTCAGTAGGAACAGGAACTATTTTAGAAAACTTAGTTGCTTACAAAGGTGCTGACGATGGATTTGAATTTTACGGAGGTACAGTAAGTGCCAAAAATCTTATCTCTTATGGTAATTTTGATGACTCTTTTGACTGGCAAGATGGCTGGAGAGGTCAAGAAAATACAAATTGGTACGCTTACCAAGTTGGAACAGGAAATTATGGTATGGAGATTGAAGCTAAATCAGTAAATAATTCATTTGGACCAAAAGTTACTAATATTACTTTAACAAGAGCTGCTGGAACTGTTACTGAAGGAGGATCTTCAGCTGCTGAATATGATGCTATTCAATTCAAAAAAGAAGGAAATGGAGAATACTCTAATATTTTAATTTCTGGTTACACAACGTCAGGTTCAACTGCTGTTAGAATTCAAGATGCAACTACAAACACCAATCAGGTTTCAGGTGGAAAGATAAAATTATCAAATGTAAAAATTAATGATGGTACTTCTCAGTTTGCTGGAGTAGGAACGGGATTCACCGTTACATTTCCAACCGGAAATTACTCTTTAAGCACAACGGCAACTGGTGCTGTACTTACTTCTGGATCATGGTCAATTATTGACGGATTGGATTTATTAAAAAAATAAAATTCCGTTATCCAGTATAGGTCCGATTATGGACTTTTATTTAAAACCTATTCAATCATTTGGATAGGTTTTTTTGGTATGCTTTTTGAAATATATTTTGTATATTTACTATTCAAATTAATCTAATGGCAAAAAACTACTTTTATACTATTACTTTATTGGTTTTTTTATTTTCCCTTGGCATTAGTGCTCAGGAAACTAAGCAACAACCAAAGACACAAGAAAACGTCTCAATTGAAGGATTAAGCTTGTACCCGAACCCTGTGAGTAATGGTAGAGTGTACATTTCTACAAAAAACGATTTTGATAAAGAAATTATCATCTTTGATGTTTTAGGAAAAAAAGTACTTCAAACCATATTGAGCTCAAAAGAACTAAATGTCTCTAATCTAACCTCTGGTGTTTACATCATCAAGATCAATGAAAAAGAAGCATCAGCGACCAGAAAATTAATCATCCGATAATTTCAAAAATACATCAGAAAAGCTCCAATCCTGTTGGGGCTTTTTTGTATAATGCTTAAACCAAATCAACTCCCAGATTCAAGTTTATACCATTCCGTTATTGGTTTGCCTTTAAATTTTTGATTACTTTTGCAAAAAAAAATATTGATCACATCTTCCGATATATTTACCATTTCCAGTCAAAAACAGTTTGAGAAAATTGCTTTGAAAGTGTTTCGTTTCCAATACGAAAACAACTTGGTCTATCAGGAATTTTGCGATTTTTTAAAAACAGATCCTCACAAAGTAAAATCGCTACAACAAATTCCATTTTTACCGATTCAGTTTTTTAAGAGTCATGAAGTGGTTTCGAATACCAATCCCATTCAGGAAACTTTTACCAGCAGCGGAACCACAAGCCCCGTAGCCCATAAAGGGGGGAATTTGGATAAAAAAGTAATTCCCATAACCAGCAAACATTTAGTTACGGACGTCACTCTGTATGAAGAAAGTTACCGCAAAGGGTTTTCCGAATTTTATGGCAATATTGAAGATTATGTTGTTTTGGCCTTGCTTCCTTCCTATCTGGAACGGGAAGGATCTTCCTTAATTTACATGGTCAAGGATTTAATTGAACTTTCCAATCATCCTGAGAGTGGTTTTTACCTGCACAATCACGACGAACTGATTGCCAAGCTTATCGCTTTAGATCTAGCGGGTCAAAATGTAATCCTGATTGGGGTTACTTTTGCTTTATTGGACTTAATTGAAACCTTCAACGAAAAAAGTTCTTTTTTAGATAAAAAAAAGAAGGTTCGTGATGACCTTGGGCAAACAACTGAACTTTCAGAAAAAAAACATTCGTTTCAACTGCAGCACACCATTATCATGGAAACAGGCGGCATGAAAGGAAAACGTAAAGAAATGATTCGAGAAGAATTACACGAACAATTGTGTAAAGGATTTGGCGTTTCAGCCATACATTCTGAATATGGAATGACCGAGTTGCTTTCGCAAGCGTATTCCTTAGGAAACGGCGTATTTGAATGCCCATCTTGGGTGCAAATCCTTGTTCGCGATACCGAAGATGCTTTGACCTACATTCCAGACGGAAAAACGGGCGGTATCAACGTGATTGATTTAGCTAACATCAATTCCTGTTCCTTTATTGCTACGCAGGATTTGGGCAAAAAAAATCCCAACAACTCTTTTGAAGTATTGGGACGTTTTGATAATTCTGATATTCGAGGTTGTAATTTGATGGTCTTGTAAAAAGGTTAATCGTTAATTTATTTCATCGGTTAACCAAATTAACGAGCAAAATTATTCATAAATATCTTTTCTGTGACCTAAGTCGATAACATCAATTAGCAAAATATCATCGAAAATTTCATAAATAATTCTGTAATCTCCAACACGAATTCTATATCCTTTTCTTCCTTTCAATTTTCTATACCCTTGCGGCCGTGGATTTTCAGCTAAATCATAGATTTGCTTTTTGATTGCTGAATAGTGAGGCTCATTAATTTTGATTAAAGCTTTCAAAACTTTATTTCTAAATTCGATAGCATAAGCCATTACTTCGCTAATTTGCGCTTTTCTTCAATAATTTTAAAAGCTTCGTCTATAGAAATTCGATAACCGTCATCCTCTTTTTTGGCTTCATCATAAAGACGTACATCTTCTAAATCTTCCAATTTTTCAATCAATTTATTATATTTCTTGATAGGCAATACAACTGCGGTTCTATTTCCTTTTTCGTCAGTTAAAAATTGAGTTTCCATAGCTTTTCGTTATTTCAAGTAAAGTTATACAATTATTTAACCCGAAGCACAAAATAATTTTTCTTACCGCTTTGCAATAATACAAATTGATTGTTGATTAAATCTTTGTTCGAAAGCGAGAATTCTTCGGTTACTTTTTCTTTATTTACTGAAATAGAATTAGCTGTCAAAGCGCGTCTTGCTTCGCCATTCGATTTTAGAAATCCTGTTTTTTCGTTTAGAACATCAACAATATTGATTCCTGATTCAATCTCATTTCTATTGATTTCCGCTTGAGGAACACCATCAAAAACATCTAAGAAAGTAGCTTCGTTCAATTGCTTCAAATCATCTGAAGTGGAATTTCCGAACAAAATATTCGATGCTTTTATGGCGTTTTCTAAGTCTTCTGCTGAATGTACCAATACCGTAGTTTCTTCGGCCAAACGTTTTTGTAACAAACGTAAATGCGGTGCTTCTTTATGTTTTTCAGTTAAAACCTCAATTTCATCTTTGGATAAAAAAGTAAAAATCTTAATGTATTTCTCCGCATCAACATCCGAAGTGTTCAACCAATATTGGTAAAATTTATAAGGAGAAGTTCTAACGGCATCCAACCAAATATTTCCTCCTTCAGATTTTCCAAACTTGGTTCCATCCGCTTTTGTAATCAACGGACAAGTCAATGCATACGCTTTTCCACTCGCTATTCTACGCACTAATTCAGTTCCCGTGGTGATATTTCCCCATTGGTCACTTCCACCCATTTGCAACGTACAATTCTTTTCTCTGTACAAATGCAAAAAGTCATACCCTTGAACCAATTGGTACGTAAACTCAGTAAATGACATTCCTTCGGCAGCTTCAGAAGACAAACGTTTCTTCACAGAATCTTTGGACATCATATAATTTACCGTAATGTGCTTTCCAATATCCCGAATGAAATCGAGAAAAGAAAAATTCTTCATCCAATCGTAATTATTCACTAATTCCGCCGCATTTGGCGCATCGGAAGTAAAATCCAGAAAACGAGCCAATTGTCCTTTTATCGCTTCTTGATTGTGACGCAAGGTCGCTTCGTCCAATAAATTTCTTTCATTTGATTTTCCGGACGGATCACCAATCATTCCTGTTGCACCACCCACTAACGCTAATGGTTTATGTCCCGATAGTTGAAAATGTTTCAACAACATCACACCCACCAAATGTCCTATATGCAATGAATCGGCAGTTGGGTCAATTCCCACATACGCCACACGCATTTGTTCCATCAAATGTTCTTCTGTGCCGGGCATAACATCGTGGAGCATTCCTCTCCAAGTTACTTCTTCAATAAAATTCTTCATCTTTTTAATCAATTTCCACAAAGATAAAATTTATTGTGGATTCGGTTATTTGTTTAATAGGTTATTCAAAAAAAATTATTCGTATTTTCGTAGCATGATTTTAGTCACAGGAGGAACGGGTTTAGTAGGCACGCACTTATTGCTTCATTTAATTGAAAATGGAGAAAAAGTACGTGCTATTTATCGAAGCATTGCTTCAATGGAGAAAACGAAATCCCTATTTGTCATCTACAAAAAGGAATCGTTATTCGAGCAAATCGAATGGATTCCCGCAGATATTACCGAAATCCCTTCGTTAGAAATCGCCTTCCAGAATATTAATTCCGTCTACCATTGTGCCGCTTTGATTTCTTTTGATCCAAAAGATGAAGATGCTTTGCGAAAAACAAACATTGAAGGCACCGCAAATATTGTGAATTTTTGTATCGCTTATAAAATAAAAAAACTGTGTTTTGTAAGTTCCATTGCCACTTTGGGTGATTTGCTGCCTCATGAAAAATTCATCACCGAAGAAACCGAATGGAATCCGGAAAAGTACCATACTGATTATGCTATTTCTAAATATGGTGCCGAAATGGAAATCTGGCGCGGACAACAAGAAGGTTTAGATGTGATAATTGTAAATCCAGGCATCATTCTCGGGCCTGTCCCGAAGTTTCGGGATTGGGAGCAAGGAAGCGGACAACTTTTTACGAAAGTAAAAAAGGGACTGCAATTTTACACGCTAGGTTCAACCGGATTTGTTGCAGTTACTGATGTGGTCCGAATTGCGCATCAATTGATGCAAAGCGAAATCAAGAATGAACACTTTACCTTGATTGCAGAAAACAGTGTTTACCGGGACATCCTGAATACTATGGCGGATGCATTGGGCGTGAAACGACCTGAAACTCATGCAAAACCCTTTTTCATGGAAATTCTCTGGAGATTGGATTGGTGCGTTTCTACTATTTTTCAACAAAAGAGAAAATTATCGCACGCTACCGCAAAAGCTTCCTACTCGAAAAACAGGTATTCCAATGAAAAGATTAAAAACAGATTAAAAACAGATTTTACAAATATCACCGACTACATAAAAGACATTTCAGCGCTTTAAAAGGGCGCTTCATTCTGTTTTAATCGCGAAGTATCCTTAACAATTACAGGCGTTTTTTTCTTTTTCAAAAGAAGGGATTTCTTTTTCTTTTTATCTATGGTAAGTAAAGAATCAACTTGTTTTTTGTTATCCTCCAATCGTTGGGTCATTTGCTCAAACATCACTTTGTAACCCTCATAATCGGACGCATAATAAATATTACTTTTGGCAAACTGCAGGCTGTCAATTTTATATTTTTTATAAATATATTGTGTAGGATTTATTTTGAACGTGTCCAGGGAGGCTGGATTTTGGTATTTTATCGCTTCTAAAACAGACAAATCATACATCACATTTATCATAACGTCTTTATCAATAAGCCGTTCCGGTTTTTTGACTACTTCCTCTTTACAACCTAATAAGAGAGTCCCGATCGCTAAAAATGCTATAATTTTTTTCATTTATCAAAAATTTATCTTTCAAACAACAACCGTTTGCCCACACGAATGTCTTTTACCTTAAATGCGTTATATACTAATTGTCCATTTACAAAAGTATGGGTAATTCTGGACTTAAAAGTAAAACCTTCAAATGGTGACCACCCACATTTAGCCATAATATTTTCTTTCTTAACACTCCACGGCAAACCTGAATTTACGATCACTAAATCCGCATAATAGCCTTCTTTAATGAAACCACGTTTTTCTATTTTGAAAATCTTTGCCGGATTATGACACATTTTTTCCACTATTTTTTCCACGCTAATTTTACCTTGATGAAAGGCTTCAAACATAGCCACAACAGCGTGTTGAACCAGAGGCCCACCGGAAGGCGCATTCAAATACGATTGTTTTTTTTCTTTTAATGTGTGTGGCGCATGATCTGTGGCAATCACATCGATTCTATCATCCAGCAAGGCTTCCCAAAGCACTTTCCGGTCATTCGCAGTTTTTACCGCGGGATTCCACTTGATCAGATTGCCTTTGGTTGCATAATCATCATTGGTAAACCACAAATGATGGATACAAACCTCAGCTGTGATTTTCTTGTCTTCCAATGGAATTTTATTGGTAAACAAATCCATTTCTTTAGCAGTTGAAAGGTGAAAAACATGCAAACGCGCTCCTGTTTTCTTCGCCAGCGCAACCGCTTTGGAAGACGAAATATAACACGCTTCCTCACTGCGGATCAGGTGATGTGCGGTAATGGGAACATCTTCTCCATACTCTGCTTTGTATTTTGCTAAATTATTTTGGATAGTCGTTTCATCCTCGCAATGTACCGCGATAAGCAGTGGTGTACTGGAAAATATTTTTTCTAAAGTGGCTTCATTATCCACCAGCATATTTCCGGTTGAGGATCCTAAAAATATTTTGATTCCGGCAACATTCTTTGGATTTGTTTTTAGAACCTCTTCTAAATTATCATTGGTTGCACCCATCATAAACGAATAATTCGCATACGATTTTTGGGCAGCCAACTCGTATTTTTGTTCTAATATTTCTTGGGTAACCGCATTTGGAACCGTGTTCGGCTGTTCAATAAAGGACGTAATTCCCCCTGCAATTGCGGCCTTAGATTCGGATTCGATGTCGCCTTTGTGCGTGAGTCCTGGCTCTCTAAAATGCACCTGATCATCAATGGCTCCGGGAATTAAATAATTTCCCTCGGCATCAATGATTTTACATTCAGAGGATTTAGCGCTGATGCTTTCTGCAATTTCAACAATAAGGTCATTCTCAATTAACAAATCACCTTCAAAAATGACTCCTTCATTTACTATTTTGGCATTCTTTATTAAAACCCTGTTCATCGTATTTTTTTCTTATAATGTATTGAAAAGTCTTTTTAATCTAAGCGAAATAACTCCAAAAACGGCTTCAATAATTATTGAATTACTCATTTTGGATTGCCCCTTGGTTCTATCAGTGAAAATAATTGGAACCTCTACGATTTGAAAATTCTTACAATATGTTCTATATTTCATTTCAATTTGAAAGGCATACCCAACGAATTTAATGGAATTTAAATGGATTTCTTCTAAAACTTTTCTTTTGTAACAGACAAACCCAGCGGTAGCATCATGAATTTTCATTCCGGTAATCATGCGCACATAAACAGAGGCAAAATATGACATTAGCACCCGGCTTAAAGGCCAGTTCACCACATTGACACCGGTTACATATCTAGATCCAATTGCTAAATCAGCATCCCCAAAATGACAGGCACTGTACAATTTTTCTAAATCATTGGGATTATGAGAAAAATCGGCATCCATTTCAAAAACATATTCATATCGGCGCTCCAATGCCCATCTGAATCCATGTACATAAGCCGTTCCCAAACCTGATTTCTTATTTCTTTTTTCTAAAAACAATCTGCCTGCAAATTCTCTCTGAAGCAAAACAACCTTATCAGCAGTGTGATCTGGTGAATTATCATCAATAATAAGCACATGAAAGGGTTTGTGTTGCGAAAGCACCGATCGGATAATGCTTTCTATATTTTCAATTTCGTTATAGGTAGGAATTATAACAATACAATCATTCATATTTAGGCTAATTTCACCGCAAAAGTAAACTTTTTATGCCACTTGATCCTTAATAAAATTATAATAAAAAGAATGGCATAAAAATTAGTAATTTTGCACTGTTATGATAGAAACCATACTTCATCCAAGAATAACAGAGAACAAAGACTGGGCGACCGTACTTTTTGTGCTGTCATTTGCTATTATTGCTATTACTAGATCCATTTTCGAAAATCGTTTTGGTGATTTTGCGAACCTTATTTTCTCCAATAAATACACCAAAGTATACCGTGACAGCAGTCATCTCAAAAGCGGATTCACTGTTGCTTTATTTTTGGTTCAAATCATCTCCCTTGCGTTCTTCATCCAAATTGCATTGAGCTATTTTGGCCCTGTTTCAAAAACGGACTGGTTGCTTTATATTCAAATATTTACGTTCTTGATCTTCTTCGTTTTAGCAAAGTATTTAATCGAAAAAATAATTGCAACCTCATTCAATATTGAAGAATTTATGGAGCAGTTCAACCTTCAAAAGGTAACTTACAGGACCTATATTGGATTAATCATACTGCCATTCAATATTATTTTGTTTTATAACGACACAATCTCAATAAATATTCCATTATTAATTATAGGCATTATATTGACAATCAATGTTATAACTTATTTTATTTCAATAAAAAATTATCAAAATTTAATAATCGGTAAGTTGTTTTATTTTATTTTATATCTTTGCGCTCTCGAAATAGCTCCCTATTATTTCATGTATTATTGGTTCACAAAAGGGAGTGCTTAGAAAACGTTAAAATATGAAAGTGAAAACAATTTTGGTATCACAACCAGAGCCTAAAGTGGAAAATTCCCCATACTTTGAACTTCAACAAAAGCATAAAGTAAAAATTGATTTCAGGCCTTTTATTCATGTAGAAGGAGTTAATGCAAAAGAGATCCGCCTTCAAAAAATTGATCTTAATCATTACACCGCAATTATTTTAACCAGTAGAAATGCAGTAGACCACTTTTTCAGAGTGGCCGAAGAAATGCGATTTAAAGTACCCGAGGGATTAAAATATTTCTGCCAATCAGAAGCAGTCGCTTTTTACCTGCAAAAATATGTGGTATATCGAAAACGGAAAATTTACGTTGGACCAAAAGACTTTGCCGATTTATCCCCACTGATTAAAAAATACAAAGACGAAAAATTCTTATTACCTGCTTCAGATCAACTCAATGCGGATGCTCCAATAACGCTGGACGCCTTAAAAGTAGACTGGACTCCCGCTATTTTTTACAAAACAGTGATGAGCGATTTGTCTGATTTAGCCGATGTATATTATGATGTTTTGGCCTTCTTTAGTCCAACCGGAATAAAATCATTGTTCATGAATTTTCCGGAATTTGAACAAAACAATACTCGAATTGCTGTTTTTGGCAGTACCACCCAAAAAGAAGCTTTGGATCATGGCTTAAGAATCGATATTCTTGCACCAACCCCGGAAACTCCCTCGATGACAATGGCTTTAGAGAAATATGTTATGGAAGCCAACAAAGGAAAATAAAAAATTACTTTTCGAAATAAAATCAAAAAAAGCCATTCGCAATCCGAATGGCTTTTTTGATAATACAAAATCTAAAATTCCGTTGTGGTTCTTTATCGTGTATTACTGATACATATAAATTAGTACTACTGTCAGCTCGAGCACAATCGAAAATCATTTTAGCATCCAGACTGCGCTCAATATCACATAAAACTCAACAAATACTAAATTTAATCGTTTTTTTTTTAAATTTGATTTTCAATTCAAACTAAATTTAATAGTTTAGTTTAAAACAACAACCTATGAAAATCAATTCACTAGTAGTAGAAATTGACGGTATCGATAAAGAAATCTTGCGCGACTTGATGGAAGATGCCCGAAAGCCAATTCTTCAAATCGCCAATAAAATTGGAATTTCCGGAGCTGCGATTCATCAACGTTTGCGAAAACTGGAACAATCCGGCGTTATTTCGGGATCAAAATTTACGGTAAACAATAAAATTTTGGGCTATAACACGATGGCTTTTGTTGGAATTTATCTGGACAAGGCGGCTAGAAATCCAGAGGCGGTACGTGATCTAAAAAAAATTCCTGAAGTACTAGAATGCCATTATACGACAGGAAACTGGTCTATTCTTATTAAAATAATTTGTCGAGATAACGAACATTTAATGCAATTACTCAATACCAAAATCCAAGCGATAGAAGGCGTTTCCAGAACAGAAACTTTTATTTCTCTGGACCAACAAATTGAAAGACAAATTCAATTGTAGCACCACTTTTATCCCTTTGTGACTCCATGAACTTTGTTATTTATGCGTAGGATAAATCATACACTCCGAATAACTTGATGAGATTTCTTCTCCGTCGAGATGAAATAGAGGCAAAAAAATCCGTCTTGTTCTTACACAAGACGGATTTGTATTTTTTTAGCAAACATCTAATTCCTTCTTCCGCCCATATAAATCGAAACATAATACAAGAGTGTCGCGATGGATCCTAAAGCAGCCACAACATACGTTCTAGCAGCCCATTTAAGCGAATCTTTGGCTCCCGCTTGTTCTTGCTGTGTCAGCATTCTTTTGTTTTCTAACCAAGCCAACGCCCGATTACTCGCATCATATTCGACCGGCAAAGTAACTATAGAGAATAAAGTAGTTGCTGCAAAAATGATAATTCCCACCAGTAGTAATTGCGGAAAAGTCTTCATCATCAAGATTCCTCCTAGCAAGATCCACTGCATATACGTAGAGGCTACATTTACCACCGGCACTAATTTAGATCGCATTGTCAGCCACTGATACCCTACAGCGTGTTGCACCGCATGTCCACATTCGTGAGCCGCAACAGCTGCCGCTGCCGCATTTCTTTGGTTGTAAACGGCCTCGCTTAAATTCACAGTTTTGTCAGATGGATTATAATGATCCGTCAAACGTCCCGGTGTAGAGATTACTCGTACATCACGAATCCCGTTATCGGCAAGCATTTTCTCGGCGATTTCAGCACCGGACATTCCGTTTTGCAATTGCAATTTAGAATAATGTTCAAATTTGCTTTTTAGTCTTGAACTAACTAACCAGCTGAAAAGCATGATTGCTCCGGCAAGAATCAAATAACCCATTCCCATATTTTTGTTTTTTAATTTATTATTTAAAGTTACAAAAGAATTATCAAAATCTGAACCATTTTTTTATTGCGTCAATTTGGCATTCCTAAAAATGGAACGCAGATTACGCGGATGAAAAGGATATGCGCAGATTTATACGGATTAGTATGTTTGTTAAAAATTTACCCCACTAAATTAATAATTTTTCCCGGAACAATTATTACCTTGTTTGGCGTTCTTCCTTCTAATTGTTTGATGGTTCTTTCATCTTTCATTACAATTTTCTCGATTTGCTCCTTGGTTAAATCCAAAGGCAAAACCATCGTGAAACGCATTTTTCCATTGAAAGAAACCGGATATTCCTTTTCACTTTCTACTAAATATTTAGCTTCAAAAACAGGAAAAGCAACTGTTGCAATCGAACCTTTATTTCCTAGCAACGACCATAATTCTTCGGCGATGTGTGGTGCATACGGCGAAATCACAATCGCTAAAGGCTCCAAGATTGCACGAGAATGACAATTCTGCGTTGACAATTCATTCACACAAATCATAAATTGTGAAACCGAAGTATTAAATGAAAAACCTTCGATATCTTCTGCTACTTTCTTGATAGTTTTGTGCAATGATTTTAGATTCTCCCCCAACCCCTCCGAAGAAGGGGAGTCAGAAACGTAGAAAGAGTCGTCTGGTCCAGTATGATACAAACGCCATAATTTTTTCAAGAAACCAAAAACTCCTGATATTCCTGCTGTATTCCAAGGTTTTGCTTGTTCCAATGGTCCTAAGAACATTTCATACAAACGCAATGTATCAGCTCCATATTCGTTACAAATATCGTCTGGCGTTACTACATTGTATTTGGATTTCGACATTTTTTCGATTTCGCGACCTACAATGTATTTTCCGTTTTCATCTAAAATAAATTCCGCATCTGCATAATCTTCTCTCCAAGCTTTGAATCTTTCAATATCTAATTCATCAGAAGAATTAACCATTGAAACGTCAACATGAATTGGCTGCACGTTTTGTCCACCGATTTTATTTTTAGAAACATACGTATTTGTTCCGTCTAGTCTATAAACAAATGCACTCATTCCCAAAATCATTCCCTGATTGATCAGTTTTTTGAATGGCTCTTCGGTTGGAGCAAAACCTTTATCTTTCAAGAATTTGTTCCAAAAACGGGAATACAATAAATGTCCGGTGGCATGTTCGCTTCCGCCAATATATAAATCTACGCTTTCCCAATATGCCAATGCGTCTTTACTTGCAAATTCGCTTTCGTTCTTCGCATCCATATAACGCATCCAATACCATGAACTTCCCGCCCAACCTGGCATCGTGTTCAATTCTAATGGGAATATAGTTTCCTCCCCCAACCCCTCCGAAGGAGGGGAGAGAAGCTCATTCGAAACCACTTTATTATTTACACTGTCCCAAGCCCAAACCAAAGCGTTACCTAAAGGCGGTTGCCCGTCTTCGGTTGGTAAGTATTTCTCTACTTCCGGCAAGATGATTGGTAAATGTTTTGCGGCAATCATTTGCGGCAAGCCATTCACATAATATACCGGAAACGGCTCTCCCCAATAGCGCTGGCGCGAGAAAACAGCATCACGCAAACGGTAATTGATTTTTCCTTTTCCTTGGTTTAGTTTTTCTAATTCTTCAATTACTTTTTTAGTCGCTTCTTTGTACGTTAATCCGTTTAGGAAATCAGAATTGGCGATAATCACATTGTCTTTCGAAACGTATGCAGCTTCAGAAATATCTACATTGGCAAAAATATTTTTGATTTCTTGCATGCCTTGTTGCCCTTTGAAGAAATTCGTAAAAGCATAATCTCTTTCATCGCCACAAGGAACCGCCATAACCGCGCCTGTCCCGTAACCTGCCAAAACATAATCCCCAATCCAAACCGGAATTGGTTCTTTCGTAAAAGGATGCTCTACGTAAGCACCAGTAAATACTCCAGAAATGGTTTTAACATCGGCCATACGTTCTCTTTCAGAACGTTTTGACGTTTTTTCGATATATGCATTGACTGCCGCTTTTTGTTCCTCAGTTGTTATTTCTTGAACCAAAGGATGCTCTGGAGCCAAAGTCATGAATGTAACTCCAAAGATGGTGTCGGGCCGAGTGGTGAAAATCCCCACCCCAACCCTCCCCGAAGGGGAGGGAGCCGAAGCTGAATTCGTAATATCTTCTCGTTTTCTATTATTTAATTCAGTTTGAATTTTAGACAAAACTGCTTCAATATCTTTTTTTACCTCATCATTTGAAAATCGAATAACTTTGAATCTGTGTTTTTGTTCTAATTCAAAAGTCCTTTCTTCATCAAGTTCTATTTGTTCAGGAGTATTATGATATTCTCCATCAACTTCAACAACCAATCTACTTTCCAAACAAACAAAATCAGCAATATAATTACCAATTAAATGTTGTCTTCTAAACTTACTGTCTAATTTTTTATTCCGAACAGCATCCCACAATAACGCTTCAGCAAATGTTGGTTCTTTTCGCATTTCCTTGGCATTAACCAATAAATGTTTAGCATTCTGAGAATCCCCTGTCATGTACCCAGGCTCGGCTCCCCCTATTTTGGAGGCGGCTGGGGGGAGGAGATTAAAGGTTACCATCGCCCCAACACTTTTCCCAATCCAGTTTCTCTGACTTTCCTTAATGCTTTCGCTCCAGTCAATATCGTTTAAGCCTTGCAGTAAACGTTCTGCATAAGCCGAAATTCGCATGCTCCATTGTGTCATTTTCTTGCGCACCACTGTAAAACCGCCACGCTCTGAAACACCATTTACGATTTCGTCATTTGCTAAAACCGTTCCCAATCCCGGACACCAGTTTACTTCAGTCTCGGCCAAATAGGTCAATCTGTATTGCAATAAAATTCGCTCCTGTTGCTCTTTTGCGAAAGCGTTCCATTCATTTGCTGAAAAAACTTCACTATTTTCATCGCAAACCGCATTGACATTTGCATTTCCTTCTTTTTGGAAAATCGAAACCAAAGTCGAAATATCTTCGGCTTTGTCGCTGTTTTTATTGTACCATGAATTGAATAATTGAATGAAAATCCATTGTGTGTGTTTGTAATAATCGGGATTTGAAGTACGCACTTCTCGACTCCAGTCGAAAGAGAATCCAATTTTGTCCAATTGCTTTCTGTATCCTGCAATTTTATTTCCTTCTTTATCCGTTCCGCCGTCAATATTTACCGAAGTAGTATCCTCAGGACGCTGACCAGTCTGTATGGCATATTGCTCAGCAGGCAAACCAAAACTGTCATAACCCATAGGGTGCAACACATTAAAACCTTGGTGTCTTTTGTATCTAGAATACACATCTGAGGCAATATACCCCAAAGGATGTCCTACATGTAATCCCGCTCCTGATGGATACGGAAACATATCAAGTACGTAATATTTAGGTTTTGTTGCGTTATTTTCAGCTTTAAATGTTTCGTTTTCTAACCAATATTGCTGCCATTTGGTCTCTATTTCGTTCGGATTGTATTTCATTCCTCTTTTTTATTGTTTTTTAATGGAGTCATGCTGTCGCGCACTCAAGTCATTCCTCTTTTTTATTGTTTTTTAATGGAGTCATGCTGTCGCGCACTCAAGTCATTCCTCTTTTTTATTGTTTTTTAATGGAGTCATGCTGTCGCGCACTCAAGTCNNTTAATGGAGTCATGCTGTCGCGCACTCAAGTCATTCCTCTTTTTTATTGTTTTTTAATGGAGTCATGCTGTCGCGCACTCAAGTCCTTTTTATAAGGTTCTGAACAAATGAGCAACTGAGGTTCTACCTTTTATTACGATGACTATTTTTAGGTCGCAAATTTACGTTTATTGTACGAAAGTTGAAACTTTGAGCGTTATTAACTTTAAATAAAGAAATTCTTTGTTATTTTTACCCAATAATTTCAGTAAACTATGAGTTCTTCCTTTGATAATTTCCAAAAACGTCGTTTAATTTCCTCTTATTTCTCAGTAGTGCTAAGTGTATTCTTGGTTTTATTTCTGTTGGGAATATTGGGTCTTTTCATTATAAATTCTAAAAAATTAGCGAACGATTTCAAAGAAAATATTGCCATGACCGTTTTTTTCAAAAACGAAGCCAATGACACGATATTAAAAGCTTTTGGAACTGAATTAAAAGCAAGTCACTTTGTAAAATCATACGATTATGTAACCAAAGAAGCTGCAGCAAAACAACATACCGATATTATTGGGGAGGATTTCCTGGTATTTCTGGGAGAAAACCCGTTGCAAAACTCGTATGACATTCACCTGAAAGGAGATTATGTAGTAAAGGACAGCATAACAAAAATTGAAGCTAGCTTACGCAAAAACGCTATGATTTCCGATATTGTGTATGACAAACAATTAGTAAATCTGGTGAACGACAACATCAAAAAAGTAAGCATGTGGATTTTGATAATCAGCGGTTTTTTATCTTTTATTGCCGTATTACTGATCAATAGTTCGTTGCGTTTGTCCATACATTCTAACAGATTCATCATTAAGACCATGCAAATGGTAGGTGCTACCAAATCATTTATCAGAAAACCTTTTGTAATGCGAAGTATAAAACTGGGCATGATTGGAGCTTTTTTAGCCATAATAGCCTTGACTGGTGTACTGATTTATATAGAAACCAGTTTTCCAAATCTTGGCATATTAGAAGACAAAGCATTAATTGGACTTGTTTTATTGAGTGTTCTAGGAATTGGTATTTTGATTACCTGGTTAAGCACGCATTTTGCAACACAACGGTTCTTGAATTTAAGAACAGACGACCTTTATTAATTAAACAATGAGGATAAGATTGCTTTGCTTCGTGCCGCGCAACTCCTCGCAATGATTTTATGGAAAACAACAACCACAAACCAGAATTTCTTTTTGACAAAATAAATTATAAAATTCTCTTAATCGGGATTGGTGTAATTGCCTTGGGATTTATTCTAATGGCCGGCGGAGGAAGTGATGATCCAAATGTATTTAGCGAAGACATCTTCAATTTTAGAAGAATTCGACTTGCGCCAACAACTGTTTTAATTGGTTTTGGCATTACTGTATATGCCATTCTTAAAAACCCAAAAAAATAACAAACAGTGACGCATTACAAGTTACAATACTGATTAACAGACTACTAAAAACAGAACACTGATCACGCTATAATGAATACATTACAAGCTTTTTTAATTGCCATAATCGAAGGATTAACAGAATATTTGCCCGTTTCATCCACAGCACACATGGTTTTCCTAAGTTCCTATTTTGGAATTCAAGAAGATGATTTTGTGAAGCTTTTTCAGGTTTCTATTCAGTTTGGAGCTATTTTAGCTGTCGTGGTATTGTACTGGAAAAAATTCTTCGATTTCTCCAAATTCAATTTTTACATTAAACTCATTTGTGCCGTAATTCCTGCTTTGGTTTTAGGAAAATTATTTGACGATAAAATAGAAGCTATTTTGGGTGATCCTATCCCTATAGCGGTGGTGTTAATTATAGGAGGTGTAATTCTGCTTTTTATTGACAGTCGTTTTCAAAGCCCCACTATCATTCAAGAAGAAGATATTACTGTAAAAAAAGCTGTAATTATTGGTTTCTGGCAATGTTTAGCCATGATGCCGGGGACAAGTCGTTCCGCTGCCTCGATAATTGGGGGAATGCAACAAGGATTAACGCGGCATGCTGCGGCAGAATTCTCTTTCTTTTTGGCCGTGCCAACAATGATGGCGGTAACATGCTATTCTGTGTTCTTGAAAACCTACGAAACTTCACAAATGAAAGGCTATGAATTGATTTTAAAGTCTAACGAAAACATCCAATTATTCCTGATTGGTAATGTCGTGGCTTTTATCGTTGCCATTATAGCAATTAAATTTTTTATTGAAATTATCAAAAAATATGGTTTCAAACCATGGGGCTGGTACCGAATAATTGTAGGTATCTTTTTATTGATCTACTTTTCATACTTTAAATAATTTCCTTTGAAGACAGCCGAAGATTACCAAAACGGACAAATTTTACTGATTGACAAACCTTTGAACTGGACTTCTTTTCAGGCGGTGAATAAATTGAAATGGGCATTAATCACTAAACTGAATCTGCCAAAAAAATTCAAGATAGGTCACGCTGGAACGTTAGACCCTTTGGCAACCGGATTACTGTTAGTTTGTACCGGAAAATTCACCAAAAGAATCACTGAACTTCAGGGTCAAGCCAAAGAATATACCGGAACTTTTTACATTGGAGCGACTACGCCTTCGTATGATTTAGAAACGGAGATCGATCAAACTTTCCCGACAGATCATATTGATGATGCTTTAATCCATGATACCATAAAACAGTTTCTAGGCGAAATAGATCAAAAACCCCCTATTTATTCGGCTATAAAAAAAGATGGCGTGCGCTTGTATGAACATGCCAGAGCAGGAGAAACTGTTGAAATTGCCACCAGAAAAACAACGATTCACGAATTTGAAATTACCAGAATTGCACTTCCTGAAATAGACTTTAGAGTAGTTTGCAGCAAAGGAACTTACATTCGTTCCTTGGCATTTGATTTTGGAAAAGCCATGGGTTCTGGTTCGCACTTAACGGCTTTACGCCGAACCAAAATTGGCGATTATGATGTAAAGAATGGTGTAGCTGTTACTGTTTTTGAAAATAATTTAGACTCCAATAATTAGTGTTTTGAGACTTTCAACCCTAACAACATTCTTAGTTGCTTTTTTAAAACGAGAATAATTTCCAAATTAATTCATCCCTAATTATATCTTTTTTTAATTACTTCGTTCAACCACGTTTTATGAGAACTTGTTGTGCAGCGTACAACCTGATACAGCTGGGCATGCCCAAAAAAACCCCTCTTAAAACTTCAAAAGGGATTGGTTTATTTTATGTTTTGGAGAAAATTATTCCATTTCTTCCGCGTCTTTGTCTTCTTTCTCCACCGCGTCTTTATAATCCGGATATAAAAACTTATTGTACGGAAAACGGGTAATGTGAATGTGACGTACGGCTTCATAAACACGTTCTCTGAATTCCTCAAAATTTTCCTTGTTAGTAGCCGAAATAAATAACGCATTTTGCTCGCCTACTCTGCTCATCCAAGTCGATTTCCATTCTTCCAGCGTATAATGTCTTGGCGTTTTTTCGGTCATTAAATCATCTTCGTCAATAGTCAAATGCTGGTAAGCATCAATTTTATTGAAAACCATAATTACCGGTTTGTCATTTGCCTTAATATCCAATAAAGTTTGGTTTACGGATGCAATATGATCTTCAAATTCAGGATGCGAAATATCAACTACGTGCAATAACAAATCCGCTTCGCGAACCTCATCCAGCGTGCTTTTGAAAGAATCGACTAATTGTGTTGGCAATTTTCTGATAAATCCTACCGTATCCGAAAGCAAGAAAGGCAGGTTTTTAATAACTACTTTTCGGACGGTGGTGTCCAGCGTAGCAAAAAGTTTATTCTCTACAAAAACATCACTTTTACCAACGGCATTCATCAAGGTTGATTTCCCCACATTAGTATATCCCACCAAAGCCACACGAACCATAGCGCCACGATTGCCGCGCTGCACACCCATTTGCTTGTCGATGGTTTTTATTTTTTCTTTCAATAACGCGATTCGGTCACGAACAATACGTCTGTCGGTTTCAATCTCCGTTTCTCCAGGTCCACGCATTCCAATTCCCCCTTTTTGGCGTTCAAGGTGCGTCCACATTCCGGAAAGCCTTGGTAATAAATATTGACATTGCGCTAATTCTACTTGCGTTCTGGCGTACGAAGTTTCAGCACGTTGCGCAAAAATATCCAAGATAAGGTGCGTTCTGTCCAGAATTTTACATTCCGTTATGATTTTAGATATATTTTTTTGTTGTGAAGGTGATAATTCATCATCAAATACCAAAGTCGAGATATCATTTTCTTTTACAAAAAGATGAATCTCTTCAATTTTTCCGGTACCAACAAAAGTCTTGGGATTAGGACGTTCCATTTTTTGCGAAAAACGTTTCACCACTTGCCCTCCTGCGGTAAAAGTCAAAAACTCTAATTCGTCAAGATATTCGCGCAGCTTCTCTTCACTTTGGTTTTGAGTTACAATACCAACTATAGCCGTCTTTTCGAAATTTATTACTTCTTTTTCTAACATATTTTTGAATAAGTTACAAATTTAATGATTTGTCAGGGACTTATTGAGTTCTGGGTTTATAAAAAATTAGAAGCTGTAAATAATGATAGTTTTTTGGTCGATCCGAAAATTATACTGCTGAAATGTTTTCCTGCGAATAAAATAAATTCAGCCCTGTATTTCTCCAGATGAAACTGCTATTTAACTCCAGAACGAGAAAAATTTTGCCACAGATTAGCACAGATTAAACGGATTTTTTCTCTTGGCGATAAATAATCTGTGAGTATCTGCCAAATCTGTTTTATCAGCGGGCCATAATGATTATTTCCAAAGAAAAATTTTGCCACAAATTACCATTTGATTTCAAAAAAATCAGTGAAAATTAGGATAATTCGTAGCGACAAAAATTTGCCGAATTTGCAGTTATTTTTAAAATTTTTATTCTTGCCTCGCACACATTAAATGTTAGTTCTATTTTAATAAAGTGCATCATTTGAAAACAGTTTCGGCGCTAATTTTGACTTACTATCAATTAAATTGAACAAAACAGTACATCATTCCAAATTTTATTCCACTGGAAAGAGTGTGAAATAAACAATAAAGAGTTTACTTTTACTTTTTAAGAAATTGCAGCGATAACTACAATTTTGTTACTGTTTTAAATAAAACGATTTCGTAAAAATCAAGCCGAATTATAAAACCAAAAATCAACTAGTAATTTATATTCAATAAAAATGAAGCATTATCTTTTTTCACTACTATTCACTTTAACGTTCTTGAGTAACGTTGCGGCACAACAATTAAAATCACCCAACCAAAAATTCACAATGGATTTTTCATTGTTAAGTGACGGCACGCCAAGTTACACTTTGAGCTACAAAAATAACGTCGTTATAAAACCTAGTAAACTGGGTCTTGAACTAAAAAGCGACAAAAAAACAATGTTGTTTGATTTGACATATAGTACTAATCCCGCTGAAAAAAAATTGCTATTTGATAAAAATTCGTTGTTAAATAATTTCACGATAACAGATACCCAAACAGCTACTTTTGATGAAAACTGGAAACCCGTTTGGGGAGAAGTAGCTTCCATTCGCAATCATTATAACGAATTGGCAGTAACCTTAAATCAAAAAGAAACAGACAGAAAGATTGTGATTCGTTTCCGTTTGTTTGACGATGGTTTAGGATTTCGTTATGAATTTCCTTCGCAAAAAAACCTTACTTATTTTGTAATTAAAGAAGAAAGAACTCAGTTTGCCATGACAGGAGATCATACTGCATTTTGGATTCCGGGTGATTATGACACTCAAGAATACGATTACACCACATCAAAATTATCGGAAATCCGAGGCTTATCAGAAAAAGCAACTACCGCAAATGTTTCTCAAAAGTCTTTTTCTACAACAGGAGTACAGACTTCACTAATGCTAAAAACAGCAGATGGATTGTATATCAATCTACATGAAGCAGCATTAATCAATTATTCGTGCATGCATTTGAATCTAGATGATAAAAATATGGTATTCGAATCTTGGTTAACACCAGATGCCAAAGGAGACAAAGGATACATGCAGGCCCCAAATCATTCGCCTTGGCGTACAATAATTGTTAGTGATGACGCAAGAGAAATTCTGGCTTCAAAAATGACATTGAACTTGAATGACCCAAGCAAAATTGAAGATACATCATGGATAAAACCCGTTAAATATGTAGGTGTTTGGTGGGAAATGATCACCGGAAAAAGTTCTTGGGCGTATACGGATGAATTTCCAACGGTACAACTTGGCGTTTCTGATTTTTCAAAAGCGAAACCAAATGGAAAACACGGTGCCAACAACACTAATGTAAAAAAATACATTGATTTTGCCGCTAAACACGGTTTTGATGCCGTTTTAGTAGAAGGCTGGAATGAAGGTTGGGAAGACTGGTTTGGTCATTCCAAAGATTATGTTTTTGATTTTCTGACTGCGTATCCGGATTTTGACGTCAAAGGATTGCATGAATATGCCAAATCAAAAGGTATTAAAATGATGATGCACCATGAAACTTCAGGATCTGTGCGTAACTATGAGCGCCACATGGATAAAGCGTATCAGTTTATGAAAGACAATGGATACGATGCTGTAAAAAGTGGTTATGTAGGTGATATTATGCCAAGAGGCGAAAACCACTACAGCCAATGGATTGTAAATCACTTTCAATATGCTTTGGAAAAAGCAGCCGAATATAAAATTATGTTGAATGCTCACGAAGCGGTTCGTCCAACGGGAATTTCAAGAACCTATCCCAATTTAATTGGTAACGAAGCAGCAAGAGGAACAGAATACCAAGCTTTTGGTGGTTCTAAACCCAATCACGTGACAGTGTTGCCTTTTACCCGTTTAGTAGGCGGACCGATGGATTATACTCCTGGGATTTTTGAAATGGATTTAAGCAAATTGAATCCGGATAATAATTCCCATGTCAACAGTACGATTGCAAATCAATTGGCATTGTACGTAACGATGTACAGCCCGTTGCAAATGGCAGCCGATACACCGGAAAATTACGATCGCTTTCCTGATGCTTTTCAGTTCATCAAAGATGTAGCCGTAGATTGGTCTGACAGCAAATACCTTGAAGCAGAACCTGGTCAATATGTTACTGTTGCGCGTAAAGCAAAAGTGACGAACAATTGGTTTATTGGTAATGTAAATGGCGATACTTCTCGTACATCAACCATCAAATTTGATTTTTTGGAAAAAGGAAAAAAATATGTTGCCACTATTTATGCTGATGCAAAAGAGGCACATTATAAAACCAATCCACAAGCCTATACGATTCGTAAAATGACGGTGACTAACAAATCAAAACTGGCACAACTCAGTGCGCCCGGTGGAGGTTATGCGATAAGCATCGTTGAAATTAAATAATAATAATAAGCCGTTGGGTGTAATTCAATTTGTTTAATTTTTTAACCACATAGAAATATAGATTTTAAAATTCCGTAATGCGTTTCACTTTTTCCTAGAAAACCATAGCTATGTGAACCCAAGAATTAGGCTATCTTACTCTTTTTTTCTATGTCTCTATGCGGTTCAAATTTTTTATTAAAGATTAATTGAAATTTTCTTTAATTACACCCAACGAGTTCATAATAATAATCCGTGTATTGTAATTCATTCTACCACATAAATTCATAAAACAGAAAAGGCTGCCTAGAAAATCTAGACAGCCTTTTTTAGTTTTATCTTTCTCTTTAACTAATTTACTTTGATCAGTTTAACATTGAAAACAAGAACAGATCCTGCTGGAATAGGTCCACTACCGTTGCTTCCATAACCCAGATGAGAAGGAATTAAAAGAACTCCGTTTCCTCCTTCTTTAAAAAAGGGAATACCTTCTGTCCATCCTTTTATCACTTGGTTCAAACCAAATGAAATGCCTGAAGCATCACTTTGATCAAAAACATTTCCATTAGTAAAATATCCTTTGTAGGCTACTGTTACATTAGATGAAGCTGTTGGTTGAGCGCCAGTTCCCGCTTCATTAACCACATAATACAATCCTGAATCGGTTTTTGTGGCAGTCAATTTATTTTTCGCAATGTAATCCACGATTTCTTTTTCGTTTTGAACCGTGTAATCAACAGGTTTAGATGCTTCGTTATCCGATAAACAAGAAACAAATAATAAAGAAATTAGGGCTAATAAAGTAGATTTCATAATTTAATTTAAATGTTAAAGTTGCAAATATAGTAATTCAAGCAAAGCCTTTTATAAAAATTATTTATCACCAAAAATCTGGACGTCATCTACTTGAAAAGCGCCATCCAAAGCCAGGTTTTTTCCGGAGCCTGTATATTTAAAAGCAATGCTGATTTTACCTTGGAATGCAGATAAATCTACTGCGCCACTTCCTACAAATTGATACCAAGGCGTGGCTTGTTTGGGCAAATTAACCATTAAGGGAATCCAAGTGGCAGTTGCAAAATTCAATCCGTCAAAATTACTGGAAGCATACACTTCCAAGGAATTTAACTGGGAATCAACGTCTAAATGATGCTGAGCGCTTCTAAAAGTAAGGACTTCTTTCGTATGAACATCCATGTCAATTTTTGGCGAAATCAACCAAGCCACATTCGAAACAACTTTAGTTCCGCTAATGGCAAACTCGGCATACCCGTTACCGGAATAAACGGTGCCTTTCCAGAAAAGTGTTCCTTTTTGAACCATATTTGCCCAGCCGGGAAGACTCAAATTCGACTTATCGACAACTTTTTCAAAATCTTGGGAGAAAAAAGGAACAGCTCTGCTTCCGGTCATCACCACATCTTTTTCGGAACGCGGCAATAATTGGTAATCCGTTCCGTATTTTGTCAAAATTCCCCTTACTTTTCCGCTTCCTTCGGGAACAACTTTAGTCGAAAAATCAGAAAAACTACTCGTTCTAAAATAGACTTGATTGCCTAATTTATCTACTAATCCCCAATTTGTCGCACCGCCCACATTATTGGTTTCCTCAAAATAATGACGCCCTATGGCCAAAGCTGAAAACTGAACATCAGACAATTCGACCAACGTATTCAAATTAGAATCATTCAGCAGTTCCGCCATGGTTAACGACCGAACCAAAACCTCCTCCTTTACATTCCTACACGACGCATTCAACACTTTTTTATACTCATTTTGTGAAAGTCGCCCCACGCCACCTTCATTATAGGAATTCACAAAAATACTTCCGATACGCATCCCGCCAAATGAAATATCCGTATATTGATCTTTCAATTTTATATATACTTTATTGCCCAATCTATAGTCAATATACAAGTTGGTAGCATCCACAGGAACGCTAAATCCTATGGCTGGCGTTGTGGCTGTTGCCAAAGTCTGAAAGGAAATCGACTTGAAAAAATTTCCCGATTCATCGCTGGAAACCACATACGCCTCGATGACATCCTCGTATTTGTACTGTGTTACAATGGCATTCGCAACAGCATGAACTTCGTTAACTGTTTTATTTACAACTAAATCCGGCTGGGTGCAAATGAGTTTTGGAGCCACAACCTCATCCGTTACGCAACTGCTGAAAGTGATTGTCAACAGTAAAAATAGAACCGGTTTGCAAAATATTGATTTCATGTGCTTTAATTTATAAATTGATATAAAGATTGACAAAATACGTTCTTCCGTATCCGTAAAAATATTTTGGCCCAAAAGAAGGCGTGCCACTGGAAACATCTTGATTAATTTGTCTGAAATTTGCATTTCGGGCTTGTTCATAACCACCCGTTTTATAGGTAACATCGAGCACATTATTGATGCTGGCAAAAATCCCGACATTCTTTCCGTAAATTCTCCATGATTTTCCACCCACAAGGTTGAGCAACATCGTTGGATCAAATTTTTCTTGTTTTATAAGTACTGCTGCCCGTTCCTCCGTTGCCTCTGGAAAATTGAAACCGCTTGCGGGATTTTTATAAAATATTTCGGTTCTGGAAATAGGAGAAATATCAATATAACTGTTGGTGAGGTAATTTACATTGGCGCTAATCCACCAATATTTTGGATCTCGATATTCAATTCCCACGGAACACGCGCGTTGTGGCATTCCCGCTTGCTTATAATTTTTGAGGGAAGCCGTTCCAAAATCAAAAACCGGACTGGTATTTTCTGGAGTTGCTTCAGCATCGTTTGTCAAAGTCACTCTTGGATTACTGTCATACGTATATTCCCCGAAAGCGGCCGAAAAAGTGGTTTTAAATGTTTGGCTTAATTGATATTCCAAACTGAATTCGGCCCCTACATTTTTCTTATTCAATTGTGTTAATGTCTGACTCACAAAAGCATCGGTATTTAAATAACCGGAGCCATCATCAAAAATTCCTTCGGCATAAAAAAAGGAAATTTGAGTCGCATTTTTAATTAAGGAATAATACGCTGTTAATCTGGCTTTGAGTTTTGGGGAACGATAGATGTAACTGGCGTCCAAACTGCTGATGTTCTCACTTTCAATTCCGTCTACAATCGCATTATTCAATCGGGAATTCGCAAACGTATTTTTCAAAGAGGGTGCTTTGGTTAAATGTGCCGCATTAAAAGTCACCAGCTGTTTGCCGGAGGTTTTGAAATTGAATCCGGCTTTGAAGCCAAAATTTTCAAATGCTATTTTTTCGCTTTTCCCGAAGGAATTGGTTTCATAAATTCCGTTTTTGTACAGACCTTCCCTTTGATAATTGGCGGTAGAAAAATACTGAGCCAGATAAAAATCCGCTTTGTTGTAGGTGAATTTGAATTGGGTAAACGCTTCTACAGTATTGGCAAAATAATTATAGTTGTATCCGTACGTATCCCCAACAACTACTTGACGGTCGGGACTATTCAAATCAGACTGGGATTGATTTCCACTATAAAAAGCATCGATATCTTCAAAATAGGAACCGCCAAGCAAGTCCAACAATTTTTGTGAATTATGCGATTTTAGTTTTTTGAAAGATGCTCCTGCATTCAAAAAAATATTTTCCGACAGTTCCGCACTCAAATTTGTTGTGGCCACCGCTGTCTGATCTTCTACTTGATCTTCATACAAAACATACTTGCTTTTTGTGGGTTCGTAGCCCGTAATTGTTCCATTAGCATCCAAAACTGGATTTTGATTGGCTTGGTACAATGCCGTCCAATCGATTTGCGAATTGGCTAAAAATTCCGCTTTACTTTTTTCTGCATTTTCATAATCCGGAGTAAATGCACCCGAGAATTCTCCATTATCAGGCGCATAAAGAGAGCTGTAATAACTGGGCATATTTCGATAATACGTTGGATCAGGACTATTCGCATTTTGATAATCGATGTTGCTGTTGGCAATTGTTCCAAATTGATACGTCACACTCGAATTCAAATTGGTTTTATCATTGATTTTAAAATAATGATTCAGCATTATCATGGGTTCTTCAATGGTTTTGATGCGGGCATTTCTTTTTTCATTCTCTTGAAAACCCCAATACGAATTGTATTTTACGTTTGTCAATTGGGTAACTTCAGCTGTATTAGGGGAATTTTTGGCTCTGGAATTCGGGGTGTACAGTGCCGTGAGATTCAACGAATGCTTCTCGCCTACTTTTTTTTCGAGACTTATAAAAAAGGAATTCGCATCATAACTGCTGCCTTCAAAATACCCTTCTTGCGCCCAGCGCTTTCCTGCCGAAACTACAAAAGCCCAGCCACGGGAATTCATTCCGGAAGCATGCGTAGCCATGGTGCGCCAACTGTAATTGGTATTGGTCCCAGAAAATGAAATTCGAGAACCTGGTCTGTAAATAGAGGCTCGCGTATTGATTTCCTGTGTCCCTAAAATACCCCCAAACGTATAATCCGAAGGGGCAGTTCCCAGGGTAAATTCCTGATTACGTAGCGCGTCATTCAATCCGCCCCATGCACCCCATTGCGGTCTGCCGTCATAAATTTTATTCATGGAAACGCCATTGATCATCATTGTGGAATGTTCGCTGTCTAATCCCCGAACTCTAAAACGAGCTTGTCCCCAGTTGAAAGCGGCAGCTTGCAAAAAAGCATCTCGGGAGGATTGCAAGAGTCCGGAAGTACTTTCGGAACTGCTGTTGTCATCGCCAAAATCACTTTCAATAAGTGTGATGATACTGTTTTGCTGCTCTATGGATTGGTCTTGTTCTAAAGATATGGTTCCCAAATCCAGCATTTGTCCTTCGGTAATTTCAACGGGATACAAGCCATCTTTGAAACCCTGACTGTGTACCAGAAGCAAAATATTTCCTGTGGGAACGGTATCAAAACTGAAATTACCATCCGTTTTAGTGAGTTGCATTAAAGTCGTGTTTTGAACACTGACAACCACAAAACCTAACGAAATTTGCGTTTTTGAATCGATGATTTTTCCAAAAAAGCCTGTGTTATTTTGTGCCGTAATGCATCCCAGTTGAACCATGAAAAAGAAAGCTATGTAAAAATTATTCATATATTCAAACGATGAGGGTTCTATTTAATAAAAATTATAAATTCCAATAAAAAGTTCAACCGTTACAATGAATTGCAACGGTTGAACTAAAACATAGAAAGCGTCATCCGAAAGGGAATAACTTTGAAAACAATTAAAAATGAATTTTGGAAAAAGAGTATAAAACCTTACTACTATAATGCTGAAAAAAGTGGTATTTAAAATTCAGCCTGTTGTCACGAACGAATTATAATGTTAAATGTACAAAAAAAACACTAACATATTGATTTTCAATAAATAAATTACTCTTTAGGTTAAAAATAAAAAACATACAAAAACATCGCGGTTTTAGTTGAAAATTTTCATTCTTTTCAAACGATCCTAAGCTTATTTATTCAAATATTATCTGTTGTTTTTGCTTCCAATACTAGCGATTTTATCGATTTTAAGGCCTGATAAAAGTTAAAGTGTTTTTTTATTCTTCGGAAAAAGCGTCTAAAAACGCACCAATTGTTAGGTAACTTTTAAAATTTGCCCCGAAACTTCGGGATAAAACTTAAAAGTAGTATTTTTGCACTATGGAAACAAATAGACAGAAAAAAATAGGTGGGGTTATCCAAAAAGATTTGGTTGATATTCTGCAAGGTGAAGTGAGAAAAAATGGAGTAGCTAATTTAATTATCTCGGTATCCAAAGTTACTGTAACTACAGATTTATCAGTGGCGACAGTGCATTTAAGCGTTTTTCCTCAGGACAAAGCGAAAGAAATTTTAGAGGCGGTGAAGTCCAATGCTAAAACTATAAAACATGATTTATCACAACGCGTTCGTTTACAATTAAGAAAAGTTCCTAATTTGGTTTTCTTTATTGACGACTCTTTAGATTACATTGAAAAAATTGACAATGCGTTAGCCAACAGAGATAATCCTATTGAAAACAGGGATCTTTTAGACAAACGCAGATTCCAATAAAGTTTGAATTTCTCCCTCTACATAGCCAAACGATACATCCTCAGCAATAGTAAAAACAATGCTATAAACATCATCAATCGCATTGCCAGCATGGGAATTATTGTTGGTGCAATGGCTTTGTTTGTGGTTTTATCCGTTTTTAGCGGGCTAAAAGTATTTAGTCTTTCGTTTACCAATGACATCGATCCGGATTTAAAAATAAGCAGCACTTTAGGAAAATCCTTTTTGATTTCTCCCAATCAGGAAAGCCAAATCAAAAAAATAGACGGTCTTGCTTGGTATACCAAAATCATCGAAGAGCGTGTTTTATTTACTTTTGACGGAAAACAACAAGTTACGTACTTAAAAGGGGTTGATGCTAATTTTAGCAAAGTAAATGCTATTGAATCCAAACTTTTCAATGGGCAATGGTTTAAACCTGACACCTATCAAGTAGTTGTTGGGTATGGAATTGCTCAGAAATTCTCGATGGGATTATTAGATTTTAATAATCATTTGGAAGTAATGGTGCCTAAAGCTGGAAAAGGCACGATTGAAAATCAAGAACAGGCCTTTAACAAAACGGATATAATTCCGGTTGGTATTTACGCCATTAGCGAAGATTTAGATTCTAAATATGTTTTTGCTGATTTGGGTTTGGCGCAGGAACTATTGGAATACAAAACCAATCAGGTTTCCGGGATTGAAATCAAAGCAAAAACTGGTGCTGATGAAACTGCTATTATAAATCAACTTCAAACTATTTTTAAGAATAAAATCACCGTAAAAAATAGGGCTCAACTTAACGACTCGCTCTACAAAATGTTGAATACCGAGAATATCGTTGTTTATTTAATCTTTACTCTGGTAATTGTTGTGGCACTATTCAACTTGATTGGCGCGTTAATTATGATGATTTTAGACAAAAAAGGGAATCTAAAAACCCTTTTTAATTTGGGAACTGAAATCAAAAATTTGCGAAAAATATTCCTGCTTCAAGGGACTTTATTGAGTGTTTTTGGCGGAATTATTGGGCTAACCTTAGGGATTATAATTGTACTACTTCAAGAACATCTTCAGCTTGTAATGATTACTCCTACACTGGCTTATCCTGTGATTTTCTCTCTCGAAAATGTACTTATTGTTATGGGGACGATTATTACGCTTGGCTTTATTGCATCCTTGATTGCAAGTAGTCGCGTGAGTAAGAAGTTATTGGAGTAAGTTTTTTACCGCTAATTCGCTAATTTTTAAAAAAATTACTCTTTAGATTTAGCAAAGATGTTTAATTAATAAGCTATTATAAATTAGCGAATTGGCGGTAGAAGTTGATTAATATATACTGCTTAAACCAACTCATATCCCGCATACGCTTCTTCGATTTCATTTAAAGCAGCGAACAATTCTTCGGGACGATCTAGTGTAACTAATTTTTGCTTGTGGGTTTTAAAAGAATGAATTCCTTTGAAATAATTGGTGTAATGTGGTCTTGTTTCCACAATTCCTAATCTTTCGCCTTTCCATTCCATGGCCCAAGTAAGGTGATTTCGAACTGCTTCGACTCTATCAATAACGGTAGGTTTTGGCAAATGTTCTCCCGTTTTAAAGTAATGTTTGATTTCGTCAAAAATCCAAGGATAACCAATGGCAGCACGACCAATCATAATGCCATCGATACCATATTCATTTTTATATTGCAATGCTTTTTCCGGAGAATCAATGTCGCCATTACCAAAAATAGGCATCGTGATTCTTGGATTATTTTTAACTCGGGCAATATGCGACCAATCGGAATGGCCTTTGTACATTTGGGCACGAGTTCTGGCGTGTATGCTCAAAGCAGCAACACCAATATCTTGCAAACGCTCTGCTACTTCATCAATATTAATGGAGTTATCGTCCCAACCCAAACGGGTTTTTACGGTTACCGGCAAATGGGTACTATCGATAACGGCTTTAGTCAGGCGAATCATTAAATCTACATCTTTAAGAACGCCGGCTCCGGCACCTTTGCAAACGACTTTTTTGACAGGACAACCAAAATTAATATCGATTAAATCCGGGTTTACGGCAGACACAATTTTAGAGGACATGGCCATCGCTTCTTCGTCTCCACCAAAAATCTGAATCCCAACGGGGCGTTCGTAATCGAAGATGTCTAATTTCATGCGGCTTTTGATGGCGTCCCGAATCAATCCTTCAGACGAAATAAATTCTGAATACATCATATCGGCACCGTGCGCTTTACACAATCTGCGAAAAGGCGGATCACTCACATCTTCCATTGGTGCGAGAAGTAAAGGGAATTCGGGTAATATTATGTTGCCAATCTTGATCATCGTCCTTATTTTTTTGCAAAATTACGACATTTAGCTGAAAGGATAAAAGAAGAAAGGAGAAAGACTTCGTATTAAAGGTGTTGGTTTACGAATTCGGGACTTTGAAACTGTTGAATTTAGCTTATATTTGCAGATTAATAGTCGCTGTTTGGCGATTGCGTGAGGGATTGCAGTGAAAATCCTTTTCCTTTTTTCTTTAAAAAAGGAAAAGATTGTAGCGGAAAGCCCGACCCTTGTGGTCACGCCCTGAAAAAAAATCAGGGTAAACCCAAATAAATTTGATATCAACAGAAAATGAAACACATACGGAATTTTTGTATTATTGCACATATTGACCACGGGAAAAGCACGCTTGCTGACCGATTACTTGGCGCTACACAAACCGTTACCGCTCGTGAGGAAAAAGCGCAATTGCTGGACAACATGGATCTAGAACGTGAACGTGGGATTACGATTAAGAGTCACGCGATTCAGATGGAATATACGTATAAAGGACAAGAATACATCTTGAACTTGATTGACACTCCTGGACACGTGGATTTTTCGTACGAAGTTTCTCGGTCGATTGCCGCTTGTGAAGGCGCACTTTTGATTGTAGATGCAGCACAAAGCATTCAGGCACAAACGATTTCGAATTTATATTTGGCTTTAGAAAATGACTTGGAAATTATTCCGGTTTTGAACAAAGTAGATTTACCAAGCGCGAATCCAGAGGAAGTAAGTGACGATATTATTGATTTACTTGGATGTAAATTAGAGGATATTATTCATGCATCGGGTAAAACTGGTTTTGGTGTCGAAAATATTTTAGCAGCGATCATCGATCGAATTCCTCCTCCAAAAGGAAGTGTTGATGAGCCATTACAAGCCTTGATTTTTGACTCGCATTACAATCCATTTCGAGGAATCGAAGTTATTTTCCGTGTAAAAAATGGTCAAATTAAAAAAGGTCAGAAGATAAAATTCATGGCTACCGGAAACGAATATTTTGCAGACGAGATTGGGACTTTAAAATTAAACCAAGTTCCGAAACAAGTGATTTCAGCCGGTGATGTTGGGTATTTAATTTCTGGAATTAAAGAAGCAAAAGAAGTAAAAGTAGGCGATACATTGACAGATGCGAAAACGCCAACAACGAATATAATTAAAGGATTTGAAGAGGTAAAACCAATGGTTTTTGCGGGGATTTATCCCGTGGATACGGAAGATTATGAGGAGTTGCGAAACTCTATGGAAAAATTGCAGTTGAATGATGCTTCATTAGTATTTTTACCGGAAAGTTCAGCTGCTTTGGGATTTGGTTTCCGTTGTGGATTCTTGGGAATGTTGCACATGGAAATTATCCAAGAGCGTTTGGAGCGTGAATTCAACATGACAGTGATTACTACGGTTCCCAACGTTTCGTATTTGGCTTACACCAAAAAGGATCCAACAACTCCACTTATTGTAAACAATCCTTCGGACTTGCCGGAGCCCTCTCGTTTAGACCACGTGGAAGAGCCTTTTATTAAGGCAACTATCATCACCAAATCCGATTATGTTGGAAATGTAATGAGTTTGTGTATTGAAAAACGTGGGTTGATTACGAATCAGACCTATTTGACTACGGAACGTGTAGAGTTGACTTTTGATATGCCATTGGCAGAAATTGTATTTGATTTTTACGACCGTTTGAAAACCGTTTCTAAAGGATATGCTTCCTTTGATTATACGCCAATTGGGTTGCGAACTTCTAATTTAGTGAAAGTAGACATCTTATTGAACGCAACGATTGTGGATGCATTATCCTCCTTGATGCATGCCGACAACGCGTATCAAATAGGAAAAAAAATGTGTGAAAAACTGAAAGAATTGATTCCGCGCCAACAATTTGATATTCCTGTTCAAGCGGCTATTGGGGTAAAAGTTATTTCTCGCGAAACAATAAAAGCATTGCGTAAAGACGTTACCGCTAAGTGTTATGGTGGAGATATTTCCCGTAAACGTAAATTATTGGAAAAACAGAAAAAAGGTAAAAAACGAATGAGATTGGTTGGAAATGTTGAAATTCCGCAAGAAGCGTTCATGGCTGTTTTGAAGTTGAATGATTAATGACCTGACGTTTTTTCTCGTCATTAATTACCCTGACGATAGTACCGGTTTTTTTAGAGGAGTGAACTAGGTATTTCATCCCAGATTTAAATACGAAATTGGTTGTTTACTTTAGTGTTCAGAAACAAAGAGACAAAAGCGTATATTTGAATAACAAAAAAATATAACAATTATGAATTTTAATTCTAAAAATCCATTTTTAAATACTAAAACTTTTTCTACTGCAGTTTCAAAAAATGATCAAGTACATCAAACCACAATTCTTGATTATAATGACGAGATGACCTTGTCAGGAACCATAAATAAAAGTTTGATTTTATTTTTACTACTTACTGCTTCGGCTATAGTAATATGGTGGTTGACCTTTAATGGGATGAACCCAATGGTCCCGGCAATTGGCGGTGCAGTAGTTGGGCTTATTCTAGTCGTAATTTCAGCGTTTAAACCTCAATATTCCCCCTATTTAGCTCCTGGTTACGCACTTTTTGAGGGCTTATTTATTGGTGGAATTTCAGCAATATTTGAAGCAATGTATCCTGGAATTGTCATTCAGGCCGTAGGAGCTACGTTTGTAACCTTCATGATTTGTCTGGGATTATATAAATATAAAATTGTGAAGGTAACAGAACAATTCAAATCGGTAGTTGTGGCTGCAACATTGGCAATTGCTACGTATTATCTTATATCTTGGGTATTTTCAATGTTCACCAGTTTTGTGCCCGTGCATTATGGCGGCTCATGGATGAGTATTGGAATCAGTGTTTTTGTAATTGTGATTGCTGCTTTAAATCTGTTTTTGGATTTTGACCGCATCGAAAAAGGAGCTGAACAAAAAATGCCAAAATACATGGAATGGTATGGTGCCATGGGGTTAATGATTACCCTTGTTTGGCTGTATATTGAATTTTTAAGATTGCTCTCAAAATTAAACAGTAAAAACTAATCGTGCTAATAGCTGTATAAAAAAGAGTGAACCTTTTAAAGTGTAAAAGAGTCACTCTTTTTTATGCTGCTTTCTCAAAAGCAATGTAATGACTTAAAAGCCCTTTATTGTTGAAAATAGGAAACCCTTTTATGAAACAAACATAAATAGCCCCATTTTTTTTATAATTCAACACTGTTTTTTCAAAAGGTTTCTGCTCTACTATTGCCGTACGAATTTCACTTGAAGTACTCTTGCTCGTTGCTTTCCCTTGAAAAATCTTAGGGCTTTTTCCCAAAACTTCGGATTCTGCATAGCCGTTCATTTTTTTCATGTTGTGTGAAGCAAATATAATATTCAATTTTACATCCGTAACAATTACAACCTCTTCTTTCAGGCTACTATTGAGATCCCAATCATTCTTTGACCATTTATTTTGCAAAGCAATTGAGTTTAGCTTGTTTAAATCCAAAAAAACATTCTTGACTGAACTCAAAAATTCATTATGAAAATCCCAAGAACAAACAGGAACTGTTTTAATGTTTAAAGCACTGTGATACATCGCAATAGCGTCTTCATATTCTTTAAAATTGATCATATTACATAATTTAATAAACCAAATGTAATTTTATTTATAAAGATAAAATTACAAATTTCAGATTTTAACCATTGTTGAACTCCTTCATTCTCCATTAAAAATCAAATTTCAGCTGTACCACAACAAATTTTTTCTCCTCTGTATTCAAATTGCTTAGAGAAATCCCCAGCAAACGAACGGAATTTTTCATGCGCTCCTGATACAAAAGTTCTTTCACAACCTCTAGAATCAGTCCTTTGCCAGATATAAAATAAGGCAAGGTTTTACTGCGGGTTTGTTGGGTAAAATCACTGTATTTAATTTTCAAAGTGATTGTTTTTCCTGCTATAGTTTGTTTTTTTAATCTTCTTTCTAAAGTACTAGCAATATGATCCAGTTGCTCCATCATGAAAATTTCTGAAGAAAGGTTGACGTCAAAAGTATGTTCTGCCGCTACTGATTTTGTGATTCGATTGGATTTAACCTCACTATTATGAATTCCCCTAACTACGTTGTAGTAAAAATGTCCTGATTTTCCAAAATGTCTCTCTAGAAACTCCAATGATTTACTTTTTAATTCTACTCCCGTAAAAATCCCTAATTGGTACATTTTCTCGGTGGTTACTTTTCCAACCCCATGAAATTTGTGAATGGCTAATTCTTCCAAAAATGCAATCACTTCATTTGGATCGACTGTTTTCTGCCCGTCGGGTTTATTATAATCACTTGCGATTTTAGCGACAAATTTATTAACTGAAATCCCTGCCGAAGCTGTCAAACCTACTTCATTAAAAATGCGTTGTCTTATTTCCTGTGCCAATAAAGTGGCGCTAGGATTTCCTTTTTTATTTGTAGTGACATCTAAATACGCCTCATCGAGTGAGAGTGGCTCTACTAGATCCGTATATTCATAAAAAATCTTGTGAATTTTTTTTGATATTTCTTTGTACCGATCAAATCTCGGTGTAACAAAAATAAGTTCTGGGCAGTTTTTTTTAGCCATAACGCCACTTATGGCACTCCTTACGCCAAATTTCCTAGCCTCATAACTTGCTGCAGCGACAACTCCTCGATTCTCTGAACCTCCCACTGCAATGGGTTTTCCCCGCAACAATGGATTGTCCAATTGCTCCACAGAGGCGTAGAAAGCATCCATGTCAACGTGAATAATTTTTCTTACTGGAATGAATCCCTGCATAATGTTCTAATTGAATATTCCCTTCGATTTCTTCCAAAGAACCTAGCATTCTGATTAATTCTTACCGTCTGAACTCAAATAATTGACAACTACTTCTGATTTTTTTTTGTTTTCCGTTGGAAAAAAGAAACTAATGGGTCTGGATTTAAAATGATTCCAGATAGAAGCGGCAATAAATCGCAATTCAAACAAAGAAATAGCCCTGGAGCGGAGCGCCAATCCCAACGAAAGGCTAAAACTGACCGTAAAATTCACTAACCCAATAACTCCAATCCCAAAAATGCCCCAAAACAACATAGTATTGCTTACTTGATAATTTGCTCCATACACTCCTAAGGCTAGATTGCCACTTACAAAAGTGATGTGTCTAATATCCAGATTCAACCCTAAAAACAAGCCAATGGAAGCCGTACTTCCCATAAAAACGCCAAACCAAAAATTAGAAATAATTCCGGCCCCTCTTTTTTCGTACAGCTTGGCTAATTTTAAAGTACGTACTTTCCCTAAGCTTCTTTTCAACATGGGGTGTTCCGTTATCCGGAAAAAAACCTGATTATGTTTATCCCTATTGGCAATACTTCCCGAAATAATTCCAGATAAAAACAGAAAAAATCCTGCTATTGCCGCATGAAAAATAGCTAATGAATGAATGGGACTAATGTCTGTAAGTAACGTTTCCCATTTAGTTGCAGCAATATTATAATGGAATAAGTAATCAATAGCCCAAATTCCAAGCAATGAAACTGGAAAAGCCATAATTACATTCCCCAAAAATGCAATAAACTGGGACCTGAAAACACGTGCAAAAAGAATGGCAAAAGCTTCATATTTCTCCGCCTCCTTCCCTTGTTTTGCAACTCCTTTTTCTAGAGCTTTTATCAAGGCAGCAGCAGTCATCGCTGGCTGTTTTGTAGCTAAAGTAAACCCCAGAAGATAAATAGCAATAAATCCAAAAGCATAATTCATACTATAAAGAAAAGCATGCCCAAAAAAACTAGTGTCAGCGCTAGCAAGCAAAACCTTAATGACACATAATATACCTACAATAAACCCTCCACCTAGGGCGGTACGGAACATTTTAAAATATTCTTTGCGACTTTCTGTGATATAATGTTCCCCTGTTTTAGCCGTGTGCTGGGTAATTTCATAGGAGATTAATTGTGTACTTTCGGCTATAAATTTCCTGACATTGTTCTTGTAGCAATTGAATTTTATCAAACGCAAGGCTAAAACAATCCCATTGTTTTTTTTATCACTCTCTTTTTCAACGATCAGCAACGGAATTAAAAATTTAAGCCGCTCTAATTGCTGTCTGATTTTTAGTAAATTCTGGTTTACCCGAAGTGAAATGCCATATTTAGAACTATTATGAAAAGCTCTGTCCACAAATTCTTCGCATTGCTTATGCAAAACCATCAATTGGGAATAAGATAAATCATCTATAGTGATGAAATGATTTTCAGAACTCCGGACTTGATCTTCTATTTGAAACAATTCCTTTTCAAAAGCTGAAAAAGGACTTTCAAAATCATCAAATTCAGGTACCATTTTAATCACATCCGTTTCCATGGCACGACCGCTGATGCGTTGTGTAATAAGATGCATTGCAACAAGTATTTCTGATAAAACGGAGTGAGGTGCTACACTTTCATAAATAGATTTGAATTTTAAAAGGCTGTATAATTCCTCTAATTGCTCCACTGGAATTTTATTTACCCAAATCCCATCATTGGCTAGATAAAAAACCTGATTGAAAATGTATTCTAAAGTGTCTTTTTGAGGTTGATAAGGCAATATCTTAGCAAAGATTCTTTTTTTGACTTCAAAAAGAAAATCTACATCTTGCAAAATAGCTGCGTCTGTGAGGATTTTATTAAACTTAATGTCTTTGAGAATTTCTTTGAGATAAAGGGAAAGTTGTTTCCGACAAGAATAATTTTCTTTCAAAAAAGTAATAATATCCTGCAAATCCACGGTTGCCAATTTTTTTGTTTGCAAAGGCCGAATCAACCGAATTAACTCCACTAAAGGCTCCAGGTTGTCTTCTGTATCACGCCAAGACTCTGCTTCCCCAAAAAATTCAGTTAGCACTCCCACTGGAGTTGGCTTGTGTTTTCTTTTAAAAAATGGTTTTATCAACTTTGTTTAATTTTTGTAAAAATACGAACAGACTGATCATTTTTCATTAATAAATCCTTGAAATTATTGCTCAAGGACGCACAAAAAGACCTATTCGCAAAATTTCCTTCCTATTATCGGTAATCGACACACAGAATTGGAACATAAAAAACAGCAAACTAGCATAAACTCCGCTTTTGTCAAAGAGATAAAAACGGAACAAAAGCAAAATATTTAATACCTTTGGTTGCTGGTATCAGCCCAGATAGCAATGAAAAATCTTCGATTGAAAAAAACTATTTTTCATTTAAAAAAGAGCAACCCAAGACGCTATTTTTTACAAATTGAAAAAAGATTTATGAGTAAAAATTGAAATGAATATCTGGATACGAGCCAAGTGAACTGACAAAATAAATAACTAAAAATAACAAATTTCGCTTGAAATGATAGAAATAGAAAGAAAATTTTTAGTCAAAGATGATTCCTATAAAGAATCTGCTTTTACTCAAAATCATATTGCGCAGGGCTATTTGAGTTCCGCGCCAGCGCGAACGGTACGGGTACGAATAAAAGGAAAAAAGGGGTTTCTGACGATAAAGGGGATTTCTAATACCTCCGGACTGTCCCGTTTTGAGTGGGAAAAAGAAATTTCCATTAGTGACGCTGAAAAATTACTGCTTTTGTGTGAAAAGGGAGCTATTGATAAAACTCGTTTTGAAATAAAAGTGGGCTCTCATATTTTTGAAGTAGATGAATTTCATGGTGAAAATCAAGGACTGGTTGTGGCAGAAATTGAATTAAACTCTGAAGAAGAATTTTTTGAAAAACCAGCTTGGCTGGACAAGGAAGTCACCGGAGACTCCCGCTATTACAATTCTTATTTGAGCACTTCGCCTTTTAGAAACTGGTAATCTAATTACTCATTACGGCTATAGTTACCTGCAGCCCTCCACTGTTTTTATTAGCTGCAATATCCATAAATGCTCGTTTAGAAAGATCAATCTCTCTAGACTTGACAAATGGGCCTCTATCTGTAATTTCTACAATTACGAACTTCCCGTTTTTTTCATTGGTCACTTTGACTTTGGTACCAAATGGCAGTTTTTTGTGGGCGGCGGTATATTTATTATTGTCAAATTTTGTACCGCTGGTCGTTCTTCTGCCATTGAATTTATCTGCGTAATAGGATGCGTGAGCGGCTTTTTTGTAGATTTTAAATTTTCCTAAAGAAGAGATCAATGAGTCTATTTTTTTTTCTTCCAGCTCCATTGCGGTTCGACTTTTTTTGATGCTGTCTTTTTGTATGGTGGCTTTTTGTCTTTCAGAGATGGAACTTTGGCTACTGGCTAAAGTGATTATTGCCAACAAAAAAAATAATGTTATTGATTTTTTCATTTATGTCTTTTTTAGTTAAATCTATTTTACAAAAACCATACCTAGATAAAAAAAGCTCTATTTCTAGAGCTTTCACGGTTTTTTTTAAAACCATATTTTCCATGGGATTCGGCTTAAAATAAGCACTAATCCTAAACCATAAAAAATAGAAAATGTTTTAAATTTAGATTCGCTTGTAGTTGCTTTTTTGTGTTTTGACCACCCAATAGTAATCAAGACAATTGCTATTATATTGATCAAAGGATGTTCTAAAGCCAACAATCGGCTTTCCGTTGTCAGCCCACCCATTCCAACGGCTTTTATCATATTCAAACCATTGGGAGACACAAAGTATAAAAGTACACCTACTACTAATTGAGTGTGTATTGCTATTAAGCCAAACAGCGCTATCTTTCTGTCTTTGGAAGTAAATTCTTTTTTAGAAAACATCCCTATCAAAGAATTAACCACAGCCACCACTAAAACTAAAAGTGCCAGATAAGCCCAGCCAGAATGAAATTTTTGAATAAAATCGTCCATAAATAATATTTTTGTTTTAACAAATATAAGCAAAAAAGGCATAAAAAAACCACGTTTTTCAACGTGGTTTTAAATATTCAAACACTTAAATTACTCCTACTTACCAAAAATGTATCTAAGTGTAAATTGTGCTTGCCAAACATCAAAAGTTGAAGCATTTTTTTGAAAAGTGTCTTTTATTAAAACTCGAGTTCCGTTAGCTTCTACTTGAGTCGCTAATTGATAAAAAGGAACATTCGTAGTCGTTGTTCTGTAGTTCAAAACATTTGTATTTGTAACTCGTTGTGTAACTCCCCAATCTTTATTAATGAAATTAGTAAAGTTCAGGATATCAGCTCTGAATTGAAAATTATTCTTTTTACCCGCAATTGTAATATAAAAATCTTGAGTTGCTGATAAATCTAATCTATGTAGCATAGGTAAAACTCCTCCATTTCTCTCTGCATACTGCCCTCTTCTAGTAGAAAGGTAATCATCTTGATTGATATAGGATTCGTAAGCTTGTTGTTGTTGCGCTTCAGTGTAGACTGTTGTCACAGTCCCATTTGTTACTGAAAGTGATTGAAAACGAATTTCATTTGCATTTTTAGGGACATAAATCAAGTCATTGTTATTTACTCTGTCACCATTCATATCACCCCCGTAAGAATAGGAAAACGGTCCGGATTGTTCTCCAATGTATCCTAAATTGATTGAAGTTGCCGCCCCTACATTTTTACCGTATTCAATTTTGTATCCTAAAATACCAACTAATCTATGTGGTGTATTATTGTTAGACAATGCTAAAGGTAAGTCGTTATTTCCATTTACAGATCTAGCGCCCGTCCACGAACCAGAAGCAATAGAACCCGGAGATAACAAATCATTAGCACTTGAATACGTGTATGCAAACGATCCCCATAGCCCTTTTTTGTATGGATACTCTAATTTAAAGGTTGAAGAATAAAAATATCCTTTGTCCGTGTTTGTTAAAACAACGGCACTGGAAACATTATCATTAACACGAACACCTGCATCGGTACGAGCATATCTTGGTCTGTTATCCGGACCGCTGAAAGTTCCAACTGGCGCATCAAAATTAGCATTATAATAATGTATCGCATTAATATTTCTTTGAAAAATCCCTTCTACTGTACCTACAAAACCAAAAGGAAGTTTTTGATCAACCGCTATATTAGTTTTCCAAACTTGCGGAAACTTAAATTTTTTATCGGTGAAAGCCAATTCAAAAGTAGTAGGAAGCGTTGGGGTATCCGGAATAAAATAATCATTTGGGTTTGGAGTAAAACCATACCCACCAGAAGCCAATGCAGTGCCACTTACATCAACAAAACCTGTAAGCACTCCATTATTACCAATTGCATTAGATAAATAAACTGAAGGTGCTCTTCCTGTAAAAACACCACTACCTCCACGAAGTTGCGTCGTTGCATCGCCATTTAAGTCTAAGTTGAAACCAACTCTTGGCTCAAACAAATACTGTGTATCAGGCATTTCTCCTGTATTAAATTTTTGGCCTTGTCCAAAAGTTAATGCAGTAACTGCAGGATTCTCAAGAGCTGTATCAGCAAACCAAACAGCTGTGGCACGAAGACCTACTGTTAATTTAAATCTATCGCTCAATTTCATTTCATCTTGCGTGTACAAATCTAATTTGTTTGACTTGAAGATTTGTAATGGCTCTTGAGCACCTGGCAATGCAGAATATCTGAATTGAAGACGTGCAGGAAGTGCCGTTGTTGATGGAATGCCACCTGTGTTTGCAGACTGATTAGCTGCTGCATAAAAGTCAGAAAGTGAATTAAAAGTGTAAACACCATTTGAACCAGAGAAAAACAAGTTGCTTGATTTGAAGTACTCAAAGTTAGCACCAAACAATAAAGAATGTTTTCCTATGGTTTTAGTCAAATTATTTGTAAAATGTAATGTAGAATACGAAAGTTTATTTCCTTGAGTGAACGGATCTAAACCTGCCGAAATAAATGTGTTTGAACCGTTTAAGATATCAATTGTTGGAAACAAACCACCACCTTGTAATGCTCTGTCTTCAATTTGCTTATCGTAACCTGCAATAAAGTTATTGTACCAAGAATTGCTTAATTTACTATTCAATTCTAAGACTACTGATCTCGTATTATCCTGAATTACATATCCGCTGTTTTTAAAAGACATTGCTAACGGACTTGTTCTTCTGTTTCCAAAACCTAATGAATTAGAGTTTGAAGTTAACTCATCAGAATTAGAGTTATGAAAAACATAACGAGCGGTCAATTGATGATTATCATTAATATTCCAGTCCAGTCTGGCTAGGAATTTTTTTGAAATTCTTTCAGCATCATAGTTTTCCCATGGTCCTGTGGTATAATTAAATTTATCTTGCAAAAAAGTAGAAAGTGTTTGCATTTGTGCAAAAGTAGGAGCCGAAACCTGTGCACTTGCTTGTGGCGAACCTGTAGATGTCCAAGTAGTAGCCGGGCTAATGTTCTCTATAGTTTCAACATTCCCAAAGAAAAATAATTTATCTTTAATGATTGGTGCTCCAATTCTGGCACCCCAAATTTTTTCTTCAAATTTTCCAGGCACTACTGTTCTTTCTCCTGCTTTACTTCCTATGAAGTCTTTTTTGTTGCTTCGGAATGAATTGTATATTGATCCTTCCACTTCATTGGTTCCACTTTTGGTAACCGCATTGATTCCAGAACCTAAAAATCCGGATTGACGTACGTCATAAGGAGCGATATTTACTTGTAATTGCTCAATAGCATCTAATGAAATAGCTGTAGAACCGGTTCTTCCTCCGGCTTGTGAGTCACTACCTAAACCAAAACCATTATTAAAAACAGATCCGTCAATAGTAAAATTGTTTAATCTTGAATCCTGACCACCAAAAGTACCGTTACTACCTGCATTAGCATTGTACTTAGTAATTGCATTTATGGAACGTGCACCTGTTACTGGCACGGCAGTGATTTCTCTGTTAGAAAATTGTTGAGATGCTCCAGTTCTTCCTTTATTGAAAGTCCCTTTCGATTTTGTAGAAACAATTACTTCATTCAACGCATTTGATTCTTCTTCTACAACAATATTTACAGTTAAATTATTCCCTAAAGGAGCGTTAATGTCCGTGATTTCTGTTGTTTTGTAGCCTACATAAGTCACTCTTACAGTGTAGGGACCGCCTGGTCTAATACCCTGAACTGCATAGCCTCCATTGGCACTTGTAGTTGAAAAATATTTTGTTCCTGTAGGCGTGTGAACGACCTCAACTGACGCTCCTGGAAGAGTCTCTCCAGCATTCGATTTAACAGTACCAGACATAGCAGAACTAGTGACCTGCGAATGACCTACAACTGATAAAAAAATAATCAAAATAAAAATAATTCTTTTCATTTTTGTTTTTTTGTTTAGTTAAAAAAGTTTGGCAAAAATATAACATTTTTACTTAAATAAGTTAACATACTGTTAAGAATACGGTATTTCAAAACAATTTTTTCGCCCTCAACCATTATTTCTTTTTAGATCGAAAACCAAAGTATTTATTTTTTTTATTAAAGATTATTCTTTTTTTAAAAGACTTAAAATGTGGTTTTTAGTTATAAAAAAAAACCCTCATTCCAAATTGAAATGAGGGTTAGATTATTTTAAGCTAAACTAGTTGAATGTATAACGAACACCAGTTTGCATTTGCCATCTTGACGAGTTAAGACCTACATCATCAACTTGGTTAACATTATTTCCTACAGCAGGGTTGTATCTAAACGTTGGTGTGGTACCATTAGCTAAGAATCCAACTTGCTGAAGCAATTGCACTTGGTCAAAGCTTGTAAAATAACGTTTACCCCAATTTTTATTTATAAGATTGGTAAAGTTGAAAATATCAGCTGTAAATTCTAAGGTATGTTTCTTATTCCCTACGTTGATAGTAAACTCTTGTGCAAATTTCAAATCGACAACATGAGTCGTTTTTAAACGATCTCCGTTACGCTCAGCGTATCCACCTTTTCTACTTCTTAAATACTCATTCCCTTCGATAAAAGCACTAAGCGCATCCCATTGTTGATCAGCGGTTAAGCCATTAGTTGTGCTTACTAAATTAATTTCAGATTTAGCAGCAGGAACATAAATCAATGCTGAACTAGAGAATGTATCTTTTAACAAATTTCCACGGTCATTATACACATAACTTATCGGTGTTCCTTGAGCTCCTTCGTAGAAGAAACCAATTCTTGATTTTGTGAATTTACTCCATTTCAAAGTAACATTTCCGTTCGAAATAACTCTTGCACCTTGATCAAAATCAGATCTTGACAATGTTGGAAAATTAGCTCCATTAACGGTTTCAGTATTATTCCACTGAGAACTGTTTTGAGATGAGGTTGCATCCAATAGAACGGTAGACTTACCATAGGAATATGTACCAGAAATATTACCGTCAATAAATGGTGATCTAAAGTTTTTAGTTAAAGTAAAAGACACATTATAAGCTTTTCCTTCATCTGTATTAGAGGCCAAATAAATTCCTAGATACTTGTTATCAACTCTATTATTTGCATTGTAAGTTGGTCTTGTATCCGCTCCAGTTAAGTTACTTGTAGACGCTTTGATATTCAAATTTTCATAGGTGATAGCACTGATGTTATCATTGTAAGTAACTTCAGAAGTAAACACGAAGCCTAATGGCAATTTTTGATCTACTGCAAAACTTGCTTTAAATACCTGTGGTAATTTAAAATCTTTTGCAAAAATATCAATATTACCGCCCGTACTACCTGAACCTGGTCTTGGGACAGAAGCAGGAAGCGGCGCTATTTGACTATCAACGCTTGGATTAGGATTGAACACTGGCGTTGTCCCTCCGGTAATTTGAATCGCTCCTTGAGTAACTCCATTATTGTTATATGTCCCACCTGGCCATACTAGCGGTAACCTAGAAGTAAATACTCCAAATCCACCTCTAATTTGAGTTAATTTTGCACCATTTACATCATAATTAAAACCCAAACGCGGTGCAAAATGAGCATAATTAGATATCCCTTGACCTACTCTGGCATCTTTCAAGTTTTTACCGGCTGCTTGTAATAACCCAACCGTTCTAACATTAAAATCATTATTTACTAAACCATCTTCCCATACCGGCATATCAACTCTTACTCCGTAAGAAAGTTTGAAATTTTCAGTCAATCTCATGTCATTTTGAATATACAAACCAAATTGTTTTGTACCAAACTCAGCTGCTCCTAGCGACTCATCTCCACTACCACCAATCAAGGAATAGTTCATTAAAAACCTATTTGCTCTTGCATCTGTTAAGAAATCAGATAATTTGGAGTAACGATAAGCTCCAAAATTGTTACCAAAGAATACGTTTTTAGATTGTGAAAATTCGTTGTGAGTTCCAATCGTGATTTTATTTCTTCCAAGATTGATTTCAAAATTATCAGAAATAGTCAATACTTTTTGATCTAAAAGATTTGCAGTTGAAAAAGCTTCTGCACCAAAGAAAATACTACCTGGACCATCTATAATTTGAACGGTAGGAAACGGATCTCCAGATGGGTCTCTGTCATCAGCTACAGTTGTGTAAGCAATAACAAGATTGTTAGAAAATTTATTACTAAATCTTGAGTTTAGTTCTAAAGCTGTTGAATTAGTTGTCGATTTAAATAACTGACTACCATTGATAAAACTAATTGCTGTAGCAGAAGAACGGCTAGGAGAAAAATTCTCTGCATCAACAATACTGTGCTTAAATGATAATTTATGATTATCACTGATGTTCCAGTCTAACTTAGCAATGATTTTATCACTCTTAAGTGTTCTGACATTATTATTGTAAGAACCTGGATCATATCCAAAACCTGCTAATTTTGCAGTTAAGGCATTAATATCAGCTAATTTAGAATCTCCTGCGTAGGTACCAAAATCAAAAGGTTGTGGTGTTTCATTATTTTGTTTTTCATAGTTGATAAAATAAAACAATTTGTCTTTGACAATTGATCCACCTGCACGAACTCCGTACGTTTGCGCAGAAAAATCAGCTAACTTTTGTCTTCCGTCTGCACCTGCCAATGAAGGAGGCGTTTTAGCAGAAATAGACTCGTCTCTATTGAAAAAATAGGCAGATCCTTCAAAATCATTAGTTCCTGATTTCGTAATTGCACTAATTGCTCCACCCGCAAAACCTGAAAGTTTCACATCATAAGGAGCTACACTTACTTGAAATTGCTCAATTGCATCCACAGAAATTGGACTTACACCCGTTTGCCCTCCGTTAGTTCCGTTTGCAGCTAGTCCGAAAACATCATTACTTACAGCTCCATCAATATAAATTGCATTGAATCTATTATTTTGTCCCCCAATAGACAATTGATCATCGCCTCGAATTTGTGCCTGAGGTGTCAATCTTGCAAAATCAGAAATGTTTCTGGATAAGGAAGGTAATGAATTGATTTTATCAGAATTAATTACTGTTTGCGCTCCTGTTCTTTGAGAATTAAACGTATTGTCTCTTGCGCTTCTAACTACTACTTCTTTCAATTGATTTGACTCTTCAGCCAAAGCAATTTTAAAGGTTTTATTTTCTCCTAATTGAAGATAAATTTCGTTTTCTTCATGGTTTCTGAAACCTACATAAGTGATAGTAATTTTGTAAGGTCCCCCTACTCTCATGTTTGAAATACTAAAATTACCAGTCCCATCTGTAGATGCAGTGTAACGGGAACCTGAAGGAGTATGTACTGCAAGAATAGATGCCCCTGGTAAAGTTTGAGAATCGTTATCATAAACATTTCCGCTTACAGAGGAATTTGTATTTCCCTGTGCGTAAAGGTTAGGATTAGCGCAAAATAATAACGCTAATGCAAAAAACAACTTTAAAAATTTTTTCATATTGTCTAGTTTATTAATATTTGGCAAAAATATAACATTTTTGCTTTAATAAGTTAACATAACGTTAAGAATATCGTTTCTTTTAAACAGAATTTTTATCTCAAACCAATAATCTCGCTTTTTTTAATTAAAAAAAAAGAAATTATTCAATTAAAATCATTTTATATTAAATTATCCACACCAAATTACCAATTGCAAATACTAAAAAAAATAACACAAATTTAAAAAAAGTACTCTGCCAGAATTACTTAAATACTAAAAAGCCCTGAATTAGCTAAAATCAAGGCTTTTAGTGTTTTATACCTCCATCAAAAACAGAGCAGTAATCAACCTTAAATGAAAATTGATACGATCATAAAAATCAGTAGCTTATTTGCTCCTATTTATTCTTCAAAAAATGATTCAATAAAAAAGTGGTAGATCCGTCATGTGTTTGAACCGTTTTTGTATTAATTTCTTCCAAGATAGAATTTGCCAATTGTTTTCCTAATTCAACTCCCCACTGGTCAAAACTAAAAATATTCCAGATCACTCCTTGTACAAAAATCTTGTGCTCATACAAGGCTATCAAAGAGCCTAACGTCTCGGGTGTCAGTTTTTGAATTAAAATAGTATTTGTAGGCTTGTTACCTGTAAAAACTTTAAATGGCAAAAGGAATTTTGCTTTATCAGCTGAAATTCCTTGTGTATCAAATTCAGCCTGTACTTGTTCTTCTGATTTCCCATGCATTAATGCTTCTGTTTGTGCAAAAAAGTTAGACATTAGTTTATCATGATGATCATTGTCGCCGTATAGCGGAGTTACAAATCCAATAAAATCTGCAGGTATCAGTTTTGTCCCTTGGTGAATTAACTGAAAAAAAGCATGTTGCGCATTCGTTCCCGGCTCCCCCCAAATGATCGTCCCAGTTTGGTAATTGACTGGTTTCCCGTCCCGACCCACACTTTTACCATTGCTTTCCATTGTTCCTTGTTGCAAGTAGGGGGCTAATTTTTGTAAGTATTGCGTGTACGGAATCAAAGCTTCACTTTCGGCACCAAAAAAATTGTTGTACCAAATACTCAATAACGCTAACGTAACCGGCATGTTTTGGTCAAAATCGGCAGTTTTGAAATGCTCGTCCATCTCATTGGCTCCTTTTAGCATGCCGTCAAAATTATCGTACCCAACGGCTAAACTTATCGTAAGTCCAACGGCACTCCACAAAGAGAATCTCCCTCCAACCCAATCCCACATAGGGAATACGTTGTCTGGGTTTATCCCAAACGCTGTTACTTTTTGAATATTGGTAGAAACGGCAACAAAATGCTTGGCCACATCTTCTTGAGTAGCCGATTTTAAAAACCATTTTCTGATGGTTTCAGAGTTGGTTAATGTTTCTTGAGTTGTAAATGTTTTGGAAACAACCACAAAAAGCGTTGTTTCTGGATTTAGTTTTTTTATGATTTCATTTACATGATCCCCATCCACATTAGAAACAAAATGAACATTTAAATGATTTTTATAAAATTGCAATGCCTCAACAACCATAACAGGCCCTAAATCCGAGCCTCCAATGCCTATATTGACCACATCCGTGAACGGTTTCCCTGTAAAACCTGTTCTTTTGCCGGAAATTACTTCATTGGTAAATAATTTAATTTTACTTTTTACTTCATTAATTTCAGTAAGTACATTACTTCCATCAACATTTATTATTGCTGATTTTTTGGCACGCAATGCGGTGTGAAGTACTGCTCTATTTTCCGTTTGATTAATTATTGCACCATTAAAATAATCAGCAATAGCACTTTTAAGTCCTACTTCATCTGCTAGTTGTAATAACAACTGAAGTGTTTCTTGATTAATAATATTTTTTGAATAATCAATTAAAAAATCATTCCATTTCAAATTGAATTTTTCAGTTCTGGTTGCGTCCAATTGAAATAATTCTCGCATTGAAGCTTTTTGCATTTCGTTGTAATGCATTTGAAGTTTCTTCCATGCCTTTGTTTCTGTTGGGTTTATCGTATTTAAAGCCATTTATTGTGTGTTTTGTAGTATTATTTTAATAGGGTAAAAATAGTGAAATTAGTTTTAATGAAAAATGGTTTTGCATTATATTAAACTATAGTAATATAACAAGATTTTAGTGTTTTTTGGGACTAACACTAAGCAACTCGTCTTTTTTGAAAAAAATTGTGATGATTTTACAAATGTTATTTACAGGTTAGCCACACTATCCAGTTTAAATTTCAAGGGCGTTATTTGTGTCAAAAACCGACTTTTATTAGCGCCATTCATCGGTTCACCACTAGGCAATTTAAGTCTTAATGCATCTACTTGTCTTCCGTTTTTCCAAAATCGATAACAAACATGTGGCCCTGTTGCCAAACCTGTGCTTCCTACTAAACCGATAACCTGTCCCTGACTGACCCGTTGTCCGCGTCTCACGAGTATTTTTGACATGTGCAAATATTGTGTCGAGTAGGTCCCGTTATGTTTAACTTTTACAAAATTCCCGTTTCCGGCAGTAAAACCACTTTGCTCCACAACGCCGCTTGCCGTAGTGGTTATAGGTGTGCCATGAGGCGCCGCATAATCCGTTCCTTTATGTGCTTTCCATCTGTGCTGAACCGGATGAAATCTACTGTTTGAAAATCTTGACGAAATTCTACTGAATTTTATTGGAGACTTAAGAAAGAAATTTTTTAGTGTTTTCCCTTCTTCATTATAATATTGAATTTTATCTGAATTGGGGTTCTGCGCAAAAGGAAAGGCATAAATAATTTTTCCTCCGTATTCAAAAAAAGAAGCTTCCAGTTCTTCGACTCCATCATAAACGGAATCATTTATAAAGCGCTCTGTAAACGTTATCGCAAAACGATCTCCTTTTTTGAGTTTCATGAAATCAATTGAATAGGCGTAAATTTTAGCTATTTTATTCGCTAGAGCCCCTTCAATCTTAGCATTGTCTAAAGTTTCCGACAATGATTCTTTCAAAACTCCACCAATGGTGCGTCGCCTAATTGTAATTGGTTTGGTTTTTTTATAAACAACTACCGCTGTGTCCCGCATATCAATCACGTAATAACTCAGCGCATCGGGTTGATAAATAAAAGCCTGTAAATTATGTTTTTTATCCTTGGACCTCAACAACGTAAAAGGCCTGTTGATTCTAATACTTCTTACATCAAACGAATCTCTCACTTTAGCAATAATATCATATACTTTTCGTTCCCCAATATTCTGATTTTGAATAATAGTTCCAAAAGTATCTCCCCTTTCTATAGTATCATTAACGATATTAAAATCAGCAAGAACAAACCCAAACTCACTCTTTTTAGGAACAAGTTTCACTACTTTTTCCGGCACAACTTCCTTCATTTTATTACATGATACTAAAGAAAAAAGTGCTATTATAATTATAAATATTTGTTTCAAATCTTGTTTTTTTTTATTCAATCTACATTTCTACTCCCCAATTTTCTAATTCGTGGCTACTCCATAATTCCGGGAAGAAAATTCTTCTTTGATATTTTGGATGCATGTATTTTTTCCAGTCACTCCCGCCAGTAGCTTCACCATCCCCTTTACCACTCTGATCTATATATTTTTTTGCTGTATTAAGGTGTTGCATTACCCAAGTAATATTTACCGTATGGTCATAATGACGCATGGCTTGAATTAGTTCTGGATTTTTTTGATCTGATTCCGGTAATTGTTTGAATTTTTGCCAAATATTAATGGTGTTGTATTCCTCCATGTGAGCTAAGAATTCCTTTTTATATTTTTTTTCAAACTCCTCCAGTAAAAATGATTTTTTACCGCTGTGATACTCTTTTCCGGCTGCTTGCCAATACAAATGTTCCAGTGCAAACTCATACGTTGTATTCCGGTCAATGGTATCTCTATAACGGTAATCAATCAGATTTATTAGGTCTGTTGATGAAAATTCTATCAAGCGGTATTGCGCACTTTGAAAGCCGCTGGCCGGAGTTAGTGTATTTCTAAATTTCATGTATTGCTCCACTTCCATTCCATTTCCCATAATATCAAAAGAGGTGGTTAACATGTCAAAATAACGGCTGATTCGCATTAATCGTTCCGTGAAAAATACTGTATTAATGCTTTCACAATAGGAAATTTGCCGCATCTCCCAGAGAATCATTTTAAATATCAATTCATTAACCTGGTGATACATGATAAAAACCATTTCGTCCGGAAGCGTCGTTCTCTGAATTTGAAGATTCAACAGGGCATCTGTCTGAATATAATCCCAATAGGTGATTGGCTTAGACCATAATAATCCTTCGAGCTGTGTTTCTGTTTTTTGATTTATCGCTTCATATTTAAGCTCAATTTCTTTTAAAATAGCTTCTGAATTGTCTTTAGTACTCATTATTTTTTTGTTTTAAAAGGATTTTTCAATCCTCTGTATCCCTCAATATCTGCCTTGATTGACCCTACTGCCAGACTGGCTTTTATCCTCAGCGGTACTTTATTGTCATCGTCCGAAATCCAGACAGTAAGACTTTCTTTCTCCTTGAAAACGCGTCCTGATTGTACCAAAGGTCTAAAAATCATAGCTGAAACAACGCCAAATTTAGTGGTAATATTTTCTCGTCCAATGAACTTTAGCTTGAATTTAGTAGTTTCATCATCAAAAAACATATCGATTGCCACTGATTCTCCAATTTTTAATTTATCGATACTAGGATAGTTTCTTAAATAATAAAAGGCCGATAGAATATCCTGAGTGTTTTTCGGAATGTAAAGTGTTTTTTCGGTTTTATGTTTATAATCTTTTACAACAACTCTGTTTGTAGATTGGTCAAAAAACCCTTCTTGATTTTTAGTATAGCCGCCTTCATCAATTTTTCGAACAAACTGGTACGGATTTCCTGTTTCCTTATCAATGTAGCTTTCGTATAAATCATCTACTTTAAAGAAAAAACGAGACATCCCCGTGGTGTATCCTTTACCAACAACATGAAACGTTTTTTTGTTGTTCAAAATGGCCTCTTTTACTTCCAGCGTGGCATAACCGGCATTGACTATTCCATAGTGTATCCTGAATTTGAACCACTCACCCACTCCGTAAGCATCTTCCTGAGGAGAATCAAAGCTTACTGTTATAATCAACACAAAGAATAAGAATAGTTTTTTCATCACTTAATTTGTCTGTTTATTGACTCTATTAGCAAATTTTGTTCCAAATATATCAAAACAAAAAAACTCAGTCAAATAATGACTGAGTTTTTATGCTATTAACTAACCAAAAAACTATAAACTATGAAATTTATATGAAATCAGGAAGGAAACCACCCCTTCCCTTTTTGCGAGTGCAAAGGTAGTTAACAAATCCACTTTTTTTTGTTAAAAAAAAAGTTTAACACAACATTTACAAAAAAACATGTTGTTTATTAGTTATTTTTTCACAATATGTAAAAATAATGCTTTTTTACAACGTTCCTCGCAATTCCTGTTCTCGCTCAATTGATTCAAATAGCGCTTTAAAGTTCCCCGCTCCAAAACCTTTGGCTCCCATTCTTTGTATAATTTCAAAAAATAAGGTTGGCCTGTCTTGCACCGGTTTTGTGAAAATTTGCAACAAATACCCTTCTTCATCGGCATCTACCATGATGGCTAGTTTCTCGATTTCGTTTAAATCTTCTTTCATCATTTTCATGTGATCTCCCAATCGCTCCGGAATGGCTTCATAATAGGTATGTGGAGGAGCGGACAAAAATTCAATTCCTCTGGCTTTCAATTGCGATACGGTTTTGATAATATCGTCCGTTGCTATTGCGATATGCTGAATTCCAGGACCACCATAAAAATCCAGGTATTCCTCAATTTGCGATTTCTTCTTTCCTTCGGCAGGTTCGTTGATTGGAAATTTGATTCTTCCATTTCCGTTTGACATTACTTTACTCATCAATGCTGAATATTCCGTATTGATTTGTTTGTCATCAAAAGAAAGGAAATTTACAAATCCCATCACGTCTTCATAAAACTTAACCCAAGTATTCATTTCGTTCCAACCCACATTTCCTACCATGTGGTCAATGTATTTTAATCCTGTTGGTTCCGGATTATACTCGGATTTCCATTCCTTATAACCAGGAAGGAAAACACCATTATAGTTTTTGCGCTCTACAAAAATATGTACCGTTTCTCCGTAAGTGTAAATTCCGGAACGTACTACTTCTCCAAATTCGTCTTTCTCTACCGTAGGCTCCATAAAAGAGCGCGCACCACGTTTCATGGTTTCTTCGTACGCACTGGTGGCATCTTCTACCCATAGCGCTGCAACTTTCACGCCGTCTCCATGTTTTCTTAAATGTTCGTGTATTGGAGAATCTTGTGTTAATGGCGTAGTTAATACAATGCGGATTTTATCTTGTTTTAACACATACGACGTTCTGTCTCGCACTCCGGTTTCTAATCCTGCATACGCCAAAGACTGATACCCAAAAGCCGTTTTATAATAATGTGCGGATTGTTTTGCATTTCCTACGTAGAATTCTACATAATCGGTTCCTAATAACGGAAGGAAATCTTGTGCTCCTTCAAATATTTTTTCGAGTCCGTATTCTACTGATTTTACTTCTTTGCTCATTGTGATTTATTTTTTGATTCGGCATCTCTAGTTTTGGAACGCGGTTGACGCGGATAAAACAGATGTACACGGATGTATTAATTTAAAATTATGTTGTTGTTTACTCTAAAGCCCTAGCCCTGATGGAAACGGCATCCTTTTTCTGGCTTCTTTAGCCAGGAAAAGATAAAGCGTACAGCAGGAAATAGCTTCTAATTACTCGACCCAAGATTTGTAATATTGACCGTCGTCCAATCCCATCGCTTCTTCGGTGACCATTAAGGGACGAAAGGTATCAACCATAACCGCTAATTCGTGGGTTTCTGTATGACCAATGCTGCGTTCCATAGCACCTGGCGCCGGTCCGTGAGGAATCCCTTTTGGATGTAGTGTAATGTGACCTTGCTCTATATTGTTGCGACTCATGAAATCCCCATCTACATAATACAAAACCTCATCACTATCTATATTACTGTGATTGTAAGGCGCAGGAATGGATTTTGGATGGTAATCGTACAATCGTGGAACGAACGAACAAACGACAAAAGTTGAAGTTTCAAAAGTCTGATGCACTGGTGGCGGCTGGTGTACCCGACCTGTTATAGGTTCGAAATTATGAATACTAAATCCGTATGGAAAATTATAACCGTCCCAACCTACTACATCAAAGGGATGTGTGGCATAAACGAATTCATGCATCATTCCTTCTTTCTTGATTTTTATTAGAAAATCACCTTTTTCATCGTGCGTTTCTAATTCTGTTGGCAAAATAAAGTCGCGCTCGCAAAATGGAGAATGTTCTAGATGTTGACCTGATTCATTTTTATAGCGTTTTGGCGTGTAAAAAGGAGCAAATGATTCGACGTAAAACAATCTATTTTCCGAAGTTTCAAAATCAATTTGGTAAATCATTCCACGTGGAATAATCAAGTAATCTCCATATTCGAAAGAAATATTTCCCATCATGGTGCGCAATTTTCCTTTCCCTTTATGAATGAAAATCATTTCATCAGCATCGGCATTTTTATAGAAATAACTGCGTAAGGATTGTCTTGGTGCGGCTAATCCTATAATACAATCTTTATTGATCAACATGGCTTTACGGCTGTCCAGAAAATCGTCCTCCGGCTTTAACTCAAAACCTTTTAAAAGTAATGATTTGATGTTTTTTCCAATGGCAATTTTTGGTTCTACTGAATAGGATTTTAAAATTTCCTTCACCTGTGTTGGTCTGTGAACATGATATAACAAGGACGAATTACCGTGAAAACCTTCCGTTCCAAAAAGCTGTTCGTAATACAAACCACCTGTAGGCTTTTCAAATTGAGTATGTCTTTTTTGGGGAAATTTCCCCAATTTATGGTATAAAGGCATGATTTTTTTGCTTAAAAGTTAAAGTTTAAAAGTTTATCGTTTTATCGAAATAAACTTATTTAATTAAATCAAAAAAAATACAATCTATTCCGGATTCCTCTTAATGAGGAATTGCAGATATCCTAACAAACCGTTCCAAATTGTTTTCATAATAACAAATATCGGAATTAAAATTCAAATAAATTACAATTAAAACAAAAACCCAATACTGAACCATGTAAATCCTTTAGGCTGTTCCGGGGACCAGGAATATTTTATTTCTATAGGTCCAATGACTGTTTCTAAACCATATCCTACGGCATAGCCAGAATATTTTGGAATTGAAACCCAATCCACAGTCTCAAAAATCCGATCTCCAATATTAGCAAAATTTGCCGAAAAATTGATGTGGTTTTTTTTATAAAACTCATAATCTATCGTTCCTGTTGATTTTATATAACTATTAGCGGCCACACTTAAATAATCGTATCCATATAAATATTTGAAATTATTAAGCGGATTATATCCATATCCTCCTAAAATAAAATTAAAAAAAGCAACGCTTTCCTGACCAAAAGAAAACCCGGCATCGGTTTGGAATTTTACTGTAGCGTTCTTAAATAAAGTTGCGGCTACACCAAAATCTGCTTTAGCAATAGAAAACGGTTGAAAATCGCCCGTGTAATTGGACGAAAGCAAATAGGTTTGAATATCACCAGTAAAATACCATCCTTTTTTAGGAAAATATTTATTATCAAAAGAATCAAATTTCATGTAGCCAAAAAGACTGAAGTAATTACTGTTGTCAATTATTGGATCTACATTGGCGAGTGTTTCTGATTTTATTTTTAAATATTTGAGTTCGACTCCGCCTCCTATCAGAAATTTTTGAACAAATAAAGACTGGAAATACGCTTGATTTGTCAAGTCCGTAAAATCTACATTAATCGAATTTATATCCGGATTATTAAACGTTGTACTGCTTATTTCTTTGGCTACATTCCTGTTAAATTGGTTGTAATAAGATTTAAAACCAAAACTCAAATTAAATCTATTTTCAATGTAATAATCTAAATTGTATCTAATATTATCTCCTAAAACAATATCCAGGGAGGCTATATCATTTTTAAAAAGTGTTTTTTTACGGGTCAAATTTACCAAAACGCCACTTTTGAATAAATTATCATAATGCAGGCCAAATTTTAAATAGGTTTTTGTTGAATTCTCTTCTAAATTTATGTTCAGGTCTACACCCCCTTTATTAGGTTCCAATGAATATGAGATAGAGCTGAAATTTTTGGTTGCATTGATATTATTAATGCCTTTTAATAAATCATCATAGCACGTTTTTACTCCGGGCTTAAATCTTAGCTTCCCTATGACATACTCTTTCGTATAATTCTTTAATTCATTGCTTTTTATTGCTCTTATTTGAAGGCTGTCTGACAGTAGTTTTAACTTGGGCTTCGTGTAGGGATTGGACGCATCAACAAGTTGTTTGAGTTGCTCATAAATCCCAAATGTTGCCTCTTCCCCTTTTCTTATTATTTCCTTTCCCTTGTCAAATGAGATCACACCATATTGTGTAACGTCTGGTCTAATATAAATATCAGTATCCGTTACATTTTTTTTCATTCGCTCTATAGATTGAAGATTGGTGATTTGAACTAAAATTTTAGTAGCATCCTTGAGTTCTGTTCGGTCTAATAAATCATTTTGAACATCAACTCCTATAATGATATCCGCACCTAATTTTCGCACCTCTTCAATGGGATAATTATTAACAACGCCGCCATCTACCAGGATTTTTCCATCAATTTCCACCGGAGAAAATAAGGAGGGAAATGCGGAACTGGCAATCATGGCCTGTGCCAGATTCCCTTTGTTCAATACCACTTGCTCTCCCGTTTCAATATTAGTTCCAATACATAAAAAAGGAATTGGAAGCTGGTTAAAATCCTTTATGTGTCTTACGTTTCTGGTAATTCTGCTCAATAAATTATAATTGTAGATCCCTTTAGACAAGGCTTCTGGAATTCCTATTTTGAATTTGTCAAACGGTAAAACCAAAGCATACAATTCGTCGTTTCTTTTTTCATAAAAATTCTTGGAAGACCTGGGGATAAAATCATTTATTAATTCATTGAAATCGGTCGCTTGAAAAATAGAATCGATCTGGTTTGCATTGTAACCTGAAGCATACAACCCTCCAATAACTGCACCCATACTGGTTCCGCCTATGTAATCAATCTTGACACCCGCTTCTTCTAACACCTTAAGGACTCCTATATGAGCAAATCCTTTTGCGCCACCACCGCTTAAAACCAATCCTACTTTGGGTCTTTTTTGCTCCTGCGAAAACACCATCAAACTAGTAAAAACAAGAAATATTAGTGCAATTTTCTTCATAAGCAGCAATTTGGCAGTACTAAAACTGGACGCGATTGGGTATTATTTGTCCAAGTTTAGATACTCTAGATTAATCATTGATTTGTTGCCTTGTAAAATTCGGTAATTTTTTTGGCTTTAGACACACCTATAACGTCCGAAATTTCTTTTTCTGTTGCTAATTTCAATCTTTTAACACTTTTGAAGTGTTGGATCAAGGTCAGCATCGTTTTTTCGCCAATACCGGGAATGGATTCTATCGAAGAATTCAGTGCTGCTTTACTCCTTTTATCCCGGTGATGCGTTATCCCAAAACGGTGCGCTTCGTTGCGTAATTGCTGGATTATTTTAAGGGTTTCTGATTTTTTATCTAAATATAACGGAATAGAATCACCCGGATAAAAAAGTTCTTCGAGCCTTTTGGCAATGCCAATTATGGCTATTTTTCCGCGAAGACCCAATTCGTCAAGACTCTTCAGCGCTGATGACAATTGCCCTTTTCCACCGTCAATAATTATTAAATTCGGTAACGGTTCCTTTTCGTCCAGCAATCGTTTGTACCTTCTATAAACCACTTCGGTCATTGAAGCAAAATCATCCGGTCCTTCGACTGTTTTTATATTAAAATGGCGGTAGTCTTTTTTGCTGGGTTTTCCATCTTTAAAAACCACACAAGCCGCTACAGGATTTGTCCCTTGAATATTCGAGTTGTCAAAACATTCAATATGTCTTGGCTCTACAGGCAATCGCAAATCTTTTTGCATTTGTGCCATAATCCTTTTTGTATGACGGTCTGGATCTACAATTTGCAGTTGTTTGAGTTGTTCAATTCGGTAAAACTTAGCGTTGCGAATGGATAAATCCAAAATTTGCTTTTTATCTCCCAATTGCGGAACAGTTACTTTTATATTCTCCCCTAAATCAACGGGAAACGGTACGATTATTTCACGCGACAGCAATTGAAAACGTTCCCGCAGTTCAATAATTGCTAATTCCAGTAATTCTTCATCGGTTTCGTCAAGTTTCTTTTTGATTTCCATCGTGTGTGAACGAATAATCGAACCGTGCGAAATTTGTAGAAAATTTACGTACGCCGCACTTTCATCCGATACAATCGAAAAGACATCAATATTCGTAATTTTTGGATTTACAATCGTGGAACGCGACTGGTAATTCTCCAACACTTCGATTTTCTCTTTTATTTTTTGTGCTTCTTCAAAATGCATGTCGGCGGCCAGATTGGTCATCACCCGCTTGAAATCCTTCATGCTTTCCTTGAAATTCCCTTTCAGGATTTCACGAATCGCGTCCACTTGCTTTTGATAATTTTCTAAAGTTTCTAATCCTTCGCAAGGCCCCATACAATTACCAATATGATACTCAAGACACACCTTGAATTTTCCACTTTCGATATTGCTTTTACTCAAATCATAATTGCAAGTTCTAAGCGGATACAACTCTTTGATCAGTTCTAAAATAGTACTTACGGTCTTGAAACTAGTATACGGCCCAAAATATTCCGACCCGTCTTTGACCATTCTCCGAGTCGCAAATATGCGCGAAAAAGGTTCTTTCTTGATGCACAACCACGGATAACTTTTATCATCCCGCAATAACACATTGTAGCGCGGCTGCAAGGTTTTTATTAGGTTATTTTCTAGTAAAAGGGCATCGGTTTCCGTAGGAACCACAATGTGTCTTATGGTCACGATCTTCTTAACGAGCACATTGGTTTTGGCCGTGTCATGAATTTTATTGAAATACGAAGAAACTCTTTTTTTTAAATTTTTGGCTTTGCCTACATACAAAATTTTCCCTTCCTTGTCGTAATATTGGTATACGCCCGGATTATCAGGTAAGGTTTGGATTTGGAGTTCAAGTGAAGGAAGTAGCATTTTAGATTGATTCTTTTTAATTTAATTTTGCACTTCAAAAATACAAATAACATTTTTCAAAAGCGAAAAATGACGCACTTCTTATTTCTTCCCGAATAATTTTCTAAATTTAGCCTTTAAACTTTCTATGAATCTACGAGAACCTAAAAACATAACGATCTTAAAAGAGCCCATCTTACCGGGAGACAGCAAAACCATCAATATGGAAATTGCAAAACTCCATACCATGACCAAACTGAAAATTCCAATAATTGTGGAACGGTCAAAAATAAACGGGCCTACCGTATTATTCACCGCGGGGCTTCATGGAGATGAAATTAACGGGATCGAAATTGTACGCCAGCTGATTGTACAAAAAATCAATAAACCAAAAACAGGAACCATTATCTGTATTCCCGTGATTAATGTCTTTGGATTTGTGAATCAATCCCGAGAATTTCCAGACAAACGGGACTTAAACCGGGTATTCCCCGGCAGTAAAACGGGCTCACTTGCAAGCCGGTTTGCGTATAATTTACTTAAAGAAATTATTCCACATGTAGATTATGTAATTGATTTTCATTCCGGTGGCGCCAGTCGCTTCAATGCACCACAAATTCGTATTGTTCCTAATAATCCAGAACTGAAAGCCTTGTCGGATATTTTTAGCACCTCTTTTACGATGTTTTCAAAAAACATTCCGGGAACTTTTAGAAATTCATGTAACAAGTTGGGGGTGAAAATGTTGCTGTTTGAAGGCGGGAAATCCATTGACATAAATGAAACGGTCACACAGGAAGGAGTTGAAGGTTCTAAACGAATATTGCATCATCTGGCGATGTTAAATGCAAAGAAAAAAACCATCATTCCTGAAAAAGAAACGATTTATATAGAAAAATCCGTTTGGGTCAGAGCCAAATACTCCGGGATGTTTCACGGTTATACTAAAATTGGCAATTACGTAACAAAAGGACAACTCTTAGGCTCTATTTCTGATCCCTACGGAAAGGTTGAACACAAAGTAAAAGCACCCAATTCAGGTTATATTTTTAATGTAAATGATGCGCCCATCGTATACCAGGGTGATGCCATCTACCATCTTTCTCTTTAAATACGAGTATACAATCCATACTTTTGCATCCGGTTCAAAATAATAAAACATGAATAAAACAGCCTTACGGAAAAAAAACAAAGCCTTACGGAACTTCCTTTCCGAAAATGAAATCGAGGAAAAGAGTTTGGCTGTAGCCAATAAAACACTCACACTTCCTCTTTGGGAGAAAACCTATTTTCATATTTTCCTACCCATAACAGAACAAAAGGAAGTCAATACAGAATTTATTCTTCACATATTATCCGGAAAAGACAAAGAGATTATTGTTTCCAAAGCTGATTTTGCCACCCGAAAGATGACGCATTTTCTTTTGACTGATAATACCCGAATCAAAAAAAATGAATATAACATTCCCGAACCGGTAGATGGTATTGAAGTTCCTTCTACTAAAATCGATGTGATTTTTGTTCCGCTTTTGGCTTTCGACAAAAAAGGACATCGGGTGGGTTACGGCAAAGGATTTTATGACAAATTTTTATCAGAGTGCAAACCGGATGCAATCAAAATTGGACTTTCTTTCTTCGAACCCGAAGAATTGATTACCGATATTTTTGAAGGCGATATACAACTGGATTACTGTGTGACTCCGAATCAAGTTTATAAATTTTAATCCGTACTTTTGTAACTGATACAATCCACTTAACTTATGAGAACATTCAAAAATTCAAGATTTGCCGTAAGCGTTATGGTCATCCTTTTTGCAGTTTCCTTTTCAAGCTGCAGTATTCACACTGGAACCAGCAGATCATCCTATAAAGCTAAAAAACTACCTCCAGGTCAAGCAAAAAAAATATATGGCGGGAAAAGCGCTAAACAATATGCCCCCGGACACAATAAAAATTAATACAAACAAAAAAGACTTGCTCAAATCAGGAACAGGTCTTTTTGTATGTTATAAAAAACGTCGAACCTATTCGTGATGAAAAGCTTTTTTGTTGAAAAAAATCAAGATTCCAACTCCTGTCGAAATAGCCATATCTGCAATATTGAAAATTGCATTGAAAAAAGTAAATTCTTTTCCACCCCAAATTGGCAACCAACTAGGTAAATTTCCGTGCCAAAAAGGAAAATAAAACATATCTACCACTTTTCCGTGAAACCAGGTTCCATACGGTTGATCCGAGAATAAAGTAGCCACTTCTTGCTGACTATCATCAAAAATAATTCCGTAAAAAACAGAATCGATGATGTTCCCAAAAGCACCTGCCAAAATCAATGAGATGGCAACAATTAGATAGTTAGAACTATTTTTTCTTTCTATAGAATCCCATAGCCAGTACCCAATTCCGCCTACAGCAACCAATCTAAAAAGGGTTAAAAATAATTTTCCGTAAACCCCCGGAATTACTGTTCCCCATGCCATTCCCTCATTTTCAATGAAAAGGATTTTGAACCATTTGAATACTTCGACTTCTTCCCCTAAGATAAAATTAGTTTTGATGTAGATTTTAGTGACTTGATCAACAAGCAGTAAAATAAAAATAAGGAGATACGCTTTTCGTAATGACATTTTATAAATTTTAATGGCGCAAAAATAGCAATTTAATCAAAAAAAACGCTCCCAATGGAGCGTTAAATATTGTTTAACTAGTAGTTTATCGTTGCAGGTTCTTTGCTTCAATACTCATTGTAGCGTGAGGGACAATTTTCAATCTTTCTTTCCCGATTAATTTACCGAAGACTTTACACACTCCGTACGTTTTATTTTCGACACGGAAAAGGGCATTTTTCAAATCCCGAATAAACTTTTCCTGACGAATTGCCAGTTGAGAGTTCGCTTCTTTAGACATCGTTTCGCTTCCTTCTTCAAAGGCTTTAAAAGTTGGCGAAGTATCGTCAGTTCCGTTATTTAAATCATTCATGTACGCACTTTTTATCAGATCTAAATCAGCCTGTGCTTTTTTAATTTTCCCAAGGATTATCTCTTTGAATTCTGCTAAATCAGTATCAGAATATCTTGTGATTTCATCTGTCATCTTATATTATTTTGAAATTAATATCATTGTTTTTATTTCATCAAATGTTATTTCCGTACCGTTTGTTATTTCATCTACAAATACCAATTCACTGGTCAGTGTTTCTGATTTTATATAGGCTTCATTTTCTAAAATTGCCTGCTCTAAAAGTCCGTTTCTCTTCAGTTGCACTTTAATTTTATCCGTAACTTCAAATCCGGAATCTTTACGAATATTCTGAATTCTGTTTACTAATTCTCTGGCAATTCCCTCTTGTTTTAATGCTGGTGAAATTGTAATGTCCAGCGCAACCGTTATTCCGTTAGCGTTTGCTACCAACCAGCCTTCAATATCCTGTGAGGTAATTTCGACATCTTCTTGTGTTAAAATTACGGTATTTCCTGCAATAACAATACTTAGGCTTCCATCCTTATCCAATTGACTGATCTGTGCCGCAGAAAACCCTTGTATTTCCCTAGAAATCAACCCCATATCCTTTCCAAAACGGGGTCCAAGTGCCTTAAAATTAGGCTTGATTTGTTTCACCAAAACACCGGATGCATCATCCAAAAGTACGATTTCCTTCACGTTTACCTCTGCTTTTATCAGGTCAGAAACAGCTTCAATTTCGGCTCTTTGATTGTCGTCAAGCACCGGAATCATTACCTTTTGCAACGGCTGACGCACCTTGATCATTTCCTTTTTTCGGAGTGATAAAACCAATGATGAAATGGTTTGTGCTTTCTGCATTTTGCTCTCCAACATTTTATTAACATAGTTTTCAACCGAAATTGGAAACTCGGCCAAATGTACGCTGTCATATTTTTCCGACTGTGTTGCTACAGTTAAGTCTCTGTAAAGTTTGTCCATGAAGAACGGAGCGATTGGTGCACCAAGTTTACTTATGGTTAACAAACACGTATATAAAGTTTGATATGCCGCGATTTTGTCCTGTGCGTATTCTCCTTTCCAGAAACGTCTTCTGCACAAACGAACATACCAGTTACTCAAATTTTCCTGAACAAATTCAGAGATTGCGCGAGCCGCTTTCGTTGGCTCATAATCTGCATAATAGGTATCTACATCTTTTATCAAGGTATTCAATTCAGAGATAATCCATTGGTCAATTTCCGGTCTTTCGCTTAATGGAATCTCTGCTTCTTCATATTTGAAACCATCAATATTGGCATACAAACTAAAGAACGAATACGTGTTGTATAATGTCCCAAAGAATTTTCTACGTACCTCAGCGATTCCTTCTAAATCAAATTTCAAATTGTCCCAAGGATTTGCATTCGAAATCATGTACCAACGCGTCGCATCTGGACCGTATTCTTTTAATGTTTCAAATGGATCTGCGGCATTGCCCAGACGTTTAGACATTTTTTGTCCGTTTTTGTCTAAAACCAATCCGTTAGAAACTACATTTTTATAGGCAACTTTATCAAAAACTAATGTCCCAATGGCATGTAAAGTATAAAACCAACCACGCGTTTGATCCACTCCTTCAGCAATGAAATCAGCAGGAAAATCCTTGTTTGCGTCTATTTTATCTTTGTTTTCAAAAGGGTAATGCCATTGCGCATAAGGCATGGAACCAGAATCGAACCAAACATCAATCAAATCAGCTTCACGTTTCATTGCCTTTCCAGAAGCAGAAACCAAGGTGATTTCGTCGACTACATTTTTATGCAAATCAACTAAATCGTAATTGGATTCAGCCATATTCCCTATTTCAAAACCTTTAAAAGGATTTTCTTTTTGAAAACCTGCAGCGATAGATTTTTCAATTTCGTTGTATAATTCTTCAACAGAACCAATTAAGATCTCCTCTTGTTTATCTTCAGTTCTCCAAATTGGCAATGGAATTCCCCAGAATCTGGATCGCGATAAATTCCAGTCATTGGCATTTTTTATCCAGTTTCCAAAACGTCCTTCTCCAGTCGATTTTGGCTTCCAGTTAATCGTTTCGTTCAGTTCGAACATTCTGTCTCTAACCTCCGTGATTTTTATGAACCAGGAATCCAATGGATAATATAAAATCGGCTTATCGGTTCTCCAGCAATGTGGGTAACTGTGGACGTATTTCTCTACTTTGAAGGCTTTGTTTTCTTCTTTTAATCGAATGGCAATTTCAACATCTACGGAACGTTCCGGTGCCTCGCCATCGTTATAATACTCATTTTTCACATATTTACCGGCATATTCGCCCACATGTGAGGTGAATTTTCCTTGTAAATCTACTAAGGGAACCGGAGTTCCATTTTCATCCAGCACCAACATCGGCGGGATTTCTGGCGTAGCTTCTTTTGCTACTCTTGCATCATCAGCACCAAAAGTAGGTGAGGTATGTACAATTCCTGTTCCATCTTCGGTAGTTACAAAATCTCCTGAAATTACTCTAAAAGCATTTTCAGCATTTTGATACGGAAGCACCAATGGCATTAGTTGTTCGTACCGAATATCAACTAAATCAACTCCTTTGCATTCTGCTAAAACCTGAAACGGAATTTTCTTGTCGCCTTCTTTGAAATTTTCAAAATCAGCAGGTTCTGTACTTTCAAAGAACCCTTTCCCGAATTGTTTTGCAACTAATTTTTTAGCCAAAATCAATGTTGCCGGACGAAACGTATATTGATTGAATGTTTTTACTAAAGCATATTCAATTTTTAGACCTACAGTCAAAGCGGTATTACTTGGCAATGTCCAAGGCGTTGTCGTCCAAGCGAGGAAATAAAAATCCCCACCCCAACCCTCCCCGAAGGGGAGGGAGTTGAGTCCGAATGCTTTGTAAATATCATTCTCTTCTCCCTCTCCTTTGGAGAGGGCTGGGGTGAGGAATTGTGCCACAACAGTCGTATCCGTTACATCACGATAACTTCCTGGTTGGTTGACTTCATGAGATGACAATCCTGTCCCTGCTTTTGGGGAATAAGGCTGAATGGTGTAGCCTTTGTACATCAAATCCTTGTTGTAGATTTGTTTCAAAATCCACCAAACCGTTTCCATATATTTGGATTTATAGGTCACATACGGATCTTCCATATCAACCCAATAGCCCATTTTTTCGGTCAAATCGTTCCATACGTCTGTATAACGCATTACGGTTTTTTTGCACGCTTCGTTGTATTCTTCGATGGAAATGGTTTTTCCAATATCTTCTTTGGTGATTCCCAATTCTTTTTCGGTTCCTAATTCCACCGGCAAGCCATGCGTATCCCAGCCGGCTTTACGCTTTACCTGGAACCCTTTTTGAGTTTTATATCTGCAAAAAATATCTTTAATGGCGCGTGCCATTACGTGGTGAATTCCCGGTAATCCATTTGCCGAAGGCGGCCCTTCAAAAAACACGAATGGGGTGTTTCCTTCACGAGTGGTTACACTTTTCTCGAATATGTTTTCCTTCTTCCAAAAATCAAGTACCTCTGACGCTACAGTTGGTAAGTCAAGTCCTTTGTATTCAGTAAATTTTGTGCTCATTTTATCCTTTTCTAAATCGAGGTGCGAAAGTAAGGAATAGTTCTGAATTATGAGTTATGAGTTACGAGTTTTTGCGTGAGGGATGGAAGAGGAAATCCCTTTATGAAGTTTACGAAATAAAAGATTGGAACGAACAGCCCGACCCGGAGTTTTTACGTAGGGTCACGCCCGAATTTCTAGGTAAAAACTTCTTTTAAAACATCCAGCGATTTTGGTTTTCTTGAAACTTTTATGGCTTTGCAATTTTCTAAAGTGAATTTGTTTTGAAAGAATTTGTATTAAATACAATTTCTTATCAAATTGAGGTATTTAACCCTTATTTGTCATCATCATCCAGTTCGAAAAAATCATTAACTGATTTTCCAAACAACCTTGATAATTTTAGCGCAAGAACTGTTGATGGCACAAAGCGATTGGTTTCAATTGAATTTATAGTTTGCCTTGAAACTCCTATTTTCTCCGCTAATTCCTCTTGAGTTAAATTTAAAATGGCGCGTTCTACTTTTAATCTATTCTTCATTACACACCTTTTTTAAATTACTAAAATTCAACAATATGACAACGAAGAACATTAATAGTTAACTGCTATTTCCTCGTATTTTTTATTGAGTTACGATATTCTAAAAAAAATAGCATGACAAGAATTAGGTATCCTGCTGCTTTTATCCACTTGCTAATATTGTAGTCCGTAAATAATTGTAACGAAATAATAGTTATTGAAATCAAAATCAAAATTAATTTTATATACTTCATATCAATGATTTTAAATAGTTAGCAACCTATGTGTTTTTTAAACTTTTCCTTTTTGTTTTGATTTTGATTCCATAAAGTTAATTAGTTAAAGCTTATTTTCCATAAAGAACAACAAAGTTGATTAAAAGATAAATATACTTTACTTTTTGATGCAAAATTAAATTATGAAGAATTTTTTTGTCCTATGAAAAAACCTCTTTCAAAACGTCCAATGATTTTGGTTTTTTAAAACCATCCAAGTGGAAACTGTAGTAATCGATCAGTATTCTTAAAATGATTTGCCGTTCGATGACATGGAATATTTTTTGATCGGTATCGAATTTCAAATCGATTAGTTTTTTGAACAAATTGCTTTCATGTTCCGTGAGCGAACTGATGGCATTGAAAGGCGTAAAGACACCTTCGTTCATTTCGAAAAAAGGCATGTCCATATCAGAAATATCCGGATAAAAACCCAGATATTTTGTGGTTTCTAATAATAAAATCAAATGAAAATTAGCAATTTCATCGTGATTGTCGAGCCAATGCAAAGCGGTTTCCAGAAAGGTAAACAGATGTTCATTTGCCTCTTCTTCGTGAATGGAATGGTGTAGCATTTCGGAAATGAACATTACAATCGTGCTTTTATAGATATCCGAATGTATCGAATGAAAAGGAGTCCCGATTTTTATTTCCTTGAAATTTTCTAAAGTACCTTTGTTTTTATGAACGGCTTCAATTTCGAGTATCGTCAAAGGTTGAAAATAAGCGATTTTTTGATTTGATTTTCGACTCGAAAAAGCATCTCGAACGAAGTACGATTTCAAGCCATGTGACAGCGTAAAGCATTTCACAATTAAGCTTTTTTCTTGAAATTTTAAAGATGAAAGAACAATGGCTTTGGTTTTTACGAGCACAATTTTAATTTAAAGATTGAAAAATTTAAAGATTGAAAAATTCATTCTTCTAAATTACCTGATTATCATTACTTTTTTAACTTTAGTTTCCACTCCGTCTTGTGCCGAAATAAAAATCATATACACCCCGGAAGCCACTTTATATTTCCCAAAGGCGGTGGTATCCCATTCTATTGTTCCACCCTCGGAAGTGGTTTCATAAACCAGATTTCCTCCAATATCAGTGATTTTAATGTTGGCTTTATCCAGTAATCCGGCAATTTTAACGGTTCCTTGGTATTCCGGTCGTACCGGATTTGGATACACATACGCGTTACTTAAATCATCATTAGCAGCAGTTGCAATTCCTTTGAAAGAAATCAGCCCTTTTGCAGTAGCAATAAAAACTTCGCCCGTAGCGCTATTGATCTCAATGTCATTGATCACATTGCTGGGCAACGGCGAGTTGCTTATTGTAAAATGATATTTGGTTTCCTGACCGTTTGGCGAGACTAAAAACAAACCGGAATCAGCCGTTCCTATCCATTTATTATTGGCACCATCAACAGCAATATCCGTAATAAACTGTTCGTATAACAATTCTTGGGCCAGATTATCGTCTGTAATAATTATGGGATTAGTTGTCATCTGGTCATCCGATTGAAAACTACTTACATTTGACAAAATTCGCAACCCTTTTGTAGTACCGATCCAGAGCTGGTTTCTGGTATCTATTGCAATAGTTCGAACATCCGAAACTGGTAAATTACCCAAATCAGCGCCTGTTGTTATTTTTTTAAATTTAGTGTTACTTTCGTTAAAACCAATCACACCATCACCATTCGTAGAAAGCCATTTGGTTCCATTTCTATCTATTGCAATTGTTCCAAAATTGTTGTCATTTGGCGAGTCCAAAATAGCATCCATCGCATAACTTTGCCATTGACCCGAAGGCCTCAAGACTTTCAATCCATTTTTTATTCGGCTGTTGGTAACCCAAAGATTTCCTGTTTTGTCAAATGCGGTTCCATTGATCCTAATGTCTTTATAATTAGGCCCTGCAAAGGTTAATGACTCTAAGCCGCTATTGGTTTGATTGTACAAAATTTTTGGTACGTCATTTTCTATTTTCAACAGTCCTGAGAAAAAAGAACTGGCATATACTTCGTTTTCATTGCTTGGATTAACTATTATTCTGGTCATTGATTGCGCTCCTAAAACTGCTTCATACGGAATATTTAACCACCCTGTAGCGCTAAATTTACTAATCCCATAACTGTCTAACGGATACGGATTATAATCGGACGTATAATCTCCGTAAACCCCCCAAAGCGAGCTGGGCGCCACCTGAAGCGAAAATATATTGTTTCTTGACGGACCAATGGGTGTTATGTTTTCAAAAGTTACCCCCAAAGAAAGCGTAGTTGTAGTCAATCCATTTTCTTTTGTTCCAATAAAAACAGTGTCGCCTATTATAGTAGCACACGTAAAACTAATATTGGGTTCCGGCAGTTGATTGGTGTTTATTTGATGTACCAATGCCATTTGGCTGTTATAAATATAAATCCTGCTTAAAGTTGTAACTACTAAATAACCATCCGATGTTCTCATATCCAATGCAGGTTGAGAAAGCCGGACAGATCCCGCAAACGAATCCGTAACCAAATTAAATTTATGAATGTATCCCGAAGCGTCCACAGCATACAGATTTGAACCTACTGTTGTTATGCCAGACCAGATTCCAGAGGCTATTGTGGTCCATTGGTTAAAATCGACTAAATTCTTATTAGAAACAGCAGCTCTTTTTATTCCATTATTTGTGGCAGCATAAATAAAACCATTGTACAATGCGGTTTGGCTCACACTGATTTCGGCACCGGCATTCCCAATAAAATAAGTATCCCCAAATTGCATGGTGGCCAAATTAAATTGGACAATACCAAAATCACACGAGAGATAAGCTATCCCTTCAAATTCCATGAAATGATTGATTTTCTTTATATCCGAAGGAAGTTGTTTGTTGATAATATCGACTACATTGAGCATGCTTCCATCAACTTCATTAATCACGATTAGCAGTCCGTTTTCATATCCTACAATTGTTTTATTGGAGGCTGTACTATGAAATACCGACGAGATGGTTTGTCCGGAGAGTCCATCTACTGTATTGGTGGTTTTGATTATATTACTGGTTGTGTTTTTAGAAAACAACGCATTTTCAGAAGCAGCAAAAACGGCTGTTGCAGATACGGAGACATCTTTTATTTCATTATAGGAGAAATAACCCTGCCACGACAAATCGTTTTGAGCAAAACCCATTTGCACAAAAAGTAGCAGCAAAAAAAATAAAACGCTCTTGTTCATTATCTGTATGACTATTGAATTACAAATATAGAACAAACGAAAGTCTTAGCATTTTGTTACACACAAAAAATGCCTTCTGTCCAGAATAAAGACAAAAGGCATTTTATACAATAATTAAAGCTGATTTACACGACCCCTTGTGCCAGCATAGCATCTGCTACTTTTACAAATCCAGCAATGTTTGCTCCTTTTACATAGTTCACATATCCTTCTTCGTCCGTACCATATCTTTTACATTGATTGTGGATTCCTACCATAATCTCTTTTAGTCTGCTATCTACTTCTTCACTGGTCCAGTTTAAACGAATAGAATTTTGTGTCATCTCTAATCCAGAGGCTGCAACACCACCTGCATTTGCCGCTTTACCTGGTGCAAAAAGGACTTTTGCGTTTAAGAATTCTTTGATAGCTTCTAACGTACATGGCATGTTTGCTGCTTCGGTTACACAAATAACTCCATTTGCAATTAAGTTTTTTGCATCTTCCTCGTTCAACTCATTTTGAGTTGCGCAAGGAATGGCAATATCTGTTTTTACTTCCCACACACTTTTACCTCTGTGGAAAGCGGCATTTGGATATTTTTCTAAATACGATTCGCATCTGTTATCGCCTCTTGCCCTCATCTCTAGCATAAAGTCAATTTTTTCTCCGAAAATACCTTCCTCATCATAAATATACCCATCTGGACCTGAAATAGTAACTAATTTTCCGCCAAGGTCATTTACTTTCAAAGCGACTCCCCAAGCCACATTCCCAAATCCAGAAATGGAAACTGTTTTTCCATTGATAGTTTGGCCTATGGTTTTAAGCATTTGTTCCGCAAAATAAACCACTCCATACCCTGTTGCTTCCGGTCTGATCAAAGAACCTCCGTAAGCCAGTCCTTTACCGGTTAACACTCCAGTAAATTCGTTTTTTATTCTTTTGTATTGACCAAATAGATACCCAATTTCCCTGGCTCCAACACCAATATCTCCTGCAGGAACGTCTAATTGTGGCCCGATGTGTCTGCACAATTCCGTCATGAAAGACTGACAGAAACGCATCACTTCCCCATCTGATTTTCCTTGTGGATCAAAATCCGATCCTCCTTTTCCTCCGCCCATTGGCAAAGTGGTCAGACTATTTTTGAATACTTGTTCAAATGCTAAAAACTTAAGCACTGATAAATTTACCGTATGGTGGAAGCGTATTCCCCCTTTGTATGGTCCGATTGCTGAATTCATTTGAATTCTAAAACCTCTGTTAACCTGTATTTCACCACTATCGTCAACCCACGGAACACGAAATATAATCGACCGTTCTGGTTCAGCTATTCTGAGAAGCAAATTTTTTCCGTCGTATTTTTTCTGTTCTGCAATAAATGGGATTACAGTTTCAGCGAATTCCCTAACAGCTTGAATAAATTCAGGTTCATTTGGATTTTTGGCTTCAACTTGAGCCATAAATTCATTTACTTTTAGTAACATAGATTATAAATAATTGATTAAGAAAACGATTTCGTTAAACTATACAAAGATACATTTTATAAAAATATTCAGACTTAGTTTTTCCACTTTATCAATAGAATTATTTTTTTATTACCCATTTGCAATCAATTGTGTATAAGATATACCATTTAATCTAAAATCACTATGACTTTCGTAAGTAAAATAAGAATTTGTAAACTTATTTATAATTTTATTTTTATTAGTGAATGATGTTTTTATATATTTGTCAGGATTAGAAAATTTATCCCCCTAATGATCAAACAAATAACCCTGCTTACCCTTTTTTTTTTGGGTTTTTACCTCATTCTAATGCACAATTCGGTGGTTTTTCGCATGAAATAGGAGTGGTTGTTGGGCCTGTTGCTTTTCAATCTGATTATGGGGAACGAAATGACCTTTCAACAAACTCAGGAAATACAGGTATAGGAATAGGGATTATTCATTATTTGAATTTTTCTTATAAAGCCGACTGTAATTGTTATACCCCGGAAACGTATTTTAACAACCACTTCAAATTAAGAAGTGAGCTATCGTATAATAAAACCCACTTAAAACACTTTGGCGAATGGGTCGCTCCAGAGAAACCCTCACTGGAAGCAGATCAATTGCGCACAATGACAGGAAGCACTGCTGTTACTAACATTGGAATGCAACTGGAATATTTTCCCTGGAGTATTCGTGATTTCAGTTCCCGAACAGGAAGCTTAGGGCCTTTTATAAGCCTGGGAGGTCAGTTTAGTTATTACAATGCAAAAGCTTCGTCCTCACTAGGCCCTTTAGGAACTCCGTTAACTACATTTCCTAAATATCTAACCCCAACTGATGGTCGTCCGTATGGGTTTTCTTCTGAAAGCGGATCTGTCTGGTCCGTGGTATCCAGCGTGGGAACCCGCTATAAATTATCTCCATTATCGGATTTAATGGTCGACTTAAGAATGCAGTATTATTTTTCCAACTGGGTAGATGGTTTAAATCCTAATCCGGAAATTTATAAAGAAAACAAAGCAAACGACTGGCTGGTCTGGTTTAATGTAGGGTATATTTATTATTTGTAATAATAATGGTAATACTTTCACACAACAAACCCCCAACTCTAAATTAGAATTGGGGGTTTGTTTTTATTTTGAAAAAATCTTACGCTAAGGCTTGTTTCAAATCTTCCAGTAAATCTTCGATATCTTCGATTCCTACGCTTAACCGGACTAAATCATCTGTGATACCAACTGCTGCCCGTTTGTCTTCCGGAATTGATGCGTGAGTCATCAAAGCCGGATGATTTGCTAATGACTCTACACCTCCAAGGGATTCTGCAAGGGTAAATACGTTAATTTTTTCTAGAAAAGCAATAGCATCTTCTTTTTTACCAGAAACAAAGGTAAACGAGACCATTCCTCCATAACCGCTCATTTGCTTTTTTGCAATTGCATGAAACGGATGGCTTGGCAATCCTGGATAATACACCGTCTTTACTTTTATATGATTGTCTAAAAAATTCGCTACTTTCTCTCCATTCTGACAATGTCTTTCGACACGCAAATGCAACGTTTTTATTCCTCTAAGCACTAAAAAACTATCCATTGGCCCTAATGTAGCTCCAGTTGCAAATTGTTGAAAATGCAATTGTTCCCCAAGCGCCTCCTCTTTTACAATTAAAGCTCCCGCAATTACATCAGAATGACCGCCAAGATATTTCGTCGCCGAATGCATGACAATATCAGCACCTAAGTCTAATGGTTTTTGTAAATAAGGCGTTGCAAAAGTATTGTCAACTGCAAAAAGTATTTTCTTTTCTTTGGTGATTTTAGCAATTTCCTGAATATCTACTAATTTCATCAAAGGATTTGTTGGCGTTTCTACCCAAACTAATTTTGTGTTTTCAGTTATCAATGACTTGAATTTCTCTATGTCATTCATATCCACAAAATGAAATTTTATTCCGGAATCTTTGTAAATACGGGTAAACATGCGATAGGTTCCTCCATATAAATCATCCATTGCTATAATTTCATCCCCTGCTTTGAAAGAACGCAAAACACAATCTGTAGCCGCTAACCCTGAAGAAAAAGCCAATGCTCGGGTTCCGTTTTCTATACTTGCTAATGCATTTTCCAGTGCGGTTCTGGTAGGATTTGCAGCTCTGCTATATTCATAATCCGGATTTATGGGTTGTCCGGGACTTGTTTGTGCAAATGTAGATGTTTGATATACCGGTGGCATAACGGCGCCTGTGCTTGGGTCATGGTGTTGTCCACCGTGAATCACTTTAGTATTAAATTTCATATCTTCTAATTTTAAAATGCTCGATTGTTTTACAAATTTACCGTTTAATTCATTCTTACCAAGCCTCAAGTAGGTCCCTTTGTGTTTAATTATCTGTTAAAAGATGAAATACATTGTCTTATTTTCACTTATCCTTTTTTCTATCACACGGTGCTCTAATGAATTAGTTTTTGAATACCAGAATTTTGTAACGACAACTACATTACCCTGCAAAAAGCCATGTCCTACAATAAGCTTAAAAATCCCAATTGCTAAAGAAGTCCCAATTGTAGCAGACAGCATTAATAAAAAAGTATTTTCTGTACTGAAGAAAATTATTTATTTTGGCGAAAAGCCACACACTGCATCAAATCACAAGGAACTAACGACTGCTTTTATTGGTTCCTACGAAAAACTCCAAAACGATTTTCCGAATGATACCTTTGGATGGGAAGCTCAGGTTGAAGAAAGCATAAAATACAAATCTGAAAATATTTTAAATTATAAAAGCATGTCTGACCACCAGTCTTTCGGTTTAATTTACTCCAACAGAGGTCTTTTGGAGATCTGATTCTAAAAACACGAAGACAACTTGTTTTACAAATCAAAAATCCAATTAGTCTATAGCTTTAATTCGGGATACCATCAGTGCTATCAAAAATCCAAAAATACCTATAAATGCGAATGAAAATCGCAGACTGGACAACTCAGCGATGTACCCTATAATAGGCGGACCCATCAAAAATCCAAGAAAGCTTACGCTGGAAACTGTGGTTAGGGCTACGCTGGGAGAAACGTTTGGTGTTTTCCCGGCAACACTATATACAGTAGGCACAATAGTAGAAACGCCTAGTCCTACAAACATAAAAGCGAGGGTTGCGGGAATAATAAAAGGAAAAAGTACTGCTGTAAAAAGTCCTGCCGAAATCATGATACCACTTATTTGTAAGACTCTTTTTCTTCCAAATTTACGGATCAGTCCATCCCCTAAAAAACGCCCACCTGCCATCATAATCATAAAAGAAGTGTATCCTAAAATCACTAATGGTCCGGGTGCTTTGATAACATCTTTGAAATAAACGCCGCTCCAGTCAAACATAACACCTTCACTGGCCATGCAACAAAAGCCAATGACACCAAGCCAAATTAAACCGCTATCTGGTTTTGAAAACATTTTTTTCTTCTCGACTTGGATCGTTTCTTTGGCTTTGACCAAAAAATTATAATTAAATGCCATCATCAATAGTACTATTCCGGCAACAATCAAAAAATGAACATACGGAGTCAACTCAAATGCCAGCATACCCAATCCTACTAAAGCACCTGTAAATCCGGCAAAACTCCACATCCCATGAAAAGAGGACATAATTGTTTTTTTGAAAAGTACTTCTGTGTAAACACCCTGTGTATTCACGGCTATGTTAGACAAGTTTCCAAAAATTCCAAACACGAATAATCCCAATGACAATTGCCAAGCCGCAACAGCCAAGCCCAAGTTTGTCAAGCTAAAAACATAAAAAAGCAAGGAAAAAATCAAGATCCGATGACTGCCAAAACGAGTGACCAATTTACCGGAAAAAGGCATCACCACCAGTTGTCCTAGTGGCAAAGCAAATAAAATACTCCCTAAATCCCCTTCGCTTAGGTGCAATGCTGTTTTAATATCCGGAATTCGGCTGGCCCAAGTAGCAAAACACAAACCCATACCAAAATAGAACATAGAAACTGCCCAACGAATTCTTTTCAGATACGAAATCTTAGCATCTTTATATGTTTTCTTGAATTTAGCTTTCGTTTTTGACCTTCCTAAAAAGTTTAAATCTATCAAAGTGATTTGTTTTAGAATTTTATTGTGCCAAAATTACAAAAAGCAACGATTGGTTGTGTCAAAGCCACACATTTGATGCGAGCTACAACGTTATTGTTCATAAAAAGTAATTCCCGCGAATTCACTAATTTTCACAAAAGTTTAAAAAAATTAGCGAATTCGCGGTACATTTTATAGGTCAATTACTTTTTTCTGCGCACTGCTTTGGATTGCCGCTTCAATAATTCGCATAACCTGAACACCCTCTTGTGCCGTAACCGGTTCTATAGATTCATTTGTAATCGAATGATATACGCCGTCAAAAAAGTCATAATAATTCCCTTGAAGCGTGGGTGTGATTTCCTGAACCGTTTTGCCTTTTATTTCCGTGTGTAACAATCCTCTTTTTTCAATTGATTCCGTTCCCCAAACATCCAGATTGGGTTTCATTCCTAATTTTAATTCGTCTTCCTGCACATCGCCACGCGGTTTCAGGAATGACCCTTTTTTTCCATGAATAATATAAGCGGGAATCGCTTCCCGGACAAAAAAACCCGCTTTTAATCGGACACGAAAGTTAGAATAATACAGTAAAATATCGATATAATCATCAACCAAAGAATGTTCCCGTGTGATGCGGATGTCAGCAAAAACAGACTGTGGCAATCCAAACAAGCACAAGGCCTGATCGATTAAATGTGGCCCTAAATCCTTGAGAATTCCAGCACCGGAATTGGCGGTTTCTTTGTGTTGTTTTGGACTCAAAAGCGGATTGTACCGATCAAAATGGATTTCGGCTTCTATAAGATCTCCCAAAACTTTCTCTGAAATGATTTTCTGGACGGTCTTGAAATCACTGTCCCATCGTCTGTTTTGAAAAACGGCCAGTTTCAATCCATTTTCTTTAGCGATAGCAGCTAATTCCTGCGCTTGGGCAACCGTTGTGGTAAATGCTTTCTCGACAATGGCGTGTTTCCCGGCCAACAGCACTTTTTTAGCATATTCGTAATGTGTCTCTACAGGGGTATTGACTACCACCAGATCAAGATCATCCTCTAATAGCTCTTCCATCGTGGCATAACTTTTCACCGAAGGACAATCTTGATGAATCAATTTTTTACTTCGTTCCCAAGAACCAAGCAGCTCAAATCCGGGATGAAATTCTAAAAAAGGAGCATGAAATACTTTTCCGGACATTCCGTAGGAAAGCAAAGCTGTTTTTATTTTTTGCATGGTAGTAATTTTCAAATTATTGGCGTATTATTTTTAAACATGTAAGTCCTATACGTTTTTAAAATTTAGAGGAGTACTATAAATTCTTCTCAACTCATTATCTTTTCAAAATAAAGATTCTTGTTTTTTTAAGCATTTAATGAATTTAAGTTCATAGAAGAATTAAAATGCCTTTACACAGTGTCACTTTATACTTTTTAAAAGTAAAACGTATTTGACTTATATGTTTCAAAATTTTACTTTTTTGCTCTTTCGTATTGTTTTGGCCATTCGATCTCCGCCTTTAAGTCATGGGCAAATGTCAATCCTAAATTTGGATTTCTCAGGGACTCTCTGGCAAATAACACTAAATCCGCTTTACCTGAAGCAACAATCTCCTCAGCTTGGGCGGCATTAGTGATTAAACCTACGGCGCCAGTCCGGATTCCGGTTTCTTTTTTTATGCTTTCTGCAAAAGGGACTTGGTAATTTGGTCCCAACGGAATTTGTTGGTGCGAAACTAATCCTCCCGAAGAAACATCAATCAAGTCCACTCCTTTTTCTTTTAGTATTTTCGAAAGTTGTACAGATTCCTCAGAATTCCACCCGCCTTCTGCCCAGTCTGTTGCTGAGATTCTAACGAATAAAGGCAAGTTTTCCGGCCACTCAGCTTGAACTGCTACAACGACTTCGAGTGTCAATCGGATTCGGTTTTCGAAACTTCCACCGTATTCATCGGTTCTAAAATTAGACAAAGGCGAAAGAAACTGATGCAACAAATACCCGTGTGCGGCATGGATTTCCATCACTTGAAAACCTGCTTGAAGCGCTCTTTTTGTGGCTGATTTAAAGTCGGAAACTACTTTTTGAATTCCTGTTTGGTCTAATGCAATTGGTATTGCTTCATTGTCATGATAGGCTACAGCACTTGGCGCTACTGGACCCCAACCGTCTTGTATTTTAGCTACTTTTCTACCTCCGTTCCATGGTGATGCGGCGCTGGCTTTTCTTCCGGCATGTGCCAATTGGATTCCGGGAATTGAATTCTGACTGATGATAAATTGATTAATTTGCTGCATTTTTTCGATTTGTTCGTCTTTCCAAAGTCCCAAATCGCCCGGAGAAATCCTGCCTTCTGGAGAAACCGAAGTCGCTTCCTGAATGATTAATCCTGCGCCTCCGCAGGCGCGACTTCCCAGATGCACAAGATGCCAATCATTAGCAAAGCCATCATGAGCAGAATATTGGCACATAGGAGAAATTGCAATTCTATTTTTAAGCGTGATGCTTTTTATTTGGAGTGGAGAAAATAATTGAGATGACATAGTAGTAATTTAAGTATGTAATTAAAATAAAGACAAAGGGAATTTCCTTTAAAAAAAAGTAAAGTTACGAGACAGCAGCGAAACGAGGGACTGAATTTTCATTAATTAACAAACATTTAAAACGGTATGGAACAATTATTGCGAATTAAACAAATAGAAAACCTTACTTTTGTAAGTTGTAAAAGAACTAAAATTAAAAAATGGACATAGTTATCAAGCTTTCTCAATTTTTATTGAGCTTATCATTACTGATTATACTTCACGAATTAGGACATTTCATTCCTGCTAAACTGTTTAAAACCAGAGTCGAAAAATTCTACTTATTTTTTGATGTTAAATATTCCCTTATCAAAAAGAAAATTGGCGAAACTGAATACGGTATCGGGTGGTTGCCTCTTGGCGGTTATGTGAAAATTTCCGGAATGATTGATGAAAGCATGGACAAGGAACAAATGGCCTTGCCTCCGCAACCCTGGGAATTTCGCTCTAAACCGGCTTGGCAACGTTTGATTATTATGTTGGGAGGCGTTACCGTAAATTTTATTTTGGCTTTCATTATATATATCGGAATGGCATTTGCTTATGGCGATATTTTCATAGCAAATGCGGATTTGAAAGATGGAATTTGGGTAACAAATCCAGCTATTGAAAAAGCAGGAATACAAACAGGCGATAAAATACTCTCTATAAATGGAAAGAAAATGGAACGTTATGATGATATCTCTAAAAATTTATTCTTAGCTAAAGAAGTTACAGTTGAAAGAAATAATGAAACTAAAATAATTGAGTTTCCTATAAATATTATCAATCAAATAAGTAATTCTGGCGTTAAACGTACATTAGTAGAAATGAGGATTCCATTTATCGTTAGTGAGATTGAAAAGAGTTCTCCTAATTTTAAAACTATAAAATCTGCAGATATTATAACCCACTTTAATGGCAGCCCTATAAAATATGCTGATCAAGCAATATCACAATTTAAAAACTTTAGTGGGAAAACGGTTCCCGTAACTTTAAAACGAGATGGTAAAATCATTCAGACAACAGTAATATTTAATAACAAATCAAAATTAGGAATAGCTTACGCTTCAAGATTACCTTATTCTAATATTGAAAAATTGAATCTTTATAAAGTTAATCGTGAGAAATATAGTTTTGCAGAATCAATTCCAATTGGGATTAATATTGGTTTTAATGGATTAGTTGATTATGGGAATCAGCTTATAACGATATTTAATCCTAAAACTGAAGCCTATAAAGAAGTTGGGGGGTTTGCTGCTATTTTTAACATCTTTCCTAATACCTGGAGCTGGCAAGTGTTCTGGAACATCACTGCATTGTTATCCATAATGCTAGGTGTAATGAACTTATTGCCTATTCCGGCACTTGATGGAGGTCACGTTATGTTTTTATTATATGAAATCATCAGTGGTAAAAAACCAAGTGACAAATTCCTAGAGAATGCGCAAATGGTTGGTTTCGTATTACTTATAACACTGTTATTATTTGCTAACGGAAACGACATTTACAAGGCAATTGTAGGGAAGTAAAAAAAATTAAAAAAAAATTTATTTTTGCTTGCAGAAATCAAATTAAGCCCTATATTTGCACCGCTTTACAAGTGAAATAAACTTCATTAATAAGCACACAAAAACGTTCATTTTTTACCAGAATAAAAATATACAGTTTCCTTCTTAGCTCAGTTGGTTAGAGCATCTGACTGTTAATCAGAGGGTCCTTGGTTCGAGCCCAAGAGAGGGAGCTTTTTAAAAAGACTTTACAGTGATGTAAGGTCTTTTTTGTTTTAAAGCTGTAGTGAAAACGGGACTTCACGGGGATTCAGGAGATAAGAGAGAATTTTTGATTTCTGTCAACTTGCCAACTTATTTTGCAAAAAAGGGTGACTATAAGGTGACCATCTAAATTTTAAAGGTGACCCCCATTTTACTAATTGTAATGCCAATTGTTTAACTCAAACACAATTGGAAATGAACCAAAAAAAAGTGACCATCTTATTCGTAATAAGTGGCGTAAAGACAAACTCTAAAGGACTATGTCCCCTTTATTGTAGAATCACTCTTAACAAAGAGCGAAAACAATTCTCTACTGGACTATTTGTAAACCCAAACTACTGGGAAAACAAACTTCAAAAAGTAAGCCTACAAGACACAAACTACAAATTTATTAATGCTCAGATTGAACAAGTCCAAATTAAGATAAACAACATTATTTTGGTATTTCAACTTCAGGGCGAAGATTGTACTATTGATAACATCTACAAAACATTCGTAGGTGTAGAAATCAAAAAGAAGGAATTTGTCCTTTCCTACTACAAACAGTATCTAGCCAAAATCAAAAAACTCGTAGGATTAGAAATCAAAGACAACACCTATAACAAATTCGTTTACGTTGGAAATCATCTGGAAGCATTCCTGAAATGGAAATTTAAAAAAACAGATTTTCCTTTAGAAGAATTGAGTCTACAGTTTTTAGATGATTTTGATTACTATTTAAAGACAGAGAAGAAACAAGAACAAATTACTATCAACAAAACCATTCAAAGGCTTAGAACCCCAATAAAACAAGCTATTTCAGAAGGATATTTAGACAGAGATCCATTTATACTTCACAAGTCTAAAACAGTCCGTAAAACGGTTATATTTCTTACTACAGAAGAACTCAAAACCCTTGAAGAAGCAGTATTGCAACAAAAAAGATTAAGCACGATTCAAGACTTATTCATATTCTGTTGTTATACAGGACTAGCCTATAATGAAATGGCAAATCTTGAAAAGAAGAACATCCAAATAGGTTTTGACAACATTAACTGGATTCAAATGAAGAGAGAGAAGACACAACGTCAAATCTCCATTCCAATACTTCCTAAAGCTCAAGAAATTATTGAGAAATACTCAACTGATAGTAACCGCATATTCCCATCAATAAGCAATCAAAAATTCAATTCATATTTAAAAGAGATTGCAGATGTAACTGGAATTGAAAAACGTCTTACGCACCACATTGCCAGGAAAACATTCGCTTCAACTGTTCTTCTCTACAATGATGTTCCTATGGAAATAGTATCAGAACTACTAGGACATTCTAATATGGTTATTACACAGGAGAGTTATGGAAAAGTAGTACAGAAGAAAGTAAGTGAAGCAATGAGAAGTCTTTCAGTGAAATTAAAATAAGATTTTATCCTGATTCAACATAAATTTTTGTTGGTCAGGATACTACCCACTTATTTAAAAAGTTCTATTACATCAACTTCTAAAGCATTGGAAACTATTTCAAGGGTTGAAAGAGTTGCATTAGCTCTTCCCGCTTCTAATCTGGACATATTGCTCTTCTCAAAGTTACACTTTGCAGCCAAATCTTGTTGAGATAAACTTTTCTCAATTCTGATTTCCTGAATACGTTTACCAACCTTTATTTGTAAGGAATTTTCCAAATCTTAATTATCTTTTATGATAAGTCAAAATTTGTTCTATATTTGATTAATGTGGTTATCGTAAAAGATAACTGTGTTTTATTTTCACAGAATGTGGAAAACCGTAATGGAATGATTTTTAAAACAAATTACTTTGTTAACATATCACTAAAAGTGGGTATTGTGGAAAGAAAGTAATACACGTTTCTTTGTTAGTAAAAGAAACTAGCAAAAGTAATATAGGTTTGTTTTTAATTTAAAATTTAAGGAGTATCAAAAACAAACAGTTCAGAAACATCAATTTTTAAGGTTTTGGAAATAGCATATAAAGTAGTAACAGAAGTATTAACAATACCTCTTTCAATTCTGCTGATTTGGGAAATTTCAACACCAAGTTCATTTGCAAGTTGTTCTTGAGTGAATCCTTTTGCTAATCGTAATTGCCGAAGTTTGTTTCCGAAGTTTGTTAATGTGCTTTTTTTATCTTGATTATCCACGAAATAAAATTCGTTGAATAAAGCAATAATGCTATAGGCATATTTGCCTATATTTGAAAATAGAAATGATTTTAAAATTAATATGAAAATGAAAAACCTCTCTATCTACAGAACAATGTTATTATTTGGAATTCTAATGTTGAACTCTTGTAGCTCAAATACTGAAACAGAAACTAAACCAGTTGTTTCGGTCTTTGTAAAAACAATTGTACAGACTCACAGTCCAAATGACATTGAAACGATTAGTCATATATATGATGGAAATAAAATAGTGAGTAGAAAAAATGATGGAGGTTTTGTCTCCAACTACTCATATACAGGTAATGTGATTACCAAAATTGAAGAAAGGGTGAATAATAATTTTCAAAGTTCAAAAGAATATACTTATGTTGATGGAAAAGTTGCTACAAAAGTTTGGAAACGAAATTATGACGGCACAAACTCTTACACATATACATATAATTCTAACGGCACCGTTTCTTACAAAAGGACTCAGCCTACCGGAATGAATACAGGTGTATTGACTATTACAAATGGGAATATAGTGAAAAACGAGGTGTTTTATAATGGTTCGCTTTCTAATACATATACTTATGAATATGATGCTAAAAACAATCCTTTTAAGAATGTCTTAGGTTTTAATTTGTTACTTGAAACTGATGAAGAAATGTTTTCTCCAAATAACATGATTCAAGATGGCGGAGGTTCTCCTACATTTAATTACATTTTAAAATATAACGTAAATGGTTTTCCAACGGAAAAAAAACGTTCCGATGTTAGTTCGGGAGGCTCAGATGAGCTTACTCAATATTTTTACTGAAAGGATAATACAATGTAAAATAGATTCTGAAACAGAATATAGAAATCAGAAACAAATTCAAAATTATATGAAAAAGACAATTATTTTAATACTAATTATTCTATCTACAAATTTTATTTTATCTCAAGAAAAAATCGAAGATAAAACTTATGATGACTTTTTTAAAGCTCACGAAGCTCTGAGTAAAAATCCTAATGCAGCTTATGGTAAAGGTAGAATTAATGCCCCGCAAGCACCTTTATTTAGAGGTGAAAACACTGGTTTAGGTAATTCTAAATATGATAAAGATATTATTTGGGATGCCGACATAGACCCCAATGATGTACAAGGTTCTATAAAAAGATTTCGAGATGGAAAACGACAGGAAGAAGCTGCAGTTGTCGCAAAATATGTTGGGATTGGAATTGCATTCATTTTACTGGTATTTTTACTTCGTTACTTTATAATTAGAGATAACAAAGATGAAGACGAAGAAAATATGATTAATGAGGAGATACCCCATAAGATTTGTAAAAATCAAAAAACTAATAAAAATAGTTTTGTGAATTCAGTGATAGAAAAAGAAGAATCTTATCTAGAGAAAAACGAAGGAAAGATTGAGGTTGAAATTCTAGAATCCCAAATTACATTTTTAAATGAAATTATTACTAATCGAAACGGCAAGGCTGTATGTGAAAAATTAAAAGAAAATTTAAAAGGTGCAAAAACTAAAAAAATGTTACCAGAAGAATCATTTGAGATTATCAATAAAAAAGCAGTAATCAAAAGAGTAACAAAACTGATGTTGACAGGTATTAACGAAGAAACAGCATTGCTGAAAACGAAAATTGATTTAATGGAAGAATTAAACAAAAAGACAAATGAAACTATCGAAGACCTTTTAAATAACTTCTATAATTCATAATCTTCAAATTAAAAAATAATCAAAAAAATAAAATTATGATTTGGACAATAATAATACTCGTTGTTGCATTTATTTTAATAAAATTCTTTATTGAATTAAGTAAGGATAAAGATGATTTGCAAGGGCAAACATTAGATAAAAAATTTAATGTAATAATAAATATGCTAAACGATGTAGTGTTTAATGGGAATGGTGCTATAACTAAGATAGACAATCGTGAACTAAATTTATACGAAGTGGGAACAAATCAACTAGTCAAATTACAATACAGCACGGGAAGCTTAACTATAGATTGGAGATATAAGTATTATCAGAAAGAAATAGTTCATTCTAAACAATACAATAACGTGAGGAATCTTAGCCTTTTTGAACAACAGAAAATAGCTAAAGCATTTATTGATGAAGGATTATATAAAATTGAAATACACAAACTAAGCGTTAGTAGTGATATTTTCTAAAAACAGTAAAAAATAAATCAATTATTATGAAGAAAATTATTTTGATATTAATATCATTATTATCTCTACAATCATGTAAAAATGACGGCAGTGAAATTGAAAAATTAAAAGAAGAAAACAAAACTTTAAAAGAGCAGATAATTGATAAACCCGTTAATGTTCCAAAATATGTTTGGACTGTGATAACTTATAAAACTGGTAGTATTCATGAAGACGGAAATGGACAACGTATGAAGAATATTAAAACAAAATCTTCTTGGACAGATATTATTGAAGTCCCTAATTTTGATTATACAACAAAACTAAAAATGCAAGACGAATTTGAATCTCAAATACGCCAAAAAAATTCAATTTTTTTACATTCAATTTTAAAAAGAGAAACTTATGAGTTTAGTAGCTATGTAGAAGCTAGTGAATTTAAATACAAAACTATAAACAAATAATTATGAAAAAATTCCTGATCTTACTACTAATATTTAGTAACTGTAACCTTTCAAGCTGTGGTAAAAACGCAAATAACAATGATTTAAAAAAAGAAAATTTAAAAGGAAACATTATTTCAGTAAAAAAATCACTCTATAAAGTAACCGAGAAATTTGGTGAACCAGTAAAAGGTGAAGAAGATTGTTTTGATCTAGATGTTTGCGAAGTAGTTACAAAATATAATGATTTAGGTAATGAAATTGAATTTTCAGAATATAATAGTTACGGCATTAGTTTTATTACTAAAGTTAAATATAACGAGAAAAATCAAAAAATAGAACAAAACCGCTATACACCAGTGGAAGGTAAACGAGTTATGCAATTCAAATTAAAATATGATTTGAATGGTAACTGCATTGAAGAAAGTAGTGATGCTGGCTATATGGTAAAGAGAGAATATGATGAGAATAATAATTTGAAAAAAGAACTAATTAAAGATTGGCAAACAAAAGAATTTAATGAAACGGCTTATTTTTATAATGAAAAAAATGAATTAATTACCGAAAAATATTCTCAAGGGAAAACAGAATATACTTATTATGACGATGGCAACATTAAAGACGTTATTAATTACAACAAAGATGGTAGCTTACAAACAAAAGGAAGTTACAACTACAAATATGACGAACGTAAAAATTGGACTGCCCAAATTGCATATCAAAATGGAACACCTGTTTCTTATGTTGAAAGAATAATTGTATATAAAAACTAAAAAAAGGAACTGGAATTAAATAAAAGCAAATCTTGTGTCATTTTACTGGAAGTAGACCTGATATTTAGGAAACGCAAGATGAGAAATATAATAAAAAATGGTACAAACAGAATTAAGCAGCATCGTAAAACGATTAAAAAACCATACTGCTTCCCTCGAGAAATCAAATATCCTTGTTGATAAACCTTGGACTATTGTAGACAGAGACAATGAGATACAGAGGTTAATTTTTAAAAAAGATAAAACACTAATTCTATCAAAAAACGGTCAGGCACAAATAGGGAAATGGGATTATTTTCCTGAGGCCAAATCATTACTAATTGACAGAATTTCAGATAAAATCCTATGCAATGAAGCATTTATTGACGAAGGGGTGTTAATTTTAAAACTAGATGGAACAGACAATCAGTTTTTCACTTTAGCAAATGAAAATGTAATTCCAGATTTAGATATTGGAAATTATTTGAATAACATTCGTCGGGAAAAATTATTTATTGTTGAGCAAAAACTTGTTGATGGCAAAATTTTTGAAATAGAAAGATCATATTATTTAGCAGAAGTAGAAATTGGAAATAAAGTATCTATAAACAATGAGGTTATTAAAGACGGCTCATATCAAATAAGCAACGAAAAAAAAATATATGAAGTCAAAAACAATACAATAATACAGATTTTTACAGTTAACATTTACAAAACTTCTTCTGAAACAGAAATTACAGTACATCAAAAAAATTACTGGGAGATATCAAAAGGTGACAGCGTTTTTATAAACTCTGAAATTGCAGAAAGTCAATCATTAAAACTTACGAAAGGGAGGATTTTATTAATTCATGATGGTAAAATTAACCAAATTAAATGGAAAACAATTTTTCATAATTTACTGTATTTATTTCTGCATTAAACTCTTACTAAACTTCTTAGTTAATTGGGCATTTAATCGCAATGATACTAATGTCATGGGGTGATTATGCTTTTAAAGTTACAATATAAAAACATGGGACAAATATTAAATGCCAACTGTAGAATTTGCAAATTTGAAACAGATTTTAAATATGGTGGAGGACGATTAAATTACCTTGAAAACTGCCCTGTTCCGGCAATAAACAAAGAAACTGGACACTTTGAAAGCGTGAACTACATTAAAGAGAAAAACAATCCACTCTATCTATTTTATACTGACAAGCAATTAAAGGGTGATAATGGCAACAATAGTATCTATCAAAATTTTACTTTAGTGCAAATTCCAGTGATATTGACCACCCAATTCCAATTTAAAGTGAGCACCTGATTCCAATTCAAAATGACCACCTAA
>NZ_RYDM01000009.1:0-50965 GCF_003984825.1 Flavobacterium sp. RSP46
TTGAAACCTATCCAAATCACGCTTTATTACACTTTTTATGCGCTTCCTTCTTTTTCATTTACTGAAAATTAACGCCACCATACACTATCCTAACAAAAAATCGCAACACAGTAAACGATTTTATACTATACCATATATAATGACTGAACAGCTCTTTGCTTTACTATAACTCATACAAGCTACAATTACTTGCGGCAAAACAACAAAATATTCTGGTTTCCAAATCTTCGCGTTAGGGATAGTAGTGGAAAGCCCGCAAGAAAGTGGAGTAAAACACAACTTTATGAGGACTTGTAGCGGATAGCCCGACCGTTTATAAAAAAGAGAGGCTACTATCGATATTGATAACAGCCTCTCTTTTTTATAAATGGGAACGCACTAATGATAATCTAATCGAAACGTATGGCTTTGACTGGAGAAATTTTAGTTATTATATAGGACGGAATTAATAATACAAAAAAACAAACGGTCACAGTAAGTAGGTTTAGCACTAGGATATATCCCCAATTTAAATAAACTGGTGCTTGGTTTACATAATAGTTTTCTGGATTCAACTGGATCACGCCAAATTGTTGCTGGAGTAACAATAGTGCTATTCCGATTAAGTTTCCCCAGAAAAGCCCTCTTACGATAAGATAGAAGGCATTATATAGAAATATTTTCCGGACGGACCAATTATTGGCTCCCAACGCTTTTAGGATTCCTATCATTTGGGTTCGTTCGAGAATTAATACTAATAGTGCAACCACCATGTTAATTGTGGCCACAAGAATCATGACAACTAATATAACGATGATATTAAAATCGAATAGCTGAAGCCATTCAAATATATAGCTGTATTTTTCTAGTATGGTTTTACTATCTAATGTAGAGGTTGTTTGTGCATAGACTTGTTCTCCGGTAGCTTCGATAGTATTAAAATCGTCAACAAAAACTTCGAAAGCACCAATTTGATCTGGAGTCCATTTATTGATACGCTGCATGTGACGAATATCTCCTATTATATAGGTTGCATCGAATTCCTGAAAACCGGAATTGAAGATTCCTGTAATTTTAAATCTCCGAATATTGGGCAACTGATTTTGATTTTCTTTGATGAAGAATGTATTGAACAGATCTCCTACTTTCAAATTCAACCTATTGGCAAGGAATTGAGACAATAACACTTCTTGATTCACATTTTTTGAATAATCAGGTAATTTGCCTGAAACCAGATACTCTTTTATATTATCCCATTTGTAATCATTCCCCACTCCCTTGAAAATAATTCCTTCGAAAGCGGTTTCGGTTCTAATAATTCCTGCTTTACTGGCAATGGCTTGAATATGCTCCACTTCAGGAACAGCAGTAAATTTTGGATAAAAATCTTGTTTTTTAGAAATTGGAACTACCGTGACTTCGGATTGATTGTTGTCATAATTGGAAATAACGATGTGTCCGTTGAAAGCCGCAACCTTCTCTCGAATTTTTTGTTGCAGTCCAATTCCTGTCGCTACCGAAATAATCATCATAATCATACCAATTGCAATTGCTGAAATAGCAATTTTTATAATTGGAGCAGATATGCTACTTTTATAATCTTTAGCAGTTATGAGTCTTTTGGCTATGAAATATTCTAAATTCAAAATTTATAGTTTGCAACAAAGATACATAAAGTTTTTTGCCACAGATTAAACAGATTTAAACAGATCAAAAATAGTACTATGAAATATTTTAGCTATACTTACCTCTTATTATTGACATTAGTTGTACAATCCTCTTGTGGAAGTTCTACAAAAAACAATCAGTATAGCAGCAGTATGGATAGCTTGCCAAAAATCCATTTCCAACCATTTTTTAGACCACATCAAATACCAATATTTAAAACGGGAGCCGATAATTACGAAAAATATATTTCTCTGTTAGAAAATAAAACAACAGGAATTGTAACCAATCAAACGGGAATTCTATCTGACAAAACCCATTTTGTTGATTTTTTACTTTCCAAAAATATCAATGTGCAAACTATTTTTGCTCCAGAACATGGTTTTCGTGGCACTGCTGATGCGGGAGAACATGTGGTTGATGGAAAAGATTCTAAAACCGGGCTGCCAATTATTTCTCTATACGGTGATAATAAAAAACCAAAACAAGAACACCTCGCTGGAATCGATATCATGATTTTCGACTTGCAAGATGTAGGCGCACGGTTTTATACTTACATCTCCTCGTTACATTACATCATGGAAGCTTGCGCTGAAAACAACATTCCGCTTTTAGTTCTTGACAGACCAAATCCGAATGGAAGTATAGTCGACGGTCCAATTCTTGAGCCAGAATTTACCAGTTTTGTAGGCATGCATCCAATTCCTTTGTTTCATGGAATGACAATTGGCGAATATGCACAAATGATTAATGGGAAGAAATGGCTGAAAAATGGCATTCAATGCAAATTGACCGTTATTCCGTGTATTAATTACAACCGAAAAATGAATTATAGTTTACCTGTAAAACCGTCACCGAATCTTCCAAATGATCAAGCCGTGAATCTTTATGCAAGTTTGTGTCTGTTTGAAGGCACAAATGTAAGTGTGGGTCGTGGAACTGAAAAACAATTTCAGATTTATGGTTCTCCGTATCTACCAAAAAGTGATTTTAGTTTTATACCCAAACCAAATTTTGGCGCACAAAATCCAGTTTACAATGGCGTGAAATGTTATGGGGAAGATTTATCAACACATACAAAGGTCAGTAAACTAGAATTAAAATGGTTGATTCAAGCCTATCAAAGCACAACGGAAAAATCGAAATTCTTCAATCCTTTTTTTACCAAACTTGCAGGAACTAAAAAACTGCAACAGCAAATAGAAAATGGAATTTCCGAAAATGAAATCAGAAAAAGCTGGCAGAAAGGACTTATCGAGTTTAAAGCAATGAGAATGAAATATTTGATATACTAATTCTCACCCCCCTTCCGATCCCGAAGTTTCGGGACGGGACTCTACAAAGCAGAGGGAGACAAAATAGAAAATTTTTAAAGCGGCATTTTCTTTTTCATTTCCTCTACAATATTAAACGCTGCCGGGCATATCGCTACGTTTTTCAGGGTTAAGTCTGTAATTTGCTGGAATTTTTTTCGATCCGTATGCGGGAATTCTCTACACGCTTTTGGACGTACGTCATATATCATGCACGCATTTTCATTGTCGAGAAAAGTACAGGGTACACTTTGCAAAACATAATCTCGGTCTTCATCGATTTGAAGGTATTGCTGGATAAACTGTTGTGGCTTTTGGCGTAGGTATTTTGAAACACGCTCAATGTCGGCATCCGTAAATAATGGTCCCGTAGTTTTACAACAATTAGCACACTTTAAACAATCCGTTTTCTTGAATTCAGCATCATGCAAATCTTGCATCACGTAATCCAAATTCTTTGGTGTCTTTTTTTTCAGCTTATCAAAATACTTTTTGTTTTCGATATGCTTATCTTTGGCTTCCTTAGGGAGATTGTTTAAAATATGTTTCAAATTTAAAGTTTAAAGTTGGAACCACAAAAGTAACAAACTTGAATCCTTTAACCTTAAACTTTAAACAAAAAAAGATGAAAGACCTTTTTGGCAAAGCCATACTTGATTTTCAAACCAATAATTCACCCGAAGATTTAATTACGGAAACTACAATATCTGAAGAAGATGAAATGAGCGTTGCCTACTTGTTTCGTTCTTATGATGAAATGCCCCAAATGGAACAAAAAGCGTTACAACTTGCCAAAGGTAAAATCCTGGATGTTGGCTGTGGCGCAGGAAGCCATAGTTTATCTTTGCAAAACGAACGCAATCTAGACGTAACCTCTATTGATATTTCAGCAAATGCTATTCAAGCGTGTACCCTTCGCGGACTTAAAAAAGCGAAAGTTCAAGATGTACTGACATTAGAAAATGAAAAGTACGACACCATACTCCTATTGATGAATGGTGCGGGAATGTGCGGTAAACTTAAAAACATCCCGAATTTCCTTTTAAAACTAAAATCATTATTGAATCCCGGCGGACAAATTCTGTTGGACAGTTCTGATATAATTTATATGTTTGATGACGATGAAGATGGCGGAAAGTGGATTCCTTCCCAAAAGGAATATTATGGAGAAATCGTTTTTAATATCTCCTACAAAGGCGAGAAAGAAAAACCATTTGACTGGATGTTCATTGATTACAACACTTTGCAAAATGCAGCTTTAGATAATGGACTAAAATGCGAGTTAATTCTTGAAGGCGAACATTTCGACTATTTAGCAAAACTTTCCATTTAGAAAACACATAAAGCTACTTAGTATGAGAAATTCAGCGGTGGAAAAATTACGTTATCCTATTGGGAAATTTATCAGACCCGAGATCTATTCAAGTGAATATCTCCATAATAAAATAAAAGAAATCGCAAGTTTTCCAGAACGATTGAAAAACGAAGTCATTCATTTGACAGAGGAACAACTCGAGACACCATACCGTCAGGATGGCTGGACGATTCGTCAAGTCATTCACCATTGCGCCGATAGTCACATGAATTGTTTCGTTAGAATTAAATGGACATTAACTGAAAATAAACCGCTAATAAAAGCGTATCACGAAGATTGTTGGGCAGAATTACATGATAATTTAACGATGCCCATTCAACCCACACTTTCATTTCTTGACGGATTGCATTTTCGTTTGGCATATATAATGAACAGTCTTTCTGAAGCAGATCTTGAAAAATCTTTTATACATCCCGAACATAATACCGTTATTCAATTGAAGGAAATAATTGGAACCTATGCTTGGCATGGAAACCACCACTTAGCGCATATTACCGAATTGAAAAAAGAAAAAGGTTGGTAGTATAAGGAGCTATTTCCAGCTATTCGCTATATCTTTTTTTCTCATTAAAAAAATGAGAAAAAAAGGATGTCGCTACTATCTGGGCTAGGAAATCTGCTAACAAGAAGTAAGCCTTCCGAAAATTAATCAGTATCTGTTTTAATTCAAAACCCCAAACAGCACTTGTTGTTTGAGGTTTTTAAGTATTAAGGAATATTCAAATATTTATGTGTTTGCAACGAAACACGCCATTTTGGGTTGTTCATTACATAATCAACAATTAACGGAGTCATTTCTTCTTTTTTACTCCATTCCGGTTGAAGAAATAAAATAGCATTCTCATTTACCTTATCAGCTTGCTCTTCGGCAAAAATAAAATCATGTTTATTGTAAATAATCACTTTTAATTCCTGTGCGTTATCATACACCGTTTGAGTTGGTAATTTGTTTTTCTTTGGCGACAAACAAATCCAATCCCAAGTTCCCGTAAGCGGATAAGCCCCAGAAGTTTCTATGTGCACTTTTCTATCACTATCTTTTAGCTTTTGTGTTAGCAAGCTCATGTCCCACATCAGTGGTTCCCCACCAGTAACCACAACAGTTTCTGAATATTTACTTGCATTGGCAACAATTTGATCAATACTAGTTGGCGGGTGTAGCGCCGCATTCCAGCTTTCTTTAACATCACACCAATGACAACCTACATCACATCCGCCAATTCTAATAAAGTACGCAGCTGTTCCGGTATGGTATCCTTCCCCTTGAATGGTGTAAAATTCTTCCATTAAAGGAAGCATTGCACCTTTATTAACTTCTAACTGTATTTCTTTTGATAACATTCTTTAATTTTAAAGTGCAAAGATAGTTAATTAGAAAAGGAGTCCATTTGCAAACACAGACTAAAATGATAAACTTTCAATAAGCCAAAAAAGGCGTGTATTAAACCGTTTTAAAATAATTAATCCAACTCTGAATACAACGATCCTAAAATAGGAGCACAAAAAAACCGATAGCCAAAGACTATCGGTTTTTGATATTGAGACAAATTTTTATTGTTTCAAAATTTTTATTGACTCTGTCGCATAATTATTAGCAGGGTCTAATGCTAATGTTTTTTTAAAATATTCAATAGCTTTAGGCTTGTCTGTATTAGCAAAACTGGCTGCCATATTATTGTAACATTCAATAAACTTAGTTTTTACTGCAGGTTTTGCTATTTCCTCAGCACCTAATTCCATTGTTTTTAAAAGATAATCTTCATAATTTTTCACCATCAAGTCATCTTTTTCAAGTAATCTATTGGTTCTTGCTTTATACAAGTATGCTTCTAAATAAGTAGGAGAAGCAACTAATACTTTATCAAAAGCAGCATCTGCTTTTGATAAAGCAATTGCATCTACTTTTTCGCCTTCCTTTTTGTTAATATTGGCATAGTAATTCGCTAGACCAAAATAGACGTTGTCATCCAGATAATTAGTAGACTCAGGAGAACTGGCTCCAGATTCAAATACAGCTGCAGCTTCTTTGTATAGTTTTTGAGAAAATAATTTTTTACCAATATCACTCAAATCTTGAACCGCTAATGGCTCCATTTCGATTGCTTTTTTAAGACCTTTCATTCCTGAATCAAAAGCAACGGAGTCTATAGCTAATCCATCTTCGCTAGTCCCTTTTTTTATTTTAGTCAAACCTAAATACAAATAATCTTTAGCGATTACTTTATTAGTTGGGGAAGCGATAAAACTTTCCAATGATTTCAATGCTAAATCAACATTTCCATTTTCATAAGCCGCATATCCTAAATAACGATAGATTCTTGGATTAACTTTGTCCAATTCGATCATTTTGTTAGCTTCCGCTTCCAGTGCAACATAATCCTCTATCAAGATTAGAAAATCAGCTCGACGCATTCTAGAGTTAATCGAGTAATCGGTTAAAGCCATATATTTATCGTAATAGCCAATTGCTTTTTTATAATTCACAGCCGCTTGAGAAGGTTTATTACGTGCAATTTTATAATAAGTCTCCGCTAATTCTCTATACACTGGTCCATAGTTAGGATTAATAGCAATAACCTCTTCATAAGCTTTTAAAGCTTCGTCATACGATTTTGCTCCTTTAAGCAAAACACCCAGTTGCATTTTTGCTCTTAGCAAAGAATTATCTGCTTGAAAAGCACTTCTATAAGCTACATAAGCTTCATTTTGTTTGCTATCACCATAGTAAGCATCACCAAGGGCAAGCTGTAACTGTGCATCATCTGCATTTTTTATGGCAGCGCGATTCAAAATAGCGATTGCATTTTTATAATCGGGCTTTTCAGCATTCATATAGGCTCTTGCTTGGTAAACGTACTCTGCAAAATCCTTTCTTTTCATGTCTTTGGTGGCCAATACAAATTTTGCTTGAGCTGCCGCAACATCATTGTTATCTAAATCCATTTGACCTAAGCCAATGTAATTCAAATTAGCTTCATCAGAAGCTGTTAATCCTTTTTGGAAATAAATTTTGGCGGAATCTTCTACATTTTGAGTAAGATATACATTCCCTAAAGTAAAAAAAGCAGCTCCATTAGATGGATTCTCCTTAATAATTGATTTTAAAATTGCCTTCGCACTTTCGAACTGTTCTGCATCGATCGCTTTTTTTGCTTGATCAATATCTTGCGCTTGACTTGCAAATGCCGATGCTAATAATGCAACACTAAACGTTTTTAATTTATTCATTTTCATTGTAGTTAATTTAATTTTTATCATTGTATATTTTTTTTCTAACCTGAATTAATCTACTCGGTGTTCGTACCGGCAGTAAACCAGATTTAAGTATTATCCGCTGTCCTCTTTCACCTGCTACAAAAGAGGCAAAACCCATTCCTAATCCAGAAGAACCCTGACAATTTATTATATACAAATCACGTGCCAAAGGATAGGTTCCCTCTGCAATATTATTTTGCGATGGCGGATAATATTGATTTCCAGTAGTACTTTTAACGCTAAGCACCTTAATTTTTTTTACAATATCTTTCATAATTCCAGAAGGTTGATAAAGCCAGTTTAGCCCCACTATTCCAATCATTCCTTCATTTTCAGACACATACTTTATTACCTCTTCATTGGTTTTAAAAGAAAAAATCCCCTTTTTCGGAAGTTCTGACACACCCGCTAATTCATTCATATAACGAACAGTACTGGAATTTGGATTATCAAAAACCAATCCCTTTATTGCCGTTTGAGACTTCCCTTGCAGAAAGGCTATAATGTCATTTAAAGCGACTAAGGTATCCTTAATTTTCTCATTTGCGATTAAAGCAATCCCATCAGTAGCGAAAGGAGTCACTTTTGGAATAATTTTTTTACCCTCAAAAATCTTATTTTCCTCAGCATTTAATTTTCTGGATAAAATGGCAATACTTAATGAATCATTTAGCAATGATCGGAGCACTTCTTTTTCAGATTTAGCATTCAACGTTATTTTTGCAGGATACACACTTTCAAAAACCGCTATCTGATCCTCAATCACAGGTTGTAATGTTTCATCAACTAGTATCGTTGTAGAACCTTTTAAAATAGTTTCTTTATTTTCCTTAGATCCTTCCGTTTTTTTACATGCAAAAAGAAATGCAAACAAAGAAAGAAAAATAAAATACGGAATTATAGCTGTTTTTTTCATGATCTAGTTGGTATTATTAATAAGTCGGATGAATCTAAAAAAAGAATATACAATAAGAAGCAAACCAAATGCTATTCTATATCCAGTATCCATTACTATGGGAAATTCTTTCATAAAGATAATAAATAAACCCAAAACCAGATAAACTAAAAAAAACATAATTCCTAAAACGAGAAGAAATCGCTCTTTGAGCGATTTCTTCTGAATATTAATACGTATGCTCTTTAACATTAATTTGCCGTTTGAATTGTAATTGGTAAAGAATACAGCACTCTGACTTTTTTACCGTTTTGTTCACCCGGAGTCCATCTAGGAGACTTTTTCAAAACACGAATCGCCTCTTTCCCTGTACCATAACCAATATCTCTAATTACTTTAATATCGGTTAAAGAACCATCTTTCTCTACTACGAAAGTAACATATACTTTACCATTCAACCCGTCTTCTTCAGGAGTTTGATAATTATTACCCACATACTTGTAAAATTTCTCTATCCCACCTGGAAAATCAGGTTTAACCTCAATCCCAGCAGTGTTGTAAATTTGGTTATCTACTTCTTCTACTACCGCGGCAGTACCTGTACCTACAGGCTCTACAGTCAATACTGCATCTGGATCACCTTTTATGGTCACTGCACCTAATTTTTTGTCTTTAATTTCAACAATTTTGGGTGGTTCTTCTGTAACTTCTTCCGCTTTTGCTACAACAGGTTTCACAAATTTAACCTGATCCACTTTTGGAGGTGGAGGTGGTGGTGGCGGGATGTTTTCTTTAGGCTTTTCTTGCTTTGGCGGCAACTTTACTGCTGTAATTTTAATATCTCTATTTTCCTCTACATCAGATGTATCCGGAAGCAGACTAGCAATAAGAGGGGCACTAACGGCCAAACTAAAAAGAATACTTCCAACAATAAGCGCTCTCACTGAGGTCTTATTATTTTCTTTTCTTAGTTCATACGCTCCATAACTTTTATTTCGCCCTTCAAAAACGATATCCAGCCATTGGTTTTTAAATATATCTAATTTCATTTTTCTTAATTATTAGGTTATTAGGCTATTAGATTAAAATCTTATTTACCTTCTAACAATTTTGTTTCCTCAGGTGAAAAATCATTTACAATTGCATAAGTTGGAACGCCAACAATTGCCATTTCATCAAGTATATCAACTAAGTTACGATAATTAGATTTCTTACTTGGCTTGATGATCACAATAACTCCTTTGTCTTTGTTTCCAGTATGCTCCACTACTGATTTTTTTCTAGCCAATAATTCTTTACGAATTCCGTTTTTTCCATAGGCAATATCTTTTGGACCTGCAATTGGCGTAGCCAATAAACCCATGTAATATACCACCTTATTGTTCTCACCAAGCATAATTGTTAAAGTACGATTTTCATCTACTTTAATATCCTTATTTATTTTAGGATCGTCTTCTTTATCTGGCAACCCCAAATCCATTGATTGGGGTTTTGACAACGTAGTAGTCAGCATGAAAAATGTGATCAATAAGAATGCCAAATCCACCATAGCAGTTAAATCTACTTTTGAATTTTGTTTTTTACTTCTTACTTTACCACCTTTTCCGCCTCCACCGTCGCCGGTATTTAATTCAGCCATTGTAGTGTATGTTTTTTAATTAAAAATCTTCTCCTCTTAAACCAGTAACTAAATTAAAGCTATTGATTTTTTGATCTTGTAAAATATCCATCACCTTTTTAATTGCCTGATATTCTTCTTTTGCATCCCCTTTTATGGCTATTTGCAATTCTTTATCAGCAATTTCAATATTGGCAATACGAGCATTTTGTATCCAATCCGCTAATTGATTATCAAGTGAATCTTTTGGAATACCTGGTTGGTTTGCTTTTCCTCTGTCTGCAGCTTTCATCTCTATGATTTGCTTCAAACTTTGAATTGGCACACCAAAACCATCCATCAGTGCAAATTTATCAGCATCATCAGCTGAGAATTCAACACCATATTTTTGACCCATTAATTCTAACGTTTTTTTACGAACTTCTCTTCCTTTTAGATCAAAGAATACTTTTCCTTTTCCAATAGTAATTGTAGCCAAATCTGTCTCAGGCAATTTTGTCTGAACTGTAGAAGAAGGCGTGTCTACCGGCAATGCTTCTGGTACTTTAGCTGTAGCGGTCAAGATAAAGAACGTAAGCAAAAGAAACGCAACATCACACATCGCAGTCATGTCAATTGACGTTGACTTTTTTGACATTTTTAGTTTAGCCATTATCTTTTTTATATTTTATTTTGACGCACATGACGTCAAAAAAATTATTATTGTTTTAAGCTTCCTCTAAATCTTCTGTAAGTATTTACAATTGTAGTACCTGCTTCATCAATAGAATAGGTTAAATCATCAATTTTAGAAGTAAAGAAGTTATACGAAACGATTGCTAATACTGAAGTCGAAATTCCAGTTGCAGTGTTGATAAGTGCTTCAGAAATACCATTTGCAAGAGCCGCTTGATCAGGAGTACCTGCACTAGCTAATGCTCCAAACGCTTTAATCATCCCTGTTACCGTACCTAATAATCCTGCAAGAGTTCCTAAAGAAACCAAAGATGAAATAATAGTCATATTTTTCTCTAACATTGGCATTTCTAATGAAGTAGCCTCTTCGATTTCCTTGTGAATTGTTTCAGCAGCTTCTTCGCTATTGAATCCTTCTTTTTTAACATCTTGGTATTTGATCAAAGCTGATTTTATTGCATTTGCAACAGATCCTTTTTGTTTATCACACAAAGCGATAGCTCCATCAATATTCCCTTCTTTAATATCATCTTGTACTTTTTTCATAAACTGATCTAAGTTTCCTGATCCAGCTGCTTTTGAAATCACAAAATATCTTTCAAAAGAAAAAACAACAGTCATCAACAATAAACCCATCAAAACTGGTACAATTGGACCTCCTTTGTATACCATTGCCAAATAATTACCCGGTATTGGGTGTCCTGTATTTACTCCGCCTTCAAAATTGGCACCATCTCCCATTATAAAATTCCAAATCAACCATCCTACAAATACACATGCCACAATAATGATTCCTGAAATCATTCCTCCTCCGTTTGAACTCTTTTCTTTTTTAACGTTTGCCATTTTTTTTAATTTTAATAGTTTTAAATAATTTATTTTAGTTATAATAAACTTGTAGTGGAGCAAATTTATATTTTTAGTTCAAATAAAAAAACTTTTTTTAATTTTATTGTCATTAATTTTATTTCAAACAAACATTTAGCAATTTACTCATTGCATATATATCAAAATCTATAAGGAAATCATTCGTTTTACAAAAAAAAAAATACATTTTTAAGAAATATTAACATAAATTTTCAATAACCGTTTAAAAGCAGTCAAAAATATATTTTTTTATTATTAAGAGGCAAAAAGCAGGAAAACTGCATTATACCCCATAATTTCCTATTTTAGGATACTAATAGCAGCTTACAAATCCTTTTAATTCAAACTTATCATGACCAGAAAAGAAGATTTTATACAAGACATAACGCGTGGGTACCTTTCAAAAGGAGAGAGTATGACTTTGGAGGAGTACTATTAGGCGGAGAAGCTCTAGCAAATGCACCCATAAAAATTCCCTTAAAAACCTTAAACCGTCATGGGTTAATTGCCGGAGCTACTGGAACGGGGAAAACCAAAACGATCCAAGTTCTTTCATAACAACTATCCTCTTTTGGGATTCCTGTTTTAATGATGGACATAAAAGGCGATTTTAGTGGTATTGCTAAAGAAGGGAAATAAAAACAATTTATAATTGAAGGCGAGACCGTGGTTCTTACAGCAGGACAGTCCATAAAAATAGAGAAGAATACCCGTGTGCACTATTCCGATCCTTTTAATGAAGTCTGTGAATATTTAGCTATTTGCAAACCTTCATTTTCTTTAGAAAAAGTTAATAGAGCAGACTAACCCTTATATAATTTGTATCTTCATACTTTCAATAAAAAAAGTATGAAAGTTCAAAAAAAAATTATAATAGTTGGCGCTGGCTTTGCTGGATTGCGTTTGGCTCAAGATTTAGAAAATACAGATTTTGATGTTTTACTGATTGACAAAAACAACTACCATCAATTTCAACCCTTGATGTACCAGGTAGCCACAGCAAGGCTTGAACCTGCCAGTATCTCATTTCCGTTACGAAAAGTATTTCAGCATTCGAAAAATGTCCGCATTCGAATAGCTGATGTACTTCGTATTGATCCGGAGCACAAAATAGTACAAACCTCTATTGCTGATTTTGAGTACGACCATTTGATAATTGCCTTTGGATGCACGACTAATTATTTTGGAAATGCTGAAATAGAAAAATTTGCATTTCCCATGAAATCGGTACCGGAAGCGATCCAACTTCGCAACCAAATTCTACAAACTTTTGAAGATGCCTTAATTGCTTCACCAGAAGAGCTACAATCGCTAATGAACTTTGTGATTGTTGGCGGAGGCCCTACCGGAGTAGAACTTGCAGGAGCTTTGGCAGAAATGAAAAAAAATATTTTGCCAAAAGATTATCCGGACAAAGATTTTTCGAAACTCACCATTTATATTCTTGAAGGATCTCCGAACGTATTGAACCCAATGAGTGAAGATTCCCAAAAAACGTCTCGTAAATATCTGAAGGAACTAGGTGTCATTGTAAAAACGGATACTATTGTAAGCCATTACAACGGTAAGACCGTAAGCCTGCAAAACGGAGACACGATTGCATCCAGAAATGTGATCTGGGCAGCAGGAATTACAGGAAACACCCTGGAAGGCATTCCCAAAGAAAGTATTACCAGAGGAAATCGCTATCTTGTTGACCGATTTAATAAAATAGAAAATCTCGAAGACGTGTATGCCCTTGGTGATATTTCATTCATGGCTACTCCTAAATATCCCAATGGTCATCCGCAAGTAGCCAGTGTTGCTATAGAACAAGGAAAAGTATTAGCCACAAACTTCAAACTAAGTCTAAAAAACAAACCTCAAATCGAATACGAGTATCATGATAAGGGTTCTATGGCTACAGTAGGGAAACGAAAAGCGGTGGTCGATTTGCCAAAATTTAGTTTCCAAGGAAGATTGGCTTGGTTTACCTGGATGTTTATCCACCTTATGTTGATTTTGAGCGTCAAAAACAAACTTTCTATTTTTATCAATTGGACGTTCAGCTATTTCAATAATGACAGCACCTTACGAGTCCTACTGAAACCGGCAACAAAAGATAAATAACACCAAAAAGGACTCTGAATAGAGTCCTTTTTTTATTTTAATAATTCTAAAATGGTCTTTTCAACTACTTCTGAATCCCAGATTTCTTTGATATTTTCCATTTTTAAAATTTCTTCCATAATTGCATTTTGATAATCACCTATAGCCAACGCTTCTGTATAAGGCCGATCACTAAATGTTACACGACTGTATAGCGGAATCCATTTTTCAGGGTGCTTGTCTGAAAATGATTTTTCAATTTTCTTTTGCAAAAGGAAATTTTCATCTGCAGTCTTAGAGCTCATTTCTAAAAAATTTCGATAGGAAAGCTCTGCAATAGCATCGGCATTTTGTTTACGGGATTTTTGATATTCGGAAAAAATAGATTTCCAATCATCTCCGTACTTTTCAATCATTTCATACAGCACTGAAATATCTTCAAAACCGGCATTCATTCCTTGTCCGTAAAAAGGCACAATGGCATGACTCGCATCCCCAATCAAGGCAACCTTATCCTCATACGTCCAAGGAAAACACTTCATGGTTACTAATGTACTGGTTGGGTTCCGGAAAAAATCTTCTGCTAATTTTGGAATAACATCAACCGTATCCGGTAAATTTTTTTCAAAAAAAGCTTCTACTGACTTCCTGTCCTTTAAGGAATCAAAGGAATTTTCTCCTTCAAAGGGCATAAATAAAGTACAGGTAAAGCTTCCGTCTAAATTGGGCAAGGCAATCAACATATATTCTCCTCGTGGCCAGATATGAAACGAATTTTTATCCAATTTATGTGATCCATCCCCGTTTGCCGGAATATTTAATTCTTTATATCCAATAGGTAGAAATTCTTGCGAATAATCGAACATACTCTGGCGCTGCATGCGGTGACGAATTCTTGAAAAAGCACCATCAGCGCCAAAAACCATATCGTATTTTTTATCTTCCCATGCGCCTCTTTCGGTTTCGCCTATATGAAGCGTGGCATTTTCTAGAGTTACATCCCAAATTTTGTGCTCAAAAAAGAACTCTGCTCCTGCGGCTTCCGCCAAATCGATCATTTTTCGGTTTAAAATTCCTCTCGAAATTGAATCAATGGATTCGCCTTCCTGACCATAATTTTGAAAATTAAGCTTATCCACTAAATGAATTGCCCGTTTTTTCATGGGGATTGCGATCGCTCGAACAGCATCACCTACTCCAACTCCATCTAAGGCTTTCCAGCCGCGATTAGACATCGCTAAGTTGATAGAACGTCCTGAAAATTGTATCTTCCTGATATCTGGACTTCTATCGTAAATATGAACAGTATGACCTGCTTTACGAAGGTAAATAGCTAGTAAAGATCCGACTAGTCCAGAGCCTACAACTGCTATTTTTCGGGGAGTTTGCATTAATTTTTTATAAAAAGTTAGGCAAAATTACTGATTTAATGTTTTAATAACTTTAAAAAACAATCATTTTTTATAGGGAATAAACACCAATTTTGTAGAAGTCCTAACAATCTCCTTTTCGTTCAGTTTCATTCTTCTGAATTTTCCTGAATTATACAATTCCGCCTGATCGTTATAATGTGCACTGAATGGATTTCCGGATTGTCCCGTTGGCAAAATGGCCCAGCTATTTTCAATGTCTGAGAAATCAATAATTCTTCGTGTTGAAGGCCCGCCTTTTACTTGATACTGACCCGTTTCGGTATAATCAAAAAACAAATTATTAATCACTTCCGTTGAACCTGAAACTTCAAATGGACCAACATTAAATATAGTTCTTAAAGCTGCGATTTTACCCAACGGATGCTGATGTTCCAGAGTATGTACTTTGTTCCAGGTCCAAGCTGATACGGAATTGCCCAATTGTTTTTCTAAAGCAGCAATCGATTCCTTGAACGATAGCGACACGATTTCTCGCCTTGTTTCCGAATGGTTTTTTGTATTGATATTATCCCACCACAGTGAGTTTTTGTTTTCAAGTTGTCTGGCGATCATTTGCTTCATGATATGCGTGCCTAAAAACTGCTTGAAATTAGCAGCTCCCAGTTCGTCCTCAAAAGTATTTTTTAAATAATTAAAAATCCATTTATTATAGATTGTGGGTGCTACATCATCCAGATTATTAGAACCTTTCCATTTTTTCAAAACAGCAAAGGCTTCTTTTTCATTATTTGAAAGCGTAGTGTAATCCAGATTCGAAATTAAACGTGCTACAACGTCAGGCGCAACTGGTGATGTATTATCAAAAATCATGCTGCCCACAGTTGCCTTATTCCATTTTGTTTTTTTATTCAATAATTGCGTGATTCGTTTGGCTCTGTCTTCAGGAAGGTAATAGCCCGGATACAAAAATCCGTCTATTGCCTCTGGTTGATTATTGGCTGAATACACGTAATTCCATTTTGGATTCACCGCTGAAGGATTTTTGGAGAAATCCAAATATTCCTTGATATCGTCTTTCCCGCTCGCCCCATCCAAAATAAAATTCGGATTCACGCCTTCATTATGCTTGTATAATTTTCCTGTTGCCCACCATGCAATATTTCCTTTGGAGTCACCATACATAACATTCAGTCCCGGTGCGGCTATCAGAGCCACTCCTTTTAGAAAATCTTCCTTGCTTTCAGCGTGCGAAAGCCTATACACTGCGTCCAGAATTCGTATGGGTTGTTGGGTATAAATCCAAGACATTGCCACTGGTTTGTCCTTATCCAGCCCTACAATTAAGTCATTCATGATAGGCCCGTGACGACTCACTTTTACATTCAAAACCACATCAGTAGAATCTTTTATTTTTATAATTTTTCGGCGAATTTCATAATTCCTATACCCCGTTGGCGTTTTGTAAGCGGTCGCATTTCCAGGACTATTTTCTTCTTGGTACAAATCAATATCATCATTTTCAAACATGGTTAATCCGTACGCATAGTTACGGTTATGTCCCAATAATGGGAATGGAGTACCTGCTAAATAGCAACCGTACAATTCAAAATCCGGAGTTACTAAGTGCGCTTCATACCAAGTTCCGGGTTGCGAAAACCCAATATGTGGATCATTGGCAAAAATCACTTTTCCTTTTTTAGTTTTCTTTGGAGAAAGAACCCAGCTGTTGCTTCCTATAAAGGGTGGGATAGGGGATTGGTCTAAAAGTGAGGCTACTGATTTTGAAATAGCAGCATATTCCTGTGGCTTATGTTTTGCATTTTTTATTTTTGTGGTATTAAATGAACCGTCAATGCCAAAATCCTTGAGATAGTCCATTCCGTACTTGTTCCGAATATCCGTCAACAAAGGATCTGACTTATGGGCCATAGCAAAACTAAAAGACATGTATCCAAAAATATTGTAGACGTCTTTTATGGTAAACTTTTCTTTTTTGACACCAACTAAACTGAATTCTATTGGCGTAGTTCCCTCTGCCATATATTGGTTTATCCCCTCTAGATAGTCCATTGTCAATAGATAACTGGAACTTTTCTTATCTAAAGCTGCGATTGCTTTTGCGGAAGCTTCTTCGATTCCTAATCCGGCAAAAAACAGATCACTTTTCAATGCAACTGGTCCGAAAATTTCTGACAATCGTCCCGGAGCAATACGCCGCATCAATTCCATTTGCCACAATCGTTCTTGCGCATGTACGTAACCCAACACAACCATAGCGTCCCTTGAACTTGCCGCATAAATATGAGGCACTCCAAATTCATCAAAATAAACTGTGGTTTCCTTTCCAATATTTTTAAGTTTTAGTTCCCCTTCATAGGTTGGCTTTAAATAAAACCCATAAATCAGCACAACTATTGCTGAAAGAAACAATAAAGAAAGTAAAACCAGAAGGACTTTTTTAAGTGTTTGCATCTTTACATAAATTGGCAACAAATATATAAGATTTAGAAGTCAATTAGCAATACTTCGGTAGATTCACTAATAAACAGGTATTTATTAGTGAATCTACCGAAGTATTGACTTAAACACTCCAAGCTATATTGAAAAATCTATTTACTGTTTTTTACTATCTAAAATAGCGCCTGTACCTGCCCCTACTCCCGCACCGGCTAAACCACCTATTATAGCACCTTGTCCTTTTTTCTTACTGATGATTGCCCCTGTGGCGGCACCAACGCCGGCACCAATTACGGCTCCTTTTGCAGCACCACTCCAACCTTTATTTTTTGTAGTAGTCCCCGCTGTTTGTTGATCCACAACAACTACTTCTTTTTGAGTTTCTACTTTAGCTTCCTGGATTTTAACCATTTCTACCTGCATGGAGTCGATCACTCTTTGTTTTTCGATTTCAACTTTCATGGAGTCTACAGTAGCCTGTTTGGCTTTTTGAATGTCCATTTTTCCTTGATTTTGACAAGAAACAATACTTGCAGCTATTAGTATAAAATATAATGCTTTCATAATTTTAATTTTCATAATTAGTACGAATACAAAGAAAGGCTTAACCCTGTTAATTACGTTTATAAAATTAAAACTATTTTTTGTGTTATTTAATGCCCGTTTTAAGACTGAATTCCTGCTTTCAAAATTTGCCCAAATTGATATATATCCTCAAAAGAAGTATACAGAGGCACTGGCGCTAAGCGGATAACATTAGGTTCACGCCAATCCGTGATTACCCCATTTTGCATTAAATAATCAAACAAACTGCGGCCTTCCCCATGAAGCAATACGGACAATTGTGACGCTCTTTCTGTGGGATTTGACGGTGTTATAATTTCGAAACTACTATCCACTTCTTTGTCTATTTCGTGCAGAATGAATTCTAAATAAGAAGTGATCGCATCTCTTTTTTGGATCAAAGCATCCATCCCAATTTCATCAAACATGTCTACAGATGCTAAATAAGGCGCCAGAGAAAGTATTGGAAGATTACTAATTTGCCAGCCATCAGCGCCTTGAATAGGATCAAAGGTTTGTTCCATCTTAAAACGACGTTCTTTATTATGTCCCCACCATCCGGCAAATCTGGGTAACGCTGCATTGTTGTGGTGCTTTTTATGAATAAAACATCCAGAAGCATTTCCTGGCCCTGAATTCATGTATTTATAACTGCACCAAGCGGCAAAATCCGCATTCCAATCGTGCAATTCCAGCTTAATATTTCCTGCGGCGTGCGCTAAATCCCAGCCTACGTAGGCTCCCACTTTATGACCTGCAGCGGTAATAGTTTTCATATCAAATACCTGTCCTGTGTAATAATTGACTCCCCCAATTAAGACCAAAGCTAACTCATCACCTACTTCCCCAATTTTTGCCAACACATCTTCTAAGCGAATGTTGTGTTCGCCATCGCGACGCTTAATCTCAACAATTGCATCCTCGAGTTGTATCCCCAGGTTTTGGGAGTGAAAATCGACCTGACTTTGAAACATATATTGATCCGAAGGAAATGCTTTTTCTTCGCAAATAATTTTATATCTGGTTTGTGTAGGTTGGTAAAAGGAAACCATCAGTAAATGAAGATTTACCGTTAATGTATTCATCACGGTAACTTCGCTTGGTAAAGCACCAACAATTTTACTCAACGGATCTGCGAATCGTTCGTGGTAATCCCACCATGGTTTTTCACTGTAAAAATGTCCTTCAACAGCTAGATTTGCCCAATCATTCATGACTTCATCTACATACGCTTTGGTGCGTTTCGGCTGCAATCCTAAAGAATTTCCAGTAAAATAAATTACTTTTTTTCCTTGTACCTTCGGGAAAATAAATTCGTCTTGGTATTTGTGTAAAGGATCTTGTAAATCGAGGTGTTTTGCAAATTCAAGGGTGTTTTCGAAAATCATGATTTGTATTTTGTTTTGTAAAAGTAGTGAAAAAGCACCACTTTGAAAAAGGCCAACGTCGCATTGGATGAGGACAGAGAGAAAAGAAAAAAACTATTTATCCGGCAAAAGAGTTATTGCCTATGAAATGATATTCTCTGCGGGAAATTTCAATAAAGATTTTGAAACTACTTATAACAAAAACGGAACTACGAGACAGCAAATTTTTACTGGATTCACGTTAACTCAAAGTGTGAGTATCCAATCTAAGGAAGTAAACAAAATTGAAAAATTATCGTGACAATCCCGTGAATTGATTAATTCTGACGTGGAATATTAGTACATCAAACTGGCCGAACTAAAAATAAATGATTGCTCAGGCAACTAAAGATGCAAGTATACGAGCCACGAGTATTGCTGAGAATGCAGACTCTGACTTACGAAATCTAAAAAAAAGCAGGTATCGGTGTTTTCAAATTACAATTTAAGGCTTCAGAATATATATTAAGTCGAGCGCAGTCAAAACTCAACGCGGTATCTCGACTGCGCTCGACTTGACAAAAAAATAGCTGTAACAAATTTATTCAGACACAAAATTGAGATGCCGTTTTAAATTTCTTTTTACACAAAAAGTCCTCACATATTCCAAACGTTTTGTGTGAGGGATGGAAGCGGCATCCTTTATTTTCTTTCTTTAAGAAAATAAAGATACAGCGTACAGCGCGACCCCAATGTCATTAAGTTAAGGAATTTTATATTGCATCTTTTTGATTTTTAAGCACTAAAGGTCGAATTCGATTTCTATACTTGCCTACTTCCCGTTTATTATTCCTGCTTAACCGAATTGGAATTGTGTTTTGAAGAAACAGATTTTCTAATTCCTTGAATACTTCTTCCAAAGAAGCTTCTTTAAAAAGTAAATCTAGAATTCTGTTTTTCAAAAAACCATAAGATAAATTCGTGTTTATTTTATAATCTAGTTTCGTAGTTCTATTCTTTATGCTTAATTCTTCTTCTAAATCATTTACAATTACCGATTGCAAATTGCTAATAAATATTGCACAAAAAAAATCTTGTTGAATACTCATTAAAGAATAACCTGTAAAATATTCTACTTTCAATTTGTTTTTTAGCTCATCGTAAAACGTCTCAATTCCCCATCTTAAAAAGTATAATTCTTTGAATATACTTGTTGGATAAATTTGACTATCTAGCAATGATGTCATCAAAATTTCTATTTCTCCATTGGGTAAATCAACTCTGACTAAACGTACTTTTAAACCCGTGGTTTTGTCATAGTCTTTTCCTGCAAAAACGTGTTTTTCTTGCGGAAAAATATCAACAATTAAAGTTCTTTTTTTACTTACTATAAACGAACTTACTATCTTACTGTGTTTTTTTTGTACCCTTATTAAATAATCAATTCCAGCCTTAATATGTTCGTATTTAAAATCATAAGAAGGATATCCTCTATCATAAACAATCAAATCCTTCTGCCTCCAATGTGTTTTATGTTTTAAAGCTAACTCTCGTTCTCCAATTTTTATATTTTCTAAAACTGAATTCAGAACCAGCTTATTTAATACATCATATAATACGGACGACATCCCTTGAACTATTGATGTATTGGTCTGGTTTTTTGATTCGCCAAAAACCGATTTTAATTCTTGTGTAATAGGCAAAGTTATCTTTGAACCATCAACAGCTAAAATTCTAAAACCATTAAATAACTTAATATTACGATTACTTTTTATGTAATAATTATCTGTGATAATTGATGATAAATAATTAAAAACCTCTGGTTTTATTTTTTTTCTCTTTTGAACAAAGGCACTAGAGGTGAAATTTTGAACTTTCTGACAATCTAATTTTGAGTTGAGATGTTGTAGAAAATTATCAATTTCAATTACCATACTTTTCTTTAATAAATTCAGCATAAAAAGCAATACCCGGCCAAAAGGCTGCTTACGATTTCTGGTAAAATCTTGTTCCTTCATCCTATAATCTAATATTATTTCTTTGCTAAAAATTACTTCTCTCAATTGTTTAATGATTAAGATTGAGATCTTCGACATATGTTAAACTGTTATATTACAGCTTAAATATAAGAAATATACTATAAAAAACCTAATTTTAAATACAATAAATAGCTGTAAATCAAAACAATAAAACCTTAACTTAATGACATTGAGCGCGACCCTTGGGGCACACTCTTATAAAACTGTGCTCGGAATAAACCAAAAAATCTCGCCATTGCTGACGAGATCTTGTTATTTAGACTGAAATGAATTCAGATTAGATGATCATCATTGCATCACCGTAAGAATAGAATTTGTATTCTTTTTCGATTGCTTCTGCGTATGCTTTTTTCATTAAATCGTGGCCACAAAAAGCGGAAACCATCATTAATAAAGTTGATTTTGGCGTGTGAAAATTAGTAATCATACAGGTGGGAATCGTAAATTCATGAGGTGGAAACACAAATTTATTTGTCCATCCGTCAAAAGGATTCAGTGTATTATGTGACGAAACTGAACTTTCTACGGCACGCATAGATGTTGTTCCTACGGTACAGATTCTTTTTTTATGAACTTTTGCGTTATTTACAATATCACATGCTTCTTGAGTGATTTTTAATTCCTCGGAATCCATTTTGTGTTTTGATAAATCCTCAACCTCAACCGGATTAAAAGTTCCCAAACCTACGTGAAGGGTTACTTCGGCAAATTTGATTCCTTTGATTTCCAGTTTTTTCATTAAATGTTTAGAGAAATGCAATCCTGCAGTTGGCGCTGCAACAGATCCTTCTTCTTTGGCATAAATAGTTTGGTAACGTTCCGCATCTTCCGGAGTTACGTCTCTAGAAATGTATTTTGGGATTGGAGTTTCTCCAAGTTCCGTTAATTTATTTCTGAATTCTTCATAAGAACCGTCGTAAAGAAAACGCAATGTTCTTCCACGAGACGTAGTATTATCTATCACCTCAGCGACTAATGAATCATCATCTCCAAAATACAATTTGTTACCAATTCTGATTTTTCGGGCCGGATCTACTAAAACGTCCCAAAGTCTTTGCTCTGCATTTAATTCTCTAAGTAAAAAAACTTCGATTCTTGCGCCTGTTTTTTCCTTGTTACCATACAAACGTGCCGGAAAAACTTTAGTATTATTGAGAATTAAAACATCGCCTTCGTCAAAATAATCAATAACATCTTTGAACATTTTATGCTCTATAGTCCCTTTCTTACGATCTATAACCATTAGACGTGCTTCGTCTCTGTTTTCAGCTGGATATTCAGCAAGAAGTTCTTTTGGCAAATCGAATTGAAAATGTGATAGTTTCATCTTAAAAAGTTATAAGTTATGAATTATGAGTTATGTCCTTCGTCTGCGCTCAGGATGACAATCTTAATTCGAGTGTGCAAATATACGATTGTGAGATAGGCGTTGTCAAGTGTTTTGCAATTTATTTTTCCTCACACCAGCCCTCTCCAAAGGAGAGGGAAAAGGGAAACATCTTTTCGCCCAATGAATTGAGGGTTTTTTACGAAATTTCGAAACCTAAACTTTTTAAATCTTCCCAAAAATCCGGATATGATTTTGAAACGACTTCGGCATTTTCGATGATTATGGGTACTTTCAACGCTAATGGTGCAAATGCCATTGCCATTCTGTGGTCGTTGTAGGTTGCAATTTTAATGTTGTGATTGATTTCACTTGAAGCCAAAAGCGTCAAGCTATCATTGGTAACGGATATGCTCGCTCCGAGTTTTGTTAGCTCAATTCGTAGTGCTTCCAGTCGGTCTGTTTCTTTAATTTTCAAGGTATGTAAGCCTGTTAGATGGCAACCAATTCCTAATCCAAGGCAGGTAACTACGATCGTTTGGGCAATATCCGGCGTATTATTTAGTTCAAGATTTAGAGTTTGAGGAATAAAATTCCCTTGTTTGGTAAGCGTCATTTTATTTCCTTCAAAATGCGTTTCAACTCCCATTAGCTTATAGATTTCTACCAAAGCCGAATCGCCTTGTAAACTGGTTTCTGTATAACTGGTCAATGAAACAGTAGCATTTTCAGCCAAAGCAACCAAACTAAAAAAGTAGGAAGCCGAACTCCAATCGGATTCAACAGTCATTACTTTTGATGCTACTGCTTGTTTTGGATAAATAGTAATTACATTCCCTTCAAAACTGGTTTTAATGTCCAAATCATTCAACAAAGCCAGGGTCATTTTGATATAAGGAACTGAAGTGATTTCACCAACCAAAGTGATTTCAATACCGTTTTCCAGTTTTGGCGCCACTAATAATAAGGCCGATATGTATTGACTGCTCACATTGGCAGGAATGTTCACTTTAGAAGCTGTTATTTTTTGTCCTTTGATACGAATGGGCGGATATCCTGGTTCTTTCTCGTACGTTATTTTCGCACCTAATTGTTCCAAGGCTTCCACCAAAACTTTTATAGGGCGCTCCGTCATTCTTTGAGAACCAGTCAAAACTACTTCGCGGCTTTCGTTCACAGCAAAATAAGCGGTCAGGAAACGCATGGCTGTTCCTGCATGATGAATATCAACTATTTCCTCGTTTCCTAGCAATGCTTTTTGCATGACTTCACTATCATCAGAGTTCGAAGTATTGGCCAAAGTAATGTTTGGGAATAAGGCCTGTAACAATAACAAGCGGTTTGTTTCGCTTTTTGAGCCAGTAACTGCAATTTGAGCTTGTAAATTGGATTGGGAAGTTTGTAACAGTAAATTCATTTTTGTAATTATGGGTTGTGAGTTATGAGATATGAATTATACTTTCATTTTTAACTCAAATAATTTTTGAGTCGCAATTTACCACTCCGCATTTATAATTCATAATTTATACTTCACAAATTATTTGAGTTTTTCATTGTTTTTGTGACGGTCTTTGTCTCGAATGGATTTTAGATCCATTTTTTTATCAAAAGCGGCTTGTAAATCAATTCCGGTTTGGTTGGCTAAACACAATACCACAAAAACTACATCGGCTAATTCCTCGCCAAGGTCTTTGTCTTTATCGCTTTCTTTTTCGGATTGTTCGCCGTAACGACGGGCGATGATTCGGGCCACTTCCCCTACTTCTTCGGTAAGCTGCGCCATATTGGTCAATTCGTTAAAGTAGCGAACTCCGTGTTCTTTGATCCAAGTGTCAACGTCTAGTTGGGAATTTTTTAGGTTCATGGGTTTAGTTTTTTTATTTCTTTATCAAAATCAGAAATTATTTTTTGTGTTTTATTAAATACTTCATAAGCAGCGATTGCTTTTTTATCAGCTTGTATTTTAGAAATTTTCCCTTTACCATCCAAAACCTTATAATCATTAAAGTTTAGAAATTTATTCACACTTGTTGCCAATTGACTCATCGTAAAAGTATTCTCCCGCTCTATCAATCCTTCTATGTAATCAAAGTAACCCGTTACGGTGCGCTCCAATTGTTTAATTTCTTTTTCTTGTAAATAATTTTTGGCAACTACCACATCCGATTTCAAAACCCTTCCACTTGGACTATTTTTCCAAGTCGTTAATCCCATATTTTCCTTTTTGGCGTCGGCAGTTTTGGCTATTATTTCGGCAGCAGTATTACCGGTTATAGCAAAATGAAATTTATTTTGAACTGTGGCATAGAAATTTTTTGTGATATCGGCATTGCTGTCATAGTCAATACTGCACTCCGCAAAAATATCCGTTACTTGCTGGTAAATTCTTCTTTCATTTGCGCGAATCGAACGAACTCTTTGCAGTAATTCTTTAAAATAATCTTTTCCAAAAATAGCCTGACCTTGTTTTAAACGATTGTCGTCAAGAACAAACCCTTTTATAATATATTCTTTTAAAGTCTGGGTTGCCCAAATCCTGAATTGTGTAGCTTTGGTAGAGTTTACTCTGTAACCAACAGAAATTATGGCATCAAGGTTGTAAAATTTAGTTGGATAAATTTTGCCATCCTCGGCAGTATGTTCCAAAATGGAACTAACTGAATTTTCTTCTAGTTCACCAGAATCAAAAATATTGCCTAAATGCTTCGTTATTGCTGGTCTTTGAACTCCAAACAACTCTGCAATTGCTTTTTGCGAAAGCCATACCGATTCGTTTTGCAGTAAAACATCAACACGTATTTCTCCGCTTGGTGCGGTGTATAAAATAAATTTTTTTACGTTTTCTTCCATAACTATTCTATGCTATTGTATCAATTACTTTCATTAATCTATCCGTTTCACTTAGTGCTACAATGATTTTTTGATAATGGGCAATATCGTCAAATTCCAGTTTGCGTTCCTTACGGTCTTTGAGCCATTTTTGAGCGGGTTGATAACCACCAATGTAAAAATTCCAAGCCACTTCGGGAACGTTGTCGAAATATTGGGTTCATTGGTTGCGGCAACATCCGGAACAATACTTTCGATAAGTTGCTTCAAATCGCCACGATAGGTGTGTTCTGTTGCATTACCTCTTTTGTAGGCGGAATTTATATTTTGAATGTATTGTTCTAAAGTCATCTCAGTAGTATTTGAACAAATGTAAAGAATTGGAACCTAAAAAAACACCTTCAGTGAGGTGTTTCTTATAACAATTTCCGGTATTTACTTTTTATGTTTGGAGAGCTGTACGGAAACCTACTCTCTATTTTTACTGTCAATTACTATCGTTACAGGACCATCATTCAGTAAAAGTACTTTCATATCTGCACCAAAAACGCCAGTTTGTACTTTTTTACCCAATTCTTTCTCCAACTGAAGCACAAAATTCTCGTATAATGGAATAGCTATTTCTGGTTTTGAAGCTTTGATATAGGAAGGACGATTGCCTTTTTTAGTAGCGGCGTGCAGCGTAAATTGACTTACCACAATAACATCGCCATCTGTATCCTTGACAGATAGATTCATAACGTCATTTTCATCCCCAAAAACACGGATATTGACTGTTTTTGAAGCTAACCAATTGATATCATCTTGATTGTCTAAATCTTCAATCCCAACCAAAACCAACAATCCTTTCTGGATATCGGCTACGACTTTATTATCGATGGTTACGGAGGCTTGGGAAACTCTTTGGAGGACGATTTTCATTATTTTATATTCTATGTAAAATAGACGCGATAAATCGCATCTCTACTATTCCCTAGTTTTGTCACTGATTATTCGATCCTCATTATGAATATCCGTACGGTAATTTTCATCGTCACCTTCGAGAATTTTAAGGTAACTTCTATAACGGGACCAAGCGATTTCATCTTTTTCTAAAGCCCCTTTAATAGCGCAATGCGGCTCATCTTTATGCAAGCAATTATTGAATTTACATTGCTCTTTCAACTTAAAAAATTCAGGAAAATAACCACTGATTTCTGCTGCATCCATGTCTACAATTCCAAAACCTTTGATCCCGGGAGTATCGATGATTCTGGCATCAAAAGACAAATCATACATTTCGGCAAAAGTCGTCGTGTGTTGCCCTTGCTTGCTTGCTTCAGAAATTGTCTTTGTTTTTAAATGTAAAGAAGGCTCCATCGCATTTACCAAAGTCGATTTCCCAACTCCGGAATGTCCAGAGAACATGCTCACTTTCCCAATCATCATTTCTTTCAATTCCTCTATTCCTTTCATTTCAGTCGAAGAAACGCGCAAACATTTATATCCAATTTCCTGATACACATGCTGCATGTACAATTGTTCATCCAGCGTGGCATCGTCTAGCGTATCTATTTTATTAAAAACCAGTATAGTTTCAATTCCATACGCTTCGGCAGTAACCAGAAAACGGTCAATAAAGTTAAAAGTCGTTGGCGGATTATTGATGGTTACCAGCAAGAAAACCCTGTCAATATTAGACGCAATAATATGCATCTGATGGGATAAATTCACTGATTTCCGAACGATATAATTCTTTCTGTCATGAATGTTATGAATGGTTCCCGTAACAGTATCGGATGATTCTTCTAGTTCATAATCCACAATATCGCCTACAGCAATAGGATTGGTGCTTTTGATTCCTTTAATTCGGAATTTCCCTTTCATACGGCATTCAATAAAATCCCCTTGTTCGGATTTTACGGTGTACCAACTTCCTGTAGATTTGTAAACGAGTCCTGTCATAAAGGATTATTTGATTGAAGATTAACTATTTTAGATTTCTGATTTAAAATCTAAGACTTTGCAAAGATAATTCTTTGTTTTAGGTTTAAAGTTTAAAAGTTTAAAGTTTTTCACTTTGAGCAACTTTACATACAATTAAAAATAGAAAATCCCCACAACTTTTGACAAAAGCTGCAGGGATTTATATTTAAAAAATACGGACTAAGCGTTTAGTACTTTTTCTTGGTGACCAATACTTTCCTGGTGAATCGCTTTGAACATTTTTAGTACAAACTCTTCTGTCAACCCTTTCTTCTCGCCTTCCAAAATCATTTTTCCTAAAATTTCGTTCCAACGATTGTTTTGCAATACAGCAACGTTAGCGTCTTTTTTCACTTGACCAATTTCGTCAGCCACTTTCATTCTTTTGCCTAACAATTCCAATAAATTCGAATCCAAAACATCAATATTCGCTCTCAATTTTGTCATTTTATTAGCAAACTCGTCCGTATCACCACTTACTTTTCTCACTTTCAAATCTTTGAAAATCTGTTTCAAAGCATCTGGTGTCACTTGTTGCGCTGCATCACTCCATGCATTATCCGGATCAGTATGCGTCTCGATAATCATACCGTCGTAATTCAGATCTAATGCTTCTTGAGTCACTTCAAGAATCATCTCACGGTTTCCTGTAATATGGGAGGGATCAATGATCAAAGGCAAATCAGGGAATTTATTTTGCAATTCAATAGCTATCTGCCATTCAGGAATGTTTCTGTATTTCGTTTTTTCATACGTAGAAAAACCTCTGTGAATAACGCCTAAATTCTTAATTCCTGCCGCATGCAAACGTTCCACACCACCCAGCCACAAAGCCATATCTGGATTTACCGGATTCTTGACCAATACAATTTTATCGGTTCCTTTTAATGTGTCAGCAATTTCTTGCACCGCAAACGGATTTGCAGTTGTACGGGCTCCAACCCATAATACATCAATATCATGCTCTAAAGCCAATTTACAATGCGCTGCAGTCGCTACTTCGGTTCCCATAAGCAAGCCGGTTTCTGCCTTTGCTTTTTGCAGCCATTTAAGTCCTATTGCTCCTACTCCTTCAAATCCTCCCGGACGCGTTCTTGGTTTCCAAATTCCTGCTCTAAAAACACTTACGTCAGAGTCTTTCAATTCATGTGCAATTTTCAATACTTGCTCTTCTGTTTCAGCACTACAAGGTCCTGCGATCACAAATGGATGAGTCAAATTGAATTCATTCAACCAATTTCTCATTTCTTTCTTGTTTTCCATCTTTTCTAATTTTAGTTTTTGTGTTGTTCTTTTTACTGTAACCAGTGACTAATCACTGATCACTTTTTTACATTAATACCGTTTAATATTTCCTTTATTTTGTTGACACTTTGCATTTCATTGTAAATCGCATCGTAATCTTCTTTTTCTAATAATTCTTTAAATTTTGACAAATTCGAAATGTACTCCTCTAATGTTTTCACAACCTGCTTCCTGTTCTGTTTAAAAATTGGTGTCCACATTGCCGGTGAACTCTTGGCCAAACGAACCGTACTTTCAAAACCAGAACCCGCCATATCAAAAATATCCTGCTCGTCTTTCTCTTTGTCAATTACCGTTTTTCCAAGCATAAATGCACTGATATGGGATAAATGCGACACATAAGCAATGTGTTTGTCATGTGATTTTGGATCCATATACCGAATCCGCATTCCCATTGCCTTAAACAAATCCAACGCTTTTTCCTGCAATTTAAACGTTGTTTTTTCGACCTCACAAATGATATTCGTTTTCCCTTGAAACAATCCTTTTATCGCTGCCGATGGTCCTGAAAACTCCGTTCCTGCAATAGGATGCGTTGCAATAAAATTCCTTCTCTTAGGATGATTAGCAACCGCTTCACAAATAGGCGTTTTTGTCGAACCTACTTCAAAAACAATCGTATTTTCACCAATAACATCCAGTACTTTTGGTAAAACACTTAATGCAACGTCAACCGGAACAGAAACGATTACAAAATCTGCATCAACTAAATCATCAAATGTCGCACCAGCATCAACAACTCCCAAAGTTATTGCTTCCTGCAAATGATTTTCATCAGTATCGATTCCATAAATTTTGGCTTCCGGATGCAGTGCTTTAATGTCCAATACCATTGAACCGCCTATCAATCCTATTCCTATTACGTGTATATTCATGTATTAAAATCTATCAATTGCTTCCTGTACTTTTTCTTCTTTTACACACAATGCAAATCGGATGTAACCTTCTCCATTAGAACCAAAAATGGTTCCCGGCGTAATAAAAATAGATTTGTCATATAAAATTTCATCTATGAATTTCTCCGCCGATATGATTCCGTCCGGCAATTTTGCCCAAACAAATAATCCAACTCCTTCTTTATAAACTTTACAGCCTAATTTCTCAGCCAGTTGTTCGGTAAGAATTCTGCGTTTTCTATAAATCGCATTCATCGAATCAAACCATGTTTTGTCACTTTTTAAAGCTTCAATTGCTCCTTTTTGAATCCCGTAAAACATACCGCTATCCATGTTGCTTTTCACTTTCAAAACGGCATCAATGCAAGCTGCATTTCCCAGAAGCATTCCCACTCTCCAGCCCGCCATGTTAAAAGTCTTACTCAAAGAATTCAATTCTAAAACCACGTCTTTTGCACCTGCTACTTGCAACAAACTCATCGGATTGTCGTTCAAAACAAAACTATACGGATTGTCGTTGACTAATAAAATGTTATGCTTTTTGGCAAAAGTCACTAATTTTTCAAACAATGCCAGACTTCCTCTGGCTCCAGTTGGCATGTGCGGATACCCAATCCACATGATTTTCACTTTCGACAAATCCAATTTTTCCAAAGCTTCAAAATCCGGCTCCCAGTTATTGTTTTCTTTTAAGTCATAATAAACCGGAACTGCTCCCACTAAATTTGTCACCGAAGTATAGGTTGGATATCCTGGATTTGGGATCAGTACCTGATCGCCTTCATTCAAAAAAGCCAGTGAAATATGCATAATTCCCTCTTTGGAACCCATCAAAGGCAAAATTTCGTTAGCCGGATTCAACGCAACTCCGTAATTGTTTTTGTAAAAATCAGCCATACCTTGCCGCAACTCTGGCAACCCCTGATAACTTTGGTATTGATGTGCATTCTCCTCTTGCATTGCCAGAACCACTGCATCAATTACCGCCTGTGACGGCTGTAAATCCGGACTTCCAATTCCCATATTGATAATGGGTTTCCCTTCAGAAGCCAGTTGCCTTACTTCTCTCAACTTTGAGGAGAAATAGTATTCTTCAATTATTTCGAGACGTTTCGCTATAGTAATCATTCTTCTATTTTAAATTTCTTGTAAATCGATCTTAATCTAATTCCCACTTCGGGGGTTGGGTTGGGGTTAAGGGCTTTATAATTTTGTGTTTTTATATTCGCCTAACACTTTGAAATATTCTGCCATAATGATCAATAGCGACTTTGCTTTCGCATAATCTTCGTATTTTTCAAAAGTGACATCGACAAAAAACGAATATTTCCAAGGCGTTTCTATTTTTGGTAACGATTGTATTTTTGTTAAATTCAATTTGCAATCGCTCATCACATTCAAAACTGCCGCTAAACTTCCCCGTTTGTGATCCAATTCAAATTTGATGGACGCTCTGTTAATTTCGTTTTCCGGAACAAATGAATTCTCCTTTTTGATAATCACAAAACGTGTCATATTATTTTTAATCGTTTGAATCTCCGGAGCCAAAATTTCTAAATCATACATTCTCGACGCCGTAATACTGGCAATTGCAGCAATCCCTTTCAACTGATTTCCCTGAATTCTACGTGCCGTTTCGGCAGTATCTTTATCTTCGACTAATTTTATATTTGGATATTTTTTAAGGAATTCCATACATTGCAAAATGGCCATAGGATGCGAATGTACTTCCAAAATATCTTCTATTTTCTGCCCTTTTAAGGCCATTAAATTTTGATGAATTATTAAATAATGCTCCCCAATAATGTGTAAATTATTCTTGTCAATCAATGCGTAATTCGGAATAATTGGGCCCGCAATAGAATTTTCTATAGCCATAACTGCCTGATCTGATTTACCGGAGAGCAGGTTATCCACTAACTCTTCAAAGGACAAACATTCATCTAAAGCAACCGCCTGATGAAAATATTCTTGCGCCACCTGATGGTGAAAAGAACCCGTTATGCCTTGTATTCCAATTATTTCATTCATTTTACACCTTTTTAAGCAAAAAAAAATCCCGATTTACATCGGGATTGTATATTTATAGTATCAATTTAATTTTATAATCAAATAACCATACAACAATCCCTTTCGACCTTCCAGAAGAAATAATAAGAGTTGCTAAAATAAAATCGGTTATTCAACATGCTGTTGTTTTTTGTATTAATTACTCTGCGAATGTATACATAATTTCCAGCTATCCAAAAAAAAAGGCTGATTTTATTGAACAAAAAAAGAATTCGCTAAAAAACTGGTTATTAATTATGTAATAATTAAAAAAAGGTCTTTAAAACACCAATAAGTCGTTGCTATTTTACTGTTTTTAAAACTATACCATTGAAACCGGCTAAAAAAAGTGGTTTTATACAACTACTTTTTCAGCAAGCCATTTTTTTCCTTCCGAAATTCGGGCAACCATCATCGCCGACACTAAATCACCATTCGCATTTAGCAATGTCGCCATTGGATCTACTAAAGTCCCCACAATCATTGCAGCTGGAAGAGCTTGTTCCATTGGGAAACCATAAACGGTAATCGCCAAAATTTCTCCTATATAACCTCCATTAGGAATTCCGCCTTCAACTACCGAAACAATTACTGTAATTCCTAACGCCACTAATAAGGTATTTGGATCCGTTAAATCTTTTCCGAACATGGCGAAAATTACCGCAATTTTCACAATAGATGACATACTGGATCCGTCTTTATGCAAAGGCGCACCCAGTGGAATAACTACATTTCTGATGTGAGCCGGAATATTCATTTTTTCGGCACCTTCCAGATTGGCAGGAATAGTGGCAATGCTGCTGCAAGTTCCCAATGCGGTTAAGGAAGGCGTAATATTATTTTTCCAAAATACTTTAAATCCTAATTTCCCTCCAGCGATAAAAGCGTACAAACTAAAAAACACAATAAAGTAGAAAGCACAAACCGCATAATAAAGCCCCAAAGGTTTTGCATAAGCTCCAAATAATTGCGGTCCAAAAATTCCAACCTGATACGCGAAATAAGCCCCCAAACCTATTGGAGCCGTTTTCATGATGATGTGTAACAATTGTTTCATCACTTCATTGCCTGAATTCAAAAACCTGCTGAAATCTTTTCCTTTTTCTCCGGAACGCAGGGCGGCAAACCCTATTAGAAAGGAAAAAATGATTAAGGCCAACATGCTTTTTCGAGAAAGCAGTTCATAAAAATCCCCCGCTGTAAGCAATTGGGTAATTTGTGAACCTGTATTTGTACTTTGTATACTTTCTAACGGTATTTTTGAAATAATGATGTCTTGATGAATGGGAAATAACAGGACACCAACCAGCATCAAAATGGCAGAAATTAATACGGTGCTTAAAAACACTCCCATAACAATTACAAATAATCTTCCCAGTTTCTCTGATTTTTCTAAATTGGCAATCGAAGATGCAATCGTAAAAAACACCAAAGGGATAATGGCGGTAAACAATAAATTCAGAAATATATCTCCCAATGGTTTAATCACTTCTACTTCCTTTCCAAAAACTAAACCCAATATACTTCCTGCCAAAATTCCGCCAAGCAGCAATAAAATACTTTTGTAGTTTTTCAAGAAACTCCCTGATTGTGTGTTTTTCAAATTCATGTTCATATAGTTTATGGTAAATATATAAATCTAAAAGAGAATATCCTCTTGCTCAATAAACTTTGACGAAGGTCTTTTATTTATTGAGTTACAAAAACAATAAATCAATACTTTTTCTGTTTACTTTTGCAACAAATAAAATTCCATGTCAATAGAAGTAAATAACATATCCAAAAGTTACGGTACTCAAAAAGCCTTAGACAACATTACATTTTCTGTCAAAAAAGGAGAAATAGTTGGTTTCTTAGGTCCAAATGGAGCCGGAAAATCAACTTTGATGAAAATATTGACCACTTACATCAATGCTGATGAAGGATCCGCAATAGTAAACGGAAATGATGTAAACACCAACCAAAAGGCAGTACAACTTTCAATTGGTTATTTACCGGAACACAATCCGCTGTATTTGGATTTGTATGTACGCGAATATTTAGCCTTTAACGCTGATGTGTATAAAGTAGCTAAATCCCGTATCGACGAAGTAATTCAACTTACTGGTTTAACTACCGAAAGTCATAAAAAAATAGGCCAATTGTCTAAAGGATATCGGCAACGTATGGGCCTTGCCAATGCGTTATTGCACAATCCCGATGTTTTGATTTTGGATGAACCAACCACTGGTTTAGATCCAAACCAATTAATCGAAATTCGTAATGTGATTAAAAATGTGGGAAAAGACAAAACTGTTTTCCTTTCGACGCACATTATGCAGGAAGTAGAAGCGATTTGTGACCGTGTTATTATCATCAATAATGGAAAAATTGTTGCCGATAAAAAACTGGACAACTTAATTTCTGAAGATAAGGAACAAGTGATTGAAGTAGAATTTGACTATAAAATCGAAGAACAAGCCATTGCTAAAATCGAAAATCTTGTTTCTTATAAAAATACGCACGACATGATTTGGGAGTTGACTTTCAAAGCGGATAAAGACATGCGTCCGGCAGTTTTTGATTTTGCCAATGCCAATGGTTTGAAAACATTGCAGCTCAACCAAAAGAATAAAAACTTGGAGGCCGTGTTTAGGGAGATTACGAAAAAATAGTAATCAGTGTTCAGTCGCAGTTTGCAGATGAAAAATACTAGCCATTTATAATACTTATACCGTTTGATTTGTCATTCCGACGAAGGAGGAATCCCATGCGGTGAGATTCCTCCTTCGTCGGAATGACAAAATTATGAGAATTTGGAATGAATAACGACATTTATAACCGTTAAATCCCTAGCCCAGATAGCAGTAAAAATCCTTTTCTTGTCTCGTTTTTTTAGACAAGAAAAGATTGTAACGAATAGCTGGAAATAGCTCCTAAAAAACCTTACTCGCTATTTGTCGAATATTTTCTGATTTTCCCATAGAATAATAGTGCAACACGGGAACACCGGCTGCTTTCAACTCCAATGATTGTTGGATAGCCCATTCGATTCCTACTTGTCTGATATCTGCGTTGTTTTTGCACTGATCAACCGCATGAATTAAATCTTCCGGCAGATCGATTCTGAAAATTTGAGGTAATACTTGCAGGTGTCTTTGCACTGCGATTGGTTTGATTCCCGGAATAATAGGAACGGTGATCCCCATTTCTCTGGCTTTCACAACAAATTCGAAGTATTTAGCATTATCAAAAAACATTTGCGTCACCACATAATCCGCACCGGCATCTACTTTTTCTTTGAGTCTTTTCAAATCTGAAATTAAAGACGGCGATTCTAAATGTTTCTCCGGATACCCTGCAACTCCAATGCAAAAATTGGCTTTATCATCAACATCCATGAGGTCATGCAAGTACTTCCCGCAATTTAATTGGTTAATTTGTTTGACCAAATCAACTGCAAAATCATTTCCTCCTAATTTAGGAACAAAAGACTGCTCGTCTTTCATGGCATCGCCACGCAAAGCCATCACATTATCAATTCCCAGATAATGACAATCAACTAATAAATATTCTGTTTCTTCTTTAGTAAAACCACCACAAAGCACATGAGGAATGGTATCTACATTATATTTATGCTTGATCGAAGCACAAATCCCAAGTGTTCCCGGACGCATTCTGGTTAGTTTTTTTTCCAATAAACCATTTCCTTTATCCATATAGATAAATTCTTCGCGAGAGGTGGTTACGTCTATGAATGGCGGTTTGAACTCCATCAACGGATCAATATTATTGTATAATTCCTGAATACTTTTGCCTTTTTGAGGCGGAATAATTTCAAAGGAGAATAACGTTTCTCCTTTGGCTGATTCTATATGTTGTGTTACTTTCATGATCCTCCCCCGACCCCTCCAAAGGAGGGGAGAACTCGGGTAATTTTAATTGAACAATATTTTTTTCTTCCTTTTCGGCTCCTCCCTTTCGGGGAGGCTGGGTGGGGATTTTAATCTGCTATATTCGGGCTTAACCATCTCGTGGCTACTTCAGTTGAAACGCTTCTTCGTTTCGCGTAATCAATGACTTGGTCTTCTTTTATTTTTCCAAGTCCAAAATACTTACTTTGCGGATTTCCAAAATAATACCCAGAAACCGATGAAGCGGGCCACATTGCCATACTTTCGGTCAAGGTCACTCCAATTTCTTCTGCAACATTTAGTAATTTCCAAATCGTAGGTTTTTCTAAATGGTCGGGACACGCCGGATATCCTGGAGCCGGACGAATTCCTTTGTAATCTTCTGCGATCATAGCCTCAGTACTTATATTTTCATCAGATGAATAGCCCCAAATTTCTTTACGGATTTTTTCGTGCAAATATTCAGCAAATGCTTCCGCAAAACGATCCGCCAATGCTTTTACCATAATCGAATTGTAATCGTCTAAATCTCTTTCGAATTCAGCCGCCCACTCATCAACACCAAAACCGGTCGTGACACAAAATGCGCCCATATAATCCGTTTTTCCGCTATCTTTCGGGGCTATAAAATCAGACAATGCGATGTTTGGAGCACCTTTTGTTTTTTGTGATTGCTGACGCAACGTCAAAAATTTCTCTAACACTTTTCCGTTTTCATCACTTAACTCAATGTCATCATCGTTCACTTGATTGGCAGGGAAAATTCCATAAATTCCTTTGGCTGTCAGTTTCTTTTCTTTCAAAATAACTTCCAACATTTCATTGGCATCCGCAAAAACGGAAGTAGCTTGTTCCCCAACAACAGTATCCGTTAAAATCGCTGGATATTTTCCGAACAACTCCCATGTTCTAAAAAACGGCGTCCAGTCAATGTACGGAACCAACACATCTAAATCGACTTCGATAGTTTGTTCGCCTATGATTTTTGGCTTTACAGGAGTAAAATTCTCCCAATCCAACTGCAATTTATTCTTGCGCGCTTGCTCAATAGTTAAGAAATTCTTGTCGCGTGAACGATTCAAAAACGTCTCTCTAAAGGCATCATACTCCGCTCTAATGTCGCTTGCATATATTTTTTTATCCTTGTTCAATAAACTTCCCGCCACCGTTACGGCTCTCGAAGCATCATTCACATGAATAACCGTTTCTCTGTATTGTGGTGCAATTTTCACGGCTGTATGTGCTCGCGAAGTTGTTGCCCCACCAATCATTATTGGAATTTTAAGTCCTCTTTTGTCTAATTCTTTAGCAAGAAAAACCATTTCGTCCAGTGACGGCGTGATCAATCCGCTCAATCCAATAATATCTACATTATGCTCAATGGCCGCTGCGATAATTTTTTCGGGAGGCACCATTACGCCTAAATCTACAATCTCATAATTATTACACGCCAGCACCACGCTTACAATGTTTTTACCAATATCGTGTACATCGCCTTTTACGGTTGCCATCAGGATTTTTCCATTCCCTTGTTTGTCTCCGGCTTGTTTGCTGGCTTCAATAAACGGCAACAAATAAGCCACTGCTTTTTTCATTACCCGAGCCGATTTTACCACTTGCGGCAAAAACATTTTACCCGAACCAAATAAATCCCCAACCACATTCATTCCTGTCATTAAGTTAATTTCAATAACTTCAATTGGTTTTTTTGCTGCCAGTCGAGCTTCTTCAATATCCAAAAGAATAAATTCATCCACTCCCTTCACTAAGGAATGTGTCAATCGTTCCTGAATCGTTCCAGAGCGCCATTCCTGAATCGCTTTTTCATTGCTCTTTACATCTCCTTTTACATTTTCGGCAAAATCCAGTAATCGCTCTGTGGCATCCTCTCGCCTGTTCAGAATTACGTCTTCAACGCGTTCTAAAAGATCTTTTGGAATTTCGTCATAAATAGACAACATTTCAGGATTCACGATTCCCATCGTCATTCCATGTTGGATGGCGTGGTACAAGAACACGGAGTGCATCGCCTCCCGAACTGTATCATTTCCTCTAAAAGAGAACGAAACATTACTTACACCTCCACTAATGTGTGCGTGAGGTAAATTTTCTCTAACCCATTTGGTTCCTCTAAAGAAATCCAAAGCATTCAAGCGGTGTTCTTCCATTCCTGTCGCTACTGGAAATATATTCAAATCGAAAATAATATCCTGCGGAGGAAAACCAACTTTATCTACCAATATATCATATGAACGTTGGCATATTTCTACCCGGCGCTCGTAATTATCTGCTTGTCCAGTTTCATCAAAAGCCATAATAATTGCCGCAGCACCGTAACGCTTAATCAATTTAGCGTGATGAATAAATTGTTCTTCGCCTTCTTTCAAGGAAATCGAATTTACCACACTTTTTCCTTGCACCACTTTTAGTCCAGCCTCAATGATATCCCATTTCGAGCTATCAATCATGATTGGAACTCTGGAAATATCCGGTTCAGCAGCAATCAAATTCAGGAATTTCGTCATGGCATATTCGCCATCAAGCATTCCTTCATCCATATTTATATCGATGATTTGCGCGCCACCTTCCACTTGCTCTTTGGCAATACTGAGTGCTTCCTCGTATTTTTCTTCCTTGATTAATCGAAGGAACTTTCTAGAACCGGTAACATTCGTTCGTTCACCAATATTTACAAATACGCTGTTAGGCGTAATGATTAAAGGCTCTAATCCTGATAATACCAAGTTTCTTCTAGTTTCTGCTTGTGCCATTTTTTATCTTTATTTGTCCTGCACGGTTTTAGAAACGGTACAAGTTTATGCTTTTGTTGTTTATTTCTACTTTTTTTTAACGTGTAGTTCGTTTTGTTTCTTATTATTTTGGGCGTGACCACAAGGGTCGGGCTATTCGTTACAAGTCCTCGACTAATTCCGTCCCGATAGCTATCGGGACTTCATTTGTCTGTGGGCTTTTCACTGCTATCCCTCACGCGGATATTGGTACTAAATCATCTATTATCAACAGAATATGCTCGTAATCCTAATTTTTATTTCATTCAACGGAATAAATTCCGTTGCTACAAAATATATCGTTCCTACGGAACTCGTACTTCGCTATCGCGAGCGTCCCGCTCGTGCCTATTCTAAATTATAATTCTATATTTCAAAATCTATTTATCCTGCCTTTGTTAATGGGCACGAGCTAGAAGCTCGCGCTAGCGGGGGAACCTAGCCACCCAGTTTGTCATTCCGACGAAGGAGGAATCTCATCAAACTATATCCGTAATGTGATTCCTCCTTCGTCCGAATGACAAAATCACACTTTATGTTTTTATTCTCTTTGTGGGCACGGATTACAAATCCGCGCTATCTAGTGTTATCAGTTCCGGCGCTGGCACTAACTTGGATTCAACTAAAAAAATCCATTTTCAAACATCACTACACAGTTTAAAAAAACCATGCAGGAAATTTAATTACATCGTTGCTGTTGAAACTCTAGGTTTATACTCCTTTGCGATATCAGCAATCAACTTAATGTGTTCTGGGGTTGTTCCGCAACAGCCACCTATGATATTTACTAAATTATCGTCTAAATATTCTTTGATAAAGGCTTGCATCTGTTCTGGCGTTTCATCGTACTCTCCAAAAGCGTTGGGTAATCCTGCATTAGGATGTGCCGAAACATTGAACGAAGTATTATGCGCTAAGGTTTGGAGATACGGTTTAAGCAAATCGGCACCCAAGGCGCAATTGAATCCTACACTCAACAACGGAATGTGTGAAACCGAAACTAAGAAAGCTTCCACGGTTTGACCTGAAAGTGTTCTTCCTGATGCATCGGTAATTGTCCCGGAAACCATGATTGGAATATCAATATTACGTTCGTCTTTGACTTCTTCAATAGCGAAAAGAGCCGCTTTGGCGTTTAACGTATCGAAAATAGTTTCCACCAACAGTAAATCACTTCCTCCGTCTATCAATGCTTCTACTTGTTGTTTGTAAGCAATGCGCAAATCATCAAAAGTTACCGCTCTGTAACCTGGATCATTTACATCTGGTGACATACTCGCTGTTCTGTTTGTTGGTCCAACTGAACCGGCTACAAAACGAGGTTTATCTGGATTTTTGGCTGTAAATTCATCGGCTACTTCACGGGCAATTCGTGCCGATTCGTAGTTAAGTTCGTAAACAATATCTTCGAGATGGTAATCTGCCATTCCGATGGTGGTTCCAGAAAAAGTATTGGTTTCAACGATATCTGCTCCTGCTTCAAAATAGGCGGCGTGTACCGCACGAATCGCTTGTGGTTGCGTAAGTGACAATAAATCATTGTTCCCTTTTAAGGAATGTGGAAAATCTTTGAAACGTTCTCCTCGAAAGTCTTCTTCAGAGAAATTGTAGCGTTGCAACATGGTTCCCATAGCTCCATCGAGTATGAGTATGTTTTTTTTAATGGCTTCTTGAATGCTTGACATATCTTGTTATTTCTTGTAAATCACGATCCATTTCGGGATTTACACTTTTGATTATTAATTACAAAAGTTCACTATATGAACTCTTTAGCCCCGATTGAAGCGATATCCTATTTTTCTGGCGTTCAGAAAAAAAGATATAGCGGAAAGCGGGAACAGTATTGGCAAAAAAACACCAATTGTTCGCTCCTGATACCGAAATTAATTCAGAAGGCTAAAAATATATGTTGTCAAGAAAAGGTTTGAGAAATACTGAGTGAGTATTCGTGTGTTATCTATCTTAAATACTGAAACTGGTTCTGTATAAAGTAGAATGTAGCACCTTCTTTAAAGATAAAGGGTTGCTAAGGTTTCATTGGGTCTTTCCCTCCGCCTTTCGTGATAACTTTCAATAAATATAGGAACAGTGCAAAGTAAAGACATAGCGCCTATACTTGCAAGTATTAGCGCTATATTTTTTAACTAGTTTGTATTAAGTTGTTAAACTATGGCTTTAACCACGGCTTTTGGAGCTTCTTTACGAGTTCCGTCAAATCCGTCAACACCAGAAACTGTAGTATATTTCAGCACATATTTCTTACCCGGATTGATTATTTGGTAGGCTGCCTGACACATCATAGTTGCTTCGTGGAATCCACAAAGAATCAATTTCAGTTTTCCTGGATAAGTGTTTACGTCACCAATGGCAAAAATTCCGGGAATATTCGTTTGATAATCCAAAGCATTATTTACTTTTATGGCATTTTTTTCAATGTCTAATCCCCAGTCTCCGATAGGACCTAACTTTGGAGTTAATCCAAAAAGCGGAATAAAATAATCTGTAGGAATGGTTCTGTGGGCACCATTTTCTTCAATATCAATTGATTCTAAATGTTCGGCTCCATTTAAACCAACTACTTCTGCCGGCGTGATCATTTTTATTTTTCCGGAATCTTTTAACTCCTGCACTTTTTCGACCGAATCCAAGGCTCCTCTGAATTCATTTCTACGGTGAATTAAAGTCACTTCGGAAGCAATATTCGACAAGAAAATACTCCAATCTAAAGCGGAATCACCACCTCCTGCAATTACTACTCTTTTGTCTCTGAATTTTTCCGGATTTTTAATGAAATACTTGATTCCTTTATCTTCGTAAAATTCGATGTCTTCAATCAATGGTTTTCTGGGTTCAAAACTTCCTAATCCACCAGCAATTGCTACAACTGGTGCATGGAATTTTTTTCCTTTATTTGAGGTGACAATAAAACTTCCGTCTTCTTGTTTTTCAATAGTTTCTGCACGCTCGCCAAGGGTGAATCCTGGCTCGAACTGCTTGATTTGTTCCATTAAATTATCCACTAAATCCCCCGCTAATACTTCTGGAAACCCTGGAATATCATAGATTGGTTTTTTAGGATATAATTCTGAAAGCTGTCCGCCCGCTTGTGGCAAAGCATCCAGAATATGGCATTTTAATTTCAATAATCCTGCTTCAAAAACGGCAAATAAACCAGTTGGTCCGGCTCCTATTATAAGTATGTCTGTTTTAATCATTTTTTTATTCTTTATGTAATGTAATTATAATAAACTATTTAGTACAAATTAACGATTGATTTTTACAACTTTAAATGATAAATATCATTCGTTAATTTGCAATGCTTTTATTCTTTGTTTTTTAATGCTTCTGTGATTTCGTTCATTTTTTGTACTTTTTCTTCGAAATTCCCTTTAAGCGTTTTGCGATATTCATTGAGGTTTTCGACCATTTTATTGATGTCATCCGGAATTATTTCTTCGAAAAACTCCCGTAATCTTTTGGCAGTTGTCGGTGATTTACCGTTGGTTGAAATGGCTATTTTCACATTTCCTTTGGTTACGATTCCGCCCAAATAATAATCACATAAATCCGGTGTATCGGCAATGTTGCAAATCAAATGTCTTTTTCGACACAAGTCGAATACCCGTTTATTTACTTTCAAATCATCGGTGCAGGCAATTACCATGTGGCGTTTGCGAAGCATCCAGCGATTGAACTTTTTATAGGTCAATATTACCGAAGGATGTTTTGCTGCCAGGCCTTCCAATTCTGGAAGAAACCTTGGCGCCACCACTTCAACATTGGCATTTGGACTGGATTTCAACATGAAAGATAACTTTTCTAAACCCACATTTCCTCCACCTACAATAAGTACATTGAGGTTGTGTAGTTTTAAAAAAACAGGATATAGTTCGTTTCTTTCCATTACTATCTTATTTTCCTCTCCCAACCCTCTCCGAAGGAGAGGGAGCCTGAGCTTGAATAATTTATACTTATTTTTTATGCAATGTTACTTAAAATGAATTCTTCGTAAAATCCTTTTAACTTGATACTTTCTTTGACCACTTCTCCAATAACAATTATAGCTGGTGAACTTAACTTTTTCTCCGCCACAACTCCTTGGATAGTGTTAATCGTTCCAACTCCAATTTTTTCCTGTGGAGTAGTTCCGTTTTGAATAATTGCAACAGGAGTTTCTCCTTTGGATTCCTTCTGGAATAATGACACAATTTGTGATAGTTTACTCATTCCCATCAAAATCACAACTGTTGCTGATGATTGCGCTGCGAGAGCTACATCATTCGACAAATTCCTGTTGGAAGTAGTGCCTGTGATTACCCAAAAACTTTCTGAAACACCTCTTTTTGTCAAAGAAATTCCTTGATAAGCCGGAACTGCAATCGAAGATGAAATTCCGGGGACTACAAATGTAGGGATTCCAAAACTTTCTGCAAATTCAATTTCTTCGCTTCCACGACCAAAAATAAATGGATCTCCACCCTTCAACCGAACGACATTTCCATAGGTAAGCGCATTATCAACAATCAACTGATTGATTTGGTCTTGCGAATATTCATGACAGCCTTTTCGTTTCCCTACAAATATTTTTATGGCATCTTTGGGTGCATGAATCATTATTTCCTCATTGGCTAGTGCATCATACAAAACCACATTCGCTTCTGCCAGCGCCTTTACTCCTTTCAGAGTAAGCAAATCCGGATCGCCAGGACCAGCGCCTACTAAAGTTACTTTGGGTTGTATTGTATTATGCATCAGCTAAATCTTTGGCTCTGTATTTCTCTATTGTATCAAAAAACGCAACTCCTTGTTGGATGTATTTTTGTGCAAATTCGGCAGAAGGCTCATTCGCTTTGATTTGATAAACCAAATCTTTAAAGCTTGAATCCAATTCTATTTTTTTGCTTTCGATAAAAACAGTATCAAATAAATCGATAATTCCAGCGTGGTGATTTGTTTTTTGGTTTTCTGCCAATAATATTGCTTTGGCACCGTTTACAAAACCTGCGTAGGCCAAGTAAATCGCATCTGCCCATTTTTCTTCTTCGAAAGCTTCTTGTGCAAAAGTCATTTTATCTTTGGCTTCTAATATTAAAGTAGCCACTAAATCAATTACTACACCTGCACATTCTCCTACTCCAACTGCTTTTACGTAGTTATCAGCATTTCCCCAATCTACAAAATCAGCCTCGGTAAGGTTTGTTATATCCGCTAATGGTTTCAAGAATTCATAGAAATATTTCTCTCCTTTGGCGTCGTAATAATTCAAGAACGATTGTCCGTTTCCGTTTGCTTCAAAATCATTTAAGATATAACGCAACGCATCGGGTCCTCTTCTGCTTGGAATTTTGATTACTTTATCCGAAAATCTTCCGTTTCCGTTTCCTAAATTCCCGCCACCTAATAATACCTGAAGTGCTGGAGCCACCAGTTTCCCTGCATTGATTGACATTCCTTGGAAACCAATTTCGGACATATTGTGTTGTCCACAAGCATTCATACAACCGCTAATTTTTATTGCGATTTGCTGATTGTTGCTGTATTGTGGGTATTCTGTTTTTAATACTCTTTCTAATTCATCCGCAATACCAGTGCTACTTGCAATACCTAAATTACACGTATCCGTTCCCGGACAAGCCGTGATATCTCCGATAGTATCATATCCTAAAGCAACAAAATCTAATTTGGCTAATTCTTGATAAAAGAACGCTAGATTTTCTTCTTTAATATTACGTAAAACGATGTTTTGTCGTAATGAAAAACGCAATTCATTAGCACCATAATTTTTAATCAAATCGGCTAACAATCTTGCTTTGTCCGTATAAAAATCTCCTAAAAGTACTTTGATACCAATAGCTACATATCCTGCTTGTTTTTGTGCAATCACATTTGATTTTTTCCAAGCTTCAAAAGCTTCAACATCCTCAATTATTACTGATGGTACAGCTAATAAAGGTTCTGAAATTGGTCCTTCAAAAGCGGTAGTGTCGATTTCGTAAGAATGAAAAGGTAATGCTTTTTTCTCTTCGTCAACCAAACGCAAAAACTCATCACGACCTAGGTCTTTGATTAAAAATTTCATACGCGCTTTCAAACGTTTTGCTCTTTCTCCGTAACGGTCAAAAACTCTGATTATACCTTCGGTAGTTGGAATAATTTGGTTCACCGGTACAAATTCTGAAAGCAATTCAGCGTGACTTGGTTGAGAACCTAAACCTCCGGCAAACATTATTTTGAACCCTTTTTCGCCATTTACAATTTTTGGAATAAATCCTAAATCGTGCAAATAACTCAAAGCAGTATCTTTATCAGAAGAGGAGAATGATATTTTGAACTTACGTCCCATTTCTTGACAAATTGGGTTACGCAATAAATATTGAAACAAACCATGCGCATAAGGCGACACGTCAAAAGGTTCGTCAACATCTACACCCGCTAATTCGCTTCCAGTAATATTACGCACGGTATTTCCACAAGCTTCTCTCAAAGTGATATCGTCTTTGGCTAACTCAGACCAAAGCTCCGGTGTTCTGTCTAAACTCACATAGTGAATTTGAATATCCTGACGGGTTGTAATGTGTAAACGTCCTGTAGAATATTTATCGGACACTTCCGTAATACGCTTCAATTGCTCGCTAGTCACTTTTCCGTATGGCAATTTAATACGAATCATTTGCACGCCTTCTTGGCGTTGACCGTAAATACCACGTGCCAAACGAAGACTGCGAAAACGCTCATCGTCAATTTGTCCACTTCGGAAGGAATGAATTTTTTTCTCTAAATCGATAATCTCTTTTTGGACAATCGGATCTTCTATTTCTGTTCTAAAACTTTGCATCTTTAGTTATGTTTATCCCCTCCCCAACCCCCCCCGAAGGGGAGGGAGTCGAAACTGGAAATATTATTACATTTTCTTTTAACTCAATTATTATTATATTCTTATCGTAAAAGGCAAACGCCTTAACTACCGGCATACTTTTATCTAGGATGTCTCCCTCCCCTTCGGGGAGGGCTGGGGTGGGGGCTATTTTATAAACCCAACTCCTGCTGTTGTGTTGGTTGCAGCATCTATTAAGATGAAAGCTCCGTTAGATTTATTATCAGTATAAGCATCAAAATAAATGGCTTTGCTCAATTTGATAGTTACTTCTCCAATTTCATTTATAGCTAATTGAGTCGCTGGTGTTGTTCCAGAATAATCGGTTGCGATTACGTTTTTTACATTATCAATTTTTGCCAAAACTCTATTGCTGTTGTGTTGTACATAATATTTTGCGCCTGCCACTAATTTTTTACTGTCCATCCAACAAACAGTTGTTGTAATGTCTTTTTCAATTTTAGGAAGTTCATTCGATTTTACAATCATATCCCCTCTGGTTACATTGATATCATTTTCCAGTTCCAAAGTGATAGAAGAACCAGCCGTAGCTTCATCAAATTGTTTATCAAAAAAGTGAATATTCGTTACTGTAGATTCAGTTAAAGAAGGAAGCACCGTTACTGCATCTCCTACTTTAATAGTGTTACCGTATAATTTTCCGGCATATCCTCTAAAGTCGTGATACTCTTCCGTTTTTGGTCGGATTACTGTTTGAACAGGAAAACGTGCGATCCCGTTTTCGTAGATATCATTTGGTTCCAATGATTCCAAATGTTCCAAAACCGTCTGTCCAGTATACCAAGGCATGTTCTCCGATTTATCGGCAACATTACCACCATTGATTGCACTTAGCGGAATGTAACTTACATTTTGTTCTTTGAAAGCACTTTTTGCATTTAATGCCTGAAAGTCTGCTTTGATTTTGTTGTATACTTCTTCTGAATAATCAACTAAATCCATTTTGTTTACCGCAACAATCACATCTTTTACTCTCAATAAATTATTGATAAAAAAGTGACGGTAGGTTTGCTCAATAACTCCTTTACGCGCATCAATCAAAATGATTGAAACTTGTGAAGTTGAAGCTCCGGTAACCATGTTTCGTGTATATTCAACGTGACCCGGAGTATCGGCAATAATGTAACTTTTTTTGGCTGTCGAAAAATAAATATGCGCCACATCAATCGTAATTCCTTGTTCTCTTTCAGCAACCAAACCATCGGTAGCCAATGAGAAATCTAAGTAATCGTATCCTTTTTGCTTACTGCTTTTTTCTATTGCTTCAATCTTATCTGTAGTCAACGATTTTGTATCGTACAATAATCTCCCGATTAATGTACTTTTTCCGTCATCTACACTTCCTGCTGTTGCTATTTTTAAAACTTCCATTTTATATTGAGTTTAAATTTTAAAGTATAAAACCTTTAAAACTCTTGTTTTTTTTATACTTGCTTACTAATTTTAAAAAATCAAATTCTAAAAATAACCTTGTTGTTTTCTTTTTTCCATTGCAGCTTCAGAACGTTTATCATCAATTCTGGCTCCTCTTTCAGAAATAGTTGAAGATCTAATTTCACCCACCACTTCCTGAATCGTTGCTGCATAAGAATCAACAGCTGCGGTACAACTCATATCTCCAACGGTTCTAAAACGAACAATTCTTTCTTCAATTTGCTCATCTTCTTCTTGGTAAACAAAAGGAGAATGAGACCAAATCATACCGTCTCTCAAGAATACCTTACGCTTGTGTGAAAAGTAAATCGATGGAATTTCGATTTGCTCTTGTTCGATATAACTCCAAACATCTAGCTCTGTCCAATTCGAAATTGGAAAAACACGAACGTTTTGACCGTTTTCAATTTTTCCGTTTAAAATATCAAATAATTCAGGACGCTGATTTTTTTCGTCCCATTGACCAAAATCATCACGAACCGAAAAAATACGTTCCTTCGCTCTCGCTTTTTCTTCATCTCTACGCGCACCACCGATGCAAGCATCAAATTTGAATTCTTCGATAGCATCCAAAAGTGTAGTCGTTTGCAAACTGTTTCTACTGGAGTACTTACCTGTTTCTTCTACAACTTTCCCTTCGTCAATAGCATCTTGCACATTACGAACGATTAATTCTAATCCCAATTCAGCAACTAATTTATCTCTAAAAGCAATAGTTTCAGGAAAGTTATGTCCCGTATCTACGTGCAACAATGGAAAAGGGATTTTCGCTGGAAAAAATGCTTTTTGAGCTAAACGTACCAAAGTAATCGAATCTTTTCCACCAGAGAAAAGCAATACCGGTTTGTCAAATTGAGAAATTACTTCTCTAAATATGTATATCGCTTCGCTTTCTAAAGCATTTGTTTTTAATATGGTACTCATTATATTTTTATTTATTCAAGGATTGAAAAATTCAAAAATTGAAAGATTGTTGTATTAATTTTTAATTATTTTTGGTGCAACCCACATTCTTTATGACTCGATTCCCATGACCATCTCCCTGCTCTGATATCTTCCCCTTCGGCTATGGCTCTCGTACATGGAGCACATCCTATACTTACAAACCCTTGTTTGTGTAATACATTTTGTGGCACATTATTTTTTTCTAAATAGGCTTCTACTTCTATCAAAGTCCATTTTAACAATGGATTGAATTTTATAATGTCGAACTTTTCATCGTATTCAAAAAGGTCTAAGTCATTTCTATTTTCGGATTGTTCCGCACGTAGACCAGTAATCCAGATGTCATTCCCTTTTAATCCTTTAGTCAACGGTGCCACTTTTCGAATAAAACAACACTCTTTTCTATTCTCCACCGATTCATAGAAGCTGTTTGGACCTTTATGATTTAACAACTCTTCCACCGCAATTGCTTCCGGAAAATAGGTTTTAATGTCAATTTTATATTTTCTTAAAGTTTTATGAAAAACATCATACGTTTCCTGAAATAATCGTCCTGTATCCAATGTAAAAATGGTAATTGGCAAATCATTTTTCGCAATTAAAGCCGTAATCACCTGATCTTCCTGACCAAAAGAAGTAGAAAAAACTACGTTATCCTTATATTCGTTGGCTAAAAAACTAAGCGTTTCCTCTATGGAAAAATCTTTGGTTTTATGCAATAAAGCTTTTACTGTATCTGTGCTCATAATTCCGTTTATCTTTTACAACAATTTTGACAAGGTTCTTAAACTCAAAATAATAATTAAAATACCTACCAAAATCATCATGGGTTTCCTTTTGATTTTATTAACTAATAAAGCAGCAATTGGCGCAGCAATAACGCCTCCTAAAATTAAACCTATAATAACCTGCCATCCTTGGATTCCTCCAAAAATCATAAATGTAATACCACTAGCGAAAGAAACCGCAAATTCGGCTGCATTCACAGAACCAATTGTATATCTAGGATTTCTACCGCGTCCTAATAATGTAGAAGTTACAATTGGCCCCCAGCCTCCACCTCCAACGGAATCCATGAATCCCCCAAAAGAAGCCAAAATATTCAATCGTTTCGTTTTCTTTTTAATAATATTTTTTTGCATTGCCTTTCTGATAATTATAACCGCCAAAGCGATCATATACACGGCAATAAAAGGCTTTATTGCATCCCCATCAATTACATCCGATAACAAATAAGCTCCGGTAATCGAACCCAAAATTCCGGGTATCAACAAATGCCGCACTAGTTTTTTATTGATATTCCCAAAACGATGATGAGAAATTGCAGAAGCTCCGGTGGTAAACATTTCAGCAACGTGAACACCTGTACTGCTGATTGCTGGCGGGATTCCATATGCCAATAAAAAAGAGGTAGAGGTTGCTCCGTAGCCCATTCCTAAAGTTCCATCGACTAGTTGTGCAAAAACGCCAATACAAAAAAAGATTAAAAACTCCTGATCGAACCCTCCCACAAAACCATTCCAAGAAAATTCAGCATGATGGTTGTACACCAATGTAGAAATTAATCCAACTAATAAAACAACCGGAATAACAACCCACAAGCGTTCTTTAAATGTAATTTGGGATTTTATCATCCCTTTATTTTCTTCTACTACTTCTTTATTCATGCTTGCAAGGTAAAATAAATTTTATTTATTATCTATTACCCTATCGGCATTGTAGATTAAAGCGCAAAAATAGTACTTTTTGTTTAACTACAACACTAATTTTTAAGTTTATTTTTTAAAAGGCGATATCCGCTAGGGTATTGTTTTCCAATATCATCAGGGTATTGTCTCGCACTTCGGTCATTAATTTCCGAACGGCGCAAGTGGTTTCATCGGCACAGTCTTCACAAGGCTCATAAAAATTATGGCTGGCACATGGAAGTAATGCAATAGGTCCCTCTAGAATACGATACACATGGGCCATATTTATTTCCTTAGGATCTTTTATCAAATAATAGCCTCCGCCTTTTCCTTTTTTGGCTCCTAAAAAACCAGAATGACGCAGTAATAATAAAATACTTTCTAAAAACTTGATCGAGATAGTCTCGCTCTTGGCTATCTCCGCTATTTGCACCGGAAAATTGTTTTTTTGGCGTGCCAAAAAAGTAAGTGCTTTTATTCCGTATTTAGTTTTTTTTGAAAGCATTTTAAAAAAATATAATTGAAGATTAATTATTTTTGATTGTAGATTTCAAAGCTGTCTGAAATCAACATTCTTTTTATATTGAAACAACAAAAATATACTTTTTGATTTAAGAATAGTGAATGGAGATTGATGATTTTTAATTTGTAGTAAATCTACAATCAAAAAATCCTTACAACAATGCCTGCTCTAAATCAGCAATCACATCTTTTACGGTTTCCAATCCTACTGAAACACGAACTAAACCATCGGTAATACTCACTGCTAAACGTTCTTAAATAAACCACATTGACCACGGTTTAAACCCTGGACTATTGTATGGCTTCAATCGTCATGACCTTTACGAAAATCCATCGGTAATACTCACTGCTAAACGTTCTTAAATAAATCACATTGACCACGGTTTAAACCGTGGACTATTGTATGGCTTCAATCGTCATGAACTTTACGAAAATCCATCGGTAATATTAACCGACAAACGTTCTTAAATAAACCACATTGACCACGGTTTAAACCTTGAACTATTGTATGGCTTCAATCGTCATGACCTTTACAACAATGCCTGCTCCAAATCAGCAATCACATCTTTTACGGTTTCCAATCCTACTGAAACACGCACTAAACCATCGGTAATACTAACCGACAAACGTTCTTAAATAAACCACATTGACCACGGTTTAAACCTTGAACTATTGTATGGCTTCAATCGTCATGAACTTTACGAAAATCCATCGGTAATACTCACTGCTAAACGTTCTTAAATAAATCACATTGACCACGGTTTAAACCGTGGACTATTGTATGGCTTCAATCGTCATGAACTTTACGAAAATCCATCGGTAATACTAACCAACAAACGTTCTTAAATAAACCACATTGACCACGGTTTAAACCTTGAACTATTGTATGGCTTCAATCGTCATGAACTTTACGAAAATC
>NZ_RYDM01000009.1:50971-139643 GCF_003984825.1 Flavobacterium sp. RSP46
CTTCTTAAATAAACCACATTGACCACGGTTTAAACCTTGAACTATTGTATGGCTTCAATCGTCATGAACTTTACGAAAGCGCCTGCTCCAAATCAGCAATCACATCCTTCACGGTTTCCAATCCTACTGAAACACGCACTAAACCATCGGTAATACTCACTGCTAAACGTTCTTCAACAGATAATTTGCTATGTGTTGTCGATGCTGGATGCGTAACGATTGTTCTGGTATCTCCTAAATTTGGTGATAAAGAACATAATTTTATTTTATCCAAAAACTTTCTTCCGGCTTCAAGCCCCCCTTTTATTTCAAAAGCAACAATATTTCCGCCCAACTTCATTTGCTTTTGAGCAATTTCGTATTGTGGATGCGATTTCAAAAACGGATATTTCACGCGATTCACATTCGGATGCTGCTCTAAAAACTCCGCTACTTTCATCGCATTTTCACAATGCCTGTCTAAACGAATCGCCAAAGTTTCTAAACTTTTTGATAATACCCAAGCATTAAAAGGCGATAAAGAAGGACCGGTAAGTCGAGAAAACAAATAGATTTTTTGAATCAATTCAGCATCACCTACTGTTATTCCTCCCAACACTCTACCTTGACCGTCCATTAACTTTGTAGCGGAATGCACCACTAAATGCGCACCCCATTTTATTGGTTGTTGCAGATAAGGTGTTGCAAAACAGTTATCAATTACCAAAATCAAATTATGTTTTTTAGCAATCGTTCCTAAAAGTTCTAAATCGATAATATCAACAGCAGGATTGGTAGGTGATTCCGCAAAAAGAATCTTTGTATTTGGTGTGATGAAACTTTCAATTGTTTCCGGCTTATTAATATCAAAATAGGAGGTTTCAATATTCCATTTTGGAAAATAATTGATAAATAAAGAATGTGTCGCTCCAAAAACACTACTCGAAGAAACAATATGATCTCCAGATTTCAATAAAGCTGCCAAGGTTGAATACACTGCTGCCATTCCTGAAGCAAAGGCAAAACCAGCTGCCGCACCTTCCATTATACACACTTTATCAACAAATTCGTTCGTGTTTGGGTTGCTGTAACGGCTATATATATTTCTGTCTTTCTCTTCGGCAAAAGAAGCACGCATATCTTCGGCATCCTCAAATACAAAACTAGAAGTTAAGTACAAAGGAACCGAGTGCTCTAAATATTGCGTTCTTTCTAATTGGGTACGGATGGCTGAGGTTTCAAAACCAAATTCTTGATCGTTCATTATTATTAGATTTCAAAGAGTTGTTTCACAAAGATTCGCAAAGGAATCACAGAGATTCACAAAGTTTTTCCGCATAATTTTTTTATAAAAAAAGCTCTTTATTGTTTAAAATTAAAGTTTTAGAAGTTGACTATTTTAGCTTTACGCCAATTCAACTCCGTTCAAAACTACTTTATAGTGTATGGTTGCTGTTGGCTCTAATGTTTTAGAAACCGAACAGTATTTTTCGAAAGAAAGTTGTGCGGCTCTCGCTGCTTTTTCTTCATTAATAGGTCCTTCCAAAAAGAATACTACAGTAATATCCTTGAATGGTTTTGCTTCTCCTACTTGTACCCGTTCTCCTTCGACCTCAGCTTTGAAAGAAGTGATTCCCTGACGCTGTTTTTTCAAAATCGAAATCATATCAATCGCACTGCAACCCGCAACACCCATCAATACTAATTCCATTGGACTTGCGCCTTTATCGTCTCCGCCAAATTCTGGTCGGCTATCTACGTTTACTAAGTGACCACGCTCGTTTTTTAATTCAAAGTGGAAGTTGTCGTTTACTCTGTTTAGTGTAATTTTCATATTATTCCCCTCCCCAACCCTCCCCGAAGGGAAGGGAGCCAAGACTGGAGGCAGTCCCTTTTTTATTATTTATATTTATTTGGACGCAGATTTTACTTTTATATATGTTAAATCAAAAATCGTCACCCGAGAGCTTGCTCGAACTGGCGAAGCAATCTGCAATCTTTTTATTCCCCCTTCAGGGGTATGGGGGCTACCCTTTATCCGATAATCTCAAAATATCACCAAAAACACCTCTCGCCGTTACCGCAGATCCTGCACCTGCGCCTTGAATTACGATTGGTCTGTCGCCATACGATTCAGTGTAAATTTCGAAGAAAGAATCAGAACCTTTTAAGCCTCCCAAAGCAGTATCCGAAGGTACGGAAACTAATTTTACTTCTAGATTACCTTTGTCATTTTGCAAATCGCCTGACAATTCGCCTATGTATCGCAGGACGTGATTGGGCTTTTGGTCGGCTTTTATTTTAGCATAAATTGGATCAAACTCGGTCAATTTATTCAAGAAATCCGAAACATCGCCTTCACGCAAATGTTCTGGAATTAAATTTTGAATATCAATTTCTTCAAACTCATTTTGCAAGTCTAATTCTCTTGCCAAAATCAATAATTTTCTACCTACGTCGTTCCCGCACAAATCTTCTCTTGGATCCGGCTCGGTATACCCATTGTCAATGGCCTCCTTCAATATTTCGCTAAACGAAGCCTCTTTTGCAGAAAAATTATTGAACAAATAACTCAATGTTCCAGAAAAAACACCTTTAATCTTTGTGATATTTTCTCCTGAAAGGTGCAATAATTTAATCGTATCAATCAATGGCAATCCTGCTCCAACATTAGTTTCATAAAGATAACTCTTTTGATTATCCGCCAGCACTTTTCGTAATTTTTTATAAAAACTATAGCTTAACGTATTGGCCACTTTATTAGACGAAATCAAATCAAAACTGTTTTCAGCTAATTTTATATAATTTCCAACAAATTCAGCACTTGCCGTGTTATCAATCGCAATCAAATTCTCCAAGTGATGCTCATTTGCGTAGGCAATTACATCATCTATAGTATAAGAAAAGCCATTGTTCTGGATTTCATTTTTCCAATTTGGAGTAACGCCATTTTTATTCAAAAGTACATTACTTGAATTGGCAATTGCAAAAACATTCAGTTTGATATCTTTTCTTTTCTCGATAGTTGCTGCCGATTCCAATATTTGGTTAATCAACGTTCCACCGACTAATCCATGTCCGAAAATAGCGATATTGATTTTCTTAGCTACTCCAAAAATCTCTCCGTGAATCACGTTTAAAGCTTTGTTCAATTGCGATTTTTTGACCACCAAACTCACGTTTTTACCCGTAACAGTATTATTGAAAAGAATCGGGACAATTTTATTTTTTATCAACGCCGTGTAAGGCTTGTGAAAAGTACTTAAATCCTGACCAATAATAGAAATCACCGAAACATCATCCGTCACCGTGATTTTATTTACATCTTTCGAATAGAAATCATTTTCGAATTCTTTCTCTAATTCAATCATTGCTTTTGTCGCTTTATCAGTGGCAACAACTAAACCAATTCCTCTTTCTGACGAACCTTGAGAAATGATGCTTACGCTAATATCATTATCGCCCATCACTCTGAAAATACGGGCATCAACACCTGTTTTTCCCAGTAATCCTCTTCCTTCCAGGTTCACTAACGAAACATTTTCAAGTACCGAAAGTGTTTTAATCCCTTCCTTGTTCGAATTGGAAGTGATTAACGTCCCTTTATTTTCATGGTTGAACGTATTCAAGATACGAAGCGGAATGTTTTTTTCCAACAAAGGAATGATCGTTTTGGCATGAAGAATCGTAGCACCAAAATTGGCTATTTCATTGGCTTCATTAAACGACAAATGGTCAATTTTCTTTGCATCAACTACTAAATCCGGATTAGCGGTATAAATTCCGTCTACATGCGTATAATTCTGTAATTCGTCCGCATTCAAATAATTCGCAATCAACGAAGCGGTGTAATTGCTACCGTTTCTTCCTAAAGTGGTCGTGTCATTATTTGTGTTTGAACCAATGAAACCTGTAACAATATTTACGGTTGTTCCGTTATTTTGTTTGAAATAATTGATGACATTTTTCTTCGAAATTTGTTCCAAAGGTTGTGCATCACCAAATTTCGAATCGGTTTTTATCAATTCCCGAGTATCTGCAAAACGGGCATTTATCCCATTTTCGACCAAAATTGCCGTCAGTAATTTTGCCGAAAGTAGTTCTCCTTTTGATAAAATTTGGTCTTTTATTTTGTTGCTGTAATCACCAATTAAGCTGACGCCTTCGAATAATTTTTCAAGAACATGGAACTCTTCGGACAAATCTACGTCTTGATATTCGTCTTGTTGGTATTTTTTGAAATCATCAAAAAGAGGTTTATAAACTCCGTTTTTAGCGGCAATACTTAAAATTTCTTCTAATTCATCCGTAGCATTTCCTCGCGCCGAAACTACAATGGCAATTTCCTCGCCTTGATTTACTTTATCAATAATAATTGCAACAACCTTATTTATTCCGTCGCCATTCGATAACGATTTTCCTCCAAATTTTAATATTTTCATTGTGTTCTGTTTTTTGGCTTAGAATATATCCTGAAGCAAATTGTGTAATTGTTTATATTCTATCAAAAAAGCGTCGTGTCCGTGGATGGAAACTATTTCCTGATAGGTAACCCTCTTTTTATATTTTTTTAAATCCTTGTACGTTGCTTTATTTTCATTTGCCGTAAAAAACAGGTCGGAATTGATTCCAATAATATGAATCTCGGCTTCAATTTTTGAAGTTATCTCTTCGAATGATGTGCGGTCTCTGGTGATATCGATTGTTTTCAACAGTTGATTCATCATTTTATATGACGAAATTTGAAAACGTTTCTGCAATTTTTCGCCGTGATGTAGCAACCAGCTTTCTACATTAAAAATCCCCAATTCTTCATTGGTGGTTCGCTGAAATTTTGCAGCAAATGATTCCGGAGTTCTATAGCATAACATAGCATGAGTGCGAGCGTCTTCAATAGGTTTTGAAGAGTTGTTGAGAATTTGTTCCTGCAAAAAGCAATTGGCAATTAGCCAATCCGTCGATTTCCAATCCGTTGCGATAGGAATTAAATGCTGTGTGATTTTTGGCTCTAAAGCGACCATTTCCCAAGCAATTCCGCCACCTACAGAACCCCCAATAATGGCGTATAGTTTTTTAATATCCAGAACCCGAATCCCTTCAATAAAAATCCTGGCAATGTCTCTGGCAGTAAAATCTAAATAATCTTCGATCTCAAAACCATCAAAACCATTTCCGGGAACATTAAATGCGAGTATTGTATATTTTGTAGTATCTATGGTTTTGTGTGCTCCAATTAAATCATTCCACCAACCGTTTTCGCCCACAACTTGTGAATTTCCGGTTAAAGCATGGTTGACCAAAACAATTGGTGCCGTATGCAATTCTGGCCCAAAAACTTGAAAACTTACGTTTAAGGTAGCATAAAAAGCGCCACTTTTAGTGGTGAAATTTTGAAATGTAATAGAGGTTGGTTTATTTTCCAATGGCAAATCTTTTATGATTTTTGATCTGTGTTTGGAAATATTATAAAGAAAGTCAGGCGTTATCTAGACTAATTCTTAGTGTTATCTTTCCACGATGAGCGTGGTAGAATGCAGCACCTTCTTCGATAAATCGAAGGGTTGCTAAGGCTTCATCGGGTCTAATCCCTCTGCCTTTCTTTATAACATTTCAATACGTTTTTGAACTTAAAGTAGCAAATTAACCACTATTTTTTGTAACAACCAAATTTTTATGTGGATTCGTTTATTTCTTTGGGCACCATAAATACAAAAAACAATTCACACGCAATTGTTATTCTGACGAAGTAATGAGAATACTCATCCCGTTTTCTTACTTCGTCAAAACAACACTTTTAAACATCCTTTGAAAATCTCAAAACCAAAAATAAATTCGGATTTATTAAATAAAAAGCGCTTCATTCTCTTGAGAATACATTAGGAAAAGCAATGAATTAGTCACTATTTTTTGTGCCAAAACATCGTTCTTTGAGATCTCAAATCTAGGATGAATCAATTCATTCTTAGAATCGTTTTCCTTTTCTTTTTTATTTCTAAAATTAATACTTTTTAATAACCGAAATGTCTTTGTAAAATACTTTGTTGTGCTCATAATTTTTAGGTGTTAGGTGTTAATATTCATTTTTGGTCTCCTTGTATGAATTGTTGTGAGATTTGAAAAAATCAGAAAAACAAAAAACCCTTTTAGATCCATATCCAAAAGGGTTTTAAGTTATACACTTACTTTTGGAATCAACAGCCGCGAATACACATAATGGCATTGACACAAATCATGTTATTGACTGTTGCGTTATTTATTTTTTGGCTTTTTAGGTTATTCATCGAGGCTTTTTAGGTTATTCATCGAGGCTTTTTGTGACTAAAAAATCTATTCTATTTATTACTATTCAAAAAAAAGCTTCCCGTTATCCGGGAAGCTTTTGATATATAATTTGATTTAAATTATTCAATACGCAACCCTCAGGAATTTTCCTGTGCGACCTTAAACATATTACAAATATTAAATTTCATTTTTACTTTATTAGAATTTCAAAATTGCAAATTATTTTTTAAATATCCAAATAAGTTTAAGAAAACAATAGCGAAACTATTTTAAATATTATTTTTTCTTAATAATTTAGAACCCGAAAAATATTTATTCTCAAAAAAAACAAAAGATTAATTTGCAATTCAAAATGGTTTCATACATTTGCAACCAAATACAAGAGGAAAAATTTGAACTGATTGCAACCTCTTCATAATGAAACAAATTCATTATGAATACTGAACGTTTTTCAGTAGAAAAAATGCTAAAGCAGAAACTCTTCTTTAGTCCTTTTTAGCAATTATTTTTTCTCGCTTAATTTAAAATAATAATTATTATGGCCTATTTATTTACGTCAGAATCTGTAAGCGAAGGACATCCAGACAAAATTGCAGATCAAATTTCAGACGCATTAATTGATAATTTTTTGGCATTTGATGCTGACTCAAAAGTAGCTTGCGAAACTTTAGTAACTACAGGTCAAGTAATCTTGGCAGGTGAAGTAAAATCAAATACCTATTTAGATGTGCAACAAATCGCTCGCGATGTAATCAAGAAAATTGGTTACACCAAAAGCGCCTACATGTTTGAAGCGGATTCTTGTGGAATTCTTTCTGCTATACACGAACAATCTGCTGACATCAATCAAGGTGTTGATAGAGCAAATCCTGAAGAACAAGGTGCTGGTGATCAAGGAATGATGTTTGGTTACGCAACAAATGAAACAGAAAATTACATGCCTTTGGCTCTTGATTTATCTCATAAATTATTAAAAGAATTAGCTGTTTTAAGACGTGAAAATAACGAAATCACCTATTTGCGTCCGGATGCTAAATCTCAAGTGACGTTAGAATACAGTGATGACAACAAGCCAACTCGAATTGAAGCTATTGTAATTTCGACACAGCACGATGACTTTGACGAAGAAGCTACTATGCTTGCTAAAATCAAAAAAGACATCATCGAAATTTTGATTCCAAGAATCATTGCAAAAAATCCAACGAGTGCTCATTTATTTAATGATCAAATTAAATACCACATCAATCCAACGGGAAAATTTGTAATTGGAGGACCTCACGGAGATACTGGACTAACAGGTAGAAAAATTATTGTAGACACTTACGGTGGAAAAGGTGCTCACGGTGGTGGTGCATTCTCTGGTAAAGACCCTAGTAAAGTAGACAGAAGTGCGGCTTATGCGACTCGTCACATTGCTAAAAATCTAGTTGCAGCAGGTGTTGCTGACGAAATTTTAGTACAGGTTTCGTATGCTATTGGTGTTGCTAAACCAATGGGGATTTTTATAGAAACTTATGGGACTTCAAAAGTAACCTTAACCGATGGAGAAATTGCTAAAAAAGTAGAAGCTATTTTTGACATGCGCCCGTACTTTATAGAGCAACGTTTGAAATTAAGAAATCCAATCTACAGCGAAACGGCTGCTTACGGACACATGGGACGTACTCCAGAAACGGTAACCAAAACATTTAAAGCTCCAGGTGGCTTAGAAAAAACGGTTACTGTAGATTTATTCACTTGGGAAAAATTAGATTTTGTTGACCAAGTGAAAACTGCTTTTGGATTGTAATTCAGTACAGATTTAAAATGAAAAAGGGGATTTTGTTCAGTCAAAATCCCCTTTTTAATTTGGCTATATATTGTACTTTAAAATAAAGGTCACAAATCGTGGTAAAATAATCGTTTCATTCGCATTAAAGCCATTTACGCTAAAGGAATTGTTTAATCTTGATCTCGTATTTAAAAGGTTATTTGCCTGTATTCTATACTCAAATTTCGAGTCCTTTTTGATGTAATTTAAGCTTGCCGTCATGATTTCAAAATCGTTTGTTAACCCTGAAGTTTCATTTTTAAAGCGATTAAATGAATAATCCCAATTAACATTTAACCCATTCAAAAAATAGTAGTTCAGCTTAACCGTTGGCGTTTGCGTAATAAACTTGTTTGAAGCTTGCTCAGAAAAATTAATTCGGTAACCTAAATCTATATTCGGATATTTTTTGAATTGCGTTGCAAATGCTAGATTGTAACTATGATTCACATTTTCGATTCCTTGAATAAACTCCTGCGTAGTACCACTAGTCACTCTTCGGTTTAAAACGAAATTTTTATTCCAGCTTGCATTAACACCGCCTGTTACTTTATAATACTTCTTAAAACTCTTGCTATAAAACAAATTCCCATTTAAATTTTCATTTTCTGCGTCTAAATTTAAACGGTCTGAAGTAGAATAAATACTTTGAAATGATATACCGTTCACCACTGGATCCTTTGTGGTTGTGTATGAAATATTTCCAAAAATTGTAGTGAAATTATACAAATTGTACTTCGAATAATTCAATCTATGACTGGTAACCAGTGAGTTTTGCAGTTGGGAATTCCCTTTTGCAATACTATTGAAATTAGTAAAAATATACCCTTCGACTAAAGAGTTTATATCATTAAAACCATTCTGAACATTAAAATTATAGGTTATATTTTCTGATTTTTTTAAATCCCAACGGGCAAACATATCAGGAAGAAAGCGACTAAAATTTAATTGATACGGATTACCTAATTGCTGATTGTTGGTGTTGTATTGATGAACCGAAAATCCTGGATTAAAAGTAAACTTACCAACCATAAACTTGTAATGAAGTCCTAAAAAAACATCATTAAACGCATACCGCACGTCATTATTGTACGCCGCTTGTTCTACTGAATTAACAGATTTGTCCTCTAAGATTTGCAACAGACTTGAATTATATGTTTGAAAAGCATTTGAATTTCCTGCTGTTACATTCAATATACTTTTATTAGAAATTTGGTAATAATAATCTGCTTTTGCATCCACTTTATTGGTTTTTACAAATCGAGACTGCTCAATATTTAAACTATTTTCATTGACAAAAACAGCGCTTGGATCATTTGGATCTTGAGAGCTACTATTTTGATATGGATTAACCGATAATTGCGGATTGTAAAAGGGATCTTCATCCTCATATTGATGCTGTATTTCAATTACCCATGTACTTTTGGGATTTTGTGTATAAAATAAATTCAAACTTTGATTGAAAGAAACTGGCGCTTGATTTTGAAATGCTATAACTGTGTTAGAGCTGCTAAAAGAACTTCCATTAGCAAAAGAGCTAAAATTACTTTGACTGTTATTAACATCCTGTTGATCGTTTTTTCTAAAGAAAACATCGTAATCCAGTTGAAAATTATCATTGGCTTTATACTTTGAACCTACCTTAGAGATAAAAGCATTATTTCTGGAATCGGTTTTGTTTTTTCTATTTTCTAGCGTTGCAATATTCGTTGTATTGGGTTCAAAAATACCACGATCAGAATTCGTAATCGACTGATTGAATGTAGAAGAATACGCTGCAAAACCAGTCAAGGTCCATTTTTTTGATACAGAATGATTCACGTTTAAAGTTCCGAATTTGTCATTTGCCTTAGCAACATTATCACCACCAGAAAGCCCAAAGAAATTCCGATTCAGATTTAAAGAAGTTCCGCTTCTGCCTATAGTATTCCTAGCACCCCCATTTATCCTGAAAAAATCAGCTGAAGTCAAAGAAACCTCCCCAATATTATTCAAATTTACTATGGAGTTGATACTAGTTTTAGGAGAATAATAAAATACTTTTGGATTAAAAATATACCTTTTATCATTTGCTAAACCGGCACTCACATCCCCAAACCAAAACTTATCTTTTCCTTTTTTGAGTTTAATATTTAGTGCGATGTCGTCATTATTGTTCTCTAATCCCTTCATCTGAGATACCTCATTGAAGTTTCGCAATACTTGCACTTTATCAACTGCATCCGACGGAATGTTTTTGGATCCTAGTTTAGTATCGCCATCCATAAATGGTTTGCCATTGACAAATAATTTGGTTACTTTTTTTCCTTCAACTTGCACTTGACCATCGGCCATGACTTCAAAACCGGGTAGTTTCTTAAAGACATCTTCTAACTTTCGCTCTTCGCCCGTTTTAAAAGAATCAGTATTGTAAACAATGGTATCGCCTTTTATAGAAACCGGCATTTCACGGACAATCTCAACACCGTCGAGTTCAATTCCTCCTTCTTCGAGCGCAATGCTTTTAATGCTGTTTTCTAAAGTTGTGGTGATTTCCAACTCTTTATTCTGCATTCCCAAATAACTGATTTTGATATTATACGCTGTATTTGGTTTTAGATTAAGAAGAAATTTTCCTTTGTCATTTGTTATGGCATAGGCATCCATTGCTTTTGTTTCTTTATTTATTGCCATAACATTGGCCATTTCAAGACCTGTCGCTTTTGAATCGGTTATGAGACCTTCAAATTTAATGGATTGAGCAAAGGAGAATGAAGTTATAAAGAAAAATAAAAAAAGGTACTGGTTTTTCATTGACTGGTTTTATGAGTATGACTAGTTGGTCATAAAAAGGTTTAATTCGTTACAAAAAACAACTAATTCGTGAAGGTTCTAAAAATGATATTTCCATCCTTATCCTTCATGCTGTCCATTTTCATTTTTTCTTCTTTATCGAATTCTTTTTGAGTTAATACTTTTCCTGCGTTTGGAGTTTTAATTTTTACTTTATCCTCACTATTTAAAACTACTTTAGAGCATAAAAATTTAACTTCTCCATTATTTAATTCCAAAATTAAACCTGGTAGACCTGAATATTTATCTGGTCCATGATTAACCGGGATTTCTAAGGTATACCAAGCAGTAACAATATTATTTTGGGGCTCATTCATTTCAAATAAATTTGTTTTCTGTTTAAATTTATTTTTTAAATAATCCTGATACTCTTCTTTTTGAGCAGCAGTAACCTGAATTACAACCTCAGCCTTATAACATAGGTAATCCCCTATTTTTTTAGTTTCTTCTTTTAATTGCCAATCCCAATTTTTTAATTCATCAGTGATAAGATATTTTTTTTCGAAGATTTCGCCTTCAAAAATTTGTTTTTGCACCTTCCGATTCATGTACTTCTTTCCATCTCCTGAAATGGTAATACTAATAATCATTCCGCTATCACTTTGTCCCACAGGCTCAAGCTTTTGTTCTTCTTCAAATAAAGACTCTGTTTTATTAAAACTTAATGAATATGTTTTTTGGGAAACTTTCTCCCATTCTTTTTGTACTGCCTTCTCAAATTCTGCATCTTTTTCAGACTTAATCTCAACGTCAGTTTCCTCGGATTTAATTTTAGATTGATAAATTGCTTTGCCTTTAAAGTTTTGAGCAACGGTTAAATTGACAGTAGTTAAAATTATTGTTAAATAAATTACTTTGAATAAATTTTTCATTTTATAGCTTTTAAGTTAGATGACAAATAAAGTTCTAAATAACCACAATAATAGTTAACCAAAGTTAACGATTGTTAATGGGTCAATTCAAAAGCATTTAGTTCTTATATTTGAAAAATGAAAGTGAAAAATTACGCCGCTATTATTTTTTTTGTAAGCCTAACTATTTTGGCAACCATCAGTTTACAAGTATATTGGAATATTAAAAACTACAAAGAAAACAAACAACGATTAATTAATGATGTACAAATTGCTTTTGACAACAGTACTGAATACTATTATATAGAACAGTCAAAAGAAAATTATATCGCTTTTGTAAACCGAGATGATTCCATATCCGAAGAGCAATTTATGGATGACTTAAAACTTGATACAGTTTTTAAAAATTATAAAGCAAAAAGGAATCAAAATAAAATTCCAAAAGTTGATTCAATAAAATCTAAAAAAACAGCATCTGTAACTACATCTTTAAAAATTTCAGAATCCAAAATTCATTCGGTTCCAGACACAAGTAATTTGATAAAATTGGATTCGAAAATCATTAAAAACGAGAAAGAAAATGACAATAAAATAGTTACCTATACTAAACCAAAATCTAAAACGAATTCCTCAGTTTTAATATTACGAGGAAAAAAAGCAACAGATAGCCTCTTACAAATAAAAGATTCAAGAAGTAGAATTGTAATATCTATGGTTACAGATTCCGTTGCATTCAATAAATTAAGTAAAATTTTAGATAATGAACTTTCTCGAAAAAAAATTGTTGTAGATTATACTTTAGAGCATTTTAAATTAAACACTCTTTTTGATAAATTTAAAAAAAACACTTCCTTCAAATCAGTGAAATTACCTCTTTCTACTTTTTCAAAATCAGTCTACCTTCCCATTAACGATAAACTGAAAATTTCATTTTCTGATCCTACGGTACTACTTTTAAAAAGAAGCCTGATTGAAATAATTCTTTCGTTACTGTTATCGCTTTCCATTGTCGGATCTTTATTTTATCTTTTAAGAATTATAAACCGTCAGAAAAAAATTGATGAAATCAAAAACGATTTAATCAGCAATATTACTCATGAATTTAAAACGCCAATCACCACCATTTCTTCGGCAATAGAAGGAATCAAGAATTTTAATTCCGTTAATGATCCTAAAAAAACAAATCGTTACTTAGACATAGCATACCAGCAATTAGAAAAATTAGCCATTATGGTTGAAAAACTTTTGGAGACTGCTTCGTTAGAATCTGACAATCTTACGCTAAACAAAGAACCAATTAATATAGTTCAATTATTAAAGAAAAATGTTGAGAAACACCTATTGAACACTTCAAACAAAACAATTAATTTTATTACTAATCAGGAAAAATTAATTTTGAAGGTGGATTCATTTCATTTTGAAAATGCATTTTCAAATCTGGTCGATAATGCCCTAAAATATGGAGGTCCTCAGATTGAAGTTTGCTTAACATCAGACAAAAAAAAGATAGAAATAACAGTTCAAGATAATGGAATTGAAATTGATAAAAACCAACATGAAAAGATTTTTGAAAAATTTTATAGAATTCCGAAAGGAAATATTCACGATGTAAAAGGCTTTGGAATAGGTTTATATTATTCCAAAAAAATCATAGAGAAACATCAGGGAACACTTGAACTAATCGTAAACTCCAAAAACATTTTTAAAATAACATTAGCTCATGTCTAAAAAAATAAAAATAATCCTAGCCGAAGACGAACCTGCTTTAGCACAAATCATTAAGGAAAGTTTAGAAACTAGAAATTTTGAGGTCATTCATTGTAAAGATGGCGAAGAGGCTATTGAAGTTTTTAGAAATGAAAAAATAGAATTACTTGTTTTAGATGTCATGATGCCTAAAAAAGATGGTTTTTCAGTAGCTAAAGATATTCGAAAATTAGATAATAAAACTCCGATAATTTTCCTCACTGCTAAATCACAAACACAAGATGTAGTCGATGGATTTAATTTTGGAGGCAATGACTATTTAAAAAAACCTTTTAGCATGGAAGAACTAATCGTTAGAATTCATTCTCTTCTTGGCAGAAATACTGCTATCAAAAACGAGGATAACATAGTGATTGGCAACTATATTTTTAATCTTACTAAACAAACCTTACAGTACCTTGACACAACAATCTCCTTAACGCATCGTGAAGCAATTCTATTAAATATAATATCTGAAAATAAAAATAAAATAGTTGAACGTTCTTTAATTTTAAATAAAATTTGGGGAGAAGATGATTTTTTTAATGGTAGGAGTATGGATGTTTTTATTACTAAGTTGAGGAAAAAATTAAGCCTTGATCCCAACATTCAAATTATAAATGTTCGTGGTCAAGGCTGCAAATTAATTTGTTAAAACTATCTTACCCGCCTATTCGAAAGGTTCCCGTAGAACTACCACTACGCCCTTGATTCATTTCTCTCCACTCTTCCATTTTTTTTATGACAGCATCGTCATACTCCTTTTGAGAAACTACTTTTCCTTTTGTTAATGCTTTAATTTCTATCTTTTCCTTTGGATTCAAGACAATTTTAGAGCACAAAATTGTGGTTTTCCCATCGTTAACTTCTAGAATTAATCCTGGTAAACCCCAATATCCTTCTGGTCCTTGACTAACAGGAATTTCCGGAGTGTACCAAGCCGTTATTGTAACTTCTTTCGGAAGTTCTATGGCATCCATAAAGTTCGTTTTCTTATCTGAAGCCGCCTTATCATCTGCTTTTTCAGTACCCTGTTTTTTGGCTTCCTCTTTTTTAGGTCGGAAATTTCTAAAATCAGTAGCACTTGCCGCCTTAATTGCGGTTGCCTTGTAACAGGTATATCCGCCTATTACTCTCGTTTCAGCTTCCATTTTCCATTTTAGACTTGGCAAAGAATCTTTTACTAAAAACTCTTTTCCCATAAAATCTTTATCAACCGTATAGGTTTTCTCTTTTACATTTTTGTAATAAGTTCCGCCGCCGCCACTCATTGCATTCATTATGCGCATTCCACCTCCAGCTTGACCTGTAGCCTCTAACTTTTCTTCTTCTTTATAAATTGATGTCGATTTATCAAAATTAAGAATGAATGTTTTTTCGAACATTTTCTTCATTCTTTCCTCAATCATTTTTTGCATATCAGGAGTCATATCCTTATTGCCTTCCATTCGTGTTTTGAAATCGGAGGTACTGCTTTTTGATTCATACACTGCCATTCCTTGAAATTCCTGAGCGCGAAGCCCCAAAAACGATGCAATTGTTACTATTATTGCGTAAATTACTTTATACATAACTATTGGGTTTTAATGAATAAGAGTGAAAAATACTATTTTTGTTACAAGTATTCTGTTAAAATATTAATAAAACAATCAAAATTATATACCGTTTAATTGTAATTTCGCTGTATGAAAAAAGTAATATTATTGCTGTTTATCGCTTCATTTTCAGTAATTTTTAGTCAGAACCAAAAACTAACAGCCATTAAAATCGATTCTATTCGTTTTGATGGAGATGCGTTTTTAGGTTATGATTCATTTGGTTTTTACTACACCATCCATAACAATGTTTTTTCTAAAATTGGAACACGGAATACTTTAGAATACAAAAATATTTCTTTGGGTAGAATCACAAAAATAGATTTGCATAACCCTTTGAAAATTGTTTTATTTTACGAAAATTTCAATACAGTTATCATCTTGGACAATCAATTGAATGAAACTCAGAAAATCAATTTTTCAGAAAATACAATTCCAATCGTAGCCACTGCAATTGGTATTGCTGCTCTAAATCAGTTGTGGGTTTACAACAGTATGAATCAGCAACTGGGATTATATGATTATTTGAACAAGGATTACAAAACTATTTCAGTTCCTTTTACTGAAAGTATTAAGAATTACGCTTCAGATTTCAACATCTTCTATTGGATGGACGGTAAAAACAACTGGTACACTTGCGATATTTTTGGCAGAATAGCAAACAAAGAAAAAGTTTCTGATTTTGACTCGATTGAAATTATAAATGAAAATCAGATCATCTATTCTAAAAATGGGATTTTAATTTTGCAGGATTTGGAAAAAAACCAAAAAACTGAAATTGAAATTTCAGAAAAATCCTTTAAAAAATTCTATTACAAAGACCAAATTTTATCTATTTTTACAGCTGAAGGAATTACAAATTATAAAATCATACTACCGTAATGCACATAGCAATAGCAGGAAACATAGGCTCTGGAAAGACAACTTTGACACGCTTATTAGCGAAACATTTTAAGTGGGAACCACATTATGAAGACGTAGTAGACAATCCGTACCTAGATGATTTTTATCACCAAATGGAGCGCTGGTCGTTTAATTTACAAATTTATTTCTTGAATAGTCGCTTCCGTCAGGTGATGCAAATTCGTGAAAGTGGCAAAAAAATCATTCAGGACCGAACTATTTATGAAGATGCCCATATTTTTGCTCCTAATTTATATGCAATGGGTTTGATGACCAATCGTGATTTCCAGAATTATTCGTCTCTTTTTGAATTAATGGAATCTACTGTTAAAGCCCCTGATTTATTGATCTATTTAAGGAGTTCTATTCCTAATTTAGTCGGTCAAATACACAAACGCGGCCGTGAATATGAAAACTCAATATCCATTGAGTATTTGAGTCGTTTGAACGAACGCTACGAAGGCTGGATTCAAACCTATGACAAAGGAAAATTATTAATTATTGATGTGGATAACATGAATTTTGTTGATAATCCCGAAGATTTAGGAACTATTTTTAACCGTATCGACGCAGAATTAAATGGATTGTTTTAGAATCCTCTCCCCAACCCTCTCCGAAGGAGAGGGAGTAGAAACTGGTGATAAAATACATAAAAACAAAAAATGCCTCGCAGTCTAAATTGCGAGGCATTTTTTATTTACAAGATATTGATTACTTTAAAGCATCAATCTTAGCCTGAACTTCTGCATCAGTTCCTTCAAAACTTTGAATGTTTTCTTTTCCGTTAATATTAGTTTTAATAGTCGCTTTTACTTCTCCATCAACATTGGTTTTTTCTATCGTAACTTTTTTCGAGACCATTTCAGTTACTGCTGCGGAAGCATTCATAAATCTACACGTTTTACTGTCACATCCTTTAGCAAGACACTCTTCTTTAGATATTGAAGTACACATTTCAGAAGCAGCACAACAAGCGGCTTTATTAGCCAATGTATGATTGCCACTACCTAAAATTGGTGCAATTACCAAACCAATCAAACACGTCAATTTAATTAAAATATTCATTGATGGTCCAGAAGTATCTTTGAACGGATCTCCAACAGTATCGCCAGTAATGGCCGCTTTATGCGCATCAGAACCTTTATAGGTCATTTCACCATTAATAAGAACTCCCGCTTCAAAAGATTTTTTAGCGTTGTCCCAAGCACCACCGGCATTGTTTTGAAAAACAGCCCAAAGCACACCCGAAACGGTAACTCCGGCCATATAACCCCCTAACATTTCGGCGATTAGCTGGTTGTTGTCTCCGTAAACTAATTTGCCAAGCAAAACAATTGCAATTGGAAAACCAATTGTCAATATTCCCGGCAACATCATTTCGCGCAAAGCGGCTTTCGTCGAAATATCAACACACTTAGCATATTCCGGTTTTCCGGTTCCTTCCATAATTCCGGGAATCTCCCTGAACTGACGACGTACTTCATACACCATGTCCATTGCGGCTTTCCCGACAGAATTCATCGCTAATGCCGAGAAAACGACAGGTATCATGCCACCCACGAATAGCATTGCTAAAACTGGTGCTTTAAAAATATTGATTCCGTCAATTCCTGTAAAAGTTACATACGCAGCAAATAGAGCTAGTGAAGTTAATGCTGCCGAAGCAATAGCAAAGCCTTTTCCGGTTGCTGCAGTTGTATTTCCTACAGCATCTAAAATATCCGTTCTGGTACGTACTTCTTTTGGCAATTCGCTCATTTCAGCAATTCCACCGGCGTTATCCGATATGGGTCCAAAAGCATCGATTGCCAATTGCATGGCCGTTGTTGCCATCATCGCTGAAGCAGCTAAAGCCACACCATAAAATCCTGCTAATGCGTAGGAAGTCCAAATTGCAGCTGCAAATAATAAAACCGTTGGAAACGTAGAAATCATTCCGGTTGCCAATCCTGCAATTACGTTTGTTCCTGCTCCAGTTGAAGATTTTTGAACAATTGCCATAACAGGTTTTGTACCCAATCCTGTATAATACTCAGTTACTGACGAAATGAGTCCACCTACTGCCAGACCTACAATTGTAGCATAAAAAACACGCATGGATGAAATTTCTTTAGTTCCTTCTCCAAAAAAATCCATTTTCATGGTTTCTGGCAACATGTATTGCACTAAAAAATAGCAGGCAATAAGGGTTAATCCTATTGAAAGCCAGTTTCCCCTATTTAAAGCGCTTTGCACTTGCGCTTCTTTTGCATTATCATCTGTAATTTTTACCACCATCGTTCCGATAATCGAAAATAAAATACCAAAACCGGCGATTGCCATTGGCAATAAGATAGGTCCTATTCCTCCAAAAGCATCTTGAATAGTTCCGCCCATGTCTTTAATTACATAATTTCCTAAAACCATGGCCGCTAAAACGGTTGCGACATAAGAACCAAATAAATCAGCTCCCATTCCGGCAACATCGCCTACATTATCCCCTACATTGTCCGCAATTGTAGCCGGATTACGGGGATCATCTTCCGGAATTCCAGCTTCTATTTTCCCTACCAAATCAGCTCCAACATCGGCCGCTTTAGTGTATATTCCTCCACCAACTCTAGCGAACAAGGCTATTGATTCTGCTCCCAGAGAAAATCCGGCTAATGTTTCTAATACAATGGTCATGTCTTCAGTAGAAGTCCAAACGCCATTCATAAAAAAGTGAAAAAAGAAAATAAAGAAAGTGGTCAATCCTAAAACAGCCAATCCCGCAACCCCTAATCCCATTACGGTTCCGCCGCCAAAAGAAACTTTTAGGGCTTGAGGTAAACTGGTACGGGCGGCTTGTGTGGTTCTAACATTGGTTTTTGTTGCAATTTTCATTCCCATGTTCCCAGCTAAAGCTGAGAAAAAAGCACCAAAAACAAAAGCAACCACTATTAATATGTGTGTAGTAGGAACGAAAAAAGAAATTCCGGCTAAAACTATGCTGGCTCCAATGACAAAAAACGTCAACAACCTATATTCTGCTTTCAAGAAAGCCAAGGCTCCTTCGTAAATGTAATCCGAAATCTCTTTCATCTTACCATCACCCGGATCCTGTTTTAATACCCATTTTCTTTTAGCAAACATAAATGCCAGTCCAATAAATGCCATCGCAATAGGCAAATAAATCATAATTGTATTCATAATTTCGGTTTGGTTTTTGGTTAAAATTAATAGTGTAACAAAACGAATTTAAACAAAAAAAGCAACACTCTTAACAGAATGTTGCTTTTTTTGTAAAAATTATGACGTAAAATTATTTAATACTAAACAATCCCTCTGGTTTATTCTCAATTTGATTAAATCGCTCCGTACACTCTGCGATAATTGCATAGGCTTCATTTACATCTCCCCAGCCGCCTACATCTACTTTCTTGTTTTCAAGATCTTTGTACACTTGAAAAAAGTGTTCAATTTCTTTTAATAAATGTGGATTCATGTCTGACAGATCATTCAATGAATTCCAGATTGGATCTGAAACCGGTACACAGATAACTTTTTCATCCGGTCCTTTATCATCCGCCATGTGGAAAACACCAATGGGTTTTACTTCCATAACACAACCGGGAAAAGTAGGTTCGTTTACCAAAACCAATACATCTAATGGATCGCCGTCTAAGGCTAATGTTTCCGGAATAAATCCGTAATCCGCAGGATACATCATTGACGAGAATAACATTCTGTCAAAACGCATTCTTTTTATTTCGAAATCATATTCGTATTTATTTCTACTTCCTCTTGGTATTTCGATTAAAACATCGAAAGTTGTTAATTTGTCTGCAGTCATTTTAGTTTTTCTTTTCTATATTTTATGGTTGCAAAAATAAGTAAAGAATCCCTTTCAACAATGAAAAATCTATGTTATCTGTTGATTAAATTTTAAGAAACAGCACTTTAGTAAAAAACGGTTCTATTTCTTTTCTTTAAATAATGATGCCATAAAAGATAGGTTGCAAAAGAGCGATACGGACTCCATTTCAACGTATGAACTTGCATCTCATTTTTGTCGTGAATATCCAGTAATTCCTTGATTGTGTGTACAACGGCAATATCGCCTAATGGCAATAAATCAGGCTCTTGCAGACAAAACATTAAATAAATATCGATGGTCCAGTTTCCTATCCCTTTGATTTTGATGAGTTCTTCGCGCACTTGCAGAGCCGTTTTGGCTGGCAAACTTTCTAAATCAAGTTCTTTATTTATTAAGGCTGTCGCCAAAGCTTTGATATAAGACGTTTTTTGACGGCTTACGCCAAGATTCCTAAACTCAGCATCCGATATGAGAACAAGAATTTCCGGTGTTACCGTTTTTAGAGTAGTTTTTATTTTCAAAAAAGTAGCTTTAGCGGATTCTATCGATACTTGTTGCTCTAAAACCAACAATACCAGAGTCTCAAAACCTTGCGGTCTTTTGGGAATAACAGGCATTCCGTATTGTTCAATGATTGCTTTGAAAATAGCATCTTTTTCTAAAAGGTAGTCGATGGCTTCTTGCATAATCTGATGTTTTTTTAGCCCGGCTGTACACTATATCTTTTTATAAGGCGATTTTTATTCGCCTTATAAAAAGATATAGTGTACAGCCGGAATAGCTCCTAAAAACTGAACCCAAACGACCCTTTAACAGTAAAACGATTCGTTTCCGGCACGTTGACATAATTGCCTCGCCAGGCGAAATCAATACGGAATACTTTGAAGATATTTCCAATACCAGCACTGTATTCCCAATAGCCTTTTTCAGGTGCATTGTAAATTAAACCCGAAGCATTAATAGCTCTGTTTTCATCAGAGATGCTTCCATAAACCCCTTTTACGGATATAATTTCTCTCCAATTGAGTTTGCGCATGAACGGTATTCTGGAAAAAAGACGCCCGTTGAAATTGTGATTCCACTGTAAAGTAGCATATTGATCCGATACAAATTCATAGAAATTAAGATTACTGAAGGTGTTTTCAATCGTGAAAAAAGTTTGATTTCCCGGAATCACATTTATCAATCCTAACGGAACTGTTCCAAAAGTTTTTCCTACTTCCATAATAATATTGGTTCGCCCCAATGGACCAATAACTATAGGCTGTTTGTAATATAATTGTACTTTGTCATATTTGAAATTACTGTTCAAAAGCCCTTTGAATCCATGGCTGTAATTAATAAAAAAACGACTAAAAGGACTGTCAACATTGCTTCTTTCAACCCCAAAACCAATCGTTTTTCGCTTTGGAGAATACTCGATCTGAATGTTCGCTTCGGATTGTTTTACATCACTTTTAGTAGCTAAATTGGCTATGTTGGTATAATAATCCAGGCTAAAAGTAGGCGATGCAGACTCCAGCGTACGATACGAAATCCCAGCCTGAAAAGTCAAGTTTTTTACTGGCTCCATTTCTATGGCAACATTAGTCAAATTGATGTTGGTTAACTTCCCGTTACTGCCAGATGAGAATACGGACGACGAAGCAAAACTTCGGCCTAAAACATCATTTGTAGTAGTTAAACTGGCTCCTATTTGTTCAATGTCTCGCCTATTTCCGCCGGATAAAATGATCCTATTTTTCTTGTCGACCATCCATTTTCCGGAAAGTCCGTATTTAAATTTATCATCATCAAACCCATACGCAGTATACGCCTGAATGCGCCAAGGATCGTTAGGACCAAAATAGGTTCTTCCTCCTACTCGCAACCGTACACCCTCTATTTCATTGTATCCAAATGTAGAAAAAACAGGTCCATAATCAAAGTTATTAAACTCCACATAACCACTTCCTAGTATGGATACTAAGCTGTACAATTGTTTGAATTTATTTACGGTTTGCAGGGTATCAAGCATTTTATAAACGCCCAATTCATCCTTGCTTAAGTTTTCAAAACGGTTTTCATTCCAATATTCCTCAGATTTATTGTAGACTTCGTCATCCATATAATTGACTTCGGCTTTATAAAAAGCAACAGGCAATTCTGTATTGAACTGATGGTTCCGGTAAAAACTAGTTCTTTTTCCATAAACACCTTTCGAATTTTCTTTTTTGTTCAAAGCAAAGTCAGACATCAAATAATCCTTGGTCAACAAGAAAACCGAGTCACTGACTACTTCAAATTCCTGCTCTAAGTAAATATCTTTTACCCAGTTGATATTGGCACTTTTGGTCACTGCCATATTGATTTTCTTGATGGCAAATGTGGAATCATTCACCCAAAAATCTCCTTTGAAAGTCAATTCGTTTTTTCGTCTTGGATAAAAAACAATATTATAGCACCATTTATCATCAATATACGCACTGTCTTTCAGTACATAATTGTAGACATCAATCCCTGTTTTAGACAGCGGACTGGTAAAGCTTTTGTCAAAAAAAGTCAAGTAATTATTGTAGATATTATAATCTGAATACAAGTCTTTTACAAAAGATAAAATCTGTTGATTCCCATCAAATCCGGACGTTTTATTGGCTTTTATTTTTTCTTTTACCTTCTTTAATTTGTTGTCTCCATAAACATCATGGAGTGATTCATTTATAAAAATAGGCAAATAGGTTTTCCCGGTTACTCGGGACGTATCCATTTGATCGAATATAAATTCCATCCCTTTAAAAAGTTTGCTTTTCATAAAAGCACTGTCAATAGAATTCATATCAAATTCTATTTTCTCGTACTTTTCCATCTGGTATTGGTCAAACTGATACAACCCGTTTTTACGTTTTCTTTCCCAGATTTTCCTCAGAATATCGAGCGCAGGATTGTCCTTTTTTGATGTTTTTCCGGCAAAAACCACTACTTCGTTTAAGCTTTCGGCTTCATTCAACTGAATTTTGAAATTATAATTTACCGGTTTATCTAAGTAAATTTCTTTTTCAGAAAACCCAACGGAGGATATGAGTAAAGTAGTATATGTTTTTTTGGATTCCAGGTAAAACTTACCGTCCTCATTAGTCACAATTCCTTCACTGGAACCTTTGAAAACTACATTGGCAAATGGAATGGGCAGGTTGGATTTATCAACCACAACACCACTCACTTTTGTTTGCGCAAAACTAGTAGTTGCTGAGACCAACAACAAAAGCAGAAACAATAAGAGATTCTTTTTCATATGTAGATAATATTTGTTTTTGTAGGAATATGGTATCGCCAGATCTTAATTGGTGTTTGAGACAGCTTATGTCATGGCGATTTCATAGTCATTCAAAAAAAAACTTCATCAAATTAAAGAATTGATGAAGTTTCAAATATAGTTAATTAAGACCGCAGGATTAATTGATTATTAAAAAACGGGTTATTAGCCCTTATTCCAAATCAAACGATTCCAACTGACTATTTTTTATACAGTACTTTTTTAACCGCTTTTACTACATCACCAGCATTAGGCAACCATTCTTTCAATAAAACCGGAGAGTACGGCGCTGGCGTATCTGCAGTCGTAATACGTTGAATAGGCGCATCCAAGAAATCAAAAGCACGTTCTTGAACAATATAGGTAATTTCAGAAGCCACACTTGCAAAAGGCCATGCTTCCTCAAGAACTACTAATCTATTTGTTTTTTTAACCGATGTTAAAATCGTCTCATAGTCCATAGGACGTACAGTTCGCAAATCGATAATTTCACAAGAAATTCCTTCTTTGGCTAATTCGTCAGCGGCAATATGCGCCTCTTTGATAATTTTTCCAAAAGAAACAATTGTCACATCCGTACCTTCACGCTTGATATCAGCAACTCCTAACGGAATTACATATTCGCCATCTGGAACTTCACCTTTATCCCCATACATTTGTTCAGATTCCATGAAAATCACAGGATCGTTATCACGAATAGCCGCTTTCAACAAACCTTTGGCATCATAAACCGTAGAGGGAACTACCACTTTAAGACCCGGAGTATTCGCAAACCAGTTTTCTAACGCTTGTGAGTGCGTTGCTCCTAATTGTCCTGCCGAAGCTGTTGGACCACGAAAAACGATTGGCACATTAAATTGTCCACCCGTCATCTGACGCATTTTGGCAGCATTATTTATGATTTGGTCAATACCTACTAAACAAAAATTGAACGTCATGTATTCCACAATCGGTCTGCATCCATTCATGGCTGATCCTACTGCAATACCAGTAAAACCAAGCTCTGCGATAGGAGTATCAATGACTCTTTTCTCGCCAAATTCAGCTAGCATACCTTTAGATGCTTTGTAGGCACCATTATATTCTGCAACTTCTTCACCCATTAAGTATATGGACTCATCGTGACGCATTTCTTCACTCATCGCTTCACAAATGGCCTCTCTAAATTGTATCGTTCTCATATTTTTTTATATTTTGTCCTCCTGAGCGCAGTCGAAGGATAATTTTCGAAAAGCAAAAATAAATATTTAATATCATTTAAAAGCATAAATTACTCTAAATTAATTCAGGATTTATAGCGATAATTTTCAGGAGCTATTTCCGGCTCTCCGCTGTATCTTCCTGTGGCTAAAGGAGCCACAAGAAGGATGCCGCTGCTATCCGGGCTACGAAAACGATGTAATAAACCTTAATTCTTTTAGTATAATAGTTTTAGTAGAAGTAACAAATGATTTTAAACGATTTTAAAAACATAACTGCCTTGAATTTAAACATCATAAAAAAATCAAGTTTTTCTTGCAAGAGTTGTTTTTTTTTTTTTTATTTAGCAAGTATAACCTTAAAACATTATACTATGAAAAAATTATTATTTACAGCAGTTGCATTAATTGCTTTTTCTGGATTAGCGGTAGCCAATAACGAGTCAAAAACTTTTAGCAACACTGAAAATTTACAATTTACAAGAGAAGAAAATACAAAAACGAACACTTTAGAAGAGAAAGATGTTTGGTTTTGCTATAAAATCTCAGAATCTACAAGTTATAATGGTTTAAATGGCGTAACAACCGTTACTACTACTTATCATTGCACTTGGTATTCCTTAGCGGCTGAATAAACCGAACATTTTAAATATACAAATACGAAAGGGTGAAACTCCCTTTCGTATTTTTAATCAAACTACATATGAATTATAATTATTTTTCAATCGTACTTATATTGTTTTTTAATTTTGCAACTGCACAAACTCTAAAGGCTATTCTTATAGAAAGACCAATTAAAGGAATTGGAGACGAGACAACACTTTCTGACAAAGCACTTAAACCAATGATTTTTTCCTATCTATATTCAGAAAATAAATCAATACAAAATTTGATTTCTAACGAAAAATCCTCAATTGACACAACCTATATTGAAAAATATGGAATAAAACACGAAACAACATCGTCCATAAGTCGACCTTCGTCTTTTATTAGATATAAAGATTTTAACTTAAAAAAATTAAAAGTTGTTTTTACCCAAGATAACAAGGACATAAACATAAAAGAATCATTACCCGTATTTAACTGGAAATTAATTAGCGAAACCCAAACTATTAACGGTTATGTTTGTAAAAAAGCAACAACAATCAATACCACATTCAACTCCAATCAATCCATCGTTGCTTGGTACACTGAAGATATACCTATTAACGATGGACCCATGCACTACAGCGGCTTACCCGGATTCATAATACAAGTGGAGATTAGTGACATTACAGTTTTAACTCTTGACAAATTGGTTTTTAGCAAAGAAAACACACCTATCGAAGAACCTAACAACAGGGCTACAGAAATGAGTTTCAGTGACTATTTGAAACAAAGTAACAAATAATGATTCATTTTTTTCAGGATATTTGTTCACTAAAAAAGCAGTTTCTCTGCTTTTTTTTATTGTTTGCTGTACCTATATTTTCTCAAAATAACGTGACCGGTTCAGTCGTGGACATCTCCAGTAAACCAATAAGTCAGGCAACTGTACAATTAAAAGATATTAAAAATGATGAAATTTTCGCTTTTTCCTTTTCTGACACTTCAGGAAATTTTCGCCTAGTGGTAGACATGAAAGGTTTATATATCCTTAAAATAAGTTATTTGGGTTTAAAGTCTTTCACAAAGGAAATTGAAATAACAAATAATTTGTTAGACATAGGCAAAATTACATTAGAAGAAAACAAAATTGATCTAGACAATGTAATCATTAAGAACGAAGCTGCCGGAATGACCGAAATTGGCGACACACTAAGATACCGGATTGAAAAATTTCTAAATGGTACCGAAGAAACTTTGAAAGATGTCATCAAAAAATTACCCGGCTTAGACATAGACTCTCAAGGCAAAATCAAAGCAAATGGAAAAGAAGTAGACAAACTTTTAATTGATGGAGAGGAATTTTTTATTAACCAACAAAAAATAGCCACCGAAAACATCACTGCTGAAATGGTTAAAAATATTGAGTTAATAAAAAACTATACTGAATTTAAGACTATTAAAAAAAACAATAAATCTGAGATTACTGCCTTAAACATCAACATCAAAGAACAATTCAAAAATAAACTTACAGGAAACGTATCCGCGGGAGCTGGCGATAACAAATATAAAGTACACGCCACACTATTCAATTTTAGCAAAAAAACGTTATTTAGTCTGATTAGCGATTCCAATAATACGGGGGAACTTTCCATGAACATTGACGATTATACCAAATTTACAAACCAAAAAGAAGAAGGTACCATTGGTGAAACCACATTTTCGAAAAATGATGATTTACCTCGGTTTTTAACTATTGGCAATAATGTGAAAGAACGATCCTCCTATTTCACTGGTTTAAATCTAAAATATTCGCCCAATAAAAAAACGCAGGTAAACTTTTACTCGATTTTTAACAGTGTAGATCAAATAGAACAACAGTCAAATACGCAATTCTACTCGTCCAACTCTGGTGTTTTCTCCAATAAAGACAGCAGATATAGTACTGAAGAAACCGTTTTCACTAATTCCTCTATAGACATTACCACTAAACCAAATGAAAAAACATTAATCAGTTATAAAGGGTTCTTTTCGGGCATAAGTAAAACCAATTCAATTGAAATTGACAACAACGCAAACCAATTAAATAACGCGACAGAACTAACAGATTACACATTTAATCATCAATTGAATTTCGCTACACTTTTCGAAAATAACAGCGGCTTTAATTTTTCTTTGAAACAGCAAATTCTCAAAAAATCAAACCTTTTAAATATCGAATCCAACCTTCCTTTTTTAGCTTTGAACTTTGAGAATAATGCAAACAAAATTATTCAGAATAGCGACTTAAACAAGAATAATATCGATGTGAATGCCAATTATACCTTCAACGTAAAAAAGACAGCTAACTCACTTTTCATGGAGTCCTCTTCAAGAAAAGATAATTATAAAAGTACTGAAGAGCAATTTCCGCAATTTGAAAATGACATAATCACAGAAAACAGCGTTCAAAGTTTTGGATTACAAACTAAATTTAAATTTTCGGACAAAACGACATTCTCATCTGCTTTATCCTACTCCAGAATTCAATTTAAAATGGACAATTCAACCGATACAAAGTGGTTATTTACACCCAAAATAAGCTTAAAAACAGACTTTAGTTCCAATCATTACATCAAATTATCTTTTTCCAGAAACAACAGCCTCACACAAGCAGAAAATTTAATACCAAACAGTGTTATTAGTGATTACAGAACTATTTACTCAAATGTGAATCTTAGATTAAACAGTGTGTCACCAAACAATCAAGTAGGAATTGATTATTTCTATTTTGATAATAAAAGAAAATTATCTATTATTTCTAATCTTTCATATTATAAGGCAACAAATATCATTTCCAATAACTCCAGTGCCGATGCAGCGGTAAATTTGATTCAATATCAGCTGGCTCCCTTTGAAAATCGTTTTAACTCGATGCTTTATTCAGAGAAAACACTTTCTTTCATTCCCTTTTCAATTAGAGCAAGTGCTTCTTATTCTTCCAGTTCTAAAATTTTATTTTCAAATAACCTTAATCAAAATTTAAAAACAGAATCGACTTCTGGATATCTTTCGTTTATATCAAGATTAAGACAAACCAGTTTACAATTTGAAACCGGAGTGGCAGTATCAAAAGACGTATATAAAGATGTCCTTTTTAAGAGTCGCATTTCAATATTAAATCCTTTTATCGAAACTAGTTTTAAAATCTCCAATACTATATCATTCGTAAATAAATTCTCTTACAAAAAAATAAGCACTTCCACTTTTTCCAACAAAATTTATCAGCTCAGCCCCAGACTTCGTATGAATTCCCCAAAGTCAAAAGTCGAAATTAGCTTAATAGCGTACGATATTCTGAACATAAAAAATTACGAACAAATTACGCTAACTCGATTCGATAATTTCACAGAAGAAAGAATTTCTCAATCGCTAACAGGTTATTATTTGCTAAATATTAAATTTAAACTGTAAAGTAGCGAAAACGTAGTAGTTAAGTAAAAATATTATGCGTGCATAGTATATTATTCAAATTAATATTTTAAATTTGTAAAAGAAATTACGAATAATAAAAAATATAAGTATGAAAATATTAGTTTGCATCAGTCACGTTCCTGATACTACTTCAAAAATTAACTTTGTCAACGGCGATTCAGAATTTGACACCAATGGAGTTCAATATGTAATCAATCCAAATGACGAATTTGGTTTGACACGCGCTATTTGGTTCCAAGAACAACAAGGCGCAACCGTTACGGTTGTGAATGTTGGAGGACCAGAAACCGAACCTACTTTAAGAAAAGCGCTGGCAATAGGTGCCAATGAAGCCATTCGCGTCAACGCTACTCCTACTGACGGATTTTTCGTAGCCAAACAACTTGCTGAAGTAATTAAAAACGGAAGTTACGATGTAATCATTGCCGGAAAAGAGTCTTTAGACTATAATGGCGGAATGGTTCCTGGAATGATAGCCGGGATTTTAGGATACAACTTCCTTAATTCTTGTACAAGTCTTACTGTTGATGGAACTAATGTAAAAGCAGTTCGTGAAATTGATGGTGGAAAAGAAACCGTTGCTACAACTTTACCATTAATCATTGGAGGACAAAAAGGATTGGTGGAAGAAAAAGATTTGCGTATTCCAAACATGAGAGGAATCATGACTGCAAGAACAAAAGCATTAACAATACTGGAGCCTGTTGACGCTGCTGTGAATACAAAAGCAGTAAAATTTGAAAAACCAGCTCCTAAATCAGCCGTAAAATTGATTGCTGCTGACAATTTAGATGAATTAATCAATTTATTACACAACGAAGCAAAAGTAATCTAACTGTCATAAAGCTGAATGTCAAAAGTCAAATGAATAGAAATTTACACTAATTTCCCTTTACGACTTTAGACTTTTAAACTTATAAGACTAAAATAAAAAAATCATGTCAATATTAATATACGCGGAATACGCTCCCGACGCTTCGGGAGGAAAATTTAAAAAAGTAGCATTCGAATTGGCTTCCTATGCAAAAAAAGTAGCCGAAAGTCTAGGAACCACTGTTACGGCTGTAACCGTAAATGCTGGGGATGTTTCGGAATTATCAAAATACGGAGTAGACAAAGTATTAAAAGTAACCAACGATAAATTATCCGGGTTTACTGCAAAAGCATACGCTGATGTGATCAAACAAGCCGCCCAAAAAGAAAACGTAAAGTTAGTTTTACTTTCATCCACTACAGACAGTATTTATCTTTCCTCACTTGTTGCAGTAGCTTTAGAAGCCGGCTATGCGTCAAATGTGGTTGGATTACCAGTTTCAACGTCGCCTTTTCAAGTAAAAAGAAATGCTTTTTCAAACAAAGCGTTCAATATCACTGAAATTGCCACAGACGTAAAAGTACTTGGGCTTGCCAAAAACTCGTATGGGGTTTTTGAAACACCTTCAACATTAACCGAGGAAGATTTTAACCCAAATATTGGAGAAGCTGATTTTGGTGTAAAAGTAGAATCAGTTGAAAAAGTTTCTGGAAAAGTTTCAATCGCTGATGCGGATATTGTAGTATCGGCTGGACGTGGATTGAAAGGTCCGGAAAACTGGGGAATGGTAGAGGAGTTAGCAACTGTTCTTGGCGCTGCAACTGCTTGTTCAAAACCAGTTTCTGATTTAGGATGGAGACCTCACGGAGAACACGTTGGGCAAACAGGAAAACCGGTAGCTACAAACCTTTATATTGCAATTGGAATTTCAGGAGCGATTCAACACATTGCGGGAATCAACTCTTCTAAAGTAAAAGTGGTCATCAACAGTGATCCCGAAGCGCCTTTTTTCAAAGTAGCGGATTACGGAATTGTAGGTGACGCGTTTGAAATTGTACCACAATTAATTGAAAAATTTAAAGCTTTTAAAGCTCACAATTCATAAATTATAGCATCCCATTAATTTAAATGCTACTTAAAAACAAGATATTTGTATCTTTGCTTTTAAGTAGCATTTCTTTTTTATAATTGCTGCTTAATTTTTATTAAAAAAAGTACCTCGTACTTTCCCATTACATCAATTATGAGCTTAGTTAAACTATCTATAAAAGGAATTTCATACAGTCAAACTCAAAACGGAGCCTACGCATTAATCTTGAATGAGGTTGACGGCGAACGAAAATTACCCATTGTCATTGGTGCTTTTGAAGCCCAATCCATCGCTATAGCATTGGAAAAAGAAATAAAACCACCACGTCCTCTGACACATGATTTGTTCAAAAACTTCGCAGAACGATTTGACATTGTAGTCAAACAAGTCATTATTCACAAACTTGTGGACGGTGTTTTTTATTCGAGTATCATTTGCGAAAGGGATAAAATTGAAGAAATTATTGATGCCCGAACTTCAGATGCCATTGCGTTAGCATTGCGTTTTAACGCACCTATATTCACTTACAAAAACATTCTGGACAAAGCCGGAATTTATTTAAAATCAAATCCTTTAGACCCTAATAAAGACTCGCAGGAAATTGACGATGTACTTTCTAATCCGGACACTTTTGGTCGTGAAGAAGAAAGCAATCAATCCGGAGAAACCTATTCTAAACACAGTCTGCCGGAATTAAATGAATTGTTAGATCAAGCCGTGTCGCACGAAGATTATGAGAAAGCCGCAAAAATTAGAGATGAAATCTCAAAGAGAGAATTGTAATTGTACCCATTTTTACTTTCCGTAGGATTGAAATGAAATCAGATTGTTACTAAATTTCAAAGGATTGAATCGCTTGTTTTTGAATAAATACACTTAAATTCACCAAAAACACTTAGTACCATGTTTCTTTTATAAAATTGATAAAAATAAGCTATGAAAAAAAACCACTTTCTACTTCTCGCAACATTATTTATTTGTTCAGCTGCCTCATCCCAAGACTATTATCTGCATTGTGGAAAAATTTTAAATACACTATCAGGTAAAGAATTAACAAACCAAACGATCCTTGTTTCTAAAAACAAAATTACAAAAGTACAAGAGGGTTTTATCGCTAAAGTCAAGCCTGAAGACATTGAGATCAACCTGAAAAACAAATATGTTTTACCGGGTCTTATTGACTTACATGTTCACATAGAAGGCGAACATGACACTAAGAGCTACATGTCAAAATATATAGACAACGAAGCTGATGTTGCATTTCAAGCCGTTCGATGTGCCGAAATCACTCTTCTAGCCGGATTCACTACGGTGAGGGATTTAGGTGGAACCGGAGTAAATATCTCCATAAGAAATGCCATCAATAAAGGAATCGTAAAAGGTCCCCGAATTTTTACTGCCGGAAAATCAATTGCTACAACAGGCGGTCATGCAGATCCTACTAACGGAAGCAACCGAAAACTGGTAGGCGATCCAGGTCCACATGAAGGCGTAATCAATTCTCCAGAAGAAGGAGTAAAAGCAGTGAGAGAGCGTTATAAAGAAGGAGCTGATGTTATTAAAATTACAGCTACAGGTGGTGTTTTGAGCGTGGCAAAAAGCGGTAAAAATCCGCAGTTCTCTCTAGAGGAAATTAAAGCCATCACCACAACAGCCAAAGATTACAACATGCTCACCGCTGCCCATGCCCATGGCGACGAAGGAATGCAAAGAGCCATATTGGGCGGTATAAAAACCATTGAGCACGGCACCTTTATGAGTGAAGAGACAATGGAATTAATGAAAAAATACGATGCTTATTTAGTTCCTACCTTAACGGCTGGAAAAGAAGTAGAAAAAAATGCAGAAATTACTGGTTTTTATCCTGACATCGTAGTTCCAAAGGCCAGAGAAGTTGGCCCACAACTGAAAGCTACTTTTGCCAAGGCGTATAAAAAAGGAGTTAAAATTGCTTTTGGAACTGATGCTGGCGTTTTTGCTCATGGTACAAATGCAAAAGAATTTGGATATATGGTTGAAGCCGGAATGCCTGCATTAGCCGCGATACAATCAGCAACGATTACGAATGCTATGTTATTAGGGCTTGAAAATGAAGCAGGTCAAATCAAAGAAAACTTTTTGGCAGACATCATTGCAGTGGATGAAAATCCTTTGAATGCGATCAAAACTCTGGAAAAGGTCGTATTTGTAATGAAAGACGGAAAAGTATATAAAAACGAACAACCGCTTACCGCACAATAGAATCAAGAGACAATGAAGCAATATTTAGATTTAGTACAACACGTAATGAAAAACGGTTGTCAAAAAGGAGATCGTACGGGAACCGGGACAAAAAGTGTCTTTGGTTACCAAATGCGTTTTGACTTAAATGAAGGTTTCCCGATGGTAACTACTAAAAAACTACACCTAAAATCCATTATCTACGAATTGCTTTGGTTCTTAAAAGGAGACACAAATATTAAGTATCTTCAAGAAAACGGCGTTAAAATTTGGGATGCTTGGGCTGATGCCAATGGAAATTTAGGACCTGTTTACGGCCACCAATGGCGCAATTGGAATAGTGAAGAAATTGATCAAATATCGGAATTAATTAAAGAGTTAAAAACGAATCCTAACAGCCGTAGAATGCTGGTTTCAGCATGGAATCCTTCGGTTCTGCCTGACACGACAAAATCATTTGACGAAAATGTAAGCAACAATAAAGCCGCCTTGCCGCCTTGTCATGCGTTCTTTCAGTTTTATGTTTCTGAGGGTAAGCTATCTTGTCAGTTGTACCAGCGAAGCGCTGATATTTTTTTAGGAGTTCCTTTTAATATCGCTTCGTATGCGTTACTCACCATGATGATTGCACAGGTTTGTGATCTAGAACCTGGTGAATTCATTCACACTTTTGGCGATGCACATATCTATAACAACCATTTTGAACAACTGGAATTGCAATTGACCCGTGAGCCAAAACCATTACCAAAAATGATTTTAAATCCCAATATAAAAGACATCTTCGCGTTTGGTTTTGAAGATTTTACCCTTGAAGGCTATGAACCTCATGCCGCGATAAAAGGAAGTGTTGCGGTATAATAAACAGTTAAATATTTTCATCCCAAATTAGTTTTCAAATAAAGGATACACACCATACTGTACAAGAAAATAACATTTAATTCAAATCCTAAAAAATTAGAACTTGGTTTTTTAAATAAAAGATTTAGCGATGCGGAACTAAAAAAACTGAATCAAAAATTAAACAGTTCTACTATTTCGAATACTAGATTGCAGATCATACAAGACACTTTTGATTTTAAGAAATATGTTTCGGATGAGATTAATTTTGAAAAATTAGGATTAAACGAAAGAAACCTAAAAATTGCTACTTTAGAAAAGAAACTTTTGTCGAATCAATATAACGCTAAATCTATATTATCTGAAGTCAAAATAATACTCCTCGAAATCGAGAATCTGTCTATCTCTAACCACACTTTTAGCACGAGTACCGATTCTTTAAAAACGGTTCCTGTTCTTTTTACCAAAGTAAAACAAATCTCTCTGATGCCTCAAAGAAAAAATTAAAATTATGGCTTCAACAAAGACTTTCAAAAAAGAAAATAGAAATTTACAAGCAAGAATAAAATAATTCCTAAAAAAATCCGCTTCTCAGCGGATTTAAAAAAAAACCAAACTATCCAAAAAAAAATCAAATTTATTATTATCAAAACAATAAGTTACCCTAAAATTAAATCAATAGATTCTCATTTCCGGAATTTCACCTTCAATTATTAATTCAGCTTCGGTGGCCGCAATAATCTCTTGAATCGTAACTCCGGGCGCTCTTTCCAGAAGTTTAAATCCATTTAGAGTAACCTCTAAAACCGCTAATTCTGTAATTACTTTTTTTACGCAACCAACACCCGTCAAAGGCAAAGTACAATTTTTAAGAATTTTAGATTCCCCCGCTTTGTTCACATGCATCATGGCAACAATTATATTTTCGGCCGAAGCTACTAAATCCATTGCGCCGCCCATTCCTTTTACCATTTTACCTGGAATCTTCCAATTAGCAATATCCCCTTTTTCAGAAACTTCCATTGCTCCCAAAATCGTTAAATCTACGTGTTGCCCGCGAATCATCCCAAAACTTAAAGACGAATCAAAAAAGCTAGCTCCTGGCAAAGTAGTAATGGTTTGTTTTCCTGCATTAATCACATCGGCATCTTCCTCCCCTTCAAAAGGAAAAGGTCCCATTCCCATAACTCCGTTTTCACTTTGAAAATCAACAGCAATCCCTTCCGGAATATAATTAGCCACTAAAGTGGGAATCCCGATTCCTAAATTTACAAAATAACCGTCTTTTAATTCTTTGCCAATTCGTTTTGCAATATCTTCTTTACCTAATGCCATATCTTAATATATCAATTTACAAATATAACAATACATCAATTTTGACAACTGTTACTTATTATTTTTACTAGTGCTTAGGATTTTGTAAACTATTAATCCTAATTTATTAATTTGAATTTTTAGGCTTTCATCTTTTTATTAATTGTTATATTGAAATACTGCTAAATTGTTTGATTATTTTCACGAACCGTTCTCTGCTCTATTCTCTTCTCATATTTTTCTCCTTGGAAAATACGTTGCACAAAAATCCCTGGAATATGAACCTGATCGGGATCCAGTGTTCCCGCAGGTACTAATACTTCAACTTCGGCAACCGTAATTTTAGCGGCTCCGCACATACAAGGATTGAAGTTTCGAGCCGTTCCTTTAAAAATTAAATTTCCTGCTTCATCGCCTTTCCAAGCTTTTACAATGGCAAAATCAGCTTTGAAAGCATGTTCCATAAGGTACCTTTTTCCGTTGAATTCTCGGGTTTCCTTTCCTTCAGCTACTTCTGTACCAAATCCAGCCGGAGTAAAAAAGGCAGGAATTCCAACTTGTGCAGCTCGACATCTTTCGGCCAAAGTCCCTTGAGGCACAAGTTCCACATCGAGCTCCCCAGACAACATTTGTCTTTCGAATTCTACATTTTCGCCTACATAAGAAGAAATCATTTTTTTAATTTGCCGGTGTTGCAGCAGAAATCCCAACCCAAAATCATCAACGCCCGCATTATTAGAAATGCAAGTAAGATTTTTGGTTTCTTTTTTTACCAATTCGGCAATGCTGTTTTCTGGAATTCCACAAAGGCCAAAACCACCCAGCATGATCGTCATACCGTCTTGAATTCCCGATAAGGCATCCTGAATCGTATTACATTTTTTATTAATCATAAGAGTCTTTTTCTATAAATATTTTATCCTCAGATTTTCATTATTGAGCACACCAGCCGCCATCTATTGTAAAAGCTGAACCCGTCATCGTTTTAGAAGATTCTTTGGCCAATAGCAGCGCCATATCGGCAATTGCTTCGATGGCAACAAATTCTTTCACGGCTTGTTTATTGAGCATTACTTTTTCTACCACTTCTGATTCTGTTAATTGATGTGCTTTTGCTTGGTCTTTTATCTGTTTTTCCACAAGTGGCGTTTTTACATAACCGGGACAAATGGCATTGCAAGTTATATTAAAGGGAGCTCCTTCCAGCGCAATTCCTTTTGTCATACCAATGACTCCGTGCTTTGCAGTGACATAAGCTAATTTATATTCCGATGCTCTTAATCCATGAACCGACGAAATATTAATGATTCTTCCAAAATTTTGCTTTTTCATTTGAGGCCAAACTGCTTTTGAAGCATAAAAAGTGGCATTCATATTAATAGCAATAATATCTTCGTAAACCGCATTTGGAAAATATTCAATTGGGGAAACATATTGAATACCCGCATTGTTAACTAAGACATGTAATGCTCCAAAAACAGCAATAGTTTGGGCAACTAATGCTTCTATTTCTTTTGAATCCTTCAAATTTGCATTCGAGAAAGCAACCTTTACTTGGTATTTATTTTTAATTTCATCTGCAATTTGTGCTCCATTAGATTCTAAGCCGTGAAACATAATATCGTAACCATTTTTGGCAAAATGTTCCGCTATTCCTAATCCAATACCACTGGTACTTCCGGTAATTAATGCTACTTTATTCATGAGAAAGAAAATTATATAATTCTTGATTAAAGGCTTCCCATTGATCTACTACAATCCCGTGTCTCGAATTTTTTATGACTTTTAACTTTGCGTTTTGCATATTGGCCGAATAGTCTTCTTTGAAGGAAACTGGTGTATAATCCATATCGGATGCAACAATTAAAGTTCGGGCCTTGATTGATTTAATTTTATCTCCTAATCCCCAATTCATTAATGTTATAAAGGAATTATAATAGGATTCAACAGAATTCTGCTTGATGCGTTCTTCAAATGACCTTCGAAAATCAACTTGCTGGGGCTCCGGAAACATATTATTTGCAATTTCATTGGCCAAAGCATCCAATCCATTCATTTTTAGAAAGGCCGTTCTATTTGCAATTAATTCTTCTCCTATTTTTCCCATTTTGTTAAAATCGGGACCGCTATTAACGATAACCAAATTATTTATTCTTTCAGGATAGGAATAGGCCAATTGAAATGCCACAGCACCACCCATAGAATAGCCAATTGGCGTGAATTTATCAATGCCTAAAGCATCTAAAAGCTGAATCACATCCTCTGACATATACTCCACTCCAAATTCATTTATGGGAATGGACGTCTTTCCATGGCCTCTTAAATCCAAACAAATAACTCGGTAATAGTTTGAAAAGAATGGGACTTGAAAGTCCCAATCTTTTTTGGTAGAACCCAGTCCATGAAGAAAAACCAGAACTTCACCTCTACCTGAGTCTTTATAATCAATGTCTATTTTATTTACAGATATTACTGTCATTTTTTAAAGTCTTAATTAATAGCCGCTTTTTTACTTTTAAAGAAATTCACATTGTATTTTAATTCAAAAGCATACAGCGTACTGATTATTGGGGAGGCTACAAACTCTCTGTTTTTTGCATTTAATAAATTGGTAACACTTACTCCCAACGTTAAACCATTGGCAAAATTATATCCCATATTTGCATCTACTGAAAAACCTCCAAGCTGACCATAATTCCAGGTTCTGCCTTTACGCGCATTTACGATTACATCATTGGTCCCATCTCCGTTCAAATCTTGTGTTTTTGCGGCAATGTTAATTCCGGAGAAAAAGTCATATTTTTGAATCCATCTTGCATACATAGATCCATAAAATCTGTTTTTATTGTAATTTAATCCCACATTAAATTTATTTTGAGGAGTGTTGATTGGCAATTCTGTTTCCAAAACAATTCCATCTAAGTTTCCGTCATTTTTAAGATCGTTTTTATCTAAATCCCGACCAAAATAGGAATAGTTGAATACCGCTCCCAAATCGGGGGTAATGGCATAATTTAATCCTAGATCAAACCCATAAGTGTCCACTTGCCCAAAATTAGAATAGGTCAATATAAAAGTACCCGTTGAACCCGGAACGACAGTACCTATTGGCTGATCTCCAACATGAGTTACCGGATTTGCTGCTGAGGCAATATTACGAAGCGGGCTAATGAAGTTTTTAGACTTATTATAGTACGCATTTACATCAATTGTTAACTTATTCGATAAAGATCCTTTATATCCAACTTCATAAGTACTTATGGTTTCTACTTCAAGTTTCGCGATTTTTTTTCCGTCTTTTAATGTAAAACCCTCTCCATTTCCTATGATTAAACCGCCGAATAAATTTCCTTTAAGATTTAATATTGACGGTACTGAGATTCCATTTCCATAAGTAAATCTCACAGTTCCTTTTTCAAAAGATTTAGTTATTGCTGCTTTTGGCAAAAAAGTAGAACCATACAATTCATGATTATCCAAGCGGCCTGCCAATAAGAAATTCCACTTAGACTCTGGTGCTTTATACTCAAATTGTGAATAAAATCCTGTTTGAACAATGTTAATTCCTCCATTACTATCTAATAAATAAGTGCCTTTTGAATCTGCCATATCTTTTTGATACTGAGTCCCAAGGGTTAGATAAAAATTGCTCCAATTATTATTATATTGAAACTCTCCATTCAACCTTTTTGAATCATCTTTGAAAAGCGAACCTCTATTAATCGCGACTCCGGCAGAGGGAACCCATTGTTCGGCATAAGAACGACGAAGCGATTCTTCTTCAGAAAACCCATTATTTACAAAGGAATAATAATTTTGAGTACGTTGATTTATGGCGTAGGTATTCTCTGTATTACTCTTAGTATAATAGCCATTTGCAAAAAAACGTGGTGAAATATATTTTATCTGAAACTCGTCAATTTTCCAATCTTTGATTTGATTTCTTCCTGCATTGGTTATGGAAATGTTGTTGTTGTTACTGTGTCCATAATAACCTACAATTTCAGAATTACTACTTGGTTTATAATACAAACCCGTTCCGTATTTAACGGTACTAAAATCTCGATTTAGTTCTAATTCAGGTTTACCAACGGTACCAATATAAACACTATCTACATAATCAAATTCAGTACCTTGAGATCTTTCAAAATGAACTTTATAAGCAAATTTATCCGACAGTACTTGAGCATGTCGAAATCTTGCCGTCAACACATTTTGATTACCGGCACCAATTGCAAAAGTAGTCCCTTCTGAAGTTCTAGGATTTTTTGTAATTGAATTTATAACTCCGTTATGAGCATTTGGCCCGTATAAGGTTCCATTTGGTCCTAATAAAATCTCTACTCTTTCAATGTCGTCTTTTGTAACCGTTGAGAAAGTTCCTAAAGGCAAGCCGGTTGCAATTAAAGATGAAAGTCGGTCATCGGTCACCTGAAGATTTTTAGAATTAAAGGCTGAATTAAAACCTCTAATGTTAATTCCAGTGCCTAAAACGCCACTTCTGACATAATCAACTCCTTTTTGTCTTGAGGCAAGTTCTCCAATATTGAAACTTGCAAATTGTGCAATATCTCTTGCTCTGATAATATTAATAGTTGCCGGAACTTCGGTTAATTTTTGTGGTTTTTTGTTGGCCGTAACGACAATATCATTCAACATATTTGAAACTTCCTGAAGATTAACATTCGCTTCAGCTGTTTTTCCTTTTAAAACAGCAACTGATTGAGTGGCACTTTCGAATCCAACAAAAGAAATAGTAACCGTGTATTTTCCTTCGGGAACTTTATCAACCGAATAATTTCCGTCTTTGTCTGTTATAGTCCCTTTTTTTAATTGGTTGACTTGAACTGTTGCTCCAGAAAGAGCAATACCATTGGTGTCTTTTACAATCCCTTTAATGCGGCCACTTTCTTGAGCAAAAACAAGTTTAGTACACATTAAAATTAACAAAATAAATAATTTTTTCATGAGTTAGTTAGTTTTGGTTTATAGGTGCAAGCTAAGGTTAATGGTAAAAAAAATAAATTTGCTCTTTCTATTTATAGGTATGACTATTTTATACAAAAAGGAGAAAAAAGAGTCTAAAGTCAATAAAAAATAGATTTTTTATAAGTGCGACTTTAATTTTAAAAAGGCATCAGGCAAGTTATTTGATAAATTATCAATAATTTGAATCATCAGTTGCTTTTGATTTTCGGAAGGTTTTATACCGCTCAAAGGCAGTTCAATTTCCTGTAACAATCGTTTTTCGTTAATGGTGCCTTCCATATACTTTGAAAGCGCAATACTCCAGGCAATATTAGGCACATAACTGGATTTTTTTTCTCGTTCTTTTTCTTTTTCTGAAAGATTAAATCTTTGAGCGATAATCAAAATTTCATCATACTTTTCCATAGCAATCAAAACATTAAAATAAGAAGTAAAAAAATGATGCCAGCGATGATTCAAAATATCATCTCCATATTTTTTTAAAAATATTTTGGCTTTATTCAGCGCAATATCATACTGCTTCAACTCGGTTAAGGTTCTAATTTGGTATGAAATGTGGCCTATTTTCTGATGATTATTATGAGTAGCTTCAAAAAGAGGGCTGTATTTATTCATCAGCTGAAGTGCCTCTTTTGGTTTTTTATTTCGTAATAAAACAGCTACTAAATTATTCAAATACATCAACGTATCATCATTATTTTGTCGAATAGAGAGATAGGCATAATACTCCGCTTTTTTAAACTCATTTTCTTTAGAATGCAACAAAACTCTACTAGCATAATAATTAGAAAGGAGCCTTCTGGAATACATTTCGCCAAGACTAAAGAAAGTGTCAATTTTATCAAAAATAATTTTTAAGTTTTTATTTTCGTTGTAATTGGAATACATAAAAGCCAGCAAAATAAATGCTTGGTATCTATTTCTGCCATCAATACTTTGCGTATTGAACACTTTAAACAACCATTTTCCCCAATATTTAGTTTCGTTATTGTTTGAGGTATATTGATTGGTTATTTCCGAAATGGCGCTGTACAACCGATCTTGTATTTTTTTTGATTTTGCATAATGACCTTCAAAATGATTTAAAAAACCAGCAATTATTTCATGATCTTTGTACCGCATCCTAATGAGTAAATAGGCTCGATATTCTTTTGTTAATTCATATAGGTTTTGGAAATTAAAATCGACCTGTTTGTAATTAACGATATAATGTAAAAATTGCATTTCTTCGGAGGAGGAAATGGTATCCGTTAATATTTTCTTTTTCATCAACATGATCCACTCAATAGTTTGATCCACATCAATGGTAGAAAGCTTTTTTTCAATCCAACTCATGACGAAATTGTATTTTCTTTTGTCGATTTGGTCGTCAAATTCAATACTGTTGTTTTCAGACAAGGCATTCTTTAAAACCTTTTCAATGATTCCAATTTTTTCAGTGTCTTTAAATTGATTGGACAAAGCCAGGAAATGGGCTTCATTTGGAAGGATACTTTTACTAAATTCCGTAAACTTTTTGAGTTTAATTTTCATGTTTTTATTGTCCCGCTACAAATTGTTTTATAAGTAAATTAACCTCAATTGGTTTTTCAAATTGAACAAAATGGCCACTTTCTTTAATCAATTTTAAAGAGGCTTTTTTAATTGAAGCTGTTCCAGTTTCGGCAACTTTCGTTACCGTTAAATTAGAATGCAAGTACCGATTTGGAATCAAATAATCATTTTCTCCAAAAATCACCAGGGTTTTATGTTCGATTTTGCTTAACAACGGAATAACAGGTTCGTCTAGCATTCCCGAAATACTTTTTACAATGGCATTACAATACGCATCAAAGTCCGAAGCCGTTTGAATATTCTTCCTGTCAGCAATCATTTTACTGGCTTTCTCTGGGATTTTATAAAAATTGAGTCTATAATTTTTTTCAATTTGGGAATCAGAAGTATTTTTGATCACATTATGAGTAACTGCGTTTTTAAGTAATTGGCCATCGTCTGATGTAAATTCTTCGAATCCCGCGGGAGCTATTAATATTAATTTTTCGATTTCATTTGGATAGCTGGTTGCAAATTTAATACTCGCCTGACCTCCCATGGAATGTCCAATGAGAGTCACATTTTTCAACTTCATCTTATTGATAAAGGAATGAATTACTTCTGAAAAAAAAGTGGGACTAAAAAAACAGGCAGACATCGAAGACTTTCCAAATCCCGGCAAGTCGATAGCAATGCAAGTGAAATCAGATTTTAATTCTTTGATATTATCAGACCAGGCATCGGCATTACTGCTTAATCCATGAATAAACAAGATCGTTTTCTTGCCTTTTCCTTCTTTTATATAGGCGATTTCAAGATTGTTGATTGTGGTATAGGAAGTCGGAAATTCGTATTCCGAAAGTATATTTTTGATATTAGAATCTAATGTTTGAGCATCCATAGACAGATTAATTAAAATTAAAAAAAATATTTTTTTCATCTTTCTAATGATAATGAATTAAAATAATTATAGAGGTTTTTTCGAGACACTTTACCTAAACTGGTTAATGGAATTTCCTCTAAAATAAAAATATATTTAGGCTGTTTGTAATCTGCAATATTTTTTTTTAGATACATCCGTATTTCATCAACGGCTAAATCTGCATTATGTATCGTTAGAAATGCAATGCCACAAGCACCCCATTTATTATCTTTAATACTCAAAACGACTGCTTTATTAATGTTTTTGTGTTTTTCAAGTACTAATTCTATTTCTTGAGGATAAATGTTTTCTCCGCCTGAAATGTACATGTCATCTTTGCGCCCTTTTAAATATAAATAACCTTCAGAATCTTTGTAGGCTAAATCTCCGGTGTACAGCCAATCTGCTTTTATCTTATTTGTGGTTTCGATAGAATTATTCCAATAACCTGGAGTCACAATGGGCACTTTGAGGCATATTTCCCCTATTTGATTTTCAAGGACTGGATCTCCATTTGAATTAATAATTTTTAAATCCAGATAAAAGTTAGGTTTTCCAATTGAATTTGGCTTTAACAAAGCCATATTATGATGTAGTGAAGTAACGCTAGGTCCCGCTTCGGTTAGCCCATAACCGGGACGTATAGCTATATTCTTAGTGTTTTTCCAATGTGATACTAAATCTGAATTCACCATTTCTCCGCCAGAAATTATATATCTTATTTTTTTTAAATCTACTTTTTTAAATTCGGGAATTTCTTGCATCATTTGCAACATCGTTGGTAAAGCAATAAAAATAGTAGTTTGATACCGTTCTAATAAAAAAAGTATCTTTTTAGGATCAAACTTTTCAATCATTCCTATGTGTGCCCCTTTGTGTAGTAATGGAGTAACAAAAACATTCCATCCTGAAGTGTGATAAGGCGGAAGCATGTTTATGGTAGAGTCATTGAATGTTATTCCTAACTGCATGGAAGTATTCAAACTATTCCAAAACATCATTTTATTGGTATAAATAACGCCTTTGGGCTGGCCAATCGTTCCCGAAGTGTAGAAAACAAATAAGGGACTCTCTTCTTTAATTTCATAAAAAACAGGAGCCCAATTATTTTTGGTTTTATACTCTTTTTTAAATTCCTCAACGCTGATGGTTTGATAGGATTCTAAAATCTCTTCTTCCATTTTTTCAAATTGATTCGAATTGAAAATCAAAAGAGTCGGGCTGCAATCCCGTAGGAGTTTTGAAATCTCAACCGAGGACAAACGATAATTTAAAGGAACCATAATAGCGCCCAGTCTTTGACAAGCTGACAATAAAACGATATAATGCAGGCCATGTTCTGCTAGAACAGCAATCCTATCGCCTACTTCAACTTGGTATTCCTTGAATTTATGTAACAGATTATTGGCATAGTCATCGATTTCCTTGTAAGTATACTTTTCATCGGTATCATACGAAGTAATGGCAATTTTATCCGGGGTATAATCCGCCCATTTAGCAATCCAATCCAAGGTATTCATTTTCTAATTTATTTTTTATTTTGTCCAAATTTATATAAAAAATAGCCTACAATTACCGATACCACAATACCAATTGATGCCGAAATACCAGGATTTTGAACCGGAACTTTCATATAAGGTGTGATTTTAAAATAATAAATTGAAAAATGAGTAACTATAGCAACTATACTCGCAATAAATACTGTTCTTACAGAAACATCTTTTAAAAATGTACCAAATAAAACCGGAACAAATGCAGCCGAAAAATAAGCATAAACTCCATTTTGAGCAAAAATTGCCACACTTAAATTGGGATAATTTATTTGATCCCAACTAATAAAAAAACTAATTATTGCCAAAATTACAATTACACCTCTATTAATCGAAATAGAATTATTTTTGATTTTATCCCCAAATAGAGGTTCTAATACATCCGAAGTTATCGTAATTGATAAGGATTGTATCAAACTCTCTAAGGTGGATAAACCCGCAGAAATTAGCCCAATTACGATTAGCAACCCAACGCCAACTGAAAATTTTGTAACAACATAAATTGGTATTATTTCATCCATTTTCAACTTATTTCCATTGAAAGTCAAATCAGGAAAATAAATCCTAGCATATAATCCTGCAATTACAACCAAGAAATAAACAAACATGAAACCTATTCCACTGGCTAAAAAGAGATTAATTTTTTTAGGATTCTTTAGCATCAGGGATTTTGTAATAATATGAGGCTGGCAAACAATTGCAACTCCTATAATGATTTGACAAAAGATTATTTCAAAATAATCTCTAAAAAAATAACTTGATTTATTAGTAGTTTGAGTCAAGTTTGGGTCAATAGCATGCAACTTTTCGAAAAAACCGGCGATTCCATTTTCGAAATTATCAAAACCAGAACCTATTAAGATTATCGCGACCACAAACATAATTATGGCTTGCACCGTATTTGTATAAACCATCGAATTTGCTCCTCCAAACATCATATATCCAAAGACAAAAATGGTAATTCCTAATAAAACAAAGTAGGGATCTGCATTCAATGATTTTGATAAAACCTGAGTCAGCCCAACATTAATTAAAACAATAAAAGTGATTAGAAATAAAGCAATAATCCCAAAAAACAAAGCATAGCTTTTATTGTTATAGCGATTTCCAATCCATTGCGCCATTGTAGCGGCTTTCACCGAGCTACCATATTTAGCGAATCCCTTGGTAAATACAATTAAAGAGATGAAAGCAGAAAGAGGCAAAACAAATCCAAAGGAAATCACTCCCGATATTCCATACAAAGCAATAAACCCCGGATTGATAACAAAAGTAGCGGCGCTGGTCATAGAAGCTGCCAAAGATAAACCTACAATCCATGATGGAAACCCATTTCCTAACGCATAATCATTTATGTTTTTTGTTCTTAAAGCTCCACGAATGACAAAGAAAAGAATCAGTAAAGCATATATGGCCAGAATTACCCACATATAAAATGTCCATTGGTTTGATGCAGTCATAAATACTATCGTTTTGGTTTCAAACAAATAAATAAATAATATTTCTAAGACCCACAAAACACCTTGCTTATTAACAATGTGACTATTGAACAAAGATTCCCAATTTATTCTTAAGCCCTATTGTTTATGGCATAAGGACTAAAGTAGGACTTATTTAATTTAAAATGGTTTAAACAAATCGAATTTAGACAAAATTTAATAAATACAGCTGTTTATCAACGATAAAAAAATCAATTCCTTTTGCCTGATAAACCGAGATTTTACATCAAATTATTAAAATACTATTCTCTGCACCGGCGAAATCATTCCATTTGAAAGAATCTGCCTCTGGCTCATTGACAAATACACCATCGATAACGTATTTGAATTCGTAAGCGGCGTCTTTGGCCACATCAAACACCCCCTTGAAAGTTCCATTTTTTAATTTACTTAAAGCCCCTTCAGCAACATTCCAATTGTTGAAATCACCCACAACAGAAGCATGACTTGCTGCCTTTGCCGCTACCGAAAAAGTAACTTTACAAACTGGCTTTGTTTTTACAAATTGTTTTTTAATCGGCATAACATATTCATTTATAGGTTTATAAAACAAAGTAAATGTAATATATTGAAGTTTCAATGGCTCCTGTGAAGTTTTAATAGAATGCCGTAAACTATGTTAATTTTTGATAAATTCAATAATTTAAAGGATCGTAAATTTACTATTCAAAAATCAGAATACGTTTTCTGTTGAAATAATCCTGAGGCAAAATAGTGACTTTGCAAAATAAATTTTACCTTTATAAACTAAAATCAGAGCGATGGAAAAAGAATTACACGAACAATATGAATATGCAAGACGAAGAATAAAACAAAAGAAACGATTGTATTTTCATTTTGTTCTTTTTGTATTGGGAAGTTTATTGCTATTTGTTGCTCATAATTTCCTTGATAGTACGGTAGTCTCGTATTGGTATCTTTGGGTTATTACAATATGGCTATTCCTTTTTATTTTGCATTTTATAAAAATTTTCATCACGGATCGATTTATGAATAAAGATTGGGAAAGAGAACAAATAGACCGCCTGGTCGCTTTGCAAAAAAAGAAAATAGACCAATTACAGACGCAAGTATCTAACGACGACCCTAAATAATTATGATAGTAATGATTGCGGCCGTAGCCGAGAATAATACGCTAGGAAAAAACAATGAATTAATCTGGCATTTGCCCAACGATTTTAAAAGATTCAAATCACTTACTTCCGGGCATCATATCATAATGGGGAGAAAAACATTTGAAAGTTTTCCCAAACCATTACCAAACAGAACCCACATCATAATCACCCGACAAAAAGAGTATCACGCTGAAGGATGCATAATTGTTGATAGTATTGAAAAAGCACTGGAAGTTTGTCCAAAAGACCAAGACACCTTTATAATTGGTGGCGGCGAAATTTATACTTTGGGACTTCCTTTTACTGATAAAATAGAAATCACACGGGTACATCACTCCTTTGAAGGCGATGCCAGATTCCCTGCGATTAATGAGTCCGAATGGAAAATAATAGTTTCGGAATTTAATGAGAAGGATGAAAAGCATCTTTACGATTATTCCTACCAGACATTCGTTAGGAAATAAAATAAAAAAACATCCTTTTGGGGATGTTTTTTTTTAACCATTGATTAAGAGCAATGACCTAGTCTTGAAACAGTATTTGATAAACTAATATAAAAATTACAAACACTAGTAACACTCCAGAAACGAAGATTATAATGTTTGATGTTTTTTGAGAATACATCTCAAAAAAGCCTTTAATACCAAATACCACGAAGGTACTAAAGACGAAAAAAATTAAAATTTCCAAAAACAAATTTAATCCTAAGAACGTATGATGCGCTTTAACTACAATACTGCCTTGTAAAACAGCATTTTCAAAACAGCTAACAAGAACAAATGAGATAAATAGCGCTAAAAATATCCATTTGATTAGGTTCACTGACTCTTTTTTAATCATTTAATATGGTTCTTTCTTGAATACCAAATTTGCGCAATAAAAATCGGAGATACAATACCCACTTTTAGTGATATTTCAAATAAAAAAATGTTTCTTATTTTAACGGACTTAGTCTTATTTAGTTCGCAAAAAATCATTCCGGCACATAAAACAAAACTTGCTTCTAATTTAAAGAACTCGTTTTTAGTTCATCCCGTTTGTATTATATTTGCATAAAAAAAATGTCAGAAAAGATAACTCCTTATAAAGGTTCTGCCTTAGGTAAAAAAGAACAGGTTGCTCAAATGTTTGACACCATTTCAGGCAACTATGATAAATTGAATCGTGTCATTTCTTTTGGAATTGATATAAAATGGCGTAAAAAAGTTTTGCAGATGGTTGCGAAATCCAATCCAAAAATAATCCTGGATATTGCTACGGGCACCGGAGATTTAGCGATTTTAATGGCACAAACCAATGCTGAAAAAATCATTGGCTTAGACATATCTGCCGGAATGCTGGAAGTTGGCGTCCAAAAAATTGCTGCCAAAAACCTTACTGCTACTATTGAAATGATTTTGGGCGACTCAGAAAACATGCCTTTTGAAGACAATTATTTTGATGCGATTACCGTTGCTTTTGGTGTTCGAAATTTTGAAACGCTGGAAAAAGGATTAGCTGAAATTTTAAGAGTTTTAAAACCAAATGGTGTATTTGTAATTTTAGAAACGTCAGTGCCAGACCAAACGCCTTACAAACAAGGCTATACTTTTTACAGTCAAAACATCCTGCCTTTGATAGGTAAATTATTCTCTAAGGATAACGTTGCCTACGGTTATTTATCTGAATCAGCTGCCGCTTTTCCTTATGGTGAGGCGTTAAACAATATTTTAAGAGAAATTGGGTTTATAGATGTTGTAGCATTACCGCAAACCTTTGGTGTGGCCACCATTTACTCAGCTTCTAAAAAATAACATGAAAAAAATAATTGCCTTACTCTTTTTTGCTTTTATTCTAAACGGATACGCCCAAAAGTCTCGAACTATTTTCAGCAAAGATCCCATTGTTAATTTGGAAAATTTTCAAAAAAAGAAAGTTTATTATGGCTTTTACTTAGGATTCAATTCCTATGATTTTAAAATTGATTATAAAATGAAAGACCCTGATATACTGGTCAAAAAAACAACCGGATTCAATGTGGGAATTATTGGTGATGTAAAATTACAGGAATACATTAACTTGCGATTTGAACCTGGATTGTATTACACAAAAAGAGACTTGTATTACCCTAATTTTTCAAACAGTGGCGATGCGCTTAGAGAAGTGAACAGCACGTACATTCATTTTCCTTTATTGTTGAAATTTTCCTCCCTAAGAACGGGCAATATTCGCCCCTATTTAGTGGGAGGATTGTCAGCTACTTTAAACTTATCCAGCAACTCTAAGTTGATGGATGATAATTTGCAGGAACGCTTTCGAGTTAAATCATGGACTACTAATTATGAATTAGGCTTTGGAATTGACCTTTTTTCCGAATATTTTATATTTTCGCCTTCCATAAGAGGTGTTTTTGGACTTAATGACGAACTAATTAGAGACAATGACCCCAGCAGTCCTTGGACAGGAAACATTGAAGCCTTAAAGACCAGAGCCATTTTAATTAATTTTACTTTCCATTAAAAAGTAGTTTGGCCGTTTTAAGTTCTCCCGTAAACTATGACTGCGCGTTGCTATCAGCCTCTACAAAACTCACTTAAGACAATTGCTGTTGCTGCAGCTACATTCAGACTTTCCGTTTTTTGAAGATTCCCAAAACGAGGAATTGTGAGTCGGTTGTGGACCTCATTTTCAAGAGCCGGAGAAATTCCATTAGCTTCATTCCCCATGATAATAATTCCCTGTTGAGGAAGAGTTGCTTTATAAATATTTTCTCCATCCATGAAGGTCCCAAAAATTGGAAGTTTTGTCTGCGCTAAAAAAACATTCAAATCAACATAATTAACATTCACCCGGGCAATGGAGCCCATGGTTGCCTGAACCACTTTTGGATTATACAGATCTACCGTTTCCTTTGAACACAAGACTTGTTGTATCCCAAACCAGTCACACAAACGCAATATAGTCCCTAAATTTCCAGGATCCCGAATAGAATCAAGCGCTAGAATCAAACCGGTTTCAGTAATTGATTTTTCTACTGGCATCTTAAAAACGGCTAAACATGTATTCGGAGTAGCCAATGCTGTAACTTTTTTTAAATCATTTTCTGAAATAATGGTTTTTTTTTCTTGGCTTACCGAATCAAAATCATTTTGGGTGGTAAACAAATGTTCCAATTCAAAATTAGAATCCAATAGTTCCTCAATTCCTTTGACACCTTCGGCAAAAAATAATTTATTGGCTATCCTATATTTTTTTTGCTGCAAACTCGTTATAAGCTTTATTTGGTTTTTACTAACCATAAAATAATGTACTTTTGAATTAAATATTTTAGAACACTTGAAAAAAATTTCTACAAAAATAACTGCATTTATTGTAATTGCAATACTAATTTGCGCTTGTGACGCTGTAAAAAGAGTTCCTGACGGGAAATTGCTGCTTACAAAAAATGAAATCGAGGCCAATGGCAAATCCATTAAGGAGGAAACTATTTTTAATCAGTTGTATCAAAAACCAAACAGTACCTTGCTGGGCTATCGTTTGCGCTTGAACCTTTACAATCTTGCCAATCTAAATCCAGATTCAACCTATCAGGCTAAGTTTGCTAACAATCCCGAAAAATACAAAAGACAATCCAAATGGCTGTCTGAAAAACAAGTCAACAGACTCGGAAAGTCTTTTTTATATTATGGCATCCATAATTTTTTAAAAAAAACAGGAGAGCCTCCTGTAATTATCGACAAAGAAAGAGCTGACAAATCAGTATTGCGATTGAAATATTACTATTTCAACAATGGCTATTTTAATGTAAATGCAAATTACAACATAGACACCCTGAGCCTTAAAAAAGCTAAAATAAAATACGCCATAACGCCCGGAAATGCCTTTTTCCTAGATACTTTAAAAACCACTATTTTAACTCCAGCATTAGACTCTTTATACCAAACCAATAAATCCAATACCTTTCTAAAATCAGGCAATCAATACAAAACAGAAGATTTTGAGAATGAAAAAAACCGAATTACCACTCATTTCAGAAATAACGGAGCCTATTATTTTCAGTCCAACTACGTTACTTTTGATATTGACACGATTAAAAAAGTAAATCAAGCAAATATAAACCTGGTCATTAATAATTATTCGTACCAAGATCAGGATTCTAGCAAAACGGTGCCTTTTAAAATTTATAAAATAAGTGATGTAAATATTTATACGGACTATTCCTCAGAGAATAACAACCGGACTATTACAGATAGTACAACCTACAAAAACTTCAATTTATACAGCCATCAAAAATTAAAATACAAACCTCGCGCGATAACTAACGCCATATTCATTACAAAGGGAGGTTTGTATGCTGATTACAAAACAGTCTTGACCACACGCTACCTGAACAACCTCAAAGTATTCAACTACCCCTCCATACAATATGAAGTTGACAAAAGAGACAGTACTGCACAATCGCTGATCGCTAAAGTATACCTGACTCCCCGCAAAAAATATAGTTTTGGGACTACACTAGATGTTACCCATTCTAACATTCAGGATTTTGGTATCGGATTGAGTGTTTCAGAAACAATCAGAAATGTTTTTAATGGTGCTGAAACACTGGAAATTGCAGCCCGTGGCAATATAGGTTCCTCACAAGATCTTGCCAATCCAAATAATAATTTTTTTAATGTATCCGAGTACGGGTTGGATTTAAAATTAAATATTCCTAGAATTTTCATTCCCTTTAGCACTGAAAAAATCATTCCAAAAAGCATGATTCCCTCCACACTAATCACAGTCGGTTTTGCAAAACAAAGAAATCTGGGGTTAGACAAAGAAAATTTCACGGGAGCACTATCGTACAATTGGACTCCAAAAAGAAACCATACTGCCCGATTTGACCTGTTTAACACCCAGTTTGTTCGCAATCTAAATCCCAATAATTATTTCTTTGTTTACAACTCTTCTTACAGAGCATTGAATGCCATAGGGAAGCAATACAACACCAACCCTAACTACTATAACAATGATATCGATAGGGATTTAGTCATTGAAAGAGGCACAACTGGATTTACCCGTGATGTCTTATCAGGAAATGCGAGTTTCTTAAAACCATTAGAAAGTGCTGATATAGAAAGTGTAAAAAGCATTGAGGAAAGAAGACTCCGACTTACGGAAAACGATTTTATACTCGCTACAAGTTTTACGTTTTCAAAAACAACAAAGAAAGACTTATTAGACAATGATTTTTATCTCTTTAGAACAAAAATAGAATCAGCGGGAACACTATTGTCAGCTTTTGCAAAAACGACGAATCAAAAAGAAAATGTCACCGGTAATTATGAGATATTTAATTTAGAATACTCTGAATACCTAAAAACAGAATTTGAATACATCAAACATTGGGATTTATCTAAAGAAAAGATCTTTGCCTTTCGATCCTTTTTTGGCATTGCAGTCCCATTTGGTAATTCAAATTACATTCCTTTTTCAAGGAGTTATTTTTCTGGGGGCTCAAATGACAACCGAGCCTGGCAACCATACAGCTTAGGCCCCGGGAGTAGCGGAGCTGTAGATGATTTTAATGAAGCCAACATGAAAATTGCCATCAGTGGTGAATTTAGATTTAAAATATTAGGCAATTTAAAAGGGGCCCTTTTTGCTGATGCCGGGAACATTTGGAACGTATTGGATAATGTGGTGGATGAGAAATCAACATTTACCAGTTTCAGCGACTTAAAAGACATTGCATTAGGCACGGGATTCGGCCTTCGATATGACCTGAGTTTTTTTGTAATTCGTTTTGATTTAGGATTTAAAACTTATAATCCTGCCAACGAAACCCGTAAAAGATGGTTTCAAGAATATAATTTTGGAAACTCTGTTTTAAATTTTGGAATAAATTACCCGTTCTAATGCTAAATAATTCTTATTTTTGCAAAACTAAAAACTAAAAAATAACTAAAAAAAACACAATGGCACATACTATTAAACCGGGCGTAGCTACAGGAGATCAAGTACAAGAAATTTTCAATTACGCAAAAGAAAAAGGATTTGCACTTCCGGCAGTAAACGTTACTGGATCAAATACAATCAATGGTGTCCTTGAAACTGCAGCAAAACTTAATGCTCCTGTTATCATTCAGTTTTCTAATGGAGGAGCACAATTTAATGCAGGTAAAGGACTTTCGAATGTTGGTGAAAAAGCAGCTATCGCTGGTGGAATTGCAGGAGCTTTACACATTCACACCATGGCGGAAGCGTATGGAGCAACTGTAATTTTACATACTGACCATTGTGCGAAAAAATTATTACCTTGGATAGACGGCCTATTAGATGCTTCCGAAGCACATTTTGCTAAAACCGGAAAACCATTGTTTTCGTCTCACATGATTGATTTATCTGAAGAGCCTATCGAAGAAAACATCGAAATTTGCAAAGGCTATTTAGAACGAATGAGTAAAATGGGAATGACATTAGAGATCGAACTTGGAATCACAGGTGGTGAAGAAGATGGTGTAGACAACTCTGATGTTGATAGTTCAAAATTATATACACAACCAGAAGAAGTTGCTTACGCATACGAAGAACTTTCAAAAGTAAGTCCACGATTTACAATTGCTGCTGCTTTTGGAAACGTACATGGAGTGTACAAACCCGGAAATGTAAAATTGACTCCAAAAATCTTGAAAAATTCTCAGGATTTTGTTCAAAATAAATTCAATACAGGATCTAATCCAGTAGATTTCGTTTTCCACGGTGGTTCTGGTTCTACATTAGAAGAAATAAGAGAAGGGATCAGCTACGGGGTAATAAAAATGAATATCGATACTGATTTGCAATTTGCATTTACAGAAGGAATTCGTGATTACATGGTTAAAAATATTGACTATTTGAAAACTCAAATTGGAAACCCAGAAGGCGCTGATGTTCCAAACAAAAAACATTACGACCCAAGAAAATGGTTGCGTGAAAGTGAAGTTACTTTCAACACAAGACTTGAGCAAGCATTTGCTGACTTGAACAATGTGAATACATTATAAAAATAGTGGTCCGTTTTTAGTGTTCAGATCTCAAATGCTGACAATGGAACACTAAAACTGATTACAAAACACTGAATACCTGATTACTGAACACTGAATACTAAAGAAATGGCTTGGTTTAAAAGAAAAGAAAAAGGGATTACTACCGCTACCGAAGACAAAATGGATATTCCAAAAGGACTTTGGTACAAATCTCCAACCGGAAAAATCATTGATGCCGATGAACTAGCTCGCAACTTATTTGTGAGTCCAGAAGATGGTTTTCATGTCAGAATTGGAAGTGCTGAATATTTTCAAATCTTATTTGACAATAATGAATTTGTTGAATTAGACAAGAATATGACTTCTAAAGATCCTTTGCACTTTGTGGATACCAAGAAATATGCAGATCGTTTGAAAGATGTAATGGAAAAAACCAAACTCAAGGATGCAGTACGCACGGGAGTTGGAAAATCAAAAGGTAAAGATTTAGTTATTTGCTGTATGGATTTTGCCTTCATTGGTGGTTCTATGGGTGCAGTTGTAGGTGAAAAAATAGCGAGAGGAATTGATCACGCCATCAAAAACAACTTGCCTTTTGTCATGATTTCAAAATCAGGTGGAGCCAGAATGATGGAAGCTGCTTATTCATTAATGCAATTAGCCAAAACATCTGTTAAGTTAGCACAACTTGCCGAAGCAAAACTGCCTTATATTTCGTTATGTACAGATCCAACAACTGGAGGAACAACTGCTTCATACGCGATGCTAGGTGACATCAACATATCTGAACCAGGCGCATTAATAGGATTTGCTGGCCCAAGGGTAGTACGAGACACAACTGGTAAAGATTTACCAGAAGGTTTTCAGACTGCTGAGTTTTTACTCGAACATGGCTTCTTAGACTTTATCACACCAAGAAAAGAATTGAAAGACAAGATCAACTTGTACATTGATTTGATTCAGAACAATGATATTCGATAAATAAAATCCCAAGCAATTGGGACTTTATATTTGCGCTACATTCTCTTTATAACAAAAAACAGCTTCCAAAAAAATATTGGAAGCTGTTTTTTGTTATGCCATTATATTTAAAATTAAGTGTTTACAAAAGAGGATTACTCAAACCTGAGTTTTTTATATCCCGGTACGAATAGCCTCCACCGGATCTAATTTAGAAGCTGCAATTGCAGGTAGAATTCCGGATATTAGACCAATTATAGCCGCTAATCCTGTTCCTAGGACAATATTACCCATACTTAAGACAAACTCGAAGTCTAAGGCTTTTGTTACAATAAGAGTAATAATCCAAACTAAGAGCAATCCTATCAAACCACCAATAACTGATAATATTATCGCTTCAAATAAAAACTGAAACAATATAAACTTGTTTTTGGCTCCCAATGATTTTTGGATCCCAATCAAATTCGTACGCTCTTTTACAGAAACAAACATAATATTAGCAATTCCAAAACCACCTACAAGCAGAGAAAAGCCACTGATAACCCATCCTACAAGATTCATTTGCCCAAGGATACCATCAATAAGGTCAGTAAATCCAGAAAAAACATTAATGAAAAAATTATCTATTTCACCTGCTTTCACTCCCCTAAAGCTTCTTAATTTTTGTGCTATTTCTTCTTTATAAGCTGCCATGTCAGCTCCATTTTCAGGTTTAAAAATAATAACATTTGTCAAAGCAGTATTATTATCCCCGTATAGTTGTCGCACAAAATTGACTGGAATATAAGCTGAGGTGTCATTACTATCCCCAAACAAACCCGCTCCTTGTTTCTTCAAAACCCCAATGACCGTAAAACGATTTCCATACAACCGCACGTTTTTTCCAATGGGTTCTGCATCATCAAAAAGTGATTTTGCAATTTCATTCCCCAAAACAACAACTGTAGCTCCGGAATTGGCTTCGGATTCATTGTAAAATCGTCCGCTTTCAAACTCAAGGCCCTGAATATCTATAAATTCCTGAGAAACAGGAACTATATTGACATCACTAACTGTTTTTGAATCAAATTTAATAGATTCTCTTCTGATAAATATTTGATAGGCCATTTGATCCGTGTTAGTCATTGCACCTTTCATATAGGTGTATTCATCATACTTCACATTAGGAAACTGTTCTCTTTTCCATTGTGGAATTTCCGAAGGTCCGAAAGAAAATTTCATCAAATAAATCGTATTTTTATCTAAACTACTCAAATCTTTAGTGATTTTTCTGTCCAAAGAATCTACAGCAGCGAGTACCGCTATAATAGAAAAAATCCCAATAGTAACGCCTAACAAAGAAAGCAGCGTTCGTAACTTATTGTTGCGCAATGCATTCATCGCAAAGCTAAAACTCTCTTTTAATAATCGAAGGTAAACTAACATACAATCTATTTAGTGTTAAGTAAAATTCTATAAATATTAATCAGAAACCTAATGAAAAATCGTTTCGTTACATTGTGAAAGCGCTATTTTTATGTTTCCCGTTGCAATAGCCGTAAAAATTACAATTATCTCAATTTCAAATGGCTTAATTTTGACATTAAAAAACTATTTTTGCATTTTATAACTATAACTACATAATGAGCACAACTAAAACAATTCAATCTGCATTAATCTCCGTCTTTTCAAAAGAAGGATTAGAACCTATAGTAAGACAACTAAACAGTCAAAATGTTACACTTTATTCTACTGGAGGGACTGAGGATTTTATAAAAAATTTAGGAATTCCCGTAATACCCGTTGAAGATGTGACCTCTTACCCTTCTATTTTGGGTGGAAGAGTAAAAACATTACACCCAAAAGTCTTTGGTGGAATACTAAATCGCCAAGATAATGAGAGTGATGCACAACAAATGCTAGAATTCAACATTCCACAAATTGATTTAGTCATTGTTGACTTATATCCTTTTGAAAAAACGGTTGCTTCAGGAGCAAGTGAAGCAGACATCATTGAAAAAATAGATATTGGTGGTATTTCTTTAATTCGTGCTGCTGCAAAAAACTTCAAGGATACCGTAATTGTGGCTTCGGTAGATCAATACGGCTTGCTTTTAGATTTAATTATCGATCAAAATGGCGCTACAACACTGGAAGACCGAAAATTATTGGCAACAAAAGCATTTCATGTTTCTTCTCATTATGACACTGCAATTTTCAATTATTTTAATACTGACGAAACCATTTACAAAGAAAGTATTCCTAACGGTCAAGTGCTGAGATACGGTGAAAACCCACATCAAAAAGGATTTTTCTTTGGAGATTTTGAGGCTATGTTCAACAAAGTGCACGGAAAAGAATTATCATACAATAATTTGTTGGATGTAGATGCAGCTGTAAATTTGATAGCTGAATTCAACAATGACGGCCCTACATTTGCCATATTAAAACACAACAACGCTTGTGGTTTAGCGACACGAACAACTATTACTGAGGCCTATTTAGCCGCATTAGCTTGTGACCCGACATCTGCCTTTGGAGGTGTTTTAATTTCCAATACTAAAATTGATGCAGTGACTGCAACAGAGATAAACAAATTATTTTGTGAGGTGGTCATTGCCCCCGAATATGATACTGAGGCCCTGACTATTTTACAAGAAAAGAAAAACCGAATCCTATTAGTTCAGAACGAGGTTGCGTTACCCCAAAAAACGGTACGAACCTGCTTGAACGGACTTTTAATTCAAGAAAGAAATACGGTAACTGACAATAAAGAAGCCTTAAAAACCGTTACCATAACAGCTCCTACTGAACAGGAAATTCAGGATTTAATTTTCGCTTCCAAAATTTGTAAAAACACCAAATCAAACACGATTGTTTTTGCTAAAAACGGAACACTTATTGCATCCGGTACAGGACAAACATCCAGAGTTGATGCCTTAGTACAGGCGATAGAAAAAGCTAAAAATTTTGGATTTGACTTACATGGAGCCTCAATGGCAAGTGATGCGTTTTTCCCTTTCCCAGACTGTGTTGAAATAGCTAAAAAAGCAGGTATTACTGCGGTAATTCAGCCAGGCGGATCCATCAAAGACAATTTGAGCATTGACTATTGCAATGAAAATAAACTTGCAATGGTATTTACGGGAACGCGTCATTTTAAACATTAATTTGTTTAACTTTGTGCGTTTCAAATTTATAACATTTTAACCCCAAAAAATTTATGGGATTTTTTGATTTCATGACTGAGGATATCGCGATAGACCTTGGTACCGCTAATACTTTAATCATACATAATGATAAAGTTGTAATAGACAGTCCATCAATTGTTGCCAGAGACAGAGTTTCTGGTAAAATCATTGCTGTGGGCAAAGAAGCCAACTTGATGCAAGGTAAAACACATGAAAACATTAAGACAATACGCCCTTTGAAAGATGGTGTAATTGCTGATTTTGATGCTTCAGAAAAAATGATAAGTATGTTTATCAAAAGCATACCCGCGCTAAAGAAAAGAATGTTTACTCCTGCGTTAAGAATGGTCGTTTGTATTCCCTCTGGCATTACCGAAGTGGAGATGAGAGCCGTAAAAGAGTCTTGTGAAAGAGTAAACGGTAAAGAAGTATACCTAATACACGAACCTATGGCAGCAGCAATAGGTATTGGTATTGATATTATGCAACCAAAAGGAAACATGATTGTAGATATAGGTGGTGGAACAACTGAAATTGCCGTAATCGCCTTAGGTGGTATTGTTTGTGACAAATCAGTAAAAATAGCTGGTGATGTATTCACAAATGATATCGTATATTATATGCGTACCCAACACAATCTTTTTGTTGGAGAAAGTACAGCTGAAAAAATAAAAATTCAAATTGGCGCAGCAATAGAAGATTTAGAAACACCTCCTGAAGACATGTCCGTTCAAGGTAGAGATTTACTTACTGGTAAACCAAAACAGGTAGAAGTATCGTACCGAGAAATTGCAAAAGCATTAGACAAATCAATTCAAAGAATTGAAGATGCCGTTATGGAAACGTTATCACAAACTCCCCCAGAACTAGCTGCCGATATATACAACACAGGAATCTACCTTGCCGGTGGAGGCTCCATGTTAAGAGGTCTTGACAAGCGAATTTCACAAAAAACTGATTTACCAGTTTACATTGCAGAAGATCCGTTAAGAGCTGTAGTAAGAGGGACAGGAATGGCACTAAAAAACATTGCTAAATTTAAAAGTATTTTAATCAAGTAATTTGTTATAGCTACTCTTGTCAATTTACAGGACTGAGATAGCATCCAGCAACAACTATTAGATTCCAAAATAAAACAGACAGCTATTTATATTATACCGTTAGAAAATGCAGCAAATATTTAATTTTATTTTTAAAAACAGTAATCGGTTACTGTTTTTGCTGCTTTTGGGTATTTCATTATCCCTTACCATTCAATCCCACTCCTTTCACAGAAGTAAAATAATTAGTTCTGCAAATTTTCTAAGCGGAGGTGTCTATGAAAAGGTAAACAACCTTAATGAATATTTGAATTTAAAAACTGAAAATGAAGCACTCGCGCTTGAAAACGCAAAATTAAAGAGTCTTATATTTAACAAAAAAGATACCACTGCAATAAAAAAACTAGACAGTCTAAAAGGGATCGAATCAGGAGATATATTAGTATCTAAGGTAATACACAATTCTTATAGTACTCACGAAAATTATTTAACCTTAAATTCAGGAGAACTAGAAGGTGTGAAACCAGACATGGGCGTTATAAACAGCTTAGGAATTATAGGAATCATAGAAAATACCTCCCCTAATTATGCCACTGTGATTAGCATTTTAAATAAGAAATTTCAAATTAATGCTAAAATCAAAAAATCCAATCATTTTGGATCTTTGATATGGAACGGAAAAAGTACTGGCTTTGTACAATTGATAGATGTTCCTAGATTAGCCGCTATTAGAAAAGGAGACACCATTGTAACAGGGGGGCAATCTGTAATATTTCCAGAAAACATCAACATAGGAACTATTGACAAAATAGAAATAGACAATCAGACTAATTATTACACCATAAATGTTAAATTATTTAACGATATGACAAATCTAGGTCACGTTTATATTATAACGCGTAAAGATCGTGAAGAAATTATTAATTTAGAAAAAAGAAATAAGGATGAATAGCGCACTGTTAGTCAATATTTCCCGATTCCTTTTGTTATTAGCAATTCAGATTATCATATTTAATAACATGAATTTTTTTGGGTATATAAGCCCATTTCCTTATGTGTTATTTATCATACTTTATCCCGTAAATGGAAATAAATCAGGACTACTAATTGCTAGTTTTTTACTAGGCCTTATCATGGATATGTTCAGTAATTCTGGAGGAACACATGCGACCGCTTGCTTAGTATTAGCCTACTTTAGACCTTCTGTTTTTAAGTTCTCCTTTGGGTTAAGTTATGAATACCAAACTATAAAACTGAATGATGTATTAACCCCAGAAAGATTTTCTTTTTTATTACTATCGGTTACCATTCATCATTTTACGATGTTTTTGCTGGAAGCTTTTCAATTTAGCTTTATTTTAGATGTCGTATTACGAACTTTATTGAGTACCATATTCACACTCCTTATTTGCATAATTATAATATACCTTATTAAGCCTAATAAAAGATGAGAAAAGCACTATTGCCTTCCCTAATCATTCTTGCTACTTCTTTACTAATATTGCGTATTTTTTATTTGCAAATAGTGGATGACACCTTAAAGTTAAAATCTGAAAATAACGCAATTAAAAAAAAATATGAATATCCTGAAAGAGGCTACATCTATGACCGTAAAGGCGTATTAATGGTTGCGAACCAAGCATCTTATGACATTATGGTCATTCCTAGAGAATTAAAAAACACAGATACTTTAGAACTTTGTCAATTGTTGAAAATTTCAAAAGAAGATTTCATTAAAAGAATTGAAAAAGCTAGAATATATAGTCCGCGGTTACCCTCTGTTTTTTTATCACAATTGAATAAAAGTGAATTTGCAGCTTTTCAAGAAAAAATAAGAAAATATGAAGGTTTTTATTTTCAAAAACGTTCCCTTCGTGATTATGAAGTAAATTTTGGAGCCAATGTTTTTGGGGGCATCACTCAGGTAAATGAAAAACTAGTAGCCAAAAATCCATATTACAATAGCGGTGATTTAATTGGAAGACAGGGAGTTGAAGAAAGCTATGAAGATCTTTTACGCGGGGTAAAAGGGGTTAAATACATTCAAAAAGACAAATACAATAGGGAAATTGGCTCCTATAAAGAAGGGAAATACGACACTATAGCCGTGCAAGGAGAAGATATAAATCTTACTATTGACGCCGAACTTCAAAAATACGGAGAGGAATTGATGATTAATAAAAGAGGCGGAATTGTTGCTATAGAACCTCGCACTGGCGAAATACTAGCACTGGTAACCGCTCCTTCTTATGATCCAGGAATATTGGTAGGAAGACAACGCTCTAAAAACTACACCCAACTATACCATGATTCAATAGCAAAGCCACTGTATGACAGAGGATTACTAGCTGAATATCCGCCAGGATCACCGTTTAAAATTTTAACTGGCTTAGTTGCTCTACAAGAAGGTGTAATAGATGAAAACACAAGCGTATCCTGCAATAATGGTTTTAGTTATGCAAGAGGTCGATTTATGAGATGCCATTGTAGAGGAGGTTCTCTTCAGCTGCACAGAGGTATATATGAATCTTGCAATTCCTATTTTGCCACAGCGTATATGAAGACAATAAACAAATATACAAAACCGTCCACAGCTGTTGATGTTTGGAGCAACCACATAAAAAGCTTTGGACTGGGACAATTTATGGGATATGACTTACCAACAGGTAAAAGAGGAAATATTCCGGATTCTAAAACATACAAACGCATCTATCCAAATGGAGGGTGGAGAAGTACCACGATCGTTTCTAATTCAATAGGACAGGGCGAAGTTCTAATGACACCCATACAACTTGCTAACATGATGGCAACTGTTGCAAATGAAGGTTATTATTACACCCCTCACATCATCAAAAAAATTGAAGGCCACAAAATTGATAAAAAATTCACGACAAAACACACCACTACCATCGACAAAAAACACTTCAAACCCATAATTAGCGGTTTGTTTGATGTGTACAACATGGGGACTGCTAGCGCACTTAAAGTCGAAGGAATAGATATTTGTGGTAAAACCGGTACAGCTGAAAATTTTGCTAAAATTGGAGGCAAAAGAATTCAACTTAAAGATCATTCCATATTTGTAGCTTTTGCACCAAAAGACAATCCGAAAATTGCCATTGCTATCATGGTTGAAAATGGGGGATTTGGATCAACAATAGCGGGACCAATTGCCAGTTTGATGATTGAAAAATACCTAAGACAAAAAATCACAAGGATAGATCTGGAAAAAAGAATACTTGCAACCAGCTTACAAAGTCAATATGCCAAATTAGGTGGACTTTCTGACGCAGTCAAATTGCAATTACGCATTAGCGACTCGCTTTTAAATAAAAGAACAATTCCTGCCGTAAGGATTAAAACAGATGCCTCAAAAGTAAAAAAACAAGTTATTTAAATGTAATGAAAAACCAAAGTATCACAAATAATATTGATTGGATAAGCATAATCATCTATGCGGTATTAGTTATTTTGGGCTGGTTAAATATCTATTCCTCCTCTATGTCTTCGATGCAAGACACCTATGAAAAACAACTGATCTTCATCGTATTGACCATTCCATTAATATTCATAATACTCTCGGTTGACGGGAAATTTTATGAGAAATATGCGAGTATCATCTTTGGAGTATCACTACTCACATTAGCCGGGCTGTTTTTATTTGGCAAAACAATTGCTGGTCAACGTTGCTGGTATGCTATTGGAAGCTTCACGATCCAGCCTTCTGAATTTGCAAAAGCAGCCACTTCATTAGCATTAGCCAAATATTTGAGTGACACACAAATTAATTTAAAAGAAGTCAATAGACAAATACAGGCTCTTGCCATAATCTTCCTACCTGTGCTACTCATTTTGCCTCAGCCAGACCCTGGAAGCGCATTGATATACAGCATATTCATCATTGTTTTGTATCGTGAAGGACTTCCGGCTTGGTATGTTTGGACTGGATTTATTACAATTCTTTTATTTGTGTTTACCTTATTATTAGAACCAGAATATGTAATACTTATTGGATTAGCAATTATAATATTGGTTCATTTCAAATCAAGACTGGCAGACCGAAATATTGTTTTGAGCAGTATTATCTTTGCCCTGATTTCTGGATTTGTGCTATCTGTAGATTATGTATTTGACAACCTGTTCAAACAACATCACCGAGATCGTTTTAATATTCTTTTAGGAAAAACTGTTGACCTCAAAGGAATTGGATACAACACCAATCAATCCGAAATAGCCATAGGATCTGGAGGCTGGTTTGGAAAGGGATTCCTAGAAGGAACACAAACCAAAGGTGGTTTTGTACCGGAACAACACACGGATTACATCTTCACAACTGTAGGCGAAGAATGGGGATTTCTGGGTTCTCTGGCTGTAATCGCCCTTTTTGCCTGTTTACTTCTTCGAATAATATACCTTGCCGAAAGACAAAAAACAAAGTTTAGCAGAGTATATGGTTACTGTGTTGCAGGCGTACTTTTTACTCATTTCTTTGTAAACATAGCCATGGTAGCCGGTATTTTCCCCACCATAGGCGTACCCTTACCTTTCTTTTCCTACGGAGGTTCCGGTCTTTGGGGTTTTACAATATTGCTTTTTATATTTATAAAAATGGATGCCAATAAAGTAAATGAATGGTAATTTGACAAATTTAAGACAAAAGTAATCCACGAACCTCACTATGGATTATTACTCTTTGTTTTTGAATCAAAGACCTAAACAATAAATATATTTATCTTATTGTTACATTGAATTGAATCCTAAAGTTATACGTTAATACCAAAATTCAGATGGTAATTTGCAATAAATCCGGTCTTTTTCAGTAACATTTTAGCACACTAAATTGATAGATAAACAGCATTGATTTACTTATCTAGTCTCCTTCACTGAGTTACAAAACTCGAAAAAACAATTACCCAAATAGAAAAACCCTGTACGTTCTTAAGAATGTACAGGGTTTTTCTATTATTATTGACTGAAACTTGCTGAAAAACTACCTAAGATTTCGCTAATTTATCTTTTTTAATTTTAACAGGAATGCTTTTTTTAGAAATTGCTTTTGATTGCAAATCTTCTAATACATTCAGTGCTTCCTCAACATAAATATCTTTTGCTAAAGCTTCATGCCATCTTTCTCTTTTTTCTTTTAAAGAAGCGTCTTTATTAATTGCATCTGCTTCATGAGGCAGTGAAGTAAACGTAAGTAGATTTTTGTAATCTACAATTGGTTTGTATTTTTTAGCTTTTTCTTCAATTTCAGATTGTGCGATTTTAAATGTATCAATATTCAAACTATACACATTCTCCTCGCTTCTACTATCAATCCACTTCGCATTCTCTTCAATTAATTGAAACTGTGCATTTTTACTAATACGGTTTTTGCTATTTGTTATCGCCTGATTAAAGTTGTCATTATTAGTCCAAACACTGTAGTCAGCCCGATCAATTTTGTCCCAAGGCATTGCATTATCCATATCGCGCTCTCCCATTTTCAAGTAGGCATAACGATCCGGCATAACGATGTCACTTCGTACCCCATCTAGTTGAGTAGAACCACCGTTGATTCTATAAAATTTTTGTGTGGTGGTCTTAATAGCACCTAAATCCCCAACGGAGCTACTGCGCACAAACTGGTTCAGGTCAATCACATTTTGAACGGTTCCTTTACCGTACGTTTGTTTGCTCCCAATTATAATTCCTCTTTTGTAATCTTGAATTGCAGCTGCTAAGATCTCAGAAGCTGAGGCAGAAAAACTATTCACCATAATTACTAAAGGGCCATCCCATTCTATTTTTTTATCTCGATCGTACAACACTTCTTTTTTTCTTCCTGCTGATTTAATTTGAACAATGGGACCCTGCTCAATAAATAAGCCTGCAATATCTACAACCGTGGATAATGATCCGCCTCCGTCATCGCGAACATCAAGAACAATTCCATCAACACCGGATTGTTTCAGTCGCTCGACTTCAATAGCAACATCTTTACCGGCATCTCTACCGTCTTTATTTTCAAAATCAATATAGAATTTAGGCAAATAAATTATCCCATATTTCATCCCGTTTTTATTCACGATACTTGACTTGGCGTACGTTTCCTCAATTTCAACAATATCTCTGATAATAGAAATAATCTTGATTGTTCCGTCTACTTTTTTAACTGTAAGTCGGACTTCCGAACCTTTTGGTCCTTTAATTTTCTTTACCACATCATCAAGCCGCATCCCAACAACATCAACTGAAACTCCGGAGCCCTGCCCTACTTTCATTATTAAATCTCCTGCTTCCAGTTGTTTCCCTCTCCATGCGGGACCACCGGAAATAAGTTCCGAAATCTCAGTTAAATCATTTTTCTTTTGGAGACGGGCACCAATTCCCTCTAACTTTCCGCTTATACTTACATCAAATCGTTCTTTTTCTTCGGCAGCAAAATAATTCGTGTGCGGATCAAAACGAGCCGTAATAGAATTTATATACACAGAAAACCAATCATTTCTATCCAAATCTTTTATAAACCCAAAATATTCATCTAATGATTTTCCAGAATTTCTTCTGGTTTCTTTTTCTAATTCTTCAAAAGTCTTTGGTTTATCTGGGGTTACCGTGCTGTCCTTTGCTGTTTCTTTAGAAAGTTCTTCTTTTAATTTTTCCTCTTTTTTCAGTATTGCAGCATCCAGTTTTGCCTCATTAGTCTTGTTTTCTTGTAAAGCCAAACGATCTACCAGAGAAGAAAGAGTTGATAATTTAATTTGCTTACGCCATTTATCCTTTAATTCACTTGCAGTCTTAGCATAGGGAGCCTTTTCATAATCTATATTAAAGCTTTCATCAACAGAATAATCAAAAGGCTCACTCAAGACATCCTTATAAATCTTTTTACTCTCTTCCATTCTTTTCATCAAACGATCATAGGTAAGATTAAAAAAAGACAAGTCTTTATTCAACAACTGATCGTCTAACAACAACTCAAATTTCGAAAATTCATCGATATCGGATTGCAGGAAAAAACGTTTAGATGGATCTAAAGCCACAATATAATCTTTATAGATTCCTTTTGAAAAAGTATCGTTAATATCGGCAGGATTGTAATGTCCTTTCTGGATTACAAAAGTCAACAACTCTAGGAGTAATTTATCTTTTTCTGGGTCGTTCTCTTTTGATGCATTATATTTAAAAGCAAACAATGTTAACGAAAGGCATACAACAACAAGTATGATTTTATAATTTCTTTTCATAAAGCTAAGAATTGTATTCATGAATTTTTAATCTAAATTATGGTAAAAACTATGCCAACCGCAGCAGTAGCCCCATAAATTTTTGTTAAAGATATAAATTGTTTTTATTATTTTAAGTTAAATCAACCAACATAACCTATTTTTATATTTTGTTTAGTGATTTCATTCAGGGGGATTACATATACTCCGAAAATCAAAAATAATCAATCTTTTTACAAACAGATATAATGAAAAAAACAAGACCTTTAATTCTAATAACGAATGACGACGGAATTTCGGCACCGGGACTTCGAGCCTTAATTGCCGTTATGGCAGAAATAGGCGAAATCGTCGTGGTTGCGCCTGACAATCCACAAAGTGCCATGGGGCATGCCATTACCATAAACAGCATGTTGTATTTGAATAAAATCTCTAAAGATAGTGATCCATTTTTAGAGTACAGCTGCTCCGGAACTCCAGTGGACTGTGTGAAACTGGCTGTAAATGAAATCCTAAAAAGAAAACCAGATTTATGTGTTTCCGGTGTCAATCATGGTTCAAATTCATCCATAAATGTAATTTACTCCGGAACCATGAGTGCGGCAGTCGAGGCAGGAATAGAGGGAATTCCAGCTATAGGCTTCTCTCTTTTAGATTATGACTGGAACGCCAATTTTGAAACGATCAAAACTTTTATACGCAAAATCTCTTTAGAAGTTTTAGAAAATGGACTTCCAGAAGGGGTCGTTTTAAATGTTAATTTCCCAAAATTAAACGAAAAGGACATCAAAGGAATTCGTATTTGTCGCCAAGCCAAAGCACTTTGGGTAGAAAAATTTGATAAAAGAAAAACACCGCAAGGAAGGGATTACTATTGGCTGGCAGGAGAATTTGTCAATCAGGACAAAGGCGAAGACACAGACGAATGGGCGCTCGAAAATGGATACATATCAGTTGTTCCAGTTCAATTTGACTTAACAGCACATCATGCCATACAGCAACTTAATACCTGGAAATGGAATGAATAAGAACGATTTAGTCTGGGGAATTTTGATAGGATTTCTCACTACACTAGTTGGTTGCTATCTCTTTATTACCTTTTTTACTGACTTCCAGTTTATCATTGGAATTCAGATCATAAAAGCGCAGGGAAATTTAGGAAAAATCATCACACTGGGATCCATCCTTACGTTGATAGCCTTTGGCATTCTGCTAAAAATGAATAAAGAAATGATGGCGCGTGGTGTCGTATTGGCCATCATACTAATGACAGTACTCACTTTGTTTATTTAAGAAGGCTTATTAGTTTACCTTTGTAAATTGACATACCATTTATAACAGACCTGAATTTATAAATTTAAATGCTGAATTTATACCTTTCTAATCCAACAAACATGAAATACTACATTATAGCAGGGGAAGCTTCAGGCGATTTGCATGGTTCCAATTTAATGAAAGCACTTTATAAAAAAGATCCTAAAGCTGACATTCGGTTTTGGGGAGGCGATTTAATGAATACAACAGGCGGAACCTTAGTAAAACATTACCGAGAATTAGCTTTTATGGGCTTTATTGAGGTAATTTTTAATTTGAAAACTATTTTAAGCAACATCAAAGTCTGCAAAAAAGACATTCTTGAATTTCAGCCGGACATTCTTATTTTCATTGATTATCCTGGTTTTAATTTACGGATTGCAAAATGGGCAAAAGCGTTAGGAATGAAAACGCACTACTACATTTCTCCACAAATTTGGGCTTGGAAAGAAAGCAGAATTACAGCTATCAAGCGTGATATTGATAAAATGTATGTGATTTTGCCTTTCGAAAAAAAATTCTATGAAGACAAACACCATTTTCCGGTAGAATTTGTCGGGCATCCACTGATTGATGCCATCCACAACCAACCCGAAGTTGATTCAATCCTTTTTAGAACAGAAAACCAATTAAACGACAAACCGATAATTGCAATTTTACCCGGTAGCCGAAAACAGGAAATAACTAAAATGTTATCAGTCATGCTCAGTGTGGCAAATGATTTTCCAGACTATCAGTTCGTGATTGCAGGGGCGCCAAGTCAGGAATTTTCTTTCTATAAAGAATTCATCACTCAAGAAAACATTAAATTCATTTCTAATAAAACCTATGATTTACTGCGTAATGCAACAGCTGCATTAGTAACCTCAGGAACGGCAACACTGGAAACAGCGCTTTTCAAAGTGCCGGAAGTAGTTTGCTACAAAGGCAGCTGGGCTTCCTACCAAATTGCTAAACGAATTATTACCCTGAAATACATCTCATTAGTCAACTTAATTATGGATGAGGAGGTGGTGACCGAACTAATTCAAGAGCAATGCAATCCAAAACGCATTCGAGAAGAACTCAAAAAGATATTAGAAATCAACCACCGCAATACTCTTTTAGAAAAATATGCGTTATTAGAACAGCAATTAGGTGGCATTGGCGCTAGTGAAAAAACAGCAAAACTCATCGTGTCTGATTTACTGTAGATTATCTCTTATTTATAAATAGCTCCCTTTACAAAAAAATTACACTCTTTTGAAACATTTTCTATTTCTTGTATTGGTTCTTACCTTTTTTACGGCTTGTAAATCAACTTCCCCGATAACCAACTCGAAAAAAGCAGACCCAAAAGAGCAATCCATTCAATCCGAAAAAAGGAAAGCACACCGTCTGGTCGAACAATTAATCGATGCCGCTGCTGAAAATATTGGTGTGAAATACAGGTATGGCGGGACAACAAAATCAGGTTTTGACTGTTCCGGCTTGATGGTCAACATCTTTGATTCAAATGAAATAAGTCTACCTCGCACCTCGATTCAACAATCAAAACACGGTATTATTTTAGATCATGAACAAGAAAAAGCTAAAAAAGGGGATCTGATATTCTTTAAAACCAATAGAAACCGACAAATAAACCACGTAGGAATAGTCATTGAAGTCAATGAAGACGAGATAAAATTCATTCATGCGTCGACCTCAAGAGGCGTTATGATTTCCTCCACAAAAGAAGTGTATTACAAAACCAGATTTGCTCAACTCAACAGGGTTTTATAGCTCGAGTTCTTCATTACTAATCCCTGTGTTTCTATTTCTACCTATTTTCAAAAAAAATAAATTCGTTACGTACTAAAAATATGTACTTTAGAGTCATGAAAGTACTACAATTTCCTTTGGCAAGAATAACAATTGGGTTTGTTTCAGGACTTCTTTTCGCTTTTTACCTTCATCCTCCATTAGCAGCAGTCATTGTTATACTTTTAACCGCTATGAGTCTCTTTGGGGTGTTGTTTTTTTTATCCAAAAAAAGCAACACCCGTACCGCTTATTTTGGTATTGCCACTTATTTTTTGTCTTTTATCATTGGAACCACTACACAAGTAACCCACACGGATTATTTTCAAAAGGACAACTACACCCACAATACAAATGCTTTTGAGCAGCCTCATTCTATTTCTGTTGTTGTTAGAGAAAAGCTGAAAAGCTCCTTATTTAGCGACCGTTATATAGTCCTTGTCAACCATATTAATGAAAAAGAACAGTCTGGCCGATTGCTCCTTAACGTTCAAAAAAATCATTTAAACCCCGTATTTGCAGCAGGAACCCCTTTGCTAATCAAAGGCACGTTGTCAAGGAATAAACAACCTATGAATCCGAATCAATTTGACTACGGCAAATACCTTGAAAACAAACAAATCTATGCACAACTGTTTGCTGCTGGTGATGAAATAAAAATTGGAAATAAAACAGCGAAAAATATCTGGTACTATTCTTCAAAATTGAGAACGCGAATTATTCGGAATTTAGAAAAAAACAACTTCAATAAAACGGAATTGAATGTTGCCATTGCTCTGATCATGGGGCAACAACAAGATATTTCACCTGATATCATACGGGATTACCAGTATGCGGGAGCCGTACATATTTTATCCGTTTCAGGACTGCATATTGGCTTCATTTTGCTTTTTGTAACTTATATTCTAAAGCCGATTCCAAATACAAAAAAAGGCTCGTTCCTTAAACTACTCCTTATTCTGGCATCTTTGTCTATTTTTGGTATAATTGCAGGTTTAGCACCATCAGTAGTTCGCTCGGTGACTATGTTTTCCTTTGTGGCTATTGGGAATCATCTGCGCAGAAGCGTCAATATTTACCATACTTTATTAGTTTCTGTGTTATTGATTTTGTTTTTTGAGCCTTCGTTTCTATTTGACGTTGGTTTTCAGTTGAGTTACATTGCTTTGTTTTTCATTATTTGGCTGCAACCTCTTTTGGCCTCTGTGTGGCAACCAGAAAACAAAGCTTCAAAATACGTCTGGAACATTCTCACCGTTTCCTTGGCGGCGCAAATAGGTACTTTACCCCTGAGTATTTATTATTTTCATCAGTTTCCGGGTTTGTTTTTTGTGACCAATCTAATCATTATTCCAGTACTGAGTTTCATAATGATAGTAGGCGTTTTGGTAATGATTTTGGCCGCATTTGACCTTATTCCGGTTTTTCTCTCCCACCTGCTGGAAACCAGTATTTACTATTTAAACAAGATTATCAACGCAATAGCTTCGATAGAACAGTTTATAATTCAAGATATTCCGCTTAATTTATACCTGTTACTCAGCAGTTATTTAGCTCTAATAAGCCTTGTCATTTGGTTTAAAAAACCTACTTTCCACAAATTAGCAATCGCTTTAACTTGTATTATAGTTGTGCAATTTTCTTGTTTTACAACCCATTGGAACGTGCAAAACGAGCAGGAATTTATTGTTTTCAACAGCCGAAAGAATACCTTGATCACTGAACGAAATGGAGCAAATATCATTGTTTACGCCAATGACAGTCTTTTAAAAACGGCACAAGAAAACAGTCTTATAAAATCCTATTGCATTGGAAACCTGAGCACTTTACGACAGAAAAAAGAACTCCGAAATTTCCTGTATTTTAAAGGAGAAAAAATATTTATTGTAGACCATTCCGGAGTGTATCCCAAAAACATCAATCCGGATGTTATTGTATTGACACAATCCTCTAAAATAAATATGGACCGCCTACTCCAAATAATGAAGCCAAAATTAGTTGTGGCTGATGCGTCCAACTTTAAATCCATACAAAAACAATGGAAAGCCAGTTGCGAGAAACAGAAAATCCCTTTTCACGCAACAGGCGAAAAGGGATTTTATAAATTGAATTAATATTTTATTTTTTCAAAAAACCATTTGCAACTGCTAACCAGGCTGCTGGTCCGCCGGCTACATACCCCGTACTGCCAATACCTTCAAAATTGACGTTCCCTTCTTTTGTAGTACCGTTTGCGAGTATAATAGTTGGAAACCCTTGTATGCCAAAAATTTGTTGTAATTCATTATTCTGCTTTTTTACCTCTTCAGTCTGTGGTACTCGTCTTGGATAATCTAATTCGACCAAAACGACATTTTCTTTTGCCCAGGTTGCAAATTCAGGAGTCTTCAAGACCTCTTTTTGTAACCGGATGCACCAACCACACCAATCGCTTCCTGTAAAAAACATTAATAATGGTTTTTTAGTTAAGGCTGAAACTTCAAGAGCCTTACTGACATTAGTCTCCCACACTAATTCTTGTGCTTCAGCAGCAAACGAACCAACTAACAATAACAACGTTATTATACCTTTCTTCATATCTATTTTTTTTTACGGTGGACAAATCAAAAATGATGCCTAAAATTTATCGAACACCATGCATTAATTTCTTAATTATTGGAGTCATCAAAACAGAGAACAAAGCAACTACAATAGAGATAATAGTCAACATCCAAAAGAAGTAACTCAATCCGTGTTCATTGGCGATTTTATCTATATTTTCACCAAACATACCTGCACCTTTCATACCAATTGCTACTGCTAAGTACCAAACTCCAAACATAAAGGCAATCATACGGGCAGGAACTAATTTACTTACATACGACAATCCTACCGGTGAGATACACAGCTCAGCCATTGTATGGAAAAGATAGACTAAAATCAACCATATCATACTTACTGAAGCTGTTTTTGCACCCGCTTCGATTCCGCTTGCCCCAAAAGCGACACAAGCCATACCAAGCGCTAGCAATGCCATTCCGATTCCGTATTTTAAATTTGCAGAAGGATTGTATTTACTTTCCCACCATTTTGAAAACAATGGAGCCAAAGAGATAATGAATAACGAGTTTAAAGTAGAAAACCAAGTGGCAGGAACTTCTGTCAATGCAGTAGTTACTTTATCAATTTTCAATGCTTGCAATGTTGAATCTGATAAAGTAAGATAACCCGCAGTGTAATAATCTTTAGTCAACATCCATAGTGCTATTCCCCAAATAATTATAAAACTGACACTAAGGATCATATTTGCAACAGCATAAAGTTTAAATGTTTGCTTAAATAATAAAATTAAAACCCCGGTAATAATAACCAACGGTAAAATAGTAATTAACGAATTAATCACTAAAAACACCACACTCCAATTGCCTGTTAAAACACGATCCGTATAATCACTGGCAAAAATGGTCAAACTGTTTGGTGACTGCTCAAAAATTGCCCAAAAGAAAATGGTAAGAAAGGCAAAAAAGGTAACCGCTATTAATTTTTCTTTAGTAATTTTAGAATATTGAGTAAATCTATAAATTAACAATACAATAAATACAAGTAGAGCTGAAGCAATTGCAATCGCATTTCCATTAGGACCTAAGAAAGAAAAAATATTTATTTTGCCCCCGGATATTTTTGAAGCAGGATCATTTATAAGCCATAATAATGCTAATATAGAAGAGAAGGCTATTGCTGCCAATTGTATTGGCGAAAAAGGATTTCTTTTGTCAGTATCTAATGCTTCTGCTTTCGCTTTGCTTTCTTTATTTGGTTTTAAACCAATATCTCCAAAGATATCCTGAGACAGCCAAAACTGCAACATTCCAAAGAACATAAAAATTCCGGCTAAACCAAAACCGTAAGTCCAACCCACTTTTTCTCCTAAATAACCGCAAAGTAAAATCCCAAAGAACGCTCCGGCATTAACTCCCATATAAAACAAAGTATACGCGCCATCTTTCTTTTCAGGACGGTCTTTGTACATTTCAGATACGATAGAGGTCATGTTGGGTTTGAAAAAACCATTCCCAAAAACCAACAATACTAATCCTAAATAAATAGAGAATTCTGTTTCAACAGCCATAGAAGCATGCCCCAAAGTCATTAAGCTTGCCCCAACAACAACAGCCCATCTAAAACCAATTACTTTATCCGCAAAATACCCTCCTAACATTGTGGACAAATAAACCAATCCCACATAGGATCCAAATAAGGCAGAAGCATTTTCGCGAGTCCATTCCCAACCACCATCTGTAAGGGAAGCGGTTAAAAATAATATCAACAAAGAACGCATTCCGTAGAATGAAAATCGTTCCCACATTTCTGTGAAAAACAAAACGAACAATCCCGCAGGATGTCCTAAAACGGTATTCTTAAAAAATTGATCTGTTGTATTTTCACTCATCCTATTAATTGTTTAATTCCTTATCAACTCCGTGCATTAATTTTTTGATTACTGGTGAAAGCAGCAGTAAAACAACCCCAAAACCAAGACCCGTATAAAATAAATATTCAAAAAGCACTAAATAACTCTGCTTTGCTAAATTTAAATCAGGTGCTGTACCATTTGAGGTGTCTACCGAAGCAATATTTGCTAAAATAGACGCAATAAATTCAGAACTGGCTGTTGCCAAAAACCAAACGCCCATCATAAACCCAACGATTTTTACCGGAGATAATTTGGTTACCGCAGAAAGTCCTACTGGTGACAAACTCAATTCTCCACAAGTATGTAAAAAATAAGCCAATATTAGCCAAATCGCTGCTACTTTTCCAGCACCAGAAAGGTTTATTCCCATCACTAATGCTCCAAAGCCTAGTCCTACTAATGCTAATGCTAATGCAAATTTTACAGCTGTATTCGGATTGTATTTCCCTAATTTCGGCCAAATCCAAGCAAAGACAGGCGCTAGCAATATTATAAACAAGGCATTAAAACTTAAGAACTGCCCGGCAGAAACTTCATAACCAAATATAGTTCGGTCTAAAATCCGGTCAGCAAATAAATTCATGGAAGTATACGCTTGTTCAAACAATGCCCAGAAGACAATAGTAAATACGATCAGAATAGTTAACGCAATCAACTGATCACGTGCTTTACCATCGAGTTGTGTAGCTGCGTAATAAACAATATAAATAAAAGAAATTCCACCCGCAATTTTTAAAGCCCATGAAACTGCATCGTGATTTTGGACCATTTGCCAAAACAATACCGTTGACAAAACACTTCCAATATAAATCAACCACTCATTTTTAAATCCAAACAATTTGTTTTCTAGGAAAGAAGGGTTGTTTGATTCTCCTTTTCCCATCAATAATTTTCTGCCGGAAATAAAAGTCAATAGTCCAAAAAACATTCCGACACCAGCTGCACCAAAACCATAACTCCAACCGTACGTTTCGCCCAACCAAACACATATTAGCGTAGCCATAAAAGATCCTAAGTTGATTCCCATATAAAACAACGTGAATCCAGAATCTCTTCTTTTGTCACCTGTTTCATATAATTCTCCTACTAATGAAGAAATATTGGCTTTTAGAAAACCAACCCCAACAATGATTAAGGATAATGAAAAATAAAATATTTGTAAGGAGGTTTCGTCCCGCGTAATTGCTCCCGTCATGGATTGTGTGGCAGCATTTCCTTCATAAGCCATTCCTATATGACCCAACACCAACATAATCCCACCAAAAACAATGGCTTTTCTAAATCCCAGATATTTATCAGCAATAAAACCTCCTAACACTGGAACGGCATACACTAAAGCAGCGTAACTACCAATTAATAAATTCCCCGAAGTATCCGAAAACAAATGGTACTTTGTCAGATAAAAAATCAACAAGGCTTTCATTCCATAAAAGGAGAAGCGCTCCCACATTTCGGTAAAAAACAATATAAAAAGCGCTTTTGGATGTCCAAAAAAATCTTTTTTAATCAATGCGTCGTTCGTCATAAAGCGCTGTTATAAATTTTCTTTGATGAAATTAGTCATTTTTGTGTACAATTGAATTCTGGTTTTCCCACCATAAATTCCGTGATTATTGTCCGGGTAAATTTGGGAATCAAATTGTTTATTAGCCTGAATCAACGCTTCCATCATCTGCATGGAGTTTTGAACGTGAACATTATCATCTCCTGAACCGTGTATCAAAAGGAATTTCCCTTTCAATTTATCTACATGATTTATTGGGGAATTATCATCGTATCCGCTAGCATTTTCTTGTGGGGTCTGCATGTAACGTTCCGTGTACACACTGTCATAAAAACGCCAGTTCGTCACAGGAGCTACAGCAATTGCCATTTTGAACGTATCATTTCCTTTCATGATGCAATTAGACGCCATAAAACCACCATACGACCAGCCAAATATACCAATTCTAGCCTTATCAACAAATGCGTAATTTCCTATTACTTTCGCAGCATCAATTTGATCTTCTACTTCGTATTTCCCTAATTGCAGTTGGGTTACTTTCTTGAAATCAGCTCCTTTAAAGCCAGTTCCGCGCCCGTCAACACAAGCTACAATGTATCCTTGTTGCGACAACATCATAAACCAATATTCATTAGAACTTCCCCATCCGTTCACAACCTGCTGAGAACCTGGACCAGAATACTGAATCATAAAAACAGGATATTTTTTAGTTGAATCAAAATCTTTTGGTTTCATAATCCAAGCATTTAGCTCATGTCCTTTTGCTGTTTTTAAAACAAAAAACTCTTTAGCCGGTAAATTATAGCTTTTTAGTTTCGTAGCCAATGATTCATTGTTTTCAATAACTTGTACTTGTTTTCCAGCCTTGGCCTCGTTCAATGTATACGTCGGAGGTAGAGACGCACTAGAAAACGTATTGATGTAGTATTGGAAATTCGGACTGAATGTTGCCGCATTAGTTCCTGTATTTTGTGACAAACGGACTTTGTTTTTTCCGTCAAGACCTATTCTATAAACATCTCTGTTAATAGATCCGTTTTCTACCGACTGATAGAAAACTGTATTTGTTTTTTCGTCTAAACCGTAATAATTCGTCACTTCCCATTTTCCTTTGGTCAGTTGGTTTTTCAATTTTCCATTTTTATCATATAAATAAATATGATTGAAACCGTCTTTTTCGCTGGTCCAAATAAAACTGTTGTCTTTCAAGAAAGTCAAGTTATCTGTCACATCAACGTAGGCTTTGTCTTTTTCGTTCAAAACTACTTTTACAGCTCCTGAATTTCCATCGATAAACAACAATTCCAAATTGTTTTGGTGGCGATTCAATACCTGTGCTGATAGTGTATTCTCATCATTTGTCCATTTCATTCTGGCAATATAAAAATCGTTATAATTCCCAAGATTTATGTTTTTTACTGCATTCAAATTTACATCATAAATATGTAAAGAAACTAGAGCATTCTTCTCCCCGGCTTTTGGATATTTGAACGTTTGCATCGTTGGGTACAAGTCTTTTCCAAACATTGACATCGAAAATTCCGGAACCTGACTTTCGTCAAAACGTATGTAGGCTACTTTTTTGCTGTCAGCACTCCAGTCAAAAGCCTTTACAAAAGCAAATTCTTCTTCGTAAACCCAATCCGTAATACCATTAATAATACTGTTTTTTTGTCCGTCTGTAGTTATTGGAGTTGATTTATCAGCAGCTAAATCATGTACATACAGATTATTTTCTTTGGCGTATGCAATCTTTTTCCCATCAGGTGAAAAAGTAGGCTCCTGAACGGGAGAATCGAATAGTTTTCTTAATTTCTTATTGGCAATGTCATATAAATAGTAATCCGCTGTAAAGGAGTGGCGGAAGATTTGATTGGTATTGCAAGCCAATAGAATCATTTTTTCTGAAGCGTCAAACGTATAACTGTCAATCCCTCCTGATAATTCGGCGTACGATTTTGTATCTATTAATGTGGACACTTTTTTTAAAGTTGCAAAATCATACAAATCAATCTGCATGCTTCTGGACTGTCTGTCGGTATTCAAAACCGTATATTGATTTGTGTTTTTCAACGACTGCAATTCATCCATGCCTTGCGCCCGAAAAGTGCCGTTATAAATGGCATCAATGGTGATTTTTTGCTGCCCTGCAACTGCAAAACAAACGAATAAAAATAATGCAATAATTTTTCTTGAATACATGATATTTATTTAAATATAAAAACCGTCAATTTTAGTGAAAAATTTACAATAATTTCACATTATATGTGTTAAATCTTAAAAACAATATTTTAAACCCCCTTTTATTGAGGATAATAGGATTGCTACTAAAACGGCTAAAACCGTATATTTGCATTTAATTATACTATAATCAATTGAAAATGAATAAGGCCATTAGCGGATTTTCTAAACTATCCAAAGAAGAAAAAATTAAATGGATTGCCGATCAATATTTTTCAACACCCACAGAAGCCATCGCCTTGCTGAAAAACTACTGGAATTCTGATGAAAAAATACAGAAATTACACGATGAATTCATCGAAAACACGATAACCAATTTCTATATACCGCTTGGAGTTGCTCCTAATTTCCTGATTAATGGAAAATACAGCACGATTCCCATGGCTATTGAAGAAAGTTCTGTGGTTGCCGCTGCCGCGAAAGCTGCTAAATTTTGGTCTACGCGTGGCGGATTTAAAGCAACCGTAATCAATACCGAAAAAATTGGTCAGGTTCATTTTATTTATAAAGGTGATGTTTCAAAATTGAATTTGTTTTTTGTCCAACACAAAAATAAATTCTTTTCAGAAACCGAGTCGATTACCACAAATATGCAAAAACGTGGTGGAGGAATTTTAGATATTATTTTAAAAGACAAAACCGATTTATTGCCCCATTATTTTCAGCTGCATGCCACTTTTGAAACCAAAGACAGCATGGGCGCTAATTTTATCAATTCGTGTCTGGAACAGTTTGCTAAAACCTTAAAAGAAGAGGTCCAAAACTATAGTCTATTCACCGAATCAGAAAAAGAGATTGAAGTAGTAATGAGTATCCTTTCGAATTACGTTCCTAATTGCATCGTAAGAGCCGAAGTTTCTTGTCCGATTGCTGACTTGGAAGAAAAACACATTTTAAATCCTCAAGAATTTGCAGAGAAATTTGTGCAAGCCGTACAAATCGCCGAAGTCGAGCCGTACAGAGCCGTTACGCATAACAAAGGAATCATGAACGGAGTAGATGCGGTAGTTTTGGCAACTGGGAATGATTTCCGCGCTGTCGAAGCCGGAATTCATGCCTATGCATCGCGAAACGGAAAATACTCCAGTCTTTCCCATGCCAAAATAGAAAATGGTATTTTTACTTTTTGGCTAGAAATCCCTTTAGCAGTAGGAACGGTTGGTGGTTTGACTTCCTTACATCCATTGGTAAAATTATCCTTAGAAATGTTAGAGAAACCTTCTGCCAAGGAATTAATGCAGTTTGTAGCTGTAGCCGGTTTAGCCCAAAACTTTGCCGCATTGCGTTCTTTGACTACCACAGGAATTCAGGAAGGACACATGAAAATGCATTTGAACAACATCATCAATCAGCTTAAAGCCACTGATGAAGAGCGCATTTTAATCCTGAAATATTTTAAAAAAAATCCCGTTTCGCATAGCGCTGTGGTCACCTATATTGAAAGTTTAAGAAAATAATTTTATCTTGAAGCAACAAAGAATAAGGTTGCTTCGTTCCTCGCAAAGACAATGAAGAAAACATTTTACAGTAACGGAAAACTTTTAATCACAGGTGAATATCTGGTTCTTGATGGTGCCAAAGCGTTTGCATTACCAACAAAAATGGGGCAAAACCTCATTATAGAAAAGGGAAATAATAAGGAAATCATCTGGAAAAGTTATGATGCAGATGGAAGTATTTGGTTTGAAGACACCCTTTTATTTTCTGATATTTCAAAGGAAGTTCAAACTAAAAATGAATCGGTCAAGGCTACACTTAAGATTATTTTGCACGAGGCATTCAAATTAAATCCAGGTTTCATTTTAAATTCAGAGGGATACACAATCACGACTGAACTTAGCTTTCCCAAAAGCTGGGGTTTGGGCACGTCATCGACTTTGATAAACAACATTGCTCAGTGGTTAGACATCGATGCTTTTACATTACTTAAAAACAGTTTTGGAGGTAGTGGTTATGATATTGCCTGTGCACAAAACGACACCCCTATTGTCTATCATTTGGAAAAAGGTACTCCTATTGTTGAAAAAGTATCTTTTAATCCGGATTTTACTAACAATCTTTACTTTGTCTATCTGAATAAAAAGCAAAGCAGCAAAAGCGCAATAACAGCCTACGATATGAATAAAAAGAATAATCTCCCGAGAACGATTGCTTTAAATGACGTGATAACCTCTGAAGTTTTGAATGCGACTACAATTCAATCTTTTGCTGCAGCACTACAAAAACACGAAGTACAAATGAGTATTGTTCTGGAAACACAAACGATAAAAGAGTCTTTGTTTCCAGATTTCAATGGCGTGATAAAAAGCCTGGGAGCTTGGGGAGGCGATTTTGTAATGGCAATTGCAATTGAAAATCCAACTGACTATTTTATTTCAAAAGGATATGAAACTATCATTTTTTATGATGAAATGATCTTACCATAATTTTTTGTATCAATAATCATAGCTGTAGAAAAAGCTATAGAAAAGCAAAATCCCGATACATTCAGCATGTATCGGGATTTTTTATTTGATTACTTACGCTTTGACTAGTAATTGAATTCCTGTCTGTTGTCTTCAATTTTAGCATTTCCTTTCAAGGCAGGAACTACTCTATTAGCATCTGAAGCGCTTTGTTCTTTTAATTTAGAAACATAAGAAGCATGGCTTTTCAATGCTGGCGCTTTTACAGTGCTATTGTTTTTCACTACATAAACACCTGTGTTTCCTTCAATTGGAGCTGACATTTTATTTGCTGCTAAAGCAAATGCATTTCCTACTACACTTGGCTCTTGACCAACACCTGGCAACATCGTGTTTAGCATTGTCAAGTCAGTAGCTTGTTGTACGGTAGCTCCTACTGCTTTCGCGATTGCTTCCAGCGAAGAACCTGTCATTTTTGCCTTTATCAATGCTGCTTTTTTCTTGTTTTTTAGTATTTGTTCCACATAAGGTCTCGCCACAGAAACAGCTACTAAACCAGAATTGTCAATACTCTTTAATTTTGCAATTACGTGACCTACATTAGCCACTTCAAATCTTTTTACAGCACCTACTTTTACTCCTTTTTCAAAAGCCCAACGAACGATTGATCTTTGATTTCCTAAAGTTCCAAAGTTTTCGTCCATCCCTTTTACAGAAACAGCCGGAGCTACTACAAGCCCCATATCTTTTGCAACTTTGTTAAAATCTTTGTCCACAGCATCCATTTCTAATTTAGTTGCCTGAGTAAACATTTTATCTGAAGTGGCCTCAGATGCTTCTATTTTCTGAGCTACAGTAGCCAAACGAATTCCGTCTTGCTTATCAGTAACTTTGATAATATGAAATCCAAAAGGCGTTTCTACTAACCCTATTTTCCCAATACTGCTATTGAAGACAAAATCATTAAATGGTTTTACCATTTGGTTTGGACCAAAATAACCCAAATCTCCCCCTTGTTGAGAAGACGAATCATCAGAAGCTGTGAAAGCTAACATCAAGAAACTATCCGGACTGGCAGTAACTTGTGCTAAAATACTTTCTGCTTTTGCTTTTGCTTCTTCTTTTGTTCTTTTTTCCTTTTGATTTGGAACTTGAGTCCCTTCATAACTGATCAATATATGACTTGCTTTTGCATTCACACCTGATTTCATTCCCATTGATTTTGAAATACAGAAATATTTCCCGTATATGTAAGGCCCATAAACGGCTCCAGGAGCAAGATTAAATAATTTATCCGCATCAATTGCAGGCAAATCTTTTTTGGCCACATAAGACGAATCATAAGGAACATCTGAATTTGAATTCACAAACTCAATTGTATTAGTTGCTGCTCTGAATCCTGGTAAGGTATCATTTTTTCCGGTAGCTTGATTGTATACTACTGTTCCGGCTAACAATGCATTTATTTTTGATTTTACTTCGGCTTCATCAGCTGGTGATGCTTTGTCTTCGATCAAGACATATTCTACTTCACGAGATTCGTCTGCTTTGAATTTTTTTTCATTTTTCTTCATGTAATCAACAATTTCAGCATCAGTCACTTTTACTTGACTGTCTTTGATTGTTGAATATAATCCTGCAACATAGGCAAAGTTTACTTTATTTGCTTCCATCTCATACTGCAACTTGCCTTCGCTCTCCGTTGTAAAAACGGCCGCTTTAATCAATGTAGTATAGATTTGATATTTAGCATTAAGATCTGCATCTTTTTCTCTGTCTTTCAAAAACTGAGCTTGGGCAGGATTTGCTTTGAAATATTCTTTAAATTTTGCAATATCAAAAACACCGGCTGCATTCAAAAACAATGGATTCCCACCAATATTTTGATCGCCTTTCAGCACTTCTAATAGGTGTTTTTCACCTACTCGTAATCCTAATTTTTCAAATTCAGCCGTTAGCAAAGCAACCGAAACTTCTTGTTCCCATACTCTGTTAGCCGCTTCAGTTGAAGTAATTCCTTGACCACTTTTTTCAACATTACTCACTTTAACTCTAAAATCTTCAAATGAAATATCTTTCCCGTCAATGCTTCCTACATCTTTTGATGTGCTGCTGAAACCTCCACTGCTAAATATATCACCTATGATAAATGCTAATAAACAAAACCCAATAACTAAGATCAGAAGAAGCGAACGTTGTCTAATTTTTTGTAATAATGCCATTTTATTGTTGTTAATTTTTATATTCAGGTTGCGAAAATACAATTATCTAATTAATAATTATAGTAGTAGCGTTTTATTTTATAAGAAATTTCAATTTTACAAAAAAAACTACTCTAGCACGGTCATATTTACTAATTCTATTTTCTTATTTATTGCTTCTTCAATTACAAAACGATACGCTCCAATGGTGATAACCGCTCCATTTTGAGGAATTTCGGTAGTAAAATTCACAATAAACCCCCCAAGTGTTCCATACGAATCACTTTCCGGAATAGCCAGTTTATAGGTATCATTAAGGTACTCGACGTCTAACCGGGCTGAGAAAACGTATTCGCCATCACCGAGTTCTTTTTCAATCAATTCTTCATCTGAATCGTGTTCATCTTCAATTTCACCAAAAAGCTCTTCCACAATATCCTCTACGGTAATAATTCCGGAGGTGCCGCCGTATTCATCTAATACAATAGCTACACTTTTACGTTTTTTGATCAGCAAACTCATCGCATCTTTGATAAAGATTGTTTCCGGAACAAATTCTACCGGAATCACAATATCCTTGATACTGTCTGGTTTTTTGAACATATCAAAGGAATGCACGTAGCCTACAATGTCATCGAGTGAATTTTGAAACACCACTATTTTAGAATAGCCTGTTTCTATAAACAATTCTCGGAGATCTATGATGGTATCCGACAAGTCAATGGCTATAATTTCAGTACGGGGATTCATCACATCTCTGGCTTTGACTCCTGAAAATTCTAATGCATTTTGAAACATCAGAATTTCAGAATCCATGGCATCATCATCTTCAACACTACTCATTTGTTCCGTAATGTAATTCCCCAGCTCAATTTTACTGAAATAAAGCTGTACATTATCGCCTTCGGTTTTGAAGAATTTTATCAAAACAAAATCAGAAACCCAAATAAAAAATGCAGCTATAAAATAGAAAATACTAAAAAAGAAATAGGCGGGAATTGCAAAAAACTTAAATAGAAAATTGGCATAAATTTGAAAAAAAACTTTTGGCAAGAACTCTGCGGTAATCAGCACAATGATAGTAGAAATTATGGTTTGAATTAATAAATCCAAGAAATCCGAAAACTGAAACCCCAGAGTAACAAACCAGCGCATCAATAATTCGCCCATAAAAAAACCGTAGACCACCATGGTGACATTATTCCCAATGAGCATGGCTACGATAAACTTGGAGGGCTTTTCAGTAAGCTTTGTCAGTATTCTGGAAACAAAACCGCCTTGTTTTTTTTCAATTTCAAGATATATTTTATTTGAAGAGACAAACGCTATCTCCATTCCTGAAAAAAAAGCACTTAGTATTAGACACAGAAAAATAACACTAATCTCCATGAATTAGGATTTTTTGTTTCGGTCTTCAAACTTTTTAGCAAATTTTCTTCTAAAGAAAAACATAAAAACGGCTAATCCGGCAAACATGAAACTCAACCACGGATTTTCTTCCTCGGCATTTAACTTTATGAAGCCATCATAAATAAAATAGGCTCCAAAAACAAGATAAACGTATTGTGTGTATTTTAAATAGTTCATAGGGTGTTGTGTTATTCAGCGGTTTCGAGTTCGCCGGTTATTTTTTGAGAATTAATCACTTTGAAATCCTTGCTAAAATCGATTCCTTGTCCATTTGAAACACCTTTTGGGTCTGTTAATTTAAACCTTCTTTCGGTAAAAAACCACTCATTCCTTTGATCAAAATAAAGTTGCTCTGTTTCTAACAGCTGTCCATTTTCATTAGAGATCCTTACTTTTCCCTGCAGATCAATTACTGCTGTTCCTTTGTAAGAAATGGCATAATTTGATTTGATAAATGTTTTCTTCCCTTTTTTGTCAAATAAAGTAACATCAATCCCTTTTGGGAATTCCGTAAAAGGAAAGCTAACGTTAGAATAATCTAACATTTTAGAGCTGATCAAAATGGATGTAATCCTTCCTGAATCTGTATATTTGAGATTTACCATATCAGCATCACTACTGGGAACAAACTCGGAAAAATTTATTTTTTGTATTTCCTTAAAATTACTTTCGCACCCCAAAAAAAGCGCTCCGGCAAAAACCGCGACCCCTAATTTGATATAATATTTTTTGACTACTGTCATAAGTTGGCCTGGACGAAAAAATTGGAGAAAGTACTTCTTTTTATTCTAGTTGAATTTTCTTCTGATAAACCATTGGTCATTAAGAGAGAAACTCACACTTACATTGGCGTAGTTTTCTTGAACTAAACTAGATGCTGTAGTTCCTTTTTTGCCTAATTCAAATCCAATATTCACATTAGAGAACTGACCTGTTAGTGGCAATCCAATGCCTAGAGTTAATCCCATATCATCAATGGATTCTGAATTGATCACCATTCCGGTTTTTTCAAATCTCAAACCCCCTCGGTACGTAATCCTTTTTGTGTAGCTTGTGAACGAGTTGTAATTAGGAATAAAATACCCTCCAATGCTGTATTTCGAATGCTTTTCGTAGGTAACATTTGGCATTGAATTAAAATTATTTGCCAAGGATCCTGCATCCTGTAGCGTCACACCAACTCCTACGAGCCATTTTCTGGCCTGGCCAAAACCTGCTGCTAATGCTAATTTACTCGGCATTTTCAAATTCACTTGGCCCTTTACATCATCCAGCGCATCTACAACCACCACATCAAAATTTGAACTAAAAACCACTGTCGAAATATTCCTGTTGTTTTTAGACACCAATGTATTTTCCAGCGTATAATTTGCACTACTAAAAAAAGAGATTTTTTTATGGATTTTAGTCTGATACATCATCCCTACATTAAAATTCACGCCAGACAAATCAATCGTATTCAATTCTCTGGTTCCAACGGGAACTCCAGTAACGAATTCAAGGTTACTAGATTCAATTTTTCCAAAATTATACTGTACATCGGCACCTACACTAAAATTCGGCGTCACTTTATACCCTACTCCTAAAAAGGCCTTGTTCAAACCACCAGTACCTTTGAAACGCTTGCTGTTTTGCGAGGGATCAGTAGCAATAGATTCTATTTTATACCCTACCGATGAATACGGAATCAATCCAAAACCCAACCCAAACTTACCAATAGGCAAACCCACGGCCAGGTAATCCAGAGTCGTTCTTCTTGTATTTGCAGCTTCAGTATCTGTTTTCATTTTTGTGGTCGCATGCGTACCACCCAGGGTAAAAGTAGTTAGTTTAAGACTTGCATAACTGGCTGGATTTTGCAAGTTCATGTGTATACTGTCTTGTTCAATGGCTATTCCTGCCATCGAACGGTTTTCCAACGTTCCTTTGAACCTAACATCTCCTATTCCATAAAAAGAATACGGGGACGCTGTTCCTTCTTGAGCAAAAGATACTAATGATAAAAGCAAACAGGCGCTTATTATAATTTTTTTAATCATTTTTGGTTTTATGTTGAAATGTTTGGTTTAAACTTTCCAGAAGAAAATTTGAATTGGCAAATATGGTATTTTTTAATCGTTTAGCCAAAAAATCTGTGTCTCCACCCGTTAAAATTATTATAAAATTTAAATACCGTGCTTTATATTGATTTATAAACCCGTCAATCTCATAAACTAAACCGTTTACCACTCCGGAATGAATCGATTCTGAAGTTGATTTCCCAATCAAATCTTCCGGAATCCCCAGAGACAATAAAGGTAATTTTGCGGTGTAGTGATGCAATGCTTCATAGCGCAATCGCAGTCCCGGCGAGATCGCTCCCCCTAAATAATTATTTTCCTGATCTATAAAATCATAGGTAATGCAAGTTCCGGCATCAATGACCAGCCGGTTTTGATCCGGATACCGGAGCGTAGCCCCTGCAGCAAGAACCATACGGTCAATTCCCAAAGTTTGTGGCGTTGCGTATTTATTTTGGAACGGAAAAGAATCCTTATTCGAGATAAAATGCACTTTTATCTCTTTATCGAAAGCTAAAAACGGCTGTTTTCCGAGATCTCCAACTGAAGAAACCACCAAATCAGTTGTTTTTTTAAAGTTTTTTAATATTTTTTTAATATTTTTTTCCAATTCAATTTGGCTAAAAACAAAAACCTCCAAAAGCATAGCACCCTCAAAAACAGCGGCTTTAATTCTGGTATTTCCCACATCAACTACTAAAATCATAATTTCTTTTTTGATGGGACAAAGGTACGAATTGATTTTTTTTTAAAATTGTTTTGGATAAACTAAAAATCATACTATATTTGCACCCGCAAACAAGTTCATCGAACTCCTACTAAAATAAGAGCAAAGTGAGATAATAGCGAGGTACCTTAGCTCAGATGGTAGAGCAATGGACTGAAAATCCATGTGTCCCTGGTTCGATCCCTGGAGGTACCACTTACAGCCCTTAATTTCATTATGATTTTAAGGGTTTTTTGTTTTTAGCGTGCTTGACAGGGTGCTTTTAAAGCATATTTCTTACTTCCTTAACATAATGTAATCTGTTTGAACTAAAATTGATTTTTGATTTTCAAAAAGTTAAAAACTGTTAAACAGTCTCTATATAACATTGTTTATCTGTTTCTATAATCTTAACTTGAAATGATAAAAGTTTAGCAGTCTGGTTTTTTGTCCTTAAATAAATGTCTTTGTTTCGTTTTCTGTGTACATTATCTTATTGATGTAGTTTTTGTTCTCCTGTAAAAAATGGCGGTGTACCAACAAAAAGCCGATTCTACTCCAAGCTATGGGGAGGGACTAATTAGAGAGGGGTGTAAATTTAATTTTTTCAACAAATGGGATTTTTTAAAAACACTACAATATCAAAATAAGTTTTCTAACTTTGTAAGACAATCATACACAATGACAGAAACTTTCACTTTGCAATCCTTACCGCCTAAAGACTTTACAGAATCGATTGCGATATTGAAGCAATTGGCAAAATCACATCGGTATTTAGCGGAACTCAAAGGAACGGCAAAGACTATTCCAAACGAAAGTATTCTTATCAACACGCTTACACTCCAGGAAGCAAAAGACAGTAGTGAGATTGAAAACATCATCACTACTCACGACGATTTATACAAAGAAAACGTATTGATTGACACCAAGAAACACGCCAGTAAAGAAGTTTTTAATTATGCACAAGGTTTGAAGCTTGGTTTTGAGATTGTACGAAAAGAGAAATTACTTTTGAACAAACATATCTTAATCATTCAAAAGGAGCTGTTACAAAACAATGCTGGATTTAGAACCCAAGCGGGAACAAAATTAGTTAACTCACAAGGGCAAACGGTTTATACTCCACCACAAAGCACTAATGAAGTTTTAGACTTAATGAGCAACCTCGAAAAGTTTATAAATGACAATGATTTTTCAGATATTGACCCACTTATAAAAATGGCAATTATACATTATCAGTTTGAAAGCATCCATCCATTTTATGATGGTAACGGACGAACGGGGCGTATTATTAACATTCTCTATTTGGTTTTATCGGGTTTGTTGGATATTCCTATTTTGTATTTAAGCCGTTATATTACCCAAAACAAAGCCGATTACTACAAAGTTTTGCAAGGAGTGAGAGAAACTAACGATTGGGAAGCAATGGTTTTGTATATGCTAAAAGGCGTTGAAGTAACCGCAGAGCAAACTATCGTTCTAATTACCAAAATACGGGATTTAATGGCAGATTATAAAACTAGAATACGAACCGAATTACCTAAAATATACAGTCAAGATTTAATAAATATTTTGTTTAGAAATCCTTATACAAAAGTTGAGTTTCTACAAGATGAGTTGCGACTTCAAAAAAGAACCGCATTAAACTATTTAGATAAAATTGCTGAAATGGGTTTTTTGCAAAAAACAAAATTGGGAAAGGATAACTATTATCTAAATACCGAATTAATAAACGTTTTAATGAATGGTTAATCGTGGTAAAAAACGGTTTATAATTTACCACAATAAAACAACGTGGTAAAAAATCCCTTAAATTTACCACGTAAAGCAATTAAGGTAAAAAAGGGCTGAAAATTTACCACGTTAAAACAACGTTTATAAAAAATCCAAAATCTTAACAATTTAGAAAGTCGTGTTAGGAAAAAGACAAAATTGTAACATTACTTTTAACTATGTACCAATATGAATTACATTTTAAATTCACTTGAAGAAATTCGAAAAGTTTATACCCCAGATATTGAATGTTTGAATACTCCTTTAGATTGGATTCCTTTTACATTCTGTGGCATTGAAAAGACTATATTTGAATCAATGCGGTTTTACCAATGTTACTATTATGGCGACGATTATGAAAAAGAAGATTTATCTCTTAAAGATTTTAATTTTAAAAACAAAAGTCATAAGTATTCTGGTTTGAATTATGATTTTTTACTAAAAAACATTGATTTAGAGACTTTTAAAAATGAATTAGAAAAATTAGTAACAAAGGAAGAAAACCATTTCATTTTTAAAATAAATGAAGAATTGGGAAAGGCTGGAGGTAATATTGAATTTGTAAAAAGATTAAGAAAAGATGTTGAGAGTTTAGTTTTATCAAGCAAATATTTAAAATCTATTTTAGAAAAAGCAAATAAATTTGATGAAATCCTCATTAATAGATTTATTGTTTCATATAGAAATGTGTATGACTCTCTAAAGGTTGAACACGAACAAGATATTGTACCAGTTATAATATTTAAATCTGAGCATTTTAAGACAATAGATGATTTCGAAAAAACTAAAAATAAAGATGAAGCTATTAGTAGAACCAAACAACCCGAATTAAATTATATTGATAGTTGTCTTAATCCAAGCCCTTTAATCAAATCATACAGGGAGGGGATTCTTAGCGATTTTACAAGCGAAAAAAACGAGAAGAAAATGACCTGCAATGACGTAAATGAATTTCTATCTGAACCAATAAAGAAGCTAACTGAATGCGGTTTTTATAAAGCTTTACAAACGAAATATCCTGAAGAAGAAAAACAACAGTCAATTATAGCAACTATTTTTCGGGTTCATTTAAAATCAACTCACATCAAATATGATATTATTACCGTCGGTGGAAAAACCGGTCAAATTGACCACCCAATTCCAGTGCAAATTGACCACCAGTTCCGGAGTAAACTGACCACCCT